>JAIQFG010000059.1 GCA_020073375.1 Terriglobia bacterium | reverse complement strand
CAACAGAACTTCACCTCTGCGGTTACGACGAACAGCCGGGGGCGGTTTCTGACGGGAACGGTGGAGACCACACTCGGCCCCCATTACTACCTGCAAGGCAGCTTCACTACGAACCGCGGCCAGCTGAGTTATGACCAGTTCATGTTCTCGCTCGGCTACCGCTTCGATTCGAAGAAGCATAAAGAATGATGCGACGAATACAAATTGGAAACCTTCTGCGGGTCAGCACGTGGGCCGTGATTGCCACGGCCAGCCTGTGCTTTGCGGGAAATTCTCCTGCCTCATCCGATGCGCAGAAGTTAAATGACCTTCTACGTCGCACCGGCGACCAGACTTCCGCATTTCTCGACCAGTTTTCAGACGTGAAGTGCACAGAACACGTGCGGCAGGAGAAGCTTGGCAAGGACGACAAGATCGAACTGAAAGAAGAATCCACATACGACTACCTGGTCATCTTGACGAACGCCGGGGGAGAACTGAACCTCTCTGAGTCCCGCTTGCCCGTGCACGAGGCGAAGCGGGACCGCAAGAACACGTCGATGCTGCTCAGCAACGGATTTGCCACGCTGTTCCTGGTGTTCCATCCTTACTACGCAGAGGCTTTCAAGTTCACGCTTGCCGGAGAGGAAGTAGTCGGCGGCCGCTTGTTGGATAAAGTCACGTTCCAGCACGTTCCCGGGATGAAGTCGCCTGCGGCTCTGGCTCTGCGCGGGCGCGAATATCCCCTGGAACTTACCGGGGCGGCATGGATTGATCCGGAGAGCGGCACCATCGCAAGAATCGAGGCTGGTATTGAAGACACGTTGCAGGATGTTGGGCTAAAGTCTCTGCATTCGGAGATCGAGTTTGCCCCCCTGCCATTTGGGGACTCAAAACCGGTGTACTGGTTTCCAACGCAGGCCAGCGTAGAGGTCGAAACCCCCAGACAGCACTGGCGTAACTTGCACCAGTTCACGGAATACAAGAAGTTCTCAGTAAGTACAGAGGAGAAGGTGACCAGCCGATGAGCGCGAATGCCACAGCCACCGCCCGAATTGCCTCCACTGCATCCGCGGCTGTGCCGGATGCGGAGAGACGCCATCGTGTGCGGCTTTATGCCTTGTACGTTCTGGCGATCGCCATCAATTTGGCGATCTTCATCTACGGATTCGACTACTACAAGCTGTCGGCTATGGACCGGCCGTTTTCTCCAAAGCACCACCTTCTGCGCCCGAGCGGTCCGATAGGGCTGTATCTCGGATTCTTCGGCGTGGCTCTGTTTGTCGGCATCTTCCTTTATCCGATTCGCAAGCACTGGCCATGGCTGGCGACGATTGGAAACACCCGCCACTGGCTCGATATCCACATCGTGATGGGGCTGACAGCCCCGGCGATCATCGCCTTCCACTCCACCTTGAAGTTCAAGGGGCTCGCAGGCATGGCGTTCTGGATCATGTTTGCGGTTTCTGCCAGCGGAGTAGTCGGACGATATCTCTATGGGCAAATTCCACGCAAGGTAACCACCGCTGAATTATCGATGCGGGAGTTGCAGGACTTGCAGGCGCAGCTGTCGCAGCAACTGGCCGCGCAGAACCTGCTGCCGGAAGCCGACCTGCGGGCTCTGTTGCGGCTTCCCGACGCAAACCGCGTGGCGCGCCTGCCCATCGTAGTGGCGATCATCTACATGATGCTGCTCGATGTGGCCCGGAAGTTCCGCGTGGCTCGGCTCCGCCGCCATGCGCTGAGGGGCAGTGCATTCTTGACTACGCTGGCTGGGTTCCTGCCCACGAGGCACCGCGCGGTCGAGCGGGCGATTCATGCCGCTGCGGAAGAGGCCGCCCTTTCCAAGAGAGTCCTGTTCCTTTCACGGTCGCAAAAGGTCTTTCATCTGTGGCACGTCGTGCACAAGCCTTTCAGTTATGCCTTCGCTGTGCTGGCCTTGATTCACATCGGACTGCAGTTCGTTCTGGGATACTTCTGAGCTCACAGCCATGGACTCACTGATCACATTCGGGATTGCGGCGGCCATCACCCTCTTCTTCGTTGTCAGTTACCTGAGGAATCTGAAGAAGAGAGATACCCGTGCGCGCGAAGCGGCAGAGAAGGGAAAGCTGTTCTCTGACGGCCCCAGAGCCCAGCATCCGCATATCGACACCAATTACTGCATTGGCTGCGCGACCTGCACCACAGTTTGTCCGGAGGGTGATGTGCTGGCGATGATCGCGGGCAAAGCCGTGATCGTGAACGGGCACAAGTGCATCGGCCACAGCCTTTGTGCGGATGCGTGTCCAGTCGGTGCGATCACCATGGTCATGGCCAGCCCCAGCATGGGTGCGGACATGCCATTCCTCACACCGGAGCATGAAACCACCATTCCTGGTCTGTTCATCGTCGGCGAATTAGGGGGCCTGGCGTTGATCAAGAACGCGGTGAACCAGGGACGCGATTGCATCGACACGATATCGCTCCGGCTGGGGAGAAATCCCGCTGCTCGGGCGACAGACGGGGTTTACGACGTCCTTATCGTCGGAGCCGGGCCGGCGGGGATCAGCGCTTCGTTGCGGGCCATTGAAAACAAGCTTAGCTACATCACCCTGGAGCGAGATGAAGTGGGCGGCACCGTGGCGAAATATCCGCGCCAGAAGTTGGTAATGACCAGCCCGGTGGAATTTCCCATGTACGGGAAGTTCAAGAAAATGCAGCTCTCGAAGGAGAATCTGCTCGCGTTTTGGGACATGGTGTTGAACCGGGCGGATTTCAACGTTTCCACCGGAGAGAAAGTCGAAGACATCAAGAAGGGTGAAGACAGCATCTTTACCATTCTAACGGTGAACAATGGATACCGCGCGCGACACGTGATCCTGGCCCTGGGACGCGCCGGCGAGCCGCGCAAACTCGGCGTCAAGGGTGAGGAACTGCCCAAGGTGATGTATCGCCTGATCGAAGCCGACCACTACATCAACAAGAAGATTCTGGTGGTTGGCGGGGGCGACAGCGCAGTCGAGGCTGCCATGGGGCTCGCGCACCAGGCCGGCAACCAAGTCACGCTCTGTTATCGTGGAGAGCACTTCAGCCGCATTAAGGAGCGAAACTCGAAGCGGATGGAAGACTGCATGCGCACGGGCAAGGTCAAGGTGCTCCTTCAGACGAATCCGGTTGAGTTCAAGGCGAGTTCGGTTATTCTCGACGCAAAGGGTGCGCAGCAGGAGATTCCGAACGATTTCGTGTGGATTTTTGCGGGCGGGATACCTCCGAATGACTTCCTGAAGAAGGTCGGCGTGGGCTTCGGACAACGCGACGTGACGCTGGAGGCCAGCAAAGAAGCTAAACAGGCTGAGACTTCCCGCAAGCAGCTTGCTCAAGCTGCAGCGCGCTAGAATCTGCTGTCTCGCCGAGCGATTCGAATCCAGCCTACTCACGTAATGGTGCGCCTTGGATTCCGACGAGAACCCTTGTAGGGCGTCATCCTGAGCACAGCCGCTTTTCAGGCGGGGCGAAGGATCTTGCGCGCATGCACCGCAACCTGCACTCACAGCTTCTTGACTCTCTGCGCCCCGTCGGCACCACCGAATGAGTGTCGTAGAATTGAGCTCTTGCTTCCTCCTGCCGAATCAGACCGCCTGCGCGTTGTTCTGGTGAATGCGCGCAATCCTCTCAACATCGGCGCGGCCGCTCGTGCCGTGAGCAACTTTGGGTTTCACCGCTTGCGGGTGGTGAATCCGTTCGAAGCAGCGTTTCGCGAGGCTCGTTCTGCGGTAGGGGCAGCCCGTGTGCTCGCCGAGGCGGAGCAGTACGGTAGTGTGGCCGAAGCGGTAGCCGACTGTGCGTTCGTCGTAGGAACTACGGCGGTACGGCATCGCGAGTTGCTGCATCCGTTGCGAAACCTTGATGGGGATGCCGGCAAGATCATCCGTGAACAGCTCCAATCTGCTCCGGTTGCGCTATTGTTTGGTTCCGAGAAGGTGGGGCTGTCGAATGAAGACCTCAGTCATTGTCACTGGCTGCTGCACATTCCTACCCGTGCAGAGCACATCTCGATGAACCTGGGGCAGGCCGTGGCGGTCTGTCTTTTTGAATTGACAAGGGCAACCACGCCTGACAAGACCGCAGAAGAGTCCACGTGGGCGACGGCGGGCGAGACCGAGCGCCTTACCGGAGCTCTGCTCCAAGCATTGCACGCCAGCGGCTACATAACGCGGGAGACGGAGGTCTTCACTGAGGAAAGAGTACGCCGTTTGATCCGTAGGCTCAGTCTGCGGTCGGGGGACGCCGAGGCCTTGCTCGGCATGCTGCGGCAGATTCTGTGGAAGTTGAAATCGGAAGAATAGGTACGGTAAGGCAGTTTGGCTGAGCCGCCCGCTCAACGATTCGCGCGAACCGGGGAAACTTCGGTGGCGGTGCGTCCGAACCGGAATCGCAGAAGCCAGGAACTGGGAGTGGTCCGACCATCGGATTGGGGCGGTTTGAATTCCCATCGTCGCGCCGCCTGTTGTGCCAGATTGGCGAAATACGGGCTGGGCCCTGGAGACGTGACTGTGGCCGCCTTGACTTTGCCCGACGCGTCCACGTCAACCCGCACAATGACCCTGATCTTGCCTTGGATCGTATTCCTAGCGCTGCGGGGAACCTCAGGCAAAACCTGCCGGGCGACTTCCCCCTGGGACGAGGTGGCCTTGCTCAACTTTTCAGGTGGCTTGGCACTGGGGGTGGGCGCTGATTTAGGAGGCGCCTCAGTTCGCTCGATTTTAGGAGCCGTGGTGGCCGGCCGGCTCCGGCGGGTGAGCATTGGGACAAGCAGCGCGACCAGTATGATCGCCGCTATCACCGGCACGAGGATGTGCCAATTTGGAGGTTTCCGCCCGGCGGGCAAGGGCGGTTCCACTGTTGCAGGAATGGAGCCTGGTTGCAGCCGCCCCCTGATGTCTGAGATTGAAGGCCGTTGTTTGGGATCTCGGCGCAAGCAGGCGCGGGCGATGTTGCGAAAGGGTTCGGGAACCGTTTCCGGTACCACGGGCTCGCGTGTTCCCAGGGGGACGGGTGGATGCTGGGTAAGAGCTTCGACCATCGTAACCGCAAGCGACCACAGATCTGCGGCGGGCGTGAGCGCTTCGGTGGCGAGTTCGGGCGCGTCATAGACAGTCCGGGCCTGGACCTTGTCGCTCAGCTGTCCGGCCGGATACAGGCGGTCAACTGAAAGCTTTAACTGATCGTCGGCAGCCTGGATGTTCGAGGGCTTGATGGCGCCGTGGACAAATCCTTTTCCATGTAGATACAAAAGCGCGTCCAGAGCCGGCGAGAGAAGGTCCCCCAGTTCGGTCGTCGAGAGCGGGCGCTGCGGAAGAATCTGAGACAGATCCTCGTCGGCATATTCCATGACCACATAAAGAAGCTGCACGCCCTCGATTTCACAACGGCCCATGTCGAAGAGCCGGAGCAAATGGGGGTGAGAGAGTCTCAAGGCCGGCCGCCACCGAGCGAGTTGATCGACATTGAGAGTGTTTGCGGGAATCAGTTTGATGGCAGCTTTCTGCGAAGACCCACCGCGTTCTGTCAGGAAGACCGTGCTGTGATCGGAAGCTCCCAGCCACTGGCGCAGCGGGAATTTCCCGTCGACCACCTGACCTTCCCACGTTTTTCGGAAAGCAGGACTATGCATGCACGGTAACTCGCGAACAACATTCTATTCCAGTTGAGGAAATTGAGGCCGCGCGGAGGGACATCAACCTGCTTGAGGGCGCGGCGGCTCCCCATCAGCTAGCTGGCTCGCAGCGAGAAATAGAAGACAGAGCCCCGTCCGACCTGGCTGCGGACCCCGATCGTGCCCCCGTGCAATTCGATGATCGCCTTCGCGATGGCCAAGCCCATTCCGGTGCCCTGGATGGTCGTTCTCTGGTTCCTGCCCCGATAAAACTTCTCAAAGACCATGTCCTGTTCCATGTCGTCGATTCCCGGCCCGTGGTCAGCGACGCTAGTGACCACCTCGCCGCCGGGGCCGAGTTCCGCGACCACGTGAATGGGAGTGCCGGACGGAGAGTATTTGCCGGCATTCTCCAGCAAATGAACGAGGACCTCCGAAATCCGTTCAACGTCCATCTTGATACGGGGCAAATTGTCGGGCGCCTTGACCTCAACCGGGTGGTGTTGAAGCGCCTGCCGTGTGGCCTGCATTGCGGAATCGACGGCTTCGCGAATCGAGTGCGGCTCGAAATGGAATTCGAGCTGGTGAGAGTCCAGTTGCGCAACTTCAGCCGCTTCTCCGATGAGGCGATTCAGGCGGTCGCCTTCCTCGTTAATGACGGTGAGCAATTCGTGGGCTTGGGCTTTCTCAAGGTGAGCGTCTGAGAGCAGCGTTTCCGCAGAGGCTTTGATCGCCGTGAGAGGCGTGCGAAACTCGTGTGTCACCGAATCGAGCAGAACCGAACGAAGCCGGTCGCTTTCCCGCGCCGCCTCCGCGCGGGTTAACTTTTCGACGGTGTGGGCACGCTCGATGGCGATTGCCGCCAGGCTGCCAATGGCTTCCAGCGTTTCGCGCGAAAGACCGCATCCGGCAAGCCCAACCGCGCCAACCGAACGTACTCCCATTCTTAGCGGCATGAAACAGATGCGGTGCTCGCGATCCAGCACGGGTTCTCCACGGCTGCTGATTGCTTTTAGCTGTTCGGTGGGGAATAGGGACTGGCTTGCAGTATCGTAAAAGTACGTTTGCTTGCCGTCGACGAACATCGCTGCGCTGCTCACGTCGAAGGACTCAACAACGTATTTGGGGATGGAGTTCAGGAGTCCGTAAACATTGTCGCTTACCAGCAATTGCTGGCTGAAGGCGTAGAGACGCTCGACCTCGTTTCGGCGCTCGTCTGACTCTCGCGCTTCCCGGCGAGCACGGTCAGAAAGGTCGCTGGCAACAACCGCCGTGAACAGGAATGCGAACAGCGCCAACCAATTCTGCGGATCGTCAATCGTAAACTGATGCAGAGGAGGCAGAAAGAAGTAGTTGTATCCCAGAGTAGCCAGCACCGCGGTAAAGATCGCGTAACGGAGTCCCCAGACTGCCGAGATTGTGAGGATGACAAGCAGGAAAGAGAATCCCACGGTCGTAGGATTGACATGCAGCCAGCGAGAGTAGACAACGATCACGAGCGACACAATCGCGGCAGAGGCCGCGAAGCGTAATATCTGATACAGTGTCGCTCGTTTCATAGTCCGTGCGTTGCGGAGCAGAATCTGGGTCAGGGCGATTCTAGCTGATTCGCAAAGCACCCCGTTAACAGGAAATCCTTTGCATGCCCAAAACCCCGGAACAGTGGCTGGAAGAAGCGGCCCCACAGAAGAAACAAGGCATATTCAAGCTCTTTCTCGGATACGCGCCCGGGGTAGGGAAGACCTACAACATGCTGAGTGAGGGTATTCGCCGCAACAGCCGCGGTGAAGATGTGGCGATCGGCGTGATTGAGACTCACGGACGAAAGGGAGTTGCCGATCTGGCTTCCAAGCTGGAAGCCGTACCAAAGCGCAGCATCGAATATAAGGGCACGTTGTTTGAAGAGATGGATGTGGATGCCATTCTTGCGCGCAAGCCGCAAGTAGTCCTCGTCGATGAACTCGCACACACCAATGTTGAAGGGAGCAGGCACAACAAGCGGTATGAAGACGTGATGGATCTGCTGGACGCTCAGATCGACGTGCTGTCGACGATGAACGTGCAGCATATCGAGAGCCTCATGCCGACGGTGCAGAGCATCACAGGCGTGCGTGTACGAGAGACGGTTCCTGACTGGGTTATGCAGCGCGTCACTGAGATCGTTCTCGCTGACTTGACTCCGGAGGCGCTGCAGACTCGCATGCGCCGGGGCGATATCTACCCTGTGGAGCGGGCTGATCGGGCGCTGGGAAACTTTTTTCGTCCCGGTAATCTGATCGCCCTGCGCGAGTTGGCGCTGCAGCAGGTGACCCGGGCCGTCGACCGGAGCCTCGAATCGTATCTGGAAAAGGAGGGAGTGGGGCGCAGCGTTGGCGTCCGAGAGCGGATCGGGGTCGGCGTTAGTTCGAGCCCCGCGGCTCAGTACCTCATAGCGCGGGCAGGTCGGATGTCACAGAGGATCGACGCAGAACTATTCGTCATCTACGTCGATATTGGAGTCGATGATAATCCCCAAGATCAGCGATCTCTGGCCCAGAATATTCAGTTCGCCCAGAACCTGGGGGCGCAGATCGTGCGTACGAAAGGCAAGAGCGTCGCCGAAGAAGTAGCTAAGGTCGTGCGGGAGAAGCACATCACACAGGTGGTCTTCGGCAGATCGGCGCAGACGGGCTGGCGCAGATATCTCTACCTCTCCGTGATCCACAAATTTCTGCGGGATGCCCCTCCCGTCGACGTGCACATCGTGACCCAGGAAGTGAAGTGATCTTGTCATGAATGAGCTCTCTGCTCGAAGCAATATTCTGGTGGTCGATGACGAGCCGCAAATAACTCGCGTGTTGAAGACCACGCTTTCCAGCCAGGGCTATGGTGTCCGCACTGCTTCCGACGGGGACGAAGCCGTGCAAATCATGAAGGAATGGACGCCGGACCTGGTGATCACAGACCTGCGCATGCCGAACCTCGGTGGGTTGGAGCTTTGCCGGCATGTGCGGGCGAAGTCGCGGACTCCGATCATTGTGCTCTCCGTGAAGGGCGAGGAACGAACCAAGGTTGAGGCGCTCGATGCCGGAGCCGACGACTACGTCACGAAACCTTTCGGGGTTAACGAGCTTCTGGCGCGTGTGCGTGCCGCGCTGCGCAGAGCTTCGGCCCCCGATCAGGCTGAAAATTTGCTGATCGAAGCAGGAGACTTCCGCATTGACATTCCGACGCGGAGCGTTCGGGTAAAGAACCGGGAAGTGCATTTGACGCCGAAGGAGTTTGATCTCCTGGTACACCTCGCGCGGCACGCCGGAAAAGTGCTGACTCACCGTGCCTTGCTGTCGGCGGTATGGGGCGCAAACAGCGTGGAGCAACCCGAATATCTGCGCGTCTTCGTGGGCCACCTGCGCAAGAAACTCGAACCGGACGAGACCGCTCCCAGATACATCCTGACCGAGCCATGGGTGGGTTATCGGTTCGAGCCGGGGGAGTGAGGCAGGTCGGCGCTGTCACTGGATTGCCTTAGTCTTTCGACGCGCCGCCGGACACCGTCCCTACTGCACTGTCCGCATGTCCAATCCTGACGTCCATGTGAATTGATCCCCGTCCCTAACTCTGATCTGGAGCCCTGGAGTCCTCAGCAGGCGTCCCCGGGTTTTACGATCTTTTTATGGACCTTTTATTCGGACTTTATGGTCGTTCGGGTCCAATGAGCATGGTGGCTGATGATGTGGCACCCAGTAGTCGGTCCCGAGAGAGGTGAATTGGCCATGTGGGTAGTCTTCGCAACGGTTTGTGCGGTAGCGGTTCCGTTTTACGTGCGGTTTCTCGTCGCAATGTGCCGGGAATACCGCTATGCCCGGATTTCCTATCTAGTCCGCATCGAGCCAACCGCTCATGAGGAATCGGTGGCGGTGCCGACGCGCAGGGAGACAATGTCAGAGCGTGCCGCCTGAACTCAAGGCCACGTTCTTCGTCGAAGGTAGTTCAACAACGAGAAAGGGGTTTGGAGTCCATGTCGTTTCAAGATATATCCGCTGAGCAGCTAGCGATGCTTTTCCACCACTATCATCAGGCTTTGGGGCCGGACTTCGGATGTGCGCGTAAGCCGATTAGGGCGTCGTGGCAAGAAGTGCCGCAGCAAGAGAAGAGTCGCATGGTTGCGGCGGCGCGCTTAACGCTATTGGAGCTGGACTCGACGCACACCGCACACGAGAACTCCAGTAAGTATTTCGCCCCAGCTGGCGAAGCGGAATGGGGCTGCTGAGAACCGTTTTACAGCAACGATTGGACTCCTGGAGAGGATGGAGCAGCAGGAACGGACGATGGCTGGTGTTTCCATAGCGGAGAGAGTCATTTCGAACCACAAGAATACGGTGGCCTCGACGCAAGCGAGGCCTGATGTGGTCGAGGTGGGAGACTTCCGTATCGACATTGCAGCACGCACGGCAACTGTCCGTGGCCGGGAATTGAGATTGACTTCGGTGGAATTCGATGTACTCGTCTTCCTGGTAGGGCACCCAAAGAACTGCATAACTCCCCACACGATGCTCATGAGCAGCTCGACTGGGGGAAGTGTCCGGCAGACCGGCTTCTTGCGCGCGATGCTCTCGCTGACCAGGAAACTGGATGCAGAAGCTGGCGCGACACATCACTACATTCGGACCGAACCAATGATTCTCTACCGCTTCGAGCCAGACGCATCCTCGGCGTCGTAGCCGGCTAGGCTGGTGAGTCACAGCATCAGAGGGCCCAGACTGATTCTTTTCAGCACCTTGGGGACGTCCAAGGAGAGAATCTTTACGACTTTTTTATGCACTCTTTATGCGCGGTTTACAGGATTTCGTATGAGATCAAAAAGACTCATACGCAACTGCGAAAAGGCGGCGAACTCTTATGGAAGACGTGATTTGGATTGCAGTCACGATCGCATTCTTTGCCCTGTCCATCGGGTACGTGCATTTCTGCGATCGCGTGAAGTGAGGGAATGGCTATGAGCGGAGAATCGATCATCATGCTGGTAGTCAGTGGGTTAACCATGGTTTACCTGATTTACGCGCTACTGCGGCCGGAGAAGTTCTGATATGACGGCGAATGGGTGGTTCCAGATTCTGTTGTTCCTCGCGCTAATTTTCGCCGTGACGAAGCCGCTGGGTGTCTTTATGGCGCGCGTCTTCAGCCGTGAACGAACATTCATGGACCCGGTGCTGCGGCCGGTCGAGCGGCTGCTCTACCGGGTGACGGGGGTCGACGAGAACCACGAGATGCGCTGGACGGAATATGCAACTTCCATGTTGCTATTCAGCGTGGTCTCGATGTTGCTGCTGTATCTGATCCAGCGGGTGCAGGGATTTTTGCCTTTCAATCCGCAGAAGTTCGGAGCAGTGACACCTACTCACCTCGCGTTCAATACCGCAGCATCTTTCACGACGAACACAAACTGGCAGGCGTATGCGGGTGAAACGACGATGAGTTACTTCACCCAGATGGCAGGCTTGGCATATCACAACTTCGCCTCAGCGGCGACCGGCATCGTGTTGGCAATCGCTTTTATTCGCGGCATTGCGCGCCGACAGATGGAAACCATCGGAAACTTCTGGGTCGATTTCGTTCGTTGCTGCCTGTGGGTGCTTCTCCCGTTTTGCGTGGTTGGAGCTCTATTCCTGGTTTCGCAGGGAGTTGTGCAGAACCTGAAGCCTTACGACAAAGCCACGCTGGTAGAGCCGCAGCAAGTTCAGAGAATGGGATCAGACGGAAAGCCCGTCGTCGGTCCAGACGGCAAGCCGGTCATGGATACCGTCACCGAGCAAACTATCGCGCAAGGGCCTGTGGCGTCGCAGGAGATCATCAAGGAATTCGGCACCAATGGGGGCGGCTTTTTCAATGCCAACAGCGCCCACCCCTTCGAGAACCCTACGCCTCTCACCAATCTCGCCGAACTGTTCTGCATTTTCGCCATCGGTGGCGGTCTCACCTACACCCTGGGCCGAATGACAGGATCTCAACGCCACGGCTGGGCGGTGTGGTCAGCGATGGCGATTTTGTTCCTGACGGGAGTGACGGTTGCGTACTGGGCGGAGGCTCGAGGCAACCCACTGCTTGCGGGTGTGGACCAGCATGCAAGCGCGCTGCAGTCGGGCGGGAACATGGAGGGCAAAGAGGTCCGCTTCGGCATCGCGAACTCTGCGTTGTTTGCAACGGTGACAACCGACGCGAGCTGCGGAGCAATCAACGGCTGGCATGATTCTTACACGCCGCTGGGCGGGATGGTTCCGCTGGTGAACATCATGCTGAGCGAGGTGATTTTCGGCGGGGTCGGTTCAGGCATGTACGGGATTCTGATTTACATTGTCCTAGCCGTATTTATTGCGGGGCTCATGGTGGGGCGCACGCCGGAATATCTCGGGAAGAAGATCGAAGCCTACGACGTGAAGATGGCGATGCTGGTGGCGCTGATATTTCCCTTGGTGATTCTGGTCTTCACCTCGATTTCAAGCGTCAAGGGATTCGGCACCTCGGCTATCACGAATGGGGGGCCGCACGGACTGACCCAGGTTTTGTATGCGTTTGTGTCGGGTGCGGGCAACAACGGGTCCGCGTTCGGCGGACTGAGTGCGAATACCCTCTGGTACAACACAACCATCGGAATCACGATGCTGGCAGGTAGATTCCTGATGATCATCCCGATGTTGGGAATAGCCGGCAATCTTGCGCGTAAGAAATATGTGCCGCCTTCGCTGGGTACGTTCCCGGTGACCACGCCGCTTTTCACCATGCTTCTGATCAGCGTGATCATCATCGTTGGCGCGCTGACGTTTTTCCCCGCGTTGAGCCTGGGGCCGATTCTTGAACACCTGCTGATGGGGGCGGGTAAGACCTTCTGAAGGATTCTATGGCGACGAAGAAGAAAGCTGTTTGGGAATGGAAGATCGTCCGGCGGGCCATCTGGGAAGCCTTTCTGAAGCTGAACCCCCGGAAGATGATGGGCAATCCCGTCATGTTCGTGGTGGAAATTGGCAGCGTGATCACCACGGCACTGCTCTTTAGGGGCGGTGCAGGCTTCAAGTTCAACCTGCAGATCACACTGTGGCTGTGGTTCACGGTGATGTTCGCGAATTTTGCCGAGGCCATGGCGGATGGTCGCGGCAAAGCCCAAGCCGATGCGCTGCGCAAGGCACGATCCGAGACTGTCGCCAACCGAATCTTGGACAACGGGCAGATTGAGAAAATCCCGAGTTCGAAGTTACGCGCAGGAGACTTGGTGCTGGTTGCAGCCGGAGAGTTCATTCCATCTGACGGCGAGATTATTGAGGGAGTCGCCTCGGTGGACGAGTCAGCAATCACCGGCGAATCCGCGCCGGTCATCCGGGAAGCGGGCGGAGACCGCTCGGCTGTCACCGGTGGGACCCGCGTTCTCTCCGATCAAATCAAGGTCAAGATCACGTCGAATCCTGGGGAGACGTTCCTCGACCGGATGATTGCTCTCGTTGAAGGCGCTGAGAGGCAGAAGACGCCGAACGAGATTGCGTTGAACATTCTGCTGGCCGGACTGACGATCATCTTCCTGCTCGCCGTGGTAACACTGCAGCCGTTCGCGATCTACTCGGGTTCGCCGCAGACTGTATTCGTGCTGGTGTCATTGCTGGTTTGCCTGATTCCGACCACGATCGGCGGATTGCTTTCAGCGATTGGCATTGCGGGTATGGACCGCCTGGTACAGCACAATGTGCTGGCGATGTCGGGCCGTGCGGTCGAAGCCGCGGGCGATGTGAATACGCTGTTGCTGGATAAGACCGGGACCATCACCCTCGGAAACAGGCAGGCTTCGCAGTTTATCCCGGCGCCGGGAGTGAGCGAAAAAGAGTTGGCGGATGCAGCGCAGTTGTCGTCACTCGCCGATGAAACTCCGGAAGGCCGCTCCATTGTTGTGCTGGCGAAAGAGAAGTATGGATTGCGGGGCAGGGAACTGGGATCGCACGATGCCCACTTTGTTCCGTTCACGGCGCAGACTCGGATGTCGGGGGTAGACCTGAACGGGTTTGAGATCCGCAAGGGCGCGACGGATGCGATTGAAAAGTATGTCGCACAAAACGGCGGTCAGATGCCCAAAGAGGTAAGGGCCACGGTCGAGCAGATCGCACGTTCCGGTCAGAGCTTCGGTCGTCAGCATCAGGCCGGCGATGGACGCGGCGTTCTGGAGGGCCAGGCGCGTGACCTTGGCTGGGTCGATTACGCCCGCCTTGACCATGTCGCCGTACTCTCCCGTGTCCGCGTTGTAGCCGAAGTTGTCTTCCTTGGCGTCGCGCACGCGGCCGACGATTACGGCGCCTTCTTCGCCCGCGTTCAGGGCGATTTGCCGCAACGGTTCCTCGAGCGCGCGCTTGACAATGTTCACGCCAATGGCTTCTTCGTCATTAAGCTTGAGCTTGTCGAGCACCGCGATGCAGCGGATCAGGGCCACGCCGCCGCCGGGAACGATGCCTTCCTCGACTGCCGCGCGTGTGGCGTGCATGGCGTCCTCGACGCGAGCCTTCTTTTCCTTCAGCTCGGTTTCGGTTGCCGCGCCCACCTTGATCACCGCTACTCCGCCAACCAGCTTGGCCAGGCGCTCCTGCAGCTTTTCCTTGTCGTAGTCCGAGGTGGTTTCCTCGACCTGCGCGCGGATCTGCCGGACGCGTCCTTCGATTTCGCTGGACTTGCCGCCGCCTTCGATGATCGTGCAGTTGTCCTTGTCGATGGTGATCTTCTTGGCCTTGCCGAGGTCTTCCATCTTCACGTTCTCGAGCTTGATGCCCAGATCCTCGGTCACAGCCTTGCCGCCGGTCAGCGTCGCGATGTCCTCGAGCATGGCCTTGCGGCGATCGCCGAATCCGGGAGCCTTGACGGCAGCGCACTGCAGCGTGCCGCGCAGCTTGTTCACCACCAGGGTCGCCAGGGCTTCGCCCTCGACGTCCTCGGCGATGATCAGCAGGGGCTTGCCGAGCTTGGCAATTTGTTCGAGAAGGGGAAGCAGGTCCTTCATCGAGCTGATCTTTTTTTCATGAATTAGGATTCGCACGTCCTCAAGCGAGCACTCCATGCGTTCGGGGTCGGTGACGAAGTAGGGAGAGAGGTAGCCGCGGTCGAACTGCATGCCTTCGACCACTTCCAGCGTCGTTTCCATCGTGCGGGATTCCTCGACGGTGATGACGCCGTCCTTGCCCACCTTCTTCATGGCTTCGGCGATGATGCTGCCGATCTGGCGGTCGTTGTTGGCGCTGATCGTGCCGACCTGGGCGATCATGTCGCCCTTGACGTCTTTGTGCAGCTTCTTGATTTCCTCGACGCACGCCTCGACGGCGCGCTCGATGCCGCGCTTGAGTGCCGTGGGGCTGGCGCCGGCCGCAACCGTCTTCACGCCTTCGCGGAAGATCGCCTGGGCCAGGACGGTTGCAGTGGTGGTGCCGTCGCCGGCCACGTCGGAAGTCTTGGAAGCGACTTCGCGAACCATCTGCGCACCCATGTTTTCGAGCGGATCCTGCAGCTCGATTTCCTTTGCCACGGTCACGCCGTCCTTGGTGATGATCGGCGCGCCGAACTTCTTTTCGATCACGGCGTTGCGGCCCTTGGGGCCCAGCGTGATCTTTACGGCGTCGGCCAGAGCGTTGACGCCTCGTAGAATCGACTGGCGGGAATTCTCACCAGTCACGATTTGCTTTGCCATGTTTCTTTCTCCTCTTCTTCCATGATTTCGAGTTCGATTTCGAGTTCGATTCCGAATTTGTTCCGATTTCCGGTCTTGAATCCCAATTTCAAATTTGAAATTTCAAATTTGAGATTTCCTGAAGATTGCGGCCTTCCGCCCTTTGCGATTTGCGCGACCGGGTCGCCCTTCGGTCAACTGCTGGGGTGAATGATTCGCCCTAACGCCCTCAGGGTAAGCCCTTCGCAAAAAACGCTCAGGGTGAAGGGAAAAAGTTACTTCTTGCCGCCGGCAGCCTTGGCTGCGCCGGAAAGTTTTGCCAGAATTTCGTCTTCGCGGAGGATCAGGTAGTCCTCGTCTTCGACCTTGATCTCGGTGCCGCTGTACTTGCCGAACAACACGCGGTCGCCGACTTTCACGTCGAGGGGAATGCGCTCGCCCTTCTCGATTTTGCCCGCTCCTGCGGCAATCACTTCGCCCTCTTGCGGCTTCTCTTTGGCCGTGTCGGGGATGATGATGCCGCCCTTGATGGATTCTTTCTCTTCAATCCGCTTGATCAGAACGCGATCATGCAGCGGAGTAACATTAACTGACATCGTTTCGTGCCTCCGTTCGAGTTTGAGGCCGTGCCCCCGTTGCCGCGTGAATTCCGGCAAGCAAGGCCCGCGCCTTTTGTACTGGAATCTTGGCCGGAGGGCGCTGAGCAGATCGTTAGCACTCCTCTCGGTCGAGTGCTAATATAGGCACATTGGTCGAGGTTGTCAAGGAAACTTAGGGGCTTGCCAGGCGCCTAACATCCCGTGAATGTCAGTCTACATTGCTGTAAATAAACATGTTATCTACTTCTCGCGTGGTCTGGCAATTTAGTAGGACAGGCTTCAGCCTGTCGCTTTTGAATTTCGCAGCGCCAACCCCGACAGCCTGAAGCCTGTCCCACTGAGAATTGCTTTGATTCTGCGCTCTGGGTCGTCAACAATAGCAAACCAAGATGGGCGCACACATCGAACAACCCTCCCCGCCGGCCGCACCAGCCCATTACATCGAATTCCGCAATGTTTGCAAGGCGTTTGACGATCATGTCGTATTGGACAATGTGAGTTTCTTCGTCGATCGCGGCGAAACCTGCGTGATCATGGGCCGCAGCGGCGTGGGAAAATCCGTGGCGCTGAAGCACATCATGGGATTTCTGCGGCCGGACTCGGGACAGGTGGTGATCGACGGCCAGGACATCATGGATTGCAACGAACGGGAGATGGCGAAAATCCGCCGCCGCGTGACCATGGTATTTCAATCGGGCGCGCTGTTCGATTCGCTGACCGTCGCGGAAAACATCGCGTTCCCGATGGAAAAGCGCGACGGCCTGACGTTCGAGGAGAAGGAAGCACGCATCGCTGAATTGGAAGAGATGCTGGAGGTCACCGACGTCGCCGATAAGTTGCCATCCGAACTGAGCACGGGGATGAAGCGCGCCGTGGCCATTGCGCGGGCTCTGGCGCAGGATCCGGAAGCAATTTTGTATGACGAGCCGACCACCATGGTCGATCCGTTGATGGCGGGGCATACCGGCGACTTGATCCTGCGGCTGAAGGAGAAATTTCACAAGACATCGGTGGTCGTCACGCATGATACGCACCTGGGCAAAAAGCTTGCCGACCGCATCGTATTTCTTCACGAAGGCCGCGTGGCCTATTTCGGCCCCTGGGCCGGGTTTGAATCCGCTCCGGAACCTTTCCTGCACAATTTCCTGCGCCAGGACCAGCTGATTCCCGCACTGGATGTGATTTCTTGAACCAACCGGCGCCCGTTTCCTCCAAGACATTCCCCGGTGGGCTCCAAGTAGAGCCCACACCCAAGCAACAATTGCGCCGGGTGATGGGTTTCTGGGACGTGCTGTTGTTTACGATCGGCGCGGTCCTGGGTCCGCGATGGATTGCCGCGGCAGCGCGCAATGGCCAGTCTTCCATCACTCTATGGGTGTTCGCGGCGGCGCTGTTTTTCGTCCCCACGGCATACGTGGTCGTGGAGTTGTCGACGCGCTTTCCGGAAGAGGGCGGACTATACGTCTGGACAAAAATGGCCTTCGGCGATTTTCACGGATTTGTGGCCGGATGGACCTACTGGATTTACACCGTATTTTATTTCCCAGGATTGCTGCTGGCGAGCGCGGCCATGACGGCGTATGTCGGCGGCGCTGGAAATGCCTGGCTCGCCGAGAATCGCACCTTCCTGCTGGTGGGTTCCCTGGTGATGCTATTTGTCGCCGTGTACCTGAACATCATCGGGCTGCATATCGGCAAGTGGCTGCAGAATGCCGGCGGCGTGGGGACCTACGTGCCGCTGATGATGATCGTGGGTGTTGCTCTGGTGCTGGGATGGCGCCACGGTTCGGTAACCCATTTCACGATGGCCCAGATGATTCCGCACTGGGATTGGGACACGGTGAATTTCTGGCCGCAGTTGGCGTTCGCATTTACCGGACTGGAACTGGTTTCCGCCATGAGCGAGGAAGTCCGCGACCCGCAACGCATTTTCCCCCGGGCAATTTTCGCTTCCGGAGGACTGATTGCATTGATGTATATCGCCGGAACCATCGCCGTGCTCATGATTCTGCCGAGCGAGACCGTGGACACCAAGAGCGGCGTCTTCCAGGCAATGGCTCAGGGATCGACGGCATTGCGCATGGCCGCCGCCGGCGTGATCGCCGCAGCCCTGGTAACCGTTGGGAACCTGGGCGGCGTGGGTTCGACGGTGGCGGGGGTCGCGCGCATTCCGTTCATCGTGGGCATCGACCGCTATCTTCCGGAGGCATTCGGCAAGATTCATCCCAAGTGGAGGACGCCGTATATCTCCATCCTGGTGCAGGCCGTGATTTCAGGCGTGATTCTGCTGCTGGCGCAAGTCAGTGAAAGCATGCGCGGCGCGTACCAGATCCTGGTGGATGCCGCGACGATTCTGTACTTCATTCCCTTTTTGTACATGTACGCCGCGGCGATCAAGCTGTACGCGCTGCCCGACCGGTACGAAAACAAATCGGCAGTGCTCATTCCGGGTGGACGGTTGGGAGTCATCCTCGCTTCCGGGTTCGGATTGCTGGTCGTCATGATTGGAATCGTGCTGTCGTTCATTCCTCCGGGGGATACAACCAATAAGATATTGTTTGAGACGAAACTGGTGGCTGGTACCGTGCTGTCCGTGATGCTTGGTTTGATTCTGTATTATCGCGGGGCTCGGGCGAAAAGCACGTCGCATGCCGGGTGATTCGCGATGCGCGCCCCGGCCGTCGAGTAGCAAAGGCACTCTTGCCTGTGTGGGTTTGAAGGCCGCCGGGATGTCAGCGGCCAATTTCGATTTCAAAAATCACACAGGCAGGAGTGCCTGTGCTACCGGAAGCTGTCCCAAGAGCCAGTAATAAATAGGCCTACCGCCGCGCCGATTCATCCACCCGAATCGGGGAATATTGCTAAATTAATTGGGCTTGGCCTGGGCCCAATCGTATGAGAATTCGTCTTGTTTTGCTGCTGATCGTAACACTTGTTGTCACGCAACGATGCCTCGCGCAGGACAATCGCGCGCTGAGTTCCGCCTTGAGCGCCGACCCAGCGGATGAGGCCTCGACCGCCCCCGTTCCGCCGTCTTCGCATCCTTCCGCATCCGGCCCTGCCATCGCCGCACCCGTTTCTAGGATCACGCCAGAGAGGGAAGTTTCCTGGCGTCTGCTACTGCCAAACCTGCTTCAGGATCAAAGGCAGATCTGGACCGGTCCAGACCACCCATGCGTTCGACGGATTCAACAAGACCTTTAGCGGCTTCAACACGGCGACCGCGATGGAAGTCTTCCCGGCCGCGTTCTACGCCGTTGCCCTGCTGCGCAAGGACGCCTACGCGCAGAATACCGTACTCCTCGCAGGCGAAGCAGTCATCGATTCCGAACTCGTCACCACCGTGCTGAAGGACATCGACCGGCGCTACCGCCCCAACTCGGTTCCATCGGGCGGCGATTTGTCCGCGACCTGGTTCAAGCAAACCCAGGGGAGCTACATCGGCGGCGTCGGGAGTTTCCCCTCCGGCCACACGATCGCCGCGTTCTCAGTCGCCACCGTGTTTGCCGACCGCTATCCGCATCCTGTCTGGCACGTCTGGATGGCCTATGGACTGGCGGGCCTGGTGGGTTTTTCGCGCGTGCCGCTGCAATCCCATTTTCCATCGGACGTGTTTGCGGGCGCGGCGCTTGGCTACGTGATCGCGCACTACGTCGTCCGTCATCCGCACGAAGTCACGCCGGAATTTGACATGCTTTCCACCCCGCCCGATTCGCAGGTGCAGGCCGCCCGGACCGATTCCTTGCTGCCCAACTGAGAGCCGTCTCCGAAATAATCTTTGTGGGTCGCGGCTTCAGCCGCGACATCCGGAGCCCCGAAAATCAAGGGCTTTAGCCCCTGGCGGGCCGTCGAGCTTGAACGCTGGCCATTTCTGTGATGGCTTCTAGTTTCCTCGAGAGCAGGCGCTGCGCTCTTTCCGAACCTGCTGGCCGGATGGAGCCACGCGTCGTAGAATGCCGTCGCGCAAGAACCCAAGCCGGAAAATATGAAACCCGCCAAGCGCGTGACGCTCACGTTCGACAACGGGCCGACGCCCGGCGTTACCGAACGTGTGCTCGATATCCTGTCTGCTGGCAAAATCCATTCCACATTTTTCGTTCTCGGCAAGAATCTCGAGAGCCCCGGCGGCAGGAAACTCGCCGCCCGGGCTCACTCGCAGGGGCACTGGATCGCCAACCATTCCTTCACGCACAGTGAGCCGCTTGGCGACCGTCCCGACGCGGAATACGCCCGGCGGGAAATTGAGGACACGCAGAACCTGATCGGGGCACTGGCGCGCCCAGAAAAGTTTTTTCGCCCCATGGGAGGCGGAGGCCTGATCGGCCCGCATTTGTTAAGCCGCGCGGCGTTGCAGTTGCTGCAAGCCGGAGGCTATACGTGCGTACTGTGGTCCAGCGTGCCGGGAGACTGGAAGGATCAGGACGGATGGGTCGAGAAGGCCGTCGCGGACGTGGCCGCGCGCGATTGGACCGTGGTCGTTCTTCACGATGTGCCCAATGCCTGTTTGCCGCGGCTGCCGGAATTTTTGGACCGGCTCGAATCCTTGCAGGTCGAGTATCGCCAGGACTTTCCGGAGGACGTCCTCATAACCAGGCGCGGCGAGGTCGTGTCGCCGCGGATTTCTCAAATTATAGCGTGAAATATATGACGTCAGCGTGGCGCGGTTCAGGCCTTCACCACCGAATGCTCGGGATCGATCAGAAAGGCCCAGATCAGCGCGCCGGTGAGCAGCATTCCCGCCGTCACCAGGAATGGCGCGATCCAGAAACCCCGCTGCGCAAAAAATCCAAAAACGACCGGCGACACCGAAGCGGCCAGGGCGCCCGCCATGTTCATGATGCCCGTAACCGTGCCGCTATATTCGCCACCCACGTCCATGGGCACCGCCCAGGCCGGGCCAATCACCATCTCCAGAAAAAACAGGGAAGCCGTCAGGCACAGCACCGCCGTGGACGCCGAACGCGTGGTGGCTGCGGGGATCAGGCACGCCGCGGAGGCCAGCATGCACGGAGCAGCCACGATGCGCCGGGCAAACTTGAGCTTGCCCGTTTTCCTGTACACCCTGTCGGTCAACGAACCTCCCACGATATCGCCCACCATCCCCACCAGCAAGGGAAGCGACGCGACAATTCCCAGAGAACTGAGCGACAAATGGCGGTATTCCAGGAGGTAGGTAGGAAACCAAGTCAGAAAAAAATATGTGCCGTAGAAGAAGCATCCATACGCCCCCGCGATGTACCACATATTGGGCGAACCGAAAATTTTTTTCCACGGCACCGCGGGGCGCGACCGGGGATCGACCGACGCGTGGATCGAGCCGTCAGACCGGCGTCCGCGGATGTGAGCCAGTTCGGCCTGATTGATTCCTTTGTGTTCTTCCGGCGTATTCCGGTAAAACAAAAAAAATCCGGCGGACCAGGCGAATCCGACCAGTCCGAAAATGTAAAAAATCGCGCGCCATCCAAAAGCGACCAGGATATGGACGGCCACGAACGGCGTTGCCGCCACCGCAAACCGGCTGAAGCTGTGCGTGACGCCATGCACGATCCCGCGTTCGGATTTCGGAAACCACAACTGCATGGCCCGCGTGGCGATGGGAAATGCGCCCGCCTCGCTCAGTCCCAGAACAAAACGGGTAACACCAAGGGAAGCGGCGCCTCTCGTCAAACCGGTAAGAATCACCGTGCACGACCAGAACGGGATAATGGACAGCAGAACTTTTCTAGGTCCGAAGCGGTCCCCCAACCATCCACCAGGAATCTGTCCGATCGCGTACGCCCACAAAAAAGCGCTGAAGACGAAACCCATGGCCGTCTTGCTCAGCCCGAATTCCTTTGTGATGGCCGGCGCCGCGACGGAAATGTTGCTGCGATCCATGTACGTCAGCAGGTACATCAGACTGATCAGGAAGAGGACTCCCCAGCGAACCTTCGTTGGGACGGACGCTACATCTTCCAGGCGGGCGCTATTTTTTTGGTTCGGCGTGGGTTGGGTGTCCGACATGGTCTGGGTTATCGCGGAAGGGTATCACACCGGACCGTCGGCTTTGCTGTTTCGGCGGCGGAATCAGGGAATCGCGGGCGCGCGTTCGGGCGCGGCGCTTCCTGCGGTTTCCGTTTGCCGATCGGAGGCCGGAGCGGCGGCGATTTCGACCGGCCGCCCTTGTTCCGCTGAAAGATCCGCGGCCTGGTAAACCTGCATGACCATTCTGGCGTGCTCGGCGGTGACCAGCGGCTGGCGGCCGCGGGCGACGCATTCCAGGAAATGAATGGTCTCTGCCTCCATGGGTCCGGCGTACACGTGAGCGACTTTTTCACCGGGCATGGTGGAGATGGGGAACTCAATGCCGCGTTTCATGGTGTTCAGGGCAACGTCGCGATGTGTATCGTCCACCATGATGGCGCCCTCGGTCCCGACCATCTCGATCCATGTGGACGAGAAATTCGGATAGGCGGGAGGAAGCACCCAGCCCGCGCCAATCGTGAACACGCTGCCGTCGTCCAGGGTAACGACGATCCACGCGCAATCGGGCACGTCGTGCGTCGCTTTCATGATCTTGTTCACCATCTGCGCATAGACGCGGATCGGTTTTCGGGGCGCGAAGCACCAAAGCACAAAATCGATGTCGTGCGTTGCTTCCATCGCTGCGGGTGAAAGCTTGATGCGCCCGCCGATCTTGTTGCCCAGATTGCGCGTGATGTGCCTGGAGACCAGCGCGCTGACGGGTTCGCCGATCGTGCCGTCGTCGATCGACCGTTTGACGTACGCAAATTTGGGATTGAAACGCTGCGAATACCCGATGGTAAACAGCAGCGATTTCGATTTCGCTAGGGCTATCAATTCATCCGCTTCGGCCAGTTCCAGCGCGATGGGTTTTTCCAAGAAAACATGCTTGCCCGCCAGCAGGCTCTCCTTGGCCATCGGGTAGTGCGTGGTTTCCGGAGTTGCCGAAATAATGATGGCGTTGATGTTCTTGTTTCCGAGCAAGACCCTGTAATCGGTGGTGGCGGTCGCAGGATTGGTCTTCTGCGCGACCTCTTTCAGCCGCTCCGGCTTGATTTCCGCGATGTGCAGTTCGCTCACGTAGGGGCTTGCCGCACAGGCTTCGGCTCGTATGCCGCCGCACCAACCCGTTCCAATGATTCCCACATTCACTTTGATCATGATTTCACCATCTTGGCGCCGTTCTCTTGAAAATGCGTCTCCTGCCAACCCACGCGCAGCAGGAGAACAATCTATAGCTTAACAAATCATCGCACGAAATACGCGATTTGCGCGGAGTTCATCGTCGGTACGCCGGCATCGCGCGTTTTTAGCATGTTCTAAAATCCTTCTGTGATCAACCGTGCGGCGCTGAGCTGCGGTTTGGGAGCTTCCTGACGCGCCTGAATCATCCGCTCGACGTATTTCGCCAGGATGTCGCATTCCACGTTCACAGCGTCGCCGGGTTTCAGGGAAATAAGATTGGTGTGCTCGTAGGTGAAGGGAATGATTGCGGTTTCGACCACGCCGTCATGCCAGCCGGCGACCGTGAGGCTGATGCCATCGAGCGCGATCGAGCCCTTCATGGCCACGTAGCGGCCAAGATCCTCGGGGACACTCACGCCGAACCACCAGTTGGCGCCTTCGGGATCGAGGCGCGTGACGCGCCCAACGCCGTCCACGTGGCCCTGCACGAAGTGGCCGCCCAGTTCCTTTTGCGCCGTGAGCGGACGCTCGAGATTCACGCGCGCGCCTAATTTTAATTCGGCCAGGCTCGTGCGGCGCAGCGTTTCGCCCGAAAGATCGGCGGCAAACGTGTTTCCGGAAATATCGATCGCCGTGAGGCAGCAGCCGTTGACGGCGATGCTGCCCGATTTTTCGAGGCTCTTGGCGATCGGTCCCGCGTTCACGCGGATGCGGGCGCCGGAATCGCTGCGCTCGAACAATTCGATCGTGCCGACGTGTTCAACGAGTCCGGTAAACATCGCGGAGATATCCCTCGACTGCGAAATCGCTTCCAAATTGAGCCATGGTGACGTTGCGAAGTTGCTGCGCTGAGCGCATGCCGGCCGCCGCGCGGGCTTTCCCTAATTTCTTTCCCGCGACTTCGGGAACGGCGAATCCGGCGATCTTGGGCGCGAAGAACACACGCATCTTATCCACTATTTCCGCGGCAAGCGCGGCTGAATTCATCGTTGCGCCCGATTCCAGCAGTACGCTCAGGATTCCGCGGCGGCCAAGCTCCTCGATCGCCGCGCGTAGGTCGGGCTGCGCACCGCGCGACCCTCCGAGGCGCACCACTTCCACGCCGGCGCGGCGCAGCGCTTTCGCCTTCGGCGAGTCTTCCTTGGCGCGCGTAAAAACCAACACGTCGCCGTCGGCCGAGCGCACCAGCTTCGAGCGCGGCGGCAGGCGCAGGTCCGAATCCATCACCACGCGCAGCAGATTGCGGCGGCGCGGCAATCCCGTGCGGTCGGTGAGCAGCGGATCGTCGGCCAGGACCGTCCCGATCCCGGTCAGCAGCGCGTCCGAGCCGTGGCGCATGGCCTGCACCTCGGCACGCGATTCCTCCGACGTGATCCAGCGGTCCTGCAGCTTCCGCCGTGCGCGTCCCGGCGCAACCGGCAGCGCCAGCTGGCCGTCGAGCGTGAGCGCGGACTTCAGAGTCACCAGCGGCGTCTTGGAAACGATCCAGCGGGCGAATGGTTCGTTGAGGCGGCGCGCCTCTGCTTCGCGCAAGCCGGTAGTGACTTCAATCCCTGCTACACGCAGTTCTTTAAATCCGCGCCCCGCCACCGCAGGATTCGGGTCGGCCATCGCCGCCACGACGCGCGCGACGCCCGCGCCGATCAGCGCTTTCGTGCACGGCCCGGTGCGCCCCGTGTGGCAGCAGGGTTCCAGGTTGACGTAGAGCGTGGCGCCCCGCGCGGTTCCCACCGCGGATTCCAGCGCCACGATTTCGGCGTGCAGAACGCCTTCGTACGTGTGAAAGCCTTCGCCTATAATTTTTCCGTCGCGCACAAGGACAGCGCCGACCATGGGATTAGGGCTGGCAAGCGCAACCCCGCGCGCGGCCAGCGCCAGGGCGCGGTCCATGAACGCGGCGTCGGCGGCCGTTGTGGATGCGGTGGTCGAGGATACGGTGGCATTCATAGGCAGCGTCAATCGAATAGTGAAGAAACGAAAGCTTCCGCGTCGAACGGGACCAGATCTTCCATCGATTCGCCGGTGCCGACATAGCGCACGGGCAACCCGAGTTCGCGCGTGATGGCCACGACGATGCCGCCCTTGGCCGTGCCATCAAGTTTCGTCAGCACGATTCCGGTCACTCCGGCCGTGGCCGTGAATTCGCGCGCCTGCGACAGGCCGTTCTGTCCGGTAGTGGCGTCCATGACCAGCAGGACTTCATGCGGCGCGGTGGGAATCACTTTTGCGGCGGTGCGCTTCATCTTGTCGAGTTCGGCCATAAGATTCGATTTCGTGTGCAGGCGCCCCGCGGTGTCCACGATCACGACGTCGGCATTGCGCGCGCGCGCCGAGGAGAGCGCGTCAAACACGACGGCCGCGGGGTCGCCACCCGATTTCGTCTTGACGATTTCCGAGCCGGTGCGCGTGGCCCACACGCCGAGCTGTTCGATAGCGGCGGCGCGAAATGTGTCGCCCGCGGCCAGCACCACGTTTTTACCGCTCTGCCGCAGCCGGTGCGCGAGTTTGCCGATGGTCGTGGTCTTGCCCGTGCCGTTCACGCCCACAACGAAAATCACATGCGGGCGCGCCGTCTCGGCGGCTGCTTCGGTTTCCTTCGAGGTGGGCAGCGACCGCAGCGCGTAGAGCAGCTGGTTTTTCAGCTCGGTCTTGAGATCGCTCGCATTGTTGAGGGCATGGCGTTCCAGTTTCTGGCGAACCGCTTCCAGGATCTGATGCGTGGTTCGCGGGCCGATGTCCGCGGCGAGCAGGGCGTTTTCCAGCTTGGTGAGCAGCCCGGGATCGATCTTCTTTTCGCCCGAAATCAGGTCTTCGACCTTGGCGGCGATCTGCGTGCGCGTTTTCGAGACGGATTGCTTCAGGCGGTCGAGCAGCGACCCGCCCTCTTTGCGTTCCTTGGTTTTGTCGTCCTTGCCGAAGATCGAAAACATAAAGGTTTGCCGCGGTGCAGCCCGGCGAATTGCCTATTCTAGCAGAACGGAAGCGGTGTTACGCGCCGGGGCGGGAGCAGGTAGCGCCGGCATCTTGCCGGCAGGGAGCCGGCGCTACGAAAACCATTGGAATCTGCATTTGGGTCGAACTGTTAAACCGTAAAAAAATTGTTGGGGGAAATTGCGAGGTAAATCTCGTGCCATAAAATTGCCAGTGGGGAAGGGAATCGCGGGTCACACCTGGGCTTCAACCAGTTTGGCGGTGAGGCGGATTTTTCCGGCCTTCACGGCGCGGTCCAGGGCGTCCACTACGGCGGCGTCGAACTTAGTGCCGGTAAGCTGCCGAATGCGGTTCATGGCGAATTCCAGGTCCATGCCGGATTGGTAGGGGCGGTTGGTGGTCATCGCGTCGAGTGTGTCGGCCGCGGCGATGATGCGCGCCATCAGCGGGATTTCGTCGCCCTGCAGGCCGTGGGGATATCCGCGGCCGTCCACGTGCTCGTGATGCAGCTCGATGCCCGGCAGCATTTCCTTCAGCTGCGCGACCGGACGCATGATGTTGGCGCCCTTGGACGGGTGCTGCTTCATCAGGTCGAATTCCTCGTCAGTCAGTTTGCCGGGCTTTTTTAATACGCGATCGTCCACGCCGATTTTTCCGACGTCGTGCAGCAGGGCGGAAATGCGGATCTTGTCGAGGTCCTCGGCGCGAAGGCCCAGGTATTGCCCGACGATCACCGAATACTTCGCGACGCGGTCGGAATGGCCGCGCGTGTACGGATCTTTTTCGTCGATGGCCGCCGCGAGCATCCGGATGGAGCCGAGGAAGAGTTCGTGATTTTCGTTGGCCGCCTGCTTGAGCTGCTCGACGAATTCCTCGATGTCACCGGCCATGCTGTTGAAGGTTTCCGCCAGCTCGCTGATTTCGGCCGCGCCCTGCACGGGCGTGCGCTGGTGGAATTCTCCGCGGCTGATGGCCAGCGTGGAAGCGGCCAGCGCGCGGATCGGCGTGCTGATGCCGACGGCGAACAAATATCCGAGGATCAGCGCGGCGAACGTGACGACCACCACGAACTTGAGCGCCTGCGCGTTCAACTCATTGACGCCGGCGTCGGCGCGCGCTTCGTCCAGGCCGCGCTGCGCGACCACGGCCCAGTTCAGATCCGGAATTGTGGTGTACGTGCCCACCATTTCCGCCTTGTGGCCGTTTTCCAGGGTCTGGAACCGGCGCATGGTTTCCGTGGTGCGTAGTTCCTTGGGCAGCGCCGCCACTTGCACCGCGACCGGAGAATTTGGCCGTGCATCTGTCCCGGGCACGAATTGCCGCGTGTCCGGATGCGCCACGATTTGCCCGTTGTGGTCCACGATGAACACCACGCGCCCGCGAACGCTTGTTTCCTTGAGCCTTCGCAAGACGTCATCGAGCGATACAACCGCAGCCAGCATCCCCGAAAAACGATCGTTAATTTCCAGCGGCACGGCCATGATGAACGCCGGCCGGTTCTCCGAGCCGATCGCCAGCGGATCGCTCCGGAAGATCAGCGACTGCATGGTGGTGGTGAATGCGCGCTGCAATGCCTTGCTGACGAAGGGATCCTGATCGGCCCTGAAGTTTCCCGCTTCGGCGCCTTTGGCATCCTTGCTCACGGCGGTCAGGTACAGAATGTTGGGATTGCTGGCGACGAAATTTTCCAGGACGCTGGTGACCTGGGGCGCGCGCGCCGAGCTGTCGACCTTGTCGGTCAGCCCGGTCAACTCCAGAATTTGCCGCTCGCTGATCAGCTGCTGGTAAAGATTGGCGTCGAACAGCTGTATTTCCTCGGCCAATGACCGGGTGACTTCAGTCTGCTGCACGCTTTCGGTATCGGTCAGCTTGGCCTGGCTAAGTTGCAGAACCTGACGGTGATATAGCGATAACGGCAGCACGCTGACCAGCAGCATGGCGCCCAGCACCAGCCAAAGGATCCGGGGCCGGCGCAAGAATTGCGATTTGAGGTGGTCGAGATCCACGTTTGGGTCGGTCCTGGCTTATCCCCCTGATTTTACCGTTTTGCATGACGGGGCAGAAGGAGGGAAACCCGGGTTGGTGCGGATCAGCTAAGGGGTAGGGTGAATTTCTATTCCTGCTTCAGCCGGCGTTCCATCAATTCGCGGATGCCGTCAGCCGAGGCGCGACCGGCGGTCAAAACGGCATGGACCTGTTCGGCGATAGGCATTTCGACGCCCGCGCGCCGCGCAAGCTCCAGCGTTGCCGCCGCGCTGCCCACACCTTCAGCGACCATGCGCGTAGCGCCCAATATCTCGCGGAGTTCGCGCCCCTTGCCCAGCTCGATGCCCACCGAACGGTTGCGGCTGAGCGCCCCGGTGGCGGTGAGGATGAGGTCGCCGACGCCGGCGAGTCCCGCGAGCGTTTCGCGGCGGCCCCCCAGGGCCACGGCCAGCCGCGTCATTTCCGCCAGGCCGCGCGTCACCAGCGCAGCCATCGTGTTGGTGCCCAGCCCCAGCCCGGCGCTCACTCCAGCCGCGATGGCGATCACGTTTTTTACCGCTCCGGCGATTTCCGTGCCGATCACGTCATCGTTGGTGTAGAGCCGGAATCGCGGGCCCGAGAATTCTTCCTGCACTTCGGTCGCAAGCGCCGCATCCGACGACGCCAGGACCGCGACGGTGGGATCCCCCGCAGCGACTTCAGCGGCAAAACTCGGCCCGGAGAGAACGGCGATGCGCGGCGGGTCTCCGCCCTCTCGTTTGCCGATTTCCTCGGCGATAATGTTGCTGACGCGGGCGTGTGTGGCGGGTTCGAGTCCCTTGGTGGCGCTGACGAAAACCGCATGAGGCTCGACCATCGGCCGCATCGCGCGGTACATTTCGCGCGCATGGGCCGAGGGCATCACGCCGAGCACAATGTCCGCGCCGGCCAGGGCTTTTTCCAGCGATCCTGTGACCGCAACCTCCCGCGGCAACTCAAAACCCGGCAGGTAGATTTTATTGACGCGCTGCGCGGCCAGCATCTCGACGACGTCCGCGCTGTGCGCCCAAAGCGCGATGCGGTGCGGGCGCGCGGATCGCGTCAAGGCGATCGCCAGCGCCGTGCCCCAGCTTCCTCCTCCGATGACGGCGATTTTTTTCACGATTTTTTCCGGCCCATTTCAAACGGCGGTTCCGTGCCGGCCATGAGCCGCTCGATATTGGCCCGGTGTTTGATAATGACGATGGCGGCAGCCAGCAGCGCGCTCGCCGAACCCGCCGCGGGAGGCGCGTGCCCCGGCGCATACAGCAGATAGAACAGCACCGGAACGGCCGCGGCGGCTGAAACCGATCCGAGGGAAACGTATCTCCAGAACAGCACCACCAGCACAAACAGCGCCAGCGCTGCAACCGCCGCCGGCCAGCACGCAGCAAGAAACACTCCCAGCGCCGTGGCCACTCCCTTGCCCCCCGCAAATCCAAGCCACGCGGGAAACACGTGGCCGACGATCGCGGCCAAGCCGGCAAACATCATGATGCGGATGTTGCCCCCGGAAAAATGCGCGGCCAGCCAGACGGCGAAAAATCCCTTGGCCGTGTCCAGAAGCAATGTGGCCACGCCAACGCTCCACCCGGCTGTGCGCGCGACGTTCGTCGCGCCGATGTTGCCGCTGCCCAGTTCGCGGATGTCTCCGCCCCCCTTCAGCCGCACCAGCAGATAGCCGAAGGGAATCGATCCGAGCAGGTAGCCGGCCAGGATTAGCCCCCATAAGACCTGAGTGCTGATTGGAATTTCCTCACTCAACTTGCGGCACTCCCTTTGGAACCAAAAGTCGCCAAGCGAGTATATTCCGCCCCGCCGGGTTTCAAAACGCTTTGATATAAGTGAAATTCAGTCGGGGTGGATTGACCGAATTCGAGCGCTCCAGCAGCGGCGATGGCCGATCGCAACTCCGCGAGGTCGCCAGGGGACTTGAACCGCGCGAGCGTCACGTGCGGCGAAAATTCCCGCCGTTCGCGCGCGATGCCCAGCGGTTCGAGCGAACTCTCGACGGCTTCCGCAAGCGCGCGCAGTTCCGGCCCTGCCTCGATGCCCGCCCAAAGCACTTGCGGGCGGCGCTCGTGGGGAAAGAACCCAACCCCGCGATAAAGTATTTTGAAAGCAGACGGAAACGGCATGCCCGCAAGAGCTGTCTTGATTCCGTCCACTTTTCCCGCGGGCGCCTCGCCGATGAACTTAAGCGTGACGTGCGCGCCCTCCAGGCGCACCCAGCGCGCGCTCGCGCAGACATTTTGCAATTTCGCGGCGACCACTGCCATGGCCGCGCGCACCTCTTCTGGAATATCGAATGCGACGAAGAGCCTCATGCTTTAATTCCACACGTTGGAAGGTGAATTATGATTCCCGGCGCCGCCAGAACTCTGCGTGCCCGATCGACTGGCGTCATGGTTTGATTTTCCCGCCGCCCCGCATGCCCTAACCTTTCGCGGACGGTTTGGGTTGCGCGGCGTACAGAAAATACCGCCGCACCAGGTCGAGCGCCGTCTGCGATGCTTGCCAGCGGATGCGGTCGCGCTCTCCCGGATAGCGCACCATGCGCTCCTTGCTGCCGGAGGCGTCCGCGATTGCCACGTGCACGGTGCCAACCGGCTTCTCGGGCGTGCCTCCCGTGGGGCCGGCCACGCCGGTAATGCCGACGCCGAGCGTCGCGCCGGTGCGGCGGCGAATTCCGTCGGCCAGCGCCACGGCCACTTCCGCGCTCACCGCGCCGCGCGTGTCGATGATTTCCGCGGGCACGTCCACCCACGCCGATTTCAGCGTGTTGCTGTAGGAAACCACGCCGCCCAGAAAATACGCGGAGCTTCCCGAGATGCGCGTCAGCCGCTCGGCCAGCAATCCTCCCGTGCAGCTCTCGGCCGTGGCAATCGTGGCCTGATGCATGGTCAGTTCGCGCGCGACGACCTCTTCCATCGATTCGCCGCGTGTGGTGAAGACGGCTTCGCCCAGCGTGAGCACGATGCTCTCCTGAATCTGCTGCAGCACGGCTTCGGCGGCGGGTGCGTCGGTGGTCCATGCGCGCAGATGAACTTGAATTTCACCGGGCGCGGTTAGAATCGTCGTCTGCACATTGGAATGGCGCGTGTAAATCGGCGCGATTCGCTGGTCCACGTCCGATTCGCCCATCCCCGCGACGCGCAATTCCCGCGCGAGCAGGCGCACTCCGCTGGAAAGCTTTGCGATGCGATGTTCCACCTGCGCGCCGAACATGGCCTTCAATTCGTGAGGCGGCCCCGGAAGCAGCACGACGACGCGGCCGCGCGACTCCAGCCAAAGTCCCGGCGCGGTGCCGCGATCATTATTCAGCACGTCCGCGCCTTCCGGCACCATCGCCTGCCGCGCATTCACCTCGGACATGGTGCGCCCGATCTGGCGGAAGCGCGCCTCGATCTTGGCCATTACCGCGGGATCGCGCGCGAGTTTTCTTCCCAGCAGGTCGGCAACGGCTTCGCGCGTACGGTCGTCCTCGGTGGGACCCAGGCCGCCGCTGGCAATCACCAGCTCGACGCGCTGCATGGCTTGGTCAAACGCATTCCGCAGGTCGCCCAGGTCGTCGCCGACCACTGTTTTTCGCGTGACTTCGATGCCCAGGCGGTTAAGCTCCGCGGTGAGAAACAGGGAATTGGTGTCCACCCGGTCCGGCGTTAGCAGTTCCGATCCGACGGCGATGATTTCAGCTTTCATGGATGGGTCAGCGTGGAAGCGGCAGGCCCTCGACGTCCCAGTCGAGGCTGAAGAGCGCGCCTGTGGTGGCCAGGATCGCGCGATGTCCGGGCAAAAGCGCCAGGCCCACCAGTCCGCTGCCGCCGATCACGATCTCGGGGCGCGCGTCGGGAGTGATGCGCACGATGCCGCGGCGGCCCTCGAGCGACGCGGCGACGTACAAATTTCCCTTGCGGTCAAACGCCAGTCCCTGCGGGCGGCCGAGGCCGCGGTAAAACGTGCTGATCTCGCCCTTCTGATTGATGCGCAGCACGCGATCGAAACTCGACGTGGTCGGGCCCGTGACAAACAACTCGCCGGTGGGGCTGAACGCCAGATGATACGCCGCCACCGACGGCTCAAGCGTGGCAAAAACGAATATTTCGCGGCTGGGGTTGATCTTGAAAATCGTGCCGCTGCGGTCGCCCACGAACAGATTGCCGATGGTATCGAACGCGATGCCCGTCGCCGTGCCCATGCCCTCGATCCAAAGCTGCGAGCGCCCGTCGGGCGAGACGCGATGAATGGTGCCGTCGTTACGGCAGGAAACGTAAAGATACCCTTCGCGATCGAGCGCCAGGCCCGTGGGATTCATCAGTTCGGTGACAAACGGTTTTACAGCGTAATTCGGCGTGATCTTGTACAGCGAGACCGGAACCTTCTGCCCGCGCTGCCCGGTGTAGGTAACGTAGATGTTTCCCTCGACGTCCACCGCGGGATTGGTGACCGGATGAAGATTGTCGGCAATCTGCACGCCCAGGTGAAAGGCAAACGGCTGGCTTTCGGCGCGCGATGTTTCCACGCGCACGATCCCGCCCACGGCGCCGTCCGGCACGCGCGCGATCAGATGGGTTTCCGCGGAAAGCAGCAGGGTCGCATCGGTCTCGCCAAAGCGCACGCGCGGCCGCGTGTTCGGGCGCGGCACGAAGCCGCTGCCCAGAATCGTGACGTCCCCGCCCGGAATGCCTGCGTCCGGCTGGATGCGGTCAATGCGCGGTATGCCGTTGGTGGTCAAATTTTTTATTTCTCAACTCTCAACTCATTCATAGCCCGATGGCCCGTGCAATCCACAGTCCCATTGCCGCGTAAATTCCGGCGATCCAATCGTCGGCCATTATTCCCAGCCCGCCGGGGAGGGATTCGGCCTGCCGCGCGGGATACGGCTTCCAGATATCGAATGCACGAAAAAGTATAAAGCCCAGCAGTAAATATTTCCAGTCAAGCAGGGTAAGTGAAAATAGGTATGTGATGTGTTGCCCTGAGACTTCGTCGATGACTACGAATTGCGGGTCTTTCCTTCCCGAAGAGTCCGCCGCTCGTGTCGCGCACCAGACGCCCACCAGCGCAATCGCAAGTGTGACAGGAAGGCTCGTCCAGGCAGCCCAAGTCACACGGTTGATGATCTGGAGGCGCGCGCCAGGAATTGCATTGAGCGGAAAGTAGAATTGAGTCAGGGAGTAGATCAAGATCCCCGCCAGCGACCCCCACGTCCCCGGCGCTTTCGGCAGATAGCCGAGGCCAAACGCCGTCGCAATCGCGAGCGAAACGCGCGGCTTGCCCCGATCGGATTGGGGCGAGCGCGCGGCGCTACTCGTCGTCGTTCTCGGAGGATTCGGGGTGGGTTCGCTCATCCGTTTCGGCTTCTTCGGGTTCGGATTCGTCCATTGCGGGCGCGGCAACTTTATATTTTTCCATGGCCCAGTTGCCAAGGTCGCGTTCGCGGCATCGTTCGCTGCAAAAAGGGAAGTTGGCGGCGGTTTCCGAATCGACCGGCTGCTTGCAGATGGGGCATTTCAGTTTCATGGCTCTTGGTAGGACAGGCTTCAACCTGTCTAGCTTTTTGTCTCAGCAAGATCAAACCCGACAGGCTGAAGCCCGTCCTACTGGAAAATCCTCAGCGCCGCTCCAGTATTCACACGCTGTACCGGCGCAGTTGCCGCAGATTGCGCCGCCGGCCGCGGAACATCCAGGATTTCCACCACGAGCGCCACCAAATCGTACTCGTGCGATTCGGTAATTTCTACCGTAACCACGTCGCTCGGCTGCGCGCTCAGATCCGTTCCCGGGACTTGAATGTCGTTCAAGTACACTTTGCCGTCGATGTCCGGCGCCATGCCCTCCAAGCGCGCTTCCCACACCAGCGGCGTGTCCTTCGACGGGCCTTCGACCAGTGCGGTGGCGCGCTGCCCGCGAAATCTTCGCAGCTTGCGCGCCGAAATCTTCTGCTGAATCTGCATCAGTCGATTCTGCCGCTCCTGGATCGTGTCTTCGTCCACTTTTTGATCGAGCGCGAAGCTCGAAGCGTTGTCCACGTCGGAGTAAGGGAAAACGCCCATCCAGTCGAATTCGGCCGCTTCCACGAAATCGCAAAGCTCGGAAAAATCGGAATCCGTTTCGCCGGGGAATCCGACGATGAACGAAGTGCGCAGCGACACGCCGGGAATCGTCGCGCGGATGCGCCCGAGCAGTTGCAGGAATGCTTCGCCGCTTGATCCGCGCTTCATGCGCGCCAGGACGTTGCGGCTGGCGTGCTGCAGCGGCATGTCCATGTATTTCGCCAGGCGCGGATGCGCGGCGATAGTGTCGAGCAGTCGCTGCGTCACGCGATTTGGGTAGCAGTAAAGGAAGCGCACCCACTGCAGGCCGTCGACGCCCGCGAGCCTCTCCAGCAGAACGGCAAGCCCGTCGCGCAAATTCAAATCTTCGCCGTAGGAAGTGGTGTCCTGCCCGATCAGCGTCACCTCGCGCACGCCGGAAGCGGCGAGATTTTCCGCTTCGCGCACCACCGACTCAAACCTGCGGCTGCGAAAATTCCCGCGCAGTTGCGGGATGATGCAGAACGTGCAGGGATGATCGCAGCCCTCGGCGATCTTGATGTAGGCGGCGTGCTTCGGCGTCGAAAGGATCCGCGGGGTGAGGTCGTGGTAGAGATACGAAGGCAGGCCAGCCGCATTCTCCGCATCCGCACGTAACGTTCCCTCAACCGCCGCCAGAATGTTTTCCAGCTCGCCCGTGCCGATCACCGCGTCGACCTCCGGAATCTGCTCCCGGATCTGATCGCGGTAGCGCTCCACCAGGCATCCCGCGACGATCAATTTCTTCGCGGCGCCGAATTTCTTGTACTCGGCCATTTCCAGGATCGTGTCGATCGATTCCTTCTGCGCGGGAGCGATGAAGCTGCACGTGTTGACCACCAGGACGTCGGCTTCCTCGGCGCGCGGCGTGAATTCGTACCCGTTGCGCGCCAGAACGCCCATCATCACCTCGCTATCGACGAGGTTTTTCGGGCATCCCAGGCTGATGATTCCGGCTTTCGGCATGATTCGGCGCCCCACACTGGCGAGACGGAACAAACATTCTAGCATGGCGCGAAGATGGACGCTTGAAGGGCCGCGTGGAGGCTTCACAACGCCGCGCCATCCATGTCCGCGCTGGTGGGCGGTGCGGATTGCCGTCGTAATGCCGGCATCTTGCCCGCAGTGTGTGTGCGCTGCGGCGCGGAAAAGAGCCGGCGAGACGCCGGCGCTACGAAAACCTATCTGCCAACGGAACGGGATGGCTCAGAATTTCAGATGTGGTTCGATCACGACGCCCGCAGAGACGCCTGAATCAGGCTGAGGATGGACGAGGCGCGCCGCGCATCAGCCGTTTGCCCTCCGAAGCGCGACGCCTGGTACATGGTGGTCAATTCCTGCACCGGGGCGGCGAGATTCGCGTCCGGGAGCGAAACGGCAAATTCCAGCGGCGTTTGTGAAGGGCGTTTCCGTATTCCGCGCCCGGCCAGCAGCCGAAGCATCTCGTTGTACTGGATTGTGGCCAGGTGCGGCGTCATCTCGGCGGCCGGAACCACGCGCAAATGCCACAAAGCGATCAGGCGCTGGCGCACGCGGGGCTGGAGAAAAAGAACGCCCGCGGCCAGCAGCGCGACAATCCCGATGGTTGCCGGCACCGCCGCCGGAGTGTGCAGCAGGCCGGTTTGCCAGCGCTCGACGGCGTCGGTCGCGCGCTGCCGCGCTTGCGCAAAGGCAATGCGCACGCGTTCAGTCCAATCGCGCGACACGCGCGTCAGGTTCTGCGCCAGCGTGAATTGATGCACGAAATCGTAATTGATCACCCACTCGCTCCATTGCAGGTCGAACCAATCCCAGTAGCGCAGGAATCGCGCGAACATGCCCAGGGGTTTTTCGTCCGACGGCGGAGTGGGATCGAACGTCAGCCATCCGTACTTGGGGAAGTAAACCTCAACCCAGCTGTGCGCGTCACTGGCGCGTACGACAAAATCGCCGCCAACGTCGTTGTACTCGCCGGTGAGAAATCCATTCACGTACCGCGCGGGGATGCCCAGCGAGCGCACCATCACGGTCATGGCCGCGGCAAAATATTCGCAATGCCCGGCGCGCTTCTCAAACAGGAAATAGGCCAGCGGATCGGCCGGGGGCGTTCCGGTCAGGTCGAGCGTGTAGCCATAATGCGCGCGCAGGTAGCTTTCGATGGCGCGCGCTTTGTCATAGGGCGTGTTGCCGCGTTCGGCGATTTGCGCGGCCAGCGCCGGGATGCGCGAATCGAGCGGCGGCAGTTGTAGATAGGATTCACGCACGGATTCCGGATAGTCGGTCCCCGCCGTGCGCACAGCGGCCGGAGGGGGCGTCGGCATCACCGATCGCGCTTCATACTGCAGCCGGGAATAATTGTTGTAGGGATTGAAAATGGCGCCCATCGGATCCTGCAGCAGAAACGCGCGGCGCTGCCCGAACGGCGTCGCATCGTTGTCCGAACTGAACCGCCCGCGAACGCTTTCCGCTTCGTTGGCGAAGAACAGCGCGGTAGTCGAAATCGGCTCAAGCAGAACCGTGTAGTGAATCGGCAGGCCCGCGGCCTGAGGATCGGGTTTGCGGGCGTTCAAATGAAACCATGCGTCGGCGCCCGGCGTGAGCGTGGTCGGCTCGTGCGGCTCGTTGAACCAGCGCTTGCCGTCGAATTCGGTGAGCGCGACCCCTCGCCAGTGCACGCCGCGGGCTGCGTCCAGCCCGCCGTCGACTTTAATGCGCATGACTACCATGCTGCTTTTCTTGATGGTGCCGATTTCGCCCAGCTCCACGTCATTGCTGAACCCCGAGACCAGCGTGGGTTGCAGGTTGAAGCCGGACATATACCCGCCATTGAATCGCGGCAGCAACAGGAAGATCACCGCGCCGATCGCAATCGATCCCAGTGCGATGCCGGCGGAGGTCATGCCCAGCGAGTTGTGCAGGCGGTGCGCCGGGCCCGTGCCTTCCTCGAGCGGCTGCGTGACCGCTCCCTGCGCGCTGCGCCACATTTCCAGGCCCACAAACGTGGAGACGGCCAGCGCGAGAAAAATAATGAAAAACGCCAGGAACACGGTGTCGACCGTCAGGATGGCCGAGGCCAGCATCGCGGCAAACGCCATCATCGTCAGGAACAGGTAATCGCGAGTGGTCGAGGCGCTGAACAGGCGCACCACGATGGCGAACAGCATCAAGTGCACCGTGGCCAGCAAGGCTCCGTACAGGCCCGGATTCTGCGCGCCCCGCGCCAGCACGCGCGAAATCACCCACAGGTCCACCGGGAAGAAAATAAAGTACCCAATGGTCATCCAGTTGGCCACGCGGTTGGAAATTTCCGGCCCCTTGCCGTGCCACCAGCGGTAGCCTTTAAACAGCATTGCGGTCGGAAGCAAGAAGATCGTTACCAGGTCCAACTTTCCGGTGGAAACCAGCGTCAACACGCTGGTCAGAAGCAGAAAATACAGGGAAATCTCAAAATGCCGACGCAGGGCGGAGAGGTGTCCCGGGGGGCCTTGCATCGGAATGGAGCCTGCGGTGGCCATCAGCTGAATGTTCAGTTTAACATCCCTGCGGCCCGGCAGGTTTAGTTGCAGCCTAACAGGTAATGGCCCGAAGGAATCGGTTCTGGAAAATGTGAGTGTGCTGCTGAATCGAAGGGCAATTGCCATTCAGGGGGCCGCGTCCCTTCATGAGTCTTGGGCGCACTTTACATCTAAACCCGCACCCTTCAGAAAGCCGGTGAAGGGTGCGGCACCCGACCGAGGATGAACAGAGCGATGATTGCGGCATCAGCCAGAAGCGCCGTCCGAGGGGTGAAGCTTAGCTTTAAGCCTTGGCTGCCGCACCATTGTGGTTTTCAAGGGTGCGGGTTTTCGTTCCCGTCAACCCACCCTCTGCTTTGAAATGCACGATGGCTGCCGCGGCAATTTTCCGGGTCAGATTCGAGATAGGAAGACCACCGATTTGCTTCAGCGGCACGGTCTTCGCGCCCCTGAAATCCGGCAATTGCGCCACACGCATCAGAAACGGCCAAACCTGAATATTACGAAATGTCACCGCGTGGCGCGCCGATTTGAGAGACACGGTCGAGCCTCTGACCGTGACGCCAAACCGATTGTGCAAATGATTTTGCAATTCGGAGCCCGCCTGGGCTGAAGTCTCCATGGCCGGGAATTGCCACAGGTGCGAAAACAGATCCCCGTCCCCGTCCGCGTGACGCAGCAGGAAAGTGCGTCCCTGCGGGTCGAGCAGCACGGCGGCGGCCAGCGTGAGTTTCTCCGTGGCGCGTTTTTTGCGGGCTTCCGGAATTTCGGCGGCGATGCCAAGTTTTCGCGCCCGGCACCACGCCGATACAGGGCACTCCTCGCAGCGCGGAGATTTCGGCGTGCACACCGTCGCCCCCAATTCCATCATGGCCTGGTTCCAGTCGCCGGGAGATTTTCGCGTGACCAGTTCCTGCGCCCCGGCTTCCAGGCCGCGCCAAAGCGCCGAAGCGCGAAGATCGCCGCGCACCGCGCCGATGCGCGCGAGCACGCGCGCCACGTTGCCATCCAGCACGGCGAGCGGCTCGCCATACGCGATGCTCAGCACGGCCGCGGCCGTGTAGCGACCGATGCCGGGGAGGGCCAACGCCTGTTCGTAGCCGCGCGGAAACTTTCCGCCGTGGTGGGCAACAATTTCCTTCGCGGCCCGCTGCAGATTGCGCGCTCGGCTGTAATATCCGAGGCCGGCCCAGCGGGCCAGCACGGTTTCCGTCCTGGCGCGCGCCAGCGCCTCCACGGTGGGAAACTTTTCAAGAAATCGCTCGTAATACGAAATCACGGCGGCCACCCGCGTCTGTTGCAGCATGATTTCCGAAAGCCAGATGCGGTACGGGTCCCGCGTGCCCCGCCAGGGAAGGTCGCGTTTTCTTGCGCTAAACCAGGAAAGCAATCGGCGCTGAAACGATTTCTTTTCCGCTTGCGGAATTTCGAGAAGGCTCACCCGCGGCATTTTCGCACACCGCGATTGGGAACGGAAATCGAGTAGCACAGCCACTCCTGGCTGTGTGGTTTTGCGATTGTACTTGGTTTGGTGAAATTGGCTCGGCTTGCAAAACCACACAGCCAGGAGTGGCTGTGCTACCTGGCGCGGATCCCGTCCCCGCCTCAGGATTGCAGCGACGAAACAAACAGAAAATACGAGGAATTCCACAACCCGGTGGGAATCGACCCGTGCTGCTGATTAGTCAGCACGATTTTGAAAATGTCAGGCGAATCGACCAGCGTGTCCAGGAAACTCCGGCCCGGCTGCTGCTTCAGCGGAGTGACGCTGGCCAGATACCTCAATATGTCGTAGATGATTTCGCCGGCCATCACGCGCGGCGTTGCGAACCCCGCGGAGCGAAACTCCAGCACGGAATTGATTTCGTAAAAATGCCAGGCCAGTCCCGCGCACAGCGTCACGGCGCGCTCGAATTGCTTTTCGTCCTGCCCGGCTGCAAGAAATGGATCGAACGCCAGCATCACGCGGCGCTCGTCCTCGCGCGCGTATTCGCGCACCTGCAGCGCGCCGGTCCGGGCCGAGGCCTTCCAGTCCACGTGCCGCGCGCTGTCGTTGAACACGTAATCGCGAATCCCGTACAGATCGTTGCCGCGCCCACGCTGGTAACTTTCCAGTTCGCCGCTCAGCAGCGGAAGAATTTCGTAAAACTCCTCGGTCGGATGCACCGCGGGATACACCAGCGCTTCGATTTCAGACCCGATCTGCCGCGTCTTCTGCAAAAAACCGAACGGAAATCTCGTTCGCAAGCCCAGGATGTCCTGCCGGTAGACGCCGCGGCGGGGAAACGTCAGCTCGACGTCCTGCCGCACGGTCTGTTGGTGAGGAATATGCGGGAAGTAAATGGGCCGGTCCAATATTCGGGGCGCGAATTGCGGTTGCGGCCCTTTTTTTGGCTTCGGGTTTTCCTCGCTGACCAGCGAGATCGAAAACGACGGCAGGAATTGCTTCGTGTTCTGCAGTTCGGCGATGGCCATCACCGCGCGCTCGGCAAAAATGTGCTCGGGCAGTGTGAGGTGAACGTCGATCCCGCTGAGCACCTGGCGCGAGAGCAGCCCCGAAATCAGCACGCCCGCGAGCAAGCACGCCAGGATCATAAACAGCAGGTTGTTGCCCGTGTTGAGCGCGGCCAGTGCGACCACGAAAATTCCGGCAATATACACGCCGCCTTCGCGCGTCAGCTTGTAGTCAATCTGGTAGGTGAGCCACCGCAGCGGGGTGCGCCGCGCCAGCACCGGCACGATCGTCAGAGCCACCCAGCCCGCCAGCACCAGCGCCGTCAGAGCCGAAAGCGCCGCCACCACCAGGTGCCCGCCCTCAACCGCCGCTCCTGAATACAGCGCCAAAAAAAGCGCTGCGGCCAGCGCCAGCATGGCAATGAAAAAACTCCGCCAGCTGGGACGATCGATGCCGTGCCAGCGTTTGTTGGCCCGGATTTCCGGCCGTGGGCTGGCGCGCCGCTCGAGGGATTCAAAATTCATCGGGGGTCAGAAGTCCTTGTTCTTGACAGGCTCTTTGTCGTGGTGACCGCAATTCCAAATTTTCAGCGCCGGTGGTTGCCGGATTCGAAAATGAGTAGCACAGCCGCTCCTGGCTGTGTGGGTTCATAGACCGCGCCTACGCCACCGATTTCACGTCGATCGCAAAAAGCACACAGGCAAGAGCGCCTGTGCTACATAAACCTACAGCGGAACGCGCGTGGATTCGATGATTTCGTTCAGAATCGCTTCCACCTGCTGTGTTTTCTTTTGCGTCGTGGCGTAGCGAGTGTTGACCACCACGCGGTGCGCGAACACGGGCAGAATCAGCTGCTTGAAATCATCCGGAGTGCAGAATTCACGGCCTTCCAGAAACGCGCGCGCCTGCGCCGCCCGCTGCAGCATCAGCAGGCCGCGGGGGCTTACCCCGAGCGTCAGCTGTTCGCTGGTTCGCGTGCGTTCGACGATATCGATCGCGTAGTCGCGCAAGCTGTCGTCCACCTTCACCATTTTCACCGCGTCCTGCATGGCTTCCACGTCGCTAGCTTCCATCACGGCGGAGACTTCCGCGGCGGCGTCGCGCCCGCCGGTGTGCTGCCTCATGATTTCCCGCTCGCTTTCGCGCGAGGGATAGCCCATGCCAATGCGCAGCAGGAAACGGTCCAGCTGCGATTCCGGCAGCGGGTATGTCCCGTGATGCTCGATGGGATTTTGCGTGGCCAGCACCATGAACGGCTGCGGCAACTTGTGCGTGAAGTTGTCCACGGTCACCTGTGCCTCGTTCATTGCTTCCAGCAGCGCCGATTGCGTTTTTGGCGTGGTGCGGTTGATTTCGTCGGCCACCACGATGTTCGCGAAGATGGGCCCGGGCTTGAACTCGAATTTCTGGTCCAGCTGATTGTAGATGCTGGTTCCCACCACGTCCGAGGGCAGCAGGTCCGAGGTGAACTGGATGCGCTGGAACGAGCAGTGGAAAGAGTTCGCCAGCGCCTGCGCCAGTGTAGTCTTTCCAACCCCGGGGACGTCTTCGATCAGCAAATGGCCCCGCGCGAGCAACGCCACGATCGACAGCCGGATGACTTCATCCTTGCCGCGGATGACCCGGGCAATGGAACTCTGCAACTGAGCGATCTGATTGGCGGTGGCCATCGTTGTCATAAGTTGAAAATCCCTGGCGCATCTGTTACAAACGAATGCCGGGTTTTATCGGGAACCCGGCCGAACAAACATCGAGGGCGATTAGCTCAGTGGTTAGAGCGCTCGCTTCACACGCGAGAGGTCCAAGGTTCAAGTCCTTGATCGCCCACCATGCCCCGCGAATATCCATCTTGCCATCTTTTTGCTTTCGGATCGAATGGTTGACCTCATCCCTGTGTTCAAAAAGTGGCTGGACTCCAGTAGCACAGGCTTCAGCCTGTGGGTTTTTGGCCGCCCGCCACGAAAATCCACAAGCCGACCCATAAGTCCTTTCCCCTGAGGCCCGCGGGTCGTTGTGCTACTCTTGCCATGCCGGAAAGGAAACCATTGTGGCTACCGCTCTCCGTTTTCTACAGATTTTCTCGCTGGGCGCCTGGGTGGGCAGCATTGTCTATTTCATTGTGTTCACGGCTGGAATATTTCCGGTCGTGAACAACAACGATCTGACCGGCGTTCTGGTGGGCTACGCGCTCGGCCGGTTGCACACCATGGGAATCATTGCGGGCGTCGTCTATCTGTTGGCGACCATCGCGGCGGAGAAATCCCTTGGCGCGCTCGTCCAGCCTGCGGCGCTCCTTGTTTTTCTGATGATCGTCTGCACCATGGCCTCGCAGTATGGAATCATCGCGCGCATGGACGCGCTGAAACTCCAGATGGGTTCAGTGAGCGCCACTCCGGCCGACAATCCCTTGCGCACCGCCTTCGATCGCCTGCACCAATATTCCGTGCGAGTAGAGAGCGTGGTTCTGCTTTCGGGTCTCGCGGCACTGGTGTTCACGGCGCGCCAGAAATAATGGCAAGAGCCGAACGCGCGCTCGCTGGACGCATTACAGGCGGGTGGAACCGTGCCCTTTCTGTCCTGAAATGCACGGGACAGAGACGCCTCTACAAAACCTTCCCCCCGATGGTTTTGACTTTGTATCGCCCCCTCGTTTTTGAGCGGGCAACCTTCGGGTTTTGCTCTTGATCCGATGTTCGGCGCGACGCTAGAATTTGAGATCCCCGGGAGAGGGAAAAACAAACATGGAAATTTCGGCGTTCTGGAACAAAGTGGATCGGGAAATCGCGAAGTACGATCTGTTGAAGCATCCCTTTTATCAGGCCTGGTCCGCCGGCGAACTCACCACGGAAGACTTGAAATTTTATGCCCGTCAATATTTTCATCAAGTGTCGGAATTTCCCGCGTACCTGACGGCTTTGCACTCGCGATTGCCGGAAGGCGCGACGCGCCGGGCCGTCCTGGCGAACGCATTTGAGGAAGAGTGCGACGGAACGCCGCATTCCCAGCTGTGGATGCGCTTTGCGGAAGGCATGGGCGGCGGGGAATCAGACATCGCCGGGGCAATGCCGATTCCGGAGATCAGCAATCTGGTGAATACATTCCGCGCGATGGCCGCGGATGCGCCTGCTCCTTCGGTGTTCGGCGCACTGTACGCTTATGAATCGCAGGTCCCGCGCATCGCCGCCGAAAAACTAAATGGATTGAAACAGCACTACGGCGCCGACGACCGCACCTGCAGCTACTTCACGCTGCACCGCACGGCCGACGTGCATCACTCGAACGTCTGGCGAAAGATTATTTCCACCTTGGTCGAGAAAGACGAAAAACACGCGGAGGAAGCGCTGAACGGTATTTCCAAAGCAGCCCAGGCGCTCTGGTCGGCGCTGGATGGAATAGACCGCGACCGCCCGAATCACAACCCGTCCATCTGCGCCGCGCCCAACATGAATTGAAGGATCGTTTTGGTAGGACAGGCTTCAGCCTGTCGGTTTTTGCCGCCCCCGCGCGCGGAAACCCGACAGGCTGAAGCCTGTCCTACCTGCACCCACCCTTAGTCTTGCTTTTCTTCAACGCGGATTTCTTCTCGCTCTTCTGGTCCGCCGCCCGCCACAAATACCAGCTTGCAATCGAGCGATACGGCCGCCACCGCTCCCCGTGTTCCAGGATTACTTGCGGTTTGGGAACGTCTTCGTGCCCGTAGACAATCTGAAATCCCTTGCGGATCCCCAGGTCGTGAATCGGCAAGACGTCCGCGCGCCCCAGCCGCGACATCAGAAACATCTGCACGGACCACTCGCCGATCCCGCGTATCTGCGTCAGCCGGTCGTGAATCTCCTGCTCGCTCATGCGCCGTAGTTTCGCCAGTGTCGGCACCGTGCCATCGAGCGTCTTGGCCGCCAAGTCCTTCACCGCCGCAATTTTCTGCCGGGAAAGCCCCGCGGTGCGCAGTTGCGCAGCTTCCATCGCCACAATCTCCTCGGGAGTAGGGAAGCCGCTTGCACCCAAAGCCACCACGCGCCCGAAAATCGTGGCCGCGGCTTTTCCTGCCAGCTGTTGATACACAATCGATTGCAGCAGGCTCGCAAAGGGAGGCTGCGGTTTGCGTTTCTTGGTGGGGAAGCTGCCAACGCGCCGGATGATGCGCGCCAATTTGCGATCGATCCGCGAAAGCTCGCGCATAACATGCTCGGCGTCGACGCCATAATGTGTTTTTGCCATGATGGATTGAGGAGATTAAGAGAAACGGGGGGCAGCCGTCAACCAACTAAAATATATCAGTATTACTTCAGTGTGTACCATCTATGTTTATTGACAGTTTTTCATACCCCGTGGTATACACCATCGCCGGACGGATACCCTAACCGATAATTTCATGAGCTACGAACAGCGTGTGCTGCGCTCTCTACTACTTGTTGTAATTGTGGCCATCTGTTTTCCCCGCTCATCCAACGGCCAATCATTAGAGAATAAGAAAATCGATACCACGGCGGCAGGACTAGCAATCTATTTTGAGCCAAACTTGGGCCAATTTCCACCGCCCGCGCGATTCGTTTCCCGGACCGGTAACATGGAATTGAATATCCGGCCCCAGGGTTTCGATTTGACTCTGGGAACTCATCCGAACACGCGGCAAACCCTGGCTTTAGATTTTGTCGGGGCCTCAATGGACGCGTACCTCTCTCCCTCGGATCAGAAGAGAGGCCAGAGCAATTACATCAGGGGTAGCGATTCCGCAAAGTGGGTTACCCATGTCCCCAACTTCGGTCGGGTCACCTACACGGCTCTTTATCCGGGGATTGATGCGGTATTTTACGGAAATCGCCAAAGGCTGGAACATGACTTTCTCATCGCTCCGGGCGCGAACTATCGTGAGATCCGAATGCGTATTTCAGGCTCAAACACTATTTCCATGGATCCTGCGGGCAACCTCATCATTTCATCCTCTGATGGAAAACTGGTCTTTCATTCGCCCAAGATCTATCAATCGATAAGGGGTCGGCGCCAAGACCGCCACGGTCGATTTGTATTGCTCTCCAGGAATGAAATCGGCTTCGCGGTCGATACTTATGACAAGACGAAGCCCCTTGTTATCGATCCGGTGCTGGATTACCAGACATTTATTTCCAGTTCCTACTTCCTGACTACGGGCGTGGGCACTGATGTTGCGGGAAACACCTTTGTAAGCGGAATAGTGACGAGTTCGGGCGCCCTGCGGGTGCTGAAGTTGAATCCTCTGGGAACTGACCTGATTTACAACACCGAAATCGGAGATAACTGCGAGCCATATGGAGGGATTGCCATCGATGCAAATGGCAATGCCCTTGTCGCGATCACGACGATTTCCACAAACTTAGCGAATTTCCCCCTCAAGAATTCTGTTCCATTCGGAACCCAGGGGAACGGCGCCTGGTACGGGTACGTGGTTTCCCTTTCAAGCGACGGGTCCTCTCTTAATTACGCCAGTCTGCTTGGTGGGGGGACACCTCAATATCAATCCCCATCGACCATAGTGCGGGGTATCGCAAAGGATGTGGATGGGAACGCATATATCTCCGGATACACCGATTCGCCTGTCTTTCCAGTGACTCCTGGGGCGTTAAATAACAACAACGTCGTACCGGACTACTTCACCGGCTCGGTCACGTATGTCACAAAGTTTTTGCCTGACGGAAATCTGGGTTACAGCGCATTGATCGGGGGGCATGGGGGTGTATTGGCGATTGCCGCGGATATGACCGGTGCCTATGTGACAGGCACCGGAAGCGCCGGGTGGCCGATAACGGCAGGCGCATATCAGAGCACGATTCCAGGCTCATCCAATCCTCTGACCGCACCATTCATTACTAAAATTTCTCCGGATGGATCCAGCTTGCTGTATTCTACTTTTCTGGGAAGTGACGCCCAGTCCAACACCATAGCGGTCAATGCGAGCGGGGAAGCCTTCGTGGCCGGCGGATATGCCCCTGCGACGTTTCCAACGACGAGCAATGCGTACCAGAAGAACCTCGTTGCGCCGCGGACCGCTGGAGCATTCCTCAGTAAGCTTAGCTCGACTGGAAATCAGCTTCTTTACTCCAGTTTCTTCTATGGGAACGTCAATTCTCCGTATTCAAACACAATGATCACGGCTGTGGAGTTGCAGTCGACAGGAAACATATGGCTGGCAGGAACGACGCAGGACACGAGCATTCGATTGGTTCATCCCATTCAGACAGTTCCGTCTACCAGCGGTTTAAGCTTGCCAGGTTTTCTTGCCGAATTTGATAGTACCGGCTCGACCCTCAACTTTTCTTCTTATGTAGGTGATCCATCTCTTGGGGCGCAAAGTCTGAATATCGCGCTCGACCCGCAGGGAAAACTACACGTTGCCGGCATCACCGGGTATGAACTGTATACATCGCCGAACGCCTACATCGGCGCAAATGCTCCTCCCCCGCCCAATTCGGACGTGCTGTACGGATTCGTGGAGGTCATCGACCCCAACATCGCGGCCCCCTCCGCATGCTTTTCGCCCCTTTCTGGATTGAATTTTGGCGCGGTCCAAGTGGGCACCTCGTTGGCCAAAGACCTGACAATAACCAATTGCAGTGACGTACTGCTGACGCCCACCGGGGCGCAATTATCGAACCCCGCTTTTACAATTCCAACCGGTTCCAATCAATGCCTCAAAACTTTTGCCGCAAACGCCAGTTGTTCGCTTTCAGTCACATTTGCCCCGGGGGCGGTCGATTCCTATAGCGGCGTGATCACTGTAACCTCGAATGCGGGAATGCCGACTGTCCTGCCATTGCAAGGTGCGGGATTTATTCCCACGCCGCCGCAAGCGCAGGTCTTGATCACAAGTTTGACGTACGACCCTCAATTTGTGGGAAAGACAAGCGCCGCGCAATCATTTTCCGTCGTGAACGTTGGGCAGCAACCACTCATTCTGGACATGGCGCACGCGACAATAAGTCCGGGGTTCGCGTTTACACAGACCAATTGCAGCAACCCGATTCCCGGCGGATTCAATTGCGCTTTTCACGTAACCTTCGCGCCCCAATCTGAAGGAGATATAAAAGGAACGCTCAATTTCTCCACCAACGATCCGTTGAACCCCACGTTTTCGATTAGCTTGGAGGGCACTGGTCTCACTTCATTCCCCGTTCCAACCATAACCGGCTCTTCTCCTCCATCCGTCCTGCTTGGCAGCGGCTCCATCACGGTTCAAATCGTGGGATTCAATTTTTTCCCATCCTCGGTTGTTCTCGTGAATGGCGTCGCGCAGCCTACCACCTATCAGGAATTTTCAGTCCTGAGTGCAACTCTAGACTCCTCATTTTTTGCCGCCTTGGGCGAATTCCGAGTAACGGTCTTCAATCCTGCGCCCGGAGGTGGGGAGAGCAGTCCCAGCTACATCACTGTCTATCAGACAGTACAACTGGGCGCTTCGGACATGGTCTATGAGCCTGTCAGCAAGATGCTCTACGCGGCCATACCAGCCGGCGCTGCCGCGAACGCGAACAGTATCATTCCGCTGGATCCCGCAACGGCTAAGACGGGGACGCCAATTTCTGTCGGGCATGATCCCGAAGCCCTTGCTGTTTCCGACGATGGTCAGTATCTGTATGTCGCCCTTTATGGCGATCACACCATCCAGCGCATCAACTTAAAAAACAATGCAGTTGACCGGACTTTTTCGCTTCCGGATCCATACGTGTTCCCATACCAGTTGAAAGTTGTCCCGGGGGCTCCAACCTCGCTAGTTGCCTCGCTGGCGGTTGGAGGACCGGCGGGAATCGCTTTCTTCAATGACAATGGGTTGGTGAATTGGCTTTCACAGGACGCGAGAGGTGGGCCCGTGCAGGTTACCAGTTTTGCGTTCGCTGGCAGCCCGCCGGTCATTTATTCAATGCCGTTTTCATCTGGTGCGAATTTCTTTAATAGCTTCACCGTGGATTCTTTGGGAATCCATTTGTCATCGAATAGTCCTGCAGGAGGCACAAAGCCGCCTTCGGGTTCAGCCGTCTTTTCCGATGGCACGTTGCTTTATACCAACACCGGTGAAATCTGGGATCCTTCGACACAATCCATGCTCGCGACATATAACCCCTCGCTTTACAGTGCATCGAGTGTCCTGCCAGAAGCCGGCCACGGCGCAATGTATTTTCTCGATCCTTATGCGAATTACAATCAAACCTTCTCCGGAGCTGTTGAAGCGTATGACCAGCACACTCACGGATTATCACGCGGGGTGGCATTCAATCCGTTTTACGGAAGCGATTTGATTGACCTCTCTCGATGGGGAAGCGACGGGTTCGCCTTCCTTTTCAGCACCGTGCAGCAGGTCCTGGGCAGCGGCCAGGCAGTGCTCTTTCACAGTTCCGTGGCGCGCGGCACGTCTCCCGATTTTACGATTGGCGCAAATCCGCCGCTTCTTCAGCCCTTGACGATATCCGTTTCCGGGGCCAATTCAGCGCCTGTGACTCTCGCAATCACAGCGTTGAACGGGTACAGCGGCACGATTGCTTTCACGCCTTCTTCCTGCACAGTCACTCCAGTCGGGAGCCATGCAACGTGCAGCTTCAGTTCCCCGGGTGCTGTAACAGGGGGCGGAGCTATTCAATTGACCCTAACGACGAGTTCTTCTCAGTCCTCGCCTCACATGCCCCCCATTGATTTGAGATGGCTGGAAATACTGTTCCTGGTCGCTGTCTTCGCGGGGATGATGTGTGTCACGCTGGCTGGACCTGTAAACCGCCGCCGTTTTGCGGTGGGGTTAGGCCTCTTCGTTTTCCTTGCCATTTTATCAACTTTCAACGGATGCGGCGCAAACGGGTTGACAGGTGGAGGGTCCAGTGGAGGCACGAACGGCGGAGGAAACGGCGGGCCGGGGACCCCCCCAGCAGTCACCTATTTCGTCACCGTCACAGCCAGTCCTGGGGCGGGGCAGCCATCGCACGCCATCCTCATTCCGTTTGTCATCAAGTAGATGGTTCAGGCCACGACTTGACAATTCCAGCAGGGTTTCGCAATGCCCAAAATTACTTGCTCGCCGAACCCGGCGAGGTCGCGTTGAAGTCGGCGGTATGCGACACGATGATCACCCAGCGCCCTTCGCGCTTGGCCATCAGGTAGTTCACGTAACCTTCCCGGTAGGGCCAGTCGCTGCCGTCGCGCTTTTTTGCCCCGGTCATGCTCCAGTAGTTGTCCACGGAAACCAAATCGGGCCCCAGGTAGCGGATGGCCTTCACCGTATCCGTGCGGTGCGAGTTCTTATACAACCCGGCGAACAGCCCGGCGTGCTGATCCTCGACGCCCTTGCGCGTGCGCATGACTTCGCCGCGCCAGCTGACCCATTCGACGTCGTCGGCGAGCGACAGGCACATCGCGTGCGCATCGTGCGTGTTCCATCCGTTGCTGAATCCGGCGACGACCTGTTTGATCGCCGCTTCGTCCGCGTCGTCGGCGGAATCCGCGGGCCGTGCCGCCAACGTGCGCGATTTGATCATCATTAGCGGCATGACCAACAGCGCCGCCAGTCCCGCCAGGGATTTCCATGTTCTCGGATTCATCATATTCCCCTCCAATTCCGCATGTTCTAACGGAGTCCGCGTAGGCGCAGGATAGCATAATGCTCGCCTGCGCATTAATTTTTAGGCCTTACGGATCGCCTGTAGGGGCACGTGCCCCTACAACCGCAACCGCAACCGCATCCTGCCCGGACAAAACAACATTTCTGCTTTCGCCTCAGATCTTGCAGATGCTGCCCGCTGTCGGCCGGCCGGCATTTTGATTTTCAAATCATTCCGATCAATTTTAGTCATCGCCAAATCGTATTCCGCGTTCTTTAACCACTTGGGCTTCACGTTATAATGCCGGGGCAGCCGGATTGGGCTGGTACTCCGATGTTCACGTGCCTTGCCCGCTGATCGCCGGGAAAAATGCAGGCCTGCCGGAAACCGGACAGGCCTGCTGGGCCATTCGCGGCACTCTTCCTATCAGGACGTGGGACAGCGGCACTACAACCGATGTCGGCGAGACACGGATTGCGCCCGGTAATTCAAGGAATCGTTCACCGATGCCCACCATCAAGAAACTTCTGGCCCTGAATCGCGGCGAAATCGCCATCCGCATTCTCCGCGCCGCAAACGAACTCAAAATTCGCACGGTCGCGGTGTACTCGGACGAAGACCGCCTCAGCCTGCACCGTTTCAAGGCCGACGAAGCGTACCTGATCGGCGAGGGCAAAGGGCCCGTGCAGGCGTATCTCGATGTTGATGGCATCGCGGCGCTGGCCAAGGAGCGCGGCGTCGACGCCATCCATCCCGGTTACGGTTTTCTTTCGGAAAATCCGGCGCTGCCGCGTGCCTGTGAAGTCATGGGCATCACGTTTATCGGCCCGAGCGCGGACTTGCTCGACCTGTTGGGCGATAAGACCGCAGCGCGCAAGCTTGCGCAGAAAGCGGGGCTCCCCGTAATTCCCGGCACCGAGGAGCCGGTCACGCAAAAAGACGATGCCCAGGCCATCGCCGACAAAATCGGCTATCCCCTAATGGTGAAGGCCGCATTCGGCGGCGGCGGGCGCGGCATGCGCGTGGTACCCAATGCGCAGGCGCTGCAAGCGGGCCTGCAGGAAGCGCGCGCGGAGGCCGGAGCGTCGTTCGGAAACGACGCCGTGTTTTTGGAGCGCTACATCCGCCGTGCGCGGCACTGCAACGCCGCCGTGGCCCTGGCGCGCGAATCGAAATATTACAGCGCCGCCACCGTCGAATTCCTGGTCGATGCCGACACCGGCGAGTGGTATTTCATCGAAGTAAATCCGCGCGTGCAGGTCGAGCACACGGTCACCGAAATGGTTACCGGCATCGACATCGTGCAGTCGCAGATTCAGATCGCGCAGGGCTTCCAGTTGCACGGCCCGGAAATGGATCTGCCGCACCAGAAAGATATTTCGCTGCACGGCTACGCACTGCAGTGCCGCGTCACCACCGAAGATCCCGCGAACGGTTTTCTGCCCGACTACGGAAAAATTCAGACCTATCGCTCGCCCGCCGGCTTCGGCATCCGCCTGGACGGAGCCTCGGCCTACGGCGGCGCGGTAATCACGCCGTATTACGATTCGCTGCTGGTGAAGGTCACGGCCTGGGGGCGCGAATTTCCGCAGGCCTGCCGCCGTATGGACCGCTGCCTGCGCGAGTTCCGCATCCGCGGCGTGAAAACAAACATTCCGTTCCTGGTGAACGTGGTCAATCACGAACGCTTTCAGGCCGGCGGCGTGACCACTTCCTTCCTTGCGGAAACGCCCGAGCTTTTCCAGTTCGCGCCGCTGAAAGACCGCGCCACGCGCCTGCTGAATTATCTCGGCGAAGTGATCGTGAACGGAAATCCCGAGGTTGCCGGGAAACCCAGGCCCGCGTCTATCCGCCCCGCGCCCATCCCGGATCACATCCCCGCCAAGCCGCCGGAGGGGACAAAGCATCTGCTGGAAACGCTGGGCCCGGAAAAATTCGCGGAGTGGACGCGCTCGCAAAAACGCCTGCTGATCACGGACACGACGTTCCGCGACGCGCACCAATCCCTGATGGCCACGCGCGTGCGCACCTATGACATGGCCGCAATCTCCAATTTCGTCGCGCACCGCCTCTCGAACCTGTACAGCCTGGAAATGTGGGGCGGCGCGACGTTTGACGTGGCCCTGCGTTTCCTTCTCGAAGATCCCTGGACGCGCCTGCGCGTGCTGCGCGAAGCGATTCCCAACGTCTGCTTCCAGATGCTTTTCCGCGCGTCCAACGGCGTCGGCTACTCGGCCTATCCGGACAATGCCGTGGAAGCATTCATCCTGGAATCGGCCGCGCAGGGCATCGACATCTTCCGCGTATTCGACGCCCTGAACTGGCTGCCGAACATGAAGCAGTCGATCGAATCCATTCGCAAGACGAATAAGGTCTGCGAGGCGTCCATCTGCTACACCGGAGACATCCTCGATCCCAGGCGTGAAAAATATCCGCTGCAATACTACGTTCGCCTCGGCAAGGAACTGGAAAAAATGGGCGCGCATATCCTGTGCATCAAGGATATGGCCGGAGTCTGCAGGCCCTATGCCGCCGAGCGCCTCTTCACCGTCTTGAGCCAGGAAGTGGGCCTGCCGCTGCATTTCCACACGCATGACACCAGCGGCCTGAACGCGGCGTCGATCTTGAAGGCCGCCGAAGCCGGCGTGCACGCCGCCGATGGCGCCATCGCCTCGATGAGCGGCACAACCAGCCAGCCGAATCTGAATTCCGTGGTGGCCGCGCTGCAGCACACGGAAAGAGACACGGGGCTCGACCTCGAAGCTCTGAACCTGTGCGCCGATTATTGGGAGACCGTGCGCACCTGGTATCGTCCGTTCGACAACGCTCCTCCGGCCGGAACCGCGGAAGTCTACATCCACGAAATGCCCGGCGGGCAGTACACCAATCTGCGCGAGCAGGCCGAGTCCATGGGGTTGGGCGCGCGCTGGCAGGAACTGGCGCACACCTACGCGGAAGTGAATTTCGCCTTCGGCGACATCGTCAAAGTCACGCCCTCCAGCAAGGTCGTCGGCGACATGGCCATTTTCCTGGTCAGCCATGACATGACGGTGAAGGATCTGGAACGCCTCGGCCCCGATCACAACCTGACGCTGCCGAATTCCGTCGTGGAAATGTTTGCCGGAGCCCTGGGCGAACCCGAGGGCGGATGGCCGCCGAAACTGCAATCCGTGATCTTGCGCGGGGCCAAACCGCAAACCGGCCGCCCGGGGGAAAATCTCGCGCCCGTTGATTTCCCGAAGGTCAGATCGGACGTGGAATCGAAAATTCAGCAGAGAATTTCCGGAACCGACCTGATGAGCTATTTGATGTACCCGGACGTATTTCTGAAATTCTCAAGAGCGCGAACGGCCTACGGCGAACTGGAAAGCTTGCCCACGCCGCAATTTTTTTACGGCCTGGACCGCGGCCAGGAAATTGCGGTGGAACTGGAGCCGGGAAAAACGCTGGTGGTGAAGCTGCTGACGGTAAGCGACCCCCATCCGGACGGCACGCGCACCATCTTCTTCGAGCTCAACGGCCAGCCGCGCGAAGCTGAGGTCCGCGACAATGCCTTGCGCGCCACCGTCCCATCGCGCCCCAAGGCCGATCCCGCCGAACCCGGCCAGGTGGGTTCGCCCATTCCCGGCGCGATTTCAAGCATCGTCGTGGAGTTGGGCGAGCAGGTGAAGAAAGGCGACCGCTTGCTGATCCTCGAAGCCATGAAGATGCAATCGACCGTGTACGCGCCCATCGACGGAAAAGTCACAAAGAAACTCGCCGGCGTCGGCGACAAGGTCGAGGCGAAAGATTTGTTGCTGGTGATTGAGTAGTCTCTTCTCGACATGTCCTTCGAGAAACCGCCGTAGCAGGTTTTGGTAGCACAGCCGCTTGGCTGTGCTACCTAACTTGCGCAATCCGCCTGAACATGGAATAAGTATCGTCTCCAGATCCTTCAACCGGGAGAATCCCTCCATGAAATATGACGCCATCATCCTCGGGTCTGGGCAGGCGGGCAATCCCCTGATCCAGCGCTTCGCGGATCTCGGCTGGCGCGTGGCGCTCGCCGAACAATCGCATCTCGGCGGCACGTGCATCAACACCGGGTGCACGCCCACCAAAGTCATGGTCCACCGCGCGCAGATCGCGCACTACGCGCGAAACGCGGCCCGCTGGGGCGTGCGCGCCGAAAACGTGGCCGCCGATCTGCCGGCCATCGTCGCGCAGAAAGACAAAGTGGTACTGAATTTCCGTACCCAGAAGCAGCAGCAGATGGATCGGCGCGCAACTATCAAGATCTATAAGGGCCGTGCGCGCTTCACCGGCCCGCACCAGGTCCGCGTGGGCGACGACCTGCTGGAATCGGACAAGATTTTCATCAACACCGGCGGCCGCCCGCGCATTCCGAAAATTCCGGGGCTCGATTCCGTGAATTTTCTGACCAACGAAAATGTCATGGACCTGACCGAGGTGCCGGCGCACCTGATCGTTCTGGGCGGAGGCTACATCGGCCTGGAATTCGGCCAGATGTTCCGCCGCTTCGGCAGTCGTGTGACCGTCATCCACAACTCCGGGCAGATTGTTCCGCGCGAGGATCCCGAGGTGGCCGGCGAGCTCCAGAAAATTCTGGAGGAGGAAGGCCTGGTGTTTCACCTGGACGCGCAAACCACGCGCGTGGAGCAAAAGGGAAGTGAAATCACGATTTCCGTCGAGGGGCTTCATGGTTCCGCGCGCGTCACCGGCTCGCACCTGCTGCTGGCCATCGGGCGCGAACCGAATACGGACGATCTGGGGCTGCAAGTCGCGGGAATCGAAACCGACAAATTCGGGTTCATCAAAGTGAATCACCGGCTGGAAACGAACGTGCCCGGTGTGTGGGCGCTTGGCGATGTGAAGGGCGGCCCGGCATTCACGCACATTTCGTACAACGATTTTCAAATCGTGGACGCGAACCTGACGCAGGGAAAAAATATTTCCACCGCCAATCGCATCGTGCCCTATTGCGTGTTCACCGATCCGCAGTTGGGCGGCGTGGGCCTGACGGAAAAAGAAGCGCGCATGGCCGGCTACAAACTGAAAATCGGAAAAATTCCCATGGAGTGGGTGGCGCGGGCCATTGAGCGGGACGAAACGCGCGGCATGATGAAAATTATTATTGACGCCATGAACGACCGCATTCTGGGCGCGTCGGTTCTGTCGGTCGAAGGCGGAGAAATCCTCCACGTGCTCTACACGCTGATGCTCGGAAAGTTGCCGTACACGGTCTTGCAGGGCGCGGTCTACATTCATCCCACGCTGGCCGAGGGATTCTTCACCTTGCTCGACCACGTCAAGCCCGTGGACTGACCCCGATGCCCACCGGCCCGAAACAAAATCGGTTGCTCACCGCACTTCGTATTAAGAGACTGCGGCGTTCGGATCTGCCCCCCGACACGCTGGCGCTCGCGCGCTACCTGATCGGCAAGACGCTGGTGCGCGAGTTGCCGCACGGCCGCCTGGCCGGACGCATCGTCGAGACCGAAGCCTATCCGGTGGGCGACGCCGCGGGACACGCGTTTGGCGGGAAAACGCCCAGCCGGCATTCCTTGTTTCTTCCCCACGGGCACGCCTACGTTTATTTCACGTACGGTTCCAGTTTCATGATGAACGTTTCGAGCGAGGAGCCCGGCGTGGGCGCGGGAGTCCTGATCCGCGCGCTCGAACCGCTGGAAGGCGTCAAGTTCATGGAGCGCAGCCGCCGCACGCGACGCTTGCTCGATCTGACGCGCGGCCCGGGACGGCTGGCGCAAGCGTTTCGCATCGACAAGCGACTCGACGGCCTCCCTCTCTGGTCCAGTGAAAAAATCTGGCTGGGCAATGCGGTGCGCTCCGCCGGACCAGTGGGAGAGAGCGTGCGCATCGGCATTAATAGGGAAGTCGATCGCCTGTACCGGTTTTATGAGCGCGGGAATCTATTCGTTAGCGGGCCAAAAAAGATGAGGGAATAGGCGGCCATGATGCGGATGACGGGCCCTGCATCGTGGCGCCGGCATCCCGCCGGCGCCACAAGACCCATCATCGTCGCGGCGGCCCTGGATGCCTGCGCTTGACGGTTGTGATACAACTCGAAATGGATGGACCGCAAGGGTCGAATATTTCATGCCGGGACTCATAAAAACCTCCGGCGAACGAGGAGGACGGAATGTCCGCAAACGGTTGCGCGCACGTAAAGGAAATCCAAAAGGTCACGCCCAGCGGAAACGGTTGCAAGGAATGCCTGGAAATGGGCGACACGTGGGTCCACCTCCGGCTGTGCCTGATTTGCGGCCACGTGGGCTGCTGCGATTCGTCCAAGAACAAGCACGCCACCAAGCATTTTCACCGCTCGAAACATCCCATCGTGCAATCGATCGAGCCGGGCGAGAACTGGCGTTGGTGCTACGTGGACCAGATGATTCTGGAGTAGGCTCAAGGCCGATCCGTTGTAGTCCATGCCACGATTGAGCGCCATTCCGAGGGCCGGTTTTTGGCCCGAGGAATCTATCCTTCTTTTGATTCAAAAGCAGGATAGATTCCTCGGCGAAAAGCATGCCTCGGAATGACAATGTTTTTGGGAGGCGGGCTAAACGAAATTCCCAATCCGCCCGCCGCCGGAAAGTAGATCGAAAAATGTCCTCGACCAAGCCAATCCTCGAATCCCCCGAAGCTTGGCCCCCGCTTCCACTCGCTGCCTGGGCTGCCACCCGCGACACCCTGCACATGTGGACGCAGATCGCCGGAAAGGTCCGGCTCGCCCTTTCCCCGCACGTGAATCATTGGTGGCAGGTCCCGCTGTACGTGAGCGCTCGGGGCCTGACGACTTCTCCCATACCCTATGGCGACGTTATCTTTGAAATTGAATTCGATTTCATCGACCACCTGCTTCGCGTGACCACCAACCGCGCTGAAAATAAAACCATGCGCCTGTGCCCGCGCACGGTCGCCGATTTCCACGCCGAGTTCATGGCCCTGCTTCGCTCCCTCGATATCCACCCAAAAATCTGGCCCATGCCCGTGGAAGTCCCCAACCCCATTCGCTTCGATCAGGACGCCACGCACACTTCGTACGATCCCACGTACGCCAACGCCTTCTGGCGGATTCTGGTGACCGCTGATTGCGTCTTCAAGGAGTTTCGCTCGCGATTCATCGGCAAAGTGAGCCCGGTGCATTTCTTCTGGGGCAGCTTCGATCTTGCCGTGACGCGATTTTCGGGCCGCCTCGCGCCCCAGCGCGAGGGCGCGGACAAAATCACGCGCGAGGCCTATTCGCACGAAGTCAGCAGCGTCGGCTTCTGGCCCGGCGGAGGAGACGTCAACGGCGCGGCCTTTTACTCGTACGCCGCCCCGCAGCCCGCCGGTTTTGGCGATCGCCCCGTCCGCCCGGCAGAGGCTCTCTACCAAACGCAAATGGGCGAATTCCTGCTGATGTACGACGACGTGCGCGGATCCGAATCCCCTCGGAACGCCTTGCTTGATTTTTGCCAGAGCACTTACGATGCTGCTGCAGATCTGGGGAATTGGGACCGCCGCGCTCTGGAGCGGTAATCCCCGGTCCAAGCGCACTTCGTGGCGCTGGCGTCTCGCCAGCGCCACGAAAATCTGACTGGTTTCCCGTGGGTATCGCGCCCTAAGCCCTTTGGCAATGGCCTGAAAATCGCCCTCCTTGCCGCCCGTTTCCTGAATAGGCTCAAGTCGCGCCGTCATCCGGGTAATGACCGCATTTTTACGGTATTCTGGACAAGGAAAAAACGGCATTGGCATGGCCGAATAGGTTCAGCCGCCTTCTCAAGAAGAGGCCATTTTCCGCGGCCAGTTTGGTTTGCGCGCACAAGTCCAAGAGCGATCGCTTTGCCGCAACCGGCCCCAGAGGCTGAGATCCGTGCCGCCTGCGCCGTCACCGGGAGATTCCCGCCGTATGCCGCGATGGAATCATTGGAATCGATGGATCGGAATTCTCGCGATCCTCTGCGCCTGCGCCATACCGGCAGCCGCGCAACAGGAGCGCGGAGAATTGCAGATCGACGTTCACGATCCGCAAGGAGCGGTTCTTACCGCCTCCGGTGAACTGGTCAGCGAAGGGACCCAGTTTCACTTGAATTTTCAGACCGGTGAGGACGGCCGATACGTCGCGCAAGGGCTGGCCTTCGGCGTCTATCGCGTCAGCCTGAACCACTCTGGATTTTCCGCAGCCTCACAGATCGTTGAAATTCACTCGATGGTGCCGCGCCGTTTGTCAGTGACGCTTGGGCTGCAGCCGGTGGAGACGCAAATGGAAATCAGCGACGCCGGAACGCTGATGGATACGACGCGCACCAGCGCCGTTTACACAATCGGAGCGCAGACCATCAGCGAGCAGATGCCGTCACAGCCCGGGCGCGCCGTGTTGAATGCGGTGGATGCCCAGCCGGGCTGGCTCTACGAAGCCAACGGCGTCCTGCATCCGCGCGGCTCGGAGTATGACGTCCAATTCGTGGTTGATGGCATGCCGGTGACCGAAAATCGTTCGCCGGCCTTTGCCCCTCCGCTCGATTCCAGCGATGTGGACTCGATGCGCGTGATGACCGCGGGATTTCCGGCCGAGTATGGAAGAAAACTCGGCGGCGTGATCGAAGTGACTTCGCCCAAAAACAATCCGCGGGGCTTGCACGGCGAGATGGACGCGGACGGCGGCAGCTTCTCGACCGGTTCGATAAACGGCACGCTGTTTTATTCCCGCGGCGATAATCGATTTTCGATCGGCGGAGACGGTTTCCACACGGACCGCTACCTGGACCCACCCGTGCTCGGAAATTACACCAATCTCGGTAACGCCGGCGGATTTTCAGCGTCCTACGAGCATGATTTTGCAAATGGCGACCGGCTTTTCTCAACCTTCAACCGGCATGCCGTCCGGTACCTGGTTCCGAATGAACTGGTCCAGCAGCAGGCCGGGCAGCGCCAGGACGCGGAGCAACTGGAAACCGCGGGCCAGGCCCATTACACGCATGTGATTTCCGCAAACGTGGTGTTTGACGCAGCCGCCAGCTTGCGCGACGCAGCCGCGCTGCTTTCCTCGAATGCGAATTCCACGCCGGTGATCGTCTCGCAGGATCGCGGCTACCGCGAAGGCTACGTGCGCGCCGATCTCGCCGGCCGCCACGGCATTCACGAATGGAAAATCGGCGCGGACGGAATTTTTAATCCCGTGAACGAAACGCTCCAGTACACGATCACCGACCCCTCGCAATTCGATCCCGGAACGGTGCTGGCGCCTCCGCCGTTTTCCGACCGTCGCTGGGATGTGGAATCCTCCGCCTACGCTGAAGATCAGATCAAGCTGGGAAAATGGAATATCAGCGCGGGGCTGCGCTTTGACCAGTACAAAATTGCCGTGAGCCAATCGGCGTGGAGCCCTCGCGTCGGCGTGTCGCGGTATATTTCCTCGTTGCACTTGCTCGTTCATGGTTCCTACGACCACGTCTTTCAGACCCCTGCACTGGAAAATTTGCTCCTGGCCAGCTCACTGAAGGCGCAGGCGTTCAGCGGCGCGGTGCTGCAGCTTCCCGTGGAGCCGGCGCACGCGAATTACTACGAGGCGGGGTTCACGGAATCATTTGGGGGGAAATTCCGCATCGAAGGGAATGTGTTTCGCCGCGAATTTCACAATTTCTCCGATGACAACGTCCTGCTCGATACCGGCATCAGTTTTCCGATCGCCTTTGCAACGGCGGAAATTTTCGGCGAGGAAATTCAGGTGGCCCTGCCGCGCTGGGGGCGCTTCTCGGGATTCCTCAGCTATGCGAACCAGGTCGGGACCGGGCAAGGGCCCATCACCGGCGGATTGTTTCTCGGTTCCGAGATCGGCGGAATTGCGGACACCAGCAAATTCCCCATTTCGCAGGATCAGCGCAACACCGCCCGCGCCCGCGTGCGGTATCAGGCGGCCTTGCACCTGTGGTTCGCCGCTTCCGCCGGGTTCGGCAGCGGATTGCCGGTGGATCTGGATTCCTCCTTCGATTACAACGATGCCCTGGCGCAATACGGCGCGGCGATATTGAATCAGGTGAATTTCAGCGCCGGCCGTGTGCGCCAGAATTTCTCGCTCGATGCTTCCGCCGGCGCGACGCTGTACCACAAGGAAGCGCGTGAAATTTCGTTTCAGCTGGAGGTCAACAATCTCACCAACCGTTTGAACGTCCTGAATTTTGCCAGCCTGTTTTCCGGCACCGCCGTCGCCGCGCCGCGCAGCGCCAGCGCCCGCATGAAGCTGGCGTTCTGAGTAGCGCAGCCACTCCTGGCTGTGTGGTTTTTGCAGTGGAAATTTGGTCAATGATGTTTGCGGAGCACAGAAACCCCTACAGCCAGCCTCTCGCAGGGGCTCGGGATAAAGAGTGGCTGCGCTACTCGATTTGACAGTCAAATCGCCACGGCATTACGATCAGAAAGACACCATGGCCAACCGCAAATTCACCCGCGTCGATCGTTCTCCCGTGGCGCGTTTTCAGCGGCATTCGATCGTGCGCAAAGTTTGGTTCCTTTGCGCGTCTGCGCTGTTTGCAGCGGGCATCGGGCTCGCCGCGGATTCCGCCGATCCCGGCCGCTACATCGCCGATGTCAAGGCGCTCACCACTCCCCAGATGGAAGGCCGCGGCGCGGGCACCAAGGGGATCGTCCGGGCCGCCGATTTGATCGAGCAGCGCTATCGTTTGCTCGGCCTGCAGCCGGCGGGCACGAAGGGATTCTTCCAGCCCTTCACGGTGATCACCGGAGCGGTCCTGAAAGGCGCCAATCGGCTGGAAGTGGAAACCGGCGCTTCCAAAAAGCAACTGAAACTGAATCAGGAATTCGTTCCGTTCAGTTTTTCGTCCTCCGCAGAAGTTGCCGCCCCCATTGTGTTCGCCGGATTTGGCGCCACCGCGCCGGAATTCGGTTATGACGACTACGCGCACCTCGACGTGAAGGACAAGATCGTCGTAATTCTGCGCTACGAGCCGCTGGGCTTTTCGGCGAAAACCCCGCGCGGCGGCCTGACCGAGCATTCGCAGCTGATTACGAAGGCGATCAACGCGCGCAATCATGGCGCAAAGGCCGTCATCCTGGTGAATGGAAAACTCGCTGACGGCGAAGAAGACGCGCTGACTCGGTTCGGCAGCGTGAATGGCCCGGAAAACGCCGGCATCGTGATCGTGCAGGCCAGGAACGACGCAGCAAACGCGTGGTTCGCGGCAGCGGGCAAGACTCTGCAGGGCGCGCAAGATCAGATCAATTCCTCCACCGCTCCGGCGTCGTTCGCGTTTCCCGGGACGCTGCGCATTTCGCTCGCCGTGAGCGTGGAGAGCACGCGCGCCACGGTCAATAACGTGCTCGCCTACCTGCCCGGCAAATCCGACGAGTTCATCATCATCGGCGCGCATTACGATCACCTGGGCTACGGCAACGTCGATTCGCTCGCGCCCTCGCAAATCGGCAAAGTGCATCCCGGCGCGGACGATAACGCCTCCGGCACGGCAGGCGTTCTGGAACTCGCACGGCTTTTTGCGCCCATGAAGGGAAAGCTTCCGCGCGGCATCCTGTTCTGTTCGTTTGCGGGCGAAGAACTCGGCCTGCTCGGTTCGGCCCACTGGGCGAATGCGCCGACTCTTCCGCTGGAAAAAGCCGTGGCCATGATCAACATGGACATGATCGGCCGCATCAAGGACGGCAAGGTCATTCGTCGCCAAAAAAATTCCCGTGCTTTTCTTTTTCTCGGGATTGCATTCGGACTACCACAAGCCTTCCGACACCTGGGAGAAAATTGACGGGGCGGACGCGGCCCGGCTGCTCGATTTCGTCGATGACGTGGCCATGAAGCTGGACTCCGAAGCGCAGCGCGTGGCGTTCGTCTCGGTCGCGGAAGACCAGCAGGCGGCGCACGCGACCAGCGGAGGCGGCGGAGGCTACGGGCCCTACTTCGGATCGGTTCCCGATTTCGGGCAGGAAACCGACGGCGTCAAATTTTCCGACGTGCGTCCCGGATCGCCCGCGGCCAAGGCCGGGTTCAAGCCGGGCGATGTCCTTGTGCAGTTCGGCGCCGTGCCCATCCACAATTTGTACGATTTCACCGATGCGCTGCGCCGCAGCAAGGTCGGCGACGTGGTCGACGTGAAAGTGCTGCGCGAAGGAAAGCCCGTGAGCGCGCAAGTGAAACTGGAACAACGAAAATAGATCGAGGGAAATCCATGGCTGGAACGAAAATTCTGCGGCCCGCGCTCTTTCTTTCGTTGCTTGCCGCGTCCGCGGCTCTGGTGACTTACTCGCAGGCGCCCGGCACGGGAAGCGCCGCGAATTCCGCGCCCGCATCGCTCACCGTCCCCGGCGAAAAGCACTTGCGCAACGTCCGCCAGCTCACTTTCGGCGGCACCAACGCCGAGGCCTATTTTTCCGCCGACGACAAATCCCTGATCTTCATGCATTCGGGCGAGGGCGTCGCTTGCGACCAGATGTACACCATGCCGGTCGATACGCCAGACGGCAAGCCCGCCGCGCCGAAACTCGTCAGCACGGGCAAGGGCAGAACAACCTGCGGATACTTTTTCCCCGCCGGCAACCGCATCCTGTTTTCCTCGACGCACGAAGCCGGCGCCGAGTGCCCCCCGCGCCCCGATTACTCGCGCGGCTACGTCTGGCCGATTTACAGCTCCTACCAGATTTACACCGCCAGGCCCGACGGCACTGACCTGCGCCGCCTCACCAATTCTCCCGGCAGCTATAACGCCGAATCCACATTCAGCCGCGACGGCAAGAAAATTGTCTTCACCTCCACGCGCAACGGCGACCTGGAAATCTACACGATGAACGCCGACGGCACGGACGTCCGCCAGTTGACGCACGAACTGGGCTATGACGGCGGCGCTTTCTTTTCCTATGACGGCAAGAAAATCGTCTACCGTTCCGAGCAGCCCAAGACGCCCGAAGCCGTCGCCGACTACAAGGATTTGCTCTCTCGCGGATTGATCCGCCCCGGCAACCTGGAAATCTGGGTGATGGACGCCGACGGCAGCCACAAACGCCAGATCACGCACAATGGCGCCGCGAACTTCGCCCCGTATTTTTTCCCCGACGGCAAGCGCATCGTTTTCGCCTCGAACCTGGCGAACCAGAAAGATCCCAGCGGCTTCGATCTCTACTCGATCAGCGCAGACGGCACCGGCCTGGAGCAGATCACCTATCACCCCGACTTCGACGCGTTCCCGATGTTCTCCTCCGACGGCAAGCGCCTGGTGTGGGCCTCCAACCGCAACGGGAAAGCCCCGCACGAGACGAATATTTTTATTGCTGATTGGGCGGAGTGAGTTCAAAAAGGCGCGCCTGATTGTGGCGCTCTTACAGCCTGCGCAACGGATTGAGTAGCACAGCCACTCCTGGCTGTGTGCCCTTGTAGACCAAACAAGCGCAGCCAATGCCGGCACAATTGCAAAAACCACACAGCCAGGAGTGGCTGTGCTACTGAACCCGGCCCCGCAGGGGCCCACTTCGCATCCTGCTCAGCCAGCGTCGCATCACCCCTCAAAAAAAACGGCGCCCCGATAGCTTGGGGCGCCGCTGGTTGGTTGCTCGGACGAAACCGCCGATTAGAACTCGAACTTCGCGCCGATCTGCAGCTGGCGCGCGCCGTAGAGCGACCCGGAGGTTGTGGTTGGACTGCCAAAGGTGGCGGAAGGAGTGAAGCATCCGTTGATGCTCGGGGCACCTGGGCAGGCACCGGAACCCGGAGCCAAGTAAGTAAACGCGGTGCTATTCGCCTGGCTGATGATCGTACTGTTAAACAGGTTAAAAGCATCGATCGTGAAATTGAACCGGTACTTTTCACGGAAAGAAATCGCCCGGCCCAATCGGAAGTCGACATCGGTGAATCGGGTTAGAGTCGCAGGATTTCGAGGAAGCCACGATGCGCGTCCACCGGTCGGTCCGGCGAACGTACTGATCTCGGCGCCGGTCATGCCCCCATCGCCGGGAAGTTGCTTCAGGTTTGCGCCACCTGCTGGATTGGGCGGAGTAATGACAGAGGTTCCAATGTTCGCCGCATAGGGTTGACCCGTCGCCGAAGTGACGATTCCGGACAAAGTCCATCCATCCGCCAATTGCCGGGCAACGGCGTTTGAAAGATTCCTTCCATAAGTGGGCTGCCAAACAACGCTGCCAACGAACCTATGCCGTTGATCAAGGTCGGAACGGGAATAGTCCTGCTTCAGGTTATATGGATCCAGTACGGCGTCGGTGCCGAAAAACGTGCCGTTGGTCCCAGAGGTTTGGCCGTCATCAAGGGCTTTGCTGAAGGTGTAGTTGAACACAAACTCCACGTCATGGCTGAACGGCTTGCGCAGAGTGAGGACCAGTCCGTTGTACCAGGAGTTGATGACGCTGTACTGGTTGAGGATCGCACCCGTCTGAGGTTCGAGGCGCTGCGTGTAAAAAGGCACGGTAGCGGTCGTTGCTACTGCGCCGGACGAATTTAGAACGTTATACGTCACGGATGTCTTGCCATTTACCGGGTCGACGTTCGCATCGAAGCTAGCGGGCAGGTGAAGTCCACGAGTCAACAGGTAAGTGGCGGAAATCGACATCCGACCGGGCAGTTGGCGTTCGATCGTCAATTCCGCTTCGTGTGCGGCCGGATTGACGAAGTCCGGCGTCATCCCGTGCGCCGCCGCAGAGTTCGAAGGTAGTCCTCCTGCGGGAAGAGCTACCACCGGAGTCAGAGCGCCCGAGAACGGAGCCGCCACAGCGGGCCCGGGCGGAGTGAAGAACACATTGGGAAATGTGGGCCCGCAGGTCGTTGGCAAGCACCCAGCGAAGGTCTGCTGGAAGACGCCGTTTTCCACGCGCAATGCGTAATACGTGCTGTTTGAAGTTTTTCCGTAGAAGATTCCATAGCCTCCGCGGAGGACGGTATCCTTAGCGAATTGCCAGGAGAAGCCAATTCTTGGAGCAATGTTGTTCTTGTCGTTATTCAGGGTCGACGTGAAAAGGGTCAGCAGGGGGGAAGCCGTATTTGGCTGCGGAGGAGCGGGAATATGCTGCAGGTCGTAGCGGACGCCGAGATTTAACGACAGGCTCGGCCGCACCTTCCAAGTATCTTCCACATAGGCCGCGAAGTCGTCGTTATAAAAATCGTCTTTTCCGACATGCGTGATCGGATCGTTGACCTGAGTGAAGCTTGACCAGTGTTTTCCGAGCAGGGCGTCGCCGACTGGCGCGACTCCTATCGCATCGTCTAACCACCGGCAGAATGCCGCATTCGCACCATTATTGGCCCCTCCGGCGCCGGGGCAGCCGTCGAAAGCGCTTGTTGTGGTATAGCTATAGCTTCCATCGCCCTGAAAGAGGTTGACCAACAATTCGTGAATCAAGTTCACGTCTACTCCCATCTTGATCACGTGCGTTCCCTTCACGATTGAAAAATTGTCGGAAAACTGGAGCCGATGTTCGTCCGGAAATGCCGGCCGGGGAAGGGCCGACGTCTCTCCATAGGCGGCGAGGTTGGTTATGGAAACAGAGGGACCTGGCCCATTTGTGCTGTCAAATTCAAAATCGCGCCCCCATTGGAAACGAAACTCGTTCACTTTGTTTGCTGAGATGGTCGTGTTCCAGTTGGCGATAAAGAAACGCTCATGCGTTCCACCCTGGCCGTTTTGGGTCACGCCGCCGTTGTTCACTGTCGGCGCGGTGTTGTATCCGTCCGGTTCGCCCCAATTTTGCCAGTTAAAAACGGCATTCAAGTGATTGTTCTGGTTCAACTGGTAATCCAGTTTCCCCAAAAAGACATCCTGCTTCAAGTTCCGAGCGAACGCCCCCAGAAGTGAATTCGTGAGGAAACCCTTTGCGTTCGCGCACGCCGTGCCGCCAACCGGCAGGGATGCAGGGCAAGTAAATCCGTTGATTTGGGCATTGGTCTCCGTGGAGGTATACAGGATGGGATTCACTTTGCGGAACCCATCGTAAGTCCCGAAGAAAAACAGTTTATCCTTCACGATTGGCGCACCTACGCTGCCGCCATACTGGTTCTGTTGGTGCACGGTCTGCGTAAAGATCCCTCTGGATTTCCCGAGGGGATCGAGCGCGTTCAGCGAGGGGTAGCGCAAATTCCAAAAGAGATCACCGTGGAGGTCGTTGGTGCCGGAGCGAGTGACCGCGTTCACGGTCCCGCCGGCGGCTTGGCCGAATTCAGCGCTGTAATTGCTGGCGCTGACTTCAAATTCCTTGATCGAATCCGGGCTGTAGACATAGGCGACAATAATGGCGCGCCCGCGGGCCTCGGAGAAGAAAGCTTGCGTGTTGTTTGCTCCATCGACGGAGTTGTTGTTGTACAGGCCGGAAATTCCGCGGAAGCTGCTCAGGCCGCTGGCTCCATCGGTGGTCACCGCGGGAGTAAGCAGTACGAAATTTTCCCAGCGGCGGGCGACAAGCGGCAGCCCTTGCACCTGCGTCTGGCTCACGGTTTGGGATTGTTCGGTCTTTTCGGTATCCAGCACCGGGGCTTCCGTGGTCACCGTGATGGAGCTTTGCTGTCCGGCCAGCGCCAACTGTGAGTCGATGGTCGCTTTTTCACCCACGTGGACGACCACCTGTTTGGTGATCACGGACTGGAAACCGTCCTTACTGATCGTGACTTCATAATTTCCCGGTTGCAGAAACGGCGCATTGTAGATTCCGGAACCATTCGTGGTCTGCGGAGTTTCGATCCCTGTGTCGATGTTTTTCACGACCACGTTCGCGCCGTCCACCGCGAGGCCCTTCGGGTCGGTTACGGTTCCGGCGATTGTGCCGGTGGCGCTTTGGGCGAACGCCGCGGCGGAGAATCCGCCCAGCAGCAGGAGAATTGCGAGCCCGGTGAGCCCCAAACGCACACAAATACTCGTTAAATGTTTCATATCTTCCACACCCCCTTCTTTGGTCTACTCTGCAAGGCCGTTCACACCCCAAATTCTGTTCCCGGCCTACAGGTAGCGGTTCAAATGGTAGTCCAACACATCTTATTGTGCAAATTCGTTATTTTTGTTACTCGGATTTGAAAATAAAGTTAAGGAATGGGTTTTGACACGCCAAGACAGCGAGTTTTTGAGCCTACAAGATGCTGAATCGGCCCTTTCCGGACCAATCATGGTCCCATCACCCTCTGCCATGCGGTGTGCATCGTCCCGGTGCTATACTCGCGCTGTTTGCCGCCCCGCAATCGCCTGGGCAGCGCCCCAATAAGGAGTCCCGCATGTACCGAAGTGACGTGGTCGGCAGTCTTTTGCGCCCCAATTATCTGAAGCAGGCCCGGGAACAGTTCGAGGCGGGGGATTTGACGGACGTGGAATTCAAGCGCATCGAGGACCGCTCGGTGAATGCGGCCATCGAAATGCAGTTGCGCACCGGAATTGACGTCCTTACCGACGGCGAAATGCGCCGGTACGCTTTCTGGGGGCATTTGACCGACGCCGTGGAGGGATTTGACAAGTACGGAGGGTGGTCGATTCCATTTCGCAACGAGCAGGGGGAGGAAGTCAGCCAGCCGCGGCCCGTGGTGGTGTCGAAGATGCGCCGCAAGCGGCCGATGTGCGCGGAGGAGTTCACCTATGTGCGCGCGCGGACCGATCATCCGGCCAAGGCCACGTTCATCAGCGCGCAGCAGGCGGCGGCGTATTATGACGCGGCCAAATCCGGCGCCGCTTATCCCACCGTGGACGCCTTCCTGGCCGACCTGGTGGATTTGCTGCGCGACGAGGTGGTGGAACTCATCCGCCTGGGGTGCACTTACATTCAAATCGATTCGCCGCAGTACGCCGCGCTCATCGACGCCGGGATTCGCGAGGGTTATCGCAAGCGCGGCTCGGATCCCGACCGCCTGCTGGACCTTTCCATCGAGATGGACAACGCCGTGATTGGCGGCCATCACGGCATTAGCTTTGGGCTGCACCTGTGCCGGGGAAACAACCAGAGCAAGTTCTATGCCTCCGGAGACTATGCCCCGATCACGAAAGTTTTCCAGAATACGAAATTCCAAAGGTTCCTGCTCGAATTCGACGACGATCGCTCGGGAGGATTTGAACCGCTGGCCAAGGTGCCGCAGGACAGAACCGTGGTGCTGGGACTGGTGAGTTCGAAGAAAGCGGCGCTGGAAAGCAAGGACGAGCTCAAACGCCGGATTCATGAGGCAGAGAGGTTCCTGCCGCTCGAACGCCTCGCCCTGAGCCCGCAATGCGGCTTTGCGTCCACTTGGGAAGGGAATCTGGTTACCGAGGCCGAGCAGGAAGCCAAGCTGCGGCTGGTTGCGGAAACTGCGCGCGAAGTCTGGGGCAGGAGCTAGTGACGACATCCATTCGAATCTTCAGGAGAAATCCGCAGCATTGAACCTGCCGCCTGGACCCAAGGGCTATCCCCTGTTCGGAAACGTGTTTGAGCCGCGCGGCGACGCCGTCGGCTACTTCACCCGATGCGTGCGTGAATTCGGCGACATCGTATTTCTGCGCTTTCTGGGCGTGCCGATGTGTTTTGTGAACCGGCCGGACTTTATCGAATCGGTGCTGGTGACGCAGAGCGCGAATTTTGAGAAATCGAAAGACTATCGCGCCCTGCGGCGCGTGCTTGGCAACGGCCTGCTGACCAGCGAGGGGGAATTCTGGCGGCGGCAGCGGAAGCTGGTGCAGCCGGCGTTTCACCAGCAGCGCATCGCGGGATACGCGGAAGTCATGGTGGAATTCACGCGGCGCACGATGGCGGGTTGGGCTGACGGACAGGAATTGGACGTTCACGAAGCGATGATGCGGCTGACGCTGGACATCGTGGCCAAGACGCTGTTCGACACCGACGTTTCTCGCGAAGCAGGGGACGTGACGGCGGCGCTCGATGTATTGATGGGAAAATTCATGCGGCAGGCGGGGTTTGCGTTCCTGCTACCCAAGTTCGTTCCCATCCCCACCACCAGCCGGTTGCAGCGCGCGGTGAAGCAGCTCGACAAAGTGATTTACGGAATTATCCGGCAGCGGCGCGCGGGCGGCCAGTTGTCCGGCGACCTGCTGAGCGTGATGCTGCAGGCGCAGGACGACGAAGGCAAAGGCATGACCGACCGCCAGTTGCACGACGAAGTCATTACTCTGTTTTTGGCCGGTCATGAAACCACGGCGAACGTGCTCACCTGGACGTGGCTGCTGCTTGGACGGCATCCCAAAGCCGCCGAAAAGTTGAATGAAGAATTGCGCTCCGTGCTTGGCGGCAGAACGCCCACTCCGGCCGATATCCCGCGGCTTGTTTACACGGACATGGTGCTGCGGGAAGCGATGCGGCTGTACCCTCCGGTGTGGATCATCGGGCGGCGGGCGCTGGCGCCGTTCCGCCTGGGCGAATACGAATTGCCGGCGGGGACGAATGTGCTGATGTCGCAGCTGATCCTGCACAAGGACGCACGATATTTTCCCGACCCCGAGGCATTCGATCCGGAGCGCTGGAATGTCAACGACGCGCGCAGCAGCGCGCTGCCGCGATTCGCGTATTTTCCGTTCGGCGGCGGCCCGCGAGTGTGCATCGGGGCCGGGTTCGCGATGATGGAGGCGGTGCTGCTGCTGGCGACGATCGCGCAGCAGTTTCAGCTCGATGTGGTTCCGGGGCAGACGATCGAAATGCTGCCATCAGTGACGCTGCGGCCGAAGAGCGGGATCCGCGTGATGGTGAAGCGGCGGGAATTCCAGTAGGAAAGGCTTCAGCCTGTCGGGTTTAATTGCGGCAATCTCGATCCCACTCGCCCCACCCCCGACAGACTTGAAGCCTGTCCGACTGGAAATTGACGGCGTTTTTTTGAAGATTTGTGATGGGATTTTTATTCCGCGGCGATCGAACGGCCGGGGACCAGGTAATTCACCACGTAGTCGCGCACTGCGTCTTCCAGCGGAGTGATTGGGCGGTCGTAGCCGGTGGCGAGCAATTTGCGGATGTCGGCTTGCGTCGAGTACTGGTATTTTTCGCGGATGGATTCCGGCATGTCGATATATTCGATGCGGGGAGGGCGGCCGAGCGCGGCGAACACGGCGCGGGCCAGCTCGTTCCAGGTGTGCATGGTTCCGGAGCCGATGTTGAAAATTCCATTGGCTGCCGGATTCGCGGCCAGGTGCAGCGTCATGGCCACGGCGTCCTTGACGTACAGGAAATCACGGCGCTGCTCGCCATCCCGGAAATCGGGGCGGTGGCTCTTGAACAGGTGAATGACGCCGGTGTCGAGCGCTTGCGCATAGCTTTTGCACACCACGCTGCGCATGTCGCCTTTGTGATTTTCATTCGGGCCGAAGACGTTGAAATATTTCAAGCCCGCGATTTTGTCCAGCCAGCCGTGCTTCCAGGCGTGCAAGTCCATCCAGTGTTTTGACAGGCCGTAGAGATTCAGCGGGTGCAGCCGATCAAGCTGCGCGGGGTCGGCGTCGTCCATGCCCGCTTCACCGTTGCCGTAGGTGGCGGCGGAGGAGGCGTACACAAAACGCACGCCCTTGCCGAGGGCCCATTCGGCGAGCCTGCGCGAATACTCGAAATTATTTTCGCGCAGATATTTTTCGTTGGTTTCCGTGGTGGACGAGCACGCGCCGAGATGAAAAATGCAGTCGATCTGTCCGAGCGAGCCGGATTTGAGCCATCCGGGCAGATCGGACGGATCGACGTAGTCGGTAAATTGCAATCCCGAAAGATTGAAATGTTTTTTGACCGGCGGCTGGTAATCCGCGATCACGATCCGGCTGCATCCGCGCCGGTTGAGTTCCCAGACCAGAACGCTGCCGATGAATCCGGCGCCGCCGGTGACGATGACACTCCGGTCTTTCCAGTTTTCATTCGCCGAGGACATAAGCGGACACAAGGGTGCCACGGGGAATCGATCCGCGCAATCTCAGCCTCCGCCGCAAGAATACTGCATGACTGAGCAATGCGCGGTACGGGTCCGCGAAATGGCGCCGCTCCGTGCCAGAGCAAGAAGGGCCACGCCTTGAGCTTTCTCTTGGGCTGGGCTAGAGTAGCCGCTTCTTGCGGGCGAGTAGGACAGGCTTCAGCCTGTCGGTTTTATTCTCGCGGCAAGCCAAGAACTAGACAGGCTGGAGCCTTTCCTACCGGTTTGGAGGTGTGGTTCCGTGCATGGCCATGGGCAGGAGCATCTGAAGGTCTTGTTGCGCAGCAGCGCGATACAAAAGCGCGTTCGCGAGATGGGCGCGCAGATTTCCAAGGACTATAAGGGGCAGCGCGTCCACCTGATCGGGGTGCTCAAGGGCGCGGCGATTTTTCTGTCCGACCTGGTTCGCCAGGTGCGCGTCGAGGTGTCCCTGGATTTCATGTCCGTCTCCAGTTACGGGCACGGCAGCCAGACGTCCGGGCAAGTGCGCCTCAATAAGGATCTGGACACCAGCATCGAAGGCCTAAACGTGATCGTGGTCGAGGACATCCTGGACACGGGGCTGACGCTGGGATACCTGCTGCGCGTGCTCCAGCAGCGCAAGCCGGCTTCGCTGAAGATCGCCGCGCTGCTCGACAAGCCGGAGCGCCGGATCAAGAAGGACGTGAAGGCCGATTATGTGGGATTTCAGATTCCCAACGAATTCGTGGTGGGATACGGGCTGGATTACGCGGAGAGGTACCGGAATTTGAAGGACGTTTGCATTCTTTCGCTGCCTCCGAATTAATCGTTCGCAAAGAAAGATTGTCATTCCGAGGCACGCACTATGCCGAGGCATCTCTCCCGGGTTTCAATTATAGAGGGATTTCTCACTTCGTTCGGAATGACGTTCGCTTTTACTTTTTTTGGAAGTCGGTGAGATGATGGTTCGCCCTTCCATCCTGTTTCTACTTTAATGAAACCCGTCATTACATCCGCGGACCTGGATGCGCGGGATCACGTTTCGCGTGACCGGGGGGCAAACGGGTGGAGGATCGGCGGCGCCGGGAACGGCGTTACCTCCTGCCGCCGCGGAACCCTCCGGCCGCACCGTGGCGATTGGCGCGGACCACGGCGGGTTTGAGTTGAAGGAACAGTTGAAGGATTATCTTCGCGAATGGGGCTACCAATTTCTCGATCTTGGGACCAGTTCCGCGGAGGCCGTGGATTATCCGGATTTCGCCGAAGCTGTCGGCAACGCGGTGGCGCGCGGTGACGCATGGCTCGGCGTGGTGCTGGATAGCGCGGGGATCGGGAGCTCGATCGCAGCGAACAAGGTGCCGGGGGTGCGCGCGGCGCTGTGCTATGATCGCGCGACGGCGCGCAATTCGCGCGAGCACAACGACGCGAACGTGCTCACGCTGGGGGCGAAATTGATTTCGCGCGAGGCCGCGCGGGAAATTCTCGCGGTGTGGCTGGCGACTCCCTTTGCCGGCGGGCGGCACCAGCGGCGCGTGGACAAGATCGCGGGAATCGAGTTGCGCCACACGAAAAAGTGAAGTGATATCTTTGTGGGTCGTGGCTTTAGCCACGACATAAGTAGGAGCTTGCGTTGCGGCTTTAGCCGCTGGCGCGGTGGAATGCCAAGTTTATAGCTCACTCTTCAGGGGCTAAAGCCCACTGCTTTTGCGATCCAATGTCGCGGCTGAAGCCGCGACCCACAAAGACTACCGATGAAATGGTTTGAAAACTGAGTGGAGAAGGCTGGAACAGTGGATCCGAACGAATTTGAACAAATTGTGCGCGCGGTCACCGAAGAGGTGGTGCGCTATCTCAGCGTGCCGGGCGGGTTGCCGGCGGCCTGGGCCGGGCGCGACGACGAAATTTGCCCGGATTGCGACCTGAATTGCGCCGAGAAATGCGCGCGCAAAACGCGCGCGGTGGTCGAGGCCGGGGCCGACCGCATTTCGTGCGGGCCTTCGGTGGTGGAGCTGGATAAAGGCTTTGCCGGGCTGATCGATCACACGCTGCTCAAGCCGGAAGCATCCCGCGATGAAATCAAAAAACTGTGCGAGGAAGCGGCGCGGTTCGGCTTCGCGTCGGTTTGCGTGAATCCGTGGAACGTGCCGCTGGCCGCGGAGTGCCTGCGCGGCACGAACGTCAAGGTGTGCACGGTGGTGGGATTTCCGCTGGGCGCCACGCTTCCGCAGGTGAAGATTCACGAAGCCGAGGAGGCCATCAAACTGGGCGCGCAGGAAATCGACATGGTCATCAACATTGGCGCGCTGAAATCCGGCCAGGATGACGCGGTGGAATCGGACATTCGCGGCGTGGTCGAGGCGAGCCATCGCGGCGGGGCGATCTGCAAGGTGATTTTCGAGACGGCGCTGCTGACAGTCGAGGAAAAAGTGCGCGCCTCGGTGGCGTCCAAGAAAGCGGGCGCGGATTTTGTGAAAACATCCACGGGGTTCAGCACCGCCGGGGCCACGGCTGAGGATGTGGCGTTGATGCGCGCGATTGTGGGCTCGGAAATGGGAGTGAAGGCCGCGGGCGGGGTGCGCAACCTGGACGACTTGAAAAAAATGGTCTGCGCCGGGGCCACGCGCATCGGGGCCAGCGCCAGCGTAAAAATCATGGAGCAGGCGGCGGGGCAATCGTCGGTTCCCCCGGCTTCGGCTTCCAAGCCGCAGGCCGGATCGCAGTATTGACTTTGCCGACTTGAGGGTTACCGCCATTCCACCCGATTGAACGTGCAGGATGATGTTTTGTGGCGCCGGCGTCCCGCCGACGATTTCTTACCTTCGCAGTGCAAACCGCCGGCGAGACTCCAGCGCCACAAGGTGCCGCTTTCGGTAGTGGGTCAGTTTGAAATTTAGGGGTTCTTAAACTGGCGTAAAATTTGGGCGTAAAGTCGTGTTCTCATTTTCGGTGGTGCGCCGCGGGCGCAGAGAAGATCCCCGTCCAAAAACCTTTGCCTGCGGGGAGTGCACGTGTTGTTTGATGAATTAGCTGAAATCCACGTCCTGCGAGCGATTCACGCAGCCATGAGGGACTGATCAGGGAAAAGTGAGACTTTAGATTCTGAATCGAGGAAAACTGGCTTGTGCCTACTGTTTGTCCGCTTTCGGTTGGCAACTGGAGCACGATGGACAATAGCCCGCCTGGAACAATCATTGATATAGCGTTCTCCAGGCAGCGATCGACTCCCGCGTGTTCGAAAATTAAAGCCGCGTGAACGAGTTGAACGGGTTCCAAATCGACATGCTGCTCAAACAGATCGACGCAGTAAAGCTCAAGACCAGGCAGATGCGAATAGCGCTGCCTGACTGCTTCGAGGTATAGCGGGTTTACGTCCAGCCCAACAACTCGTGCAGTGATGCTGCTGTCGACGTGGTCGAGTCCGTTTCCGCCGGCGATTCCCAGGACCGCAATTGAATACGGGCGGCAGTATCTTATCGCTTCCGCGAATAGATCGGAGAGAGCGCCTAATTGCTGGACTTCCATTGAACTCATGTGCTGTTCGTACTCGGGGAGAGGCACAGCCAGCCAGGAGTTCGGCATGCCTCTATGCTACCTCACGAGGTCGGCCAGTCGCAATTCAGCGGCCCGCTCGTAACTCCTGAAATTTCTGACGGGCACGCTACCCCGCTTCCCGGTTTTTCATAGGACCGTAATCATCACCTGCTATACTAAGTCGCTCTTGGGGAGTCGCGCCTGGGTGAGCACGAGCAAGGCGCGGCGCGAAGCGAATCAAACCATATGGATCCGGTACAGGCACAATCGCCGCAAAACATGCCCGCGGAGGTTCTCGCGACGCTGGTCGAGCTCAGCGAGGAGATTAATTCCTCGCTCAACCTCGACGAGGTGTTGCAGAAAACCGCGACGATCGTAAAGCGCCTGATCGACTATGAAATTTTCGGCGTGATGCTGCTGGACGAGGGCACGCAGCGGTTGTATCACCGCTTCACCATCGGGTACGGGGAACAAGCCAGCAAGGACTGGCAGATTCCCGTGGGACAGGGAATCACGGGCACGGCGGCGGCAACCGGGCGCGCGGTTCGCGTGGCCGACGTGCGCGAGGATCCGCGGTACATCAACATCATCGATTCGGTGCGGTCCGAACTGGTGGTGCCTCTGGTGGTGAAGGGACAATCGATCGGGGTGCTCGACATTCAAAGCACGCAGGTGGATTATTTCACGCGCGACCAGCAAAGCGTCCTGACGCTGATGGCCAGCCGGCTGGCCATCGCCATCGAAAACGCGCGCCTGTTTGAACGTGTGCGCACGCAGGCCGATACGCTGCTGGTGCTGAATGAAGTGGGCAGCGAAGCCAATTCCATCCTCCAGGTGGAGGAACTGCTGCGCCGGGCCGCGGAATTGGTCAAGCGCGTGATCGATTACCAGATTCTGGGAATTTTGCTGTACGACCCCAAGACCAATCATTTTCGCCACCGCCTGGACGTGAAATACGGGCAGAGCGCTCAGGGAAAACTGCGCGTCACCGCCAATGAAGGAATCGTCGGCGCGGCTGTTTCCTCCGGGCGTCCCGTGCGCGTGGCGGACGTGACGCTGGATTCTCGCTACATCATGGTGAATCCGGAGACGCGGTCGGAGCTGGCGATTCCCATGATTCACAAGGGCAAGGTGGTGGGCATGCTGGACCTGGAAAGCCCTCAGACGAATTATTTCACCGAGGACCACGTGCAGACGCTGATGATTCTGGCGGCGCACCTGGCGGTGTCGCTGGAAAACGCGCGGCTCTACGAGCAGGTGTCGCGGGATGAAGCGCGCATGGAGCGCGAACTCACCGCTGCGCAGCGCCTGCAGAATGCGCTGCTGCGCCCCGTACCGGAAGTGGATTTCGGTCTGGACATCACCGCGCGAATTCTTTCGGCGCGGGAAGTCTGTGGCGACTTGTACGATTTTCTCTCCTACGGCACGCAGCAGGTGGGGATCGCGCTGGGCGACGTCAGCGGGAAGGGAACCGCGGCGGCGCTGTACGGCGCGGTGGCCACGGGAATTCTGCGCAGCCTTTCTCCGCACAAGCTGCAGCCTTCGCAGTTGCTGCTGCAGCTGAACAAACTGGTGTGCGATCGGCGCGTCGACGGGCGCTACATGACCATTTGCTTTGCCACCTGGCAGAAGGCGCGGCGCAAACTGCGCGTCGCCAATGCCGGGCAGACGCAGCCGCTGCTGTGGAAGGACGGGCGCGTCGAGCAGCTCAATCTCACGGGTTTTCCGATTGGCATTTTCGATGACGCCACGTACGACGAATGGAGCGTCAAGCTGAGTTCCGGCGATATTTTGCTTTTTTATTCGGACGGAATCACGGAAGCGAGCAACCGCGACGGAAAGTTCTTCGGTGGCGAACGCCTGAAATTGCTGCTGGCGGCCAACACGCAGCTTTCCTCCGCCGAACTGGCCGACAAAATCCTCGAGGAAGTCCAGGAATACACGCAAGGGGGCGCCATCACCGACGATCGAACCCTGGTGGTGATGAAAGTAAAGTGAGCGCGGCGTCCTCACCTCCGAGAAATTCCCGCGTCACGGGTGTGGTCGATCCCGTGCGCTATACGGACGGCTTTTCGTATCGAGGGCCGCGTCTTTTTTGCGAAGGCGTGCCCATGGAAGAAATTGCCGCGCGATTCGGAACTCCCGCCTACGTGTACAGCCGCGGGAGCATCGAGCGCGCGTACCTGCGACTGGACCGCGCGTTCGGAAAGCTTCCGCACGCGATCTGCTACGCGATGAAAGCGAATTCCAATCTGGGGATACTGCGGATTTTCGCGGGGCTGGGCAGCGGATTCGACATTGTATCGGGCGGGGAATTGTACCGACTGCAGCGCATCGGCGTGGCGGGCAGCCGTATCGTTTTTTCAGGTGTGGGGAAATCGCGCGAGGAAATTCGCGAGGCGCTGCGCGCGCGAATACTTTTGTTTAACGTGGAATCGGCGGCGGAACTGGATCTACTCGCGTCGGAGGCGTCTCGGCTGCGCGTGCGGGCCGCGGCTTCGATCCGCGTCAATCCGGACGTCGCGGCGGGCGGTCATCCGCATATTTCCACCGGGCAACACCACCACAAATTCGGGATCGACTGGGACACGGCGAGAAAGCTGTACCTGGTGCACCGCGATTCGCGTTGGATCGAGTGGCAGGGGATCAGCGCGCACATCGGTTCGCAAATTTTGACGGTCGCGCCCTACCGCCGCGCGGTGTCCCGCCTGGCGGGATTTTTCCGCGAGCTTGGCCGCGCGGGAATCGCGCTGAAATATCTGGATTGCGGCGGAGGACTGGGCATCCGTTACATGGCGGAACAGCCGCTGGACAAGACCGCGTACGCCGCGGAGCTCGCGCGGATCGTCCGTCCGCTGGGGTGCCGTTTGTTGATCGAACCGGGGCGCTCGCTGGTGGGACCCGCGGGCGTGATCCTGATGCGCGTGCTGTACACGAAGGAAAATCGCGGGAAAGATTTTGTGATTGCGGACGCGGCGATGAACGATTTCATGCGGCCCGCGCTGTACGGAGCGACGCATCCGGTCACGCGCGTTCGGCGCGCACGCGGAGCGCTTGCGCGAGCCGATGTTGTGGGGCCGGTGTGTGAATCGGGCGACTGTTTCCTGCAGGACTGGCCGCTGGGGAAAACGGCGGCGGGCGATTTATTGGTTCTGTGGGGAACCGGGGCGTACGGGTTTGCGCAGGCGTCGAACTACAATTCGCGCACGCGCCCGGCGGAAGTGCTGGTCAGCGGGCGGCGCGTGCAATCGATCCGGAGGCGGGAGTCGCGCGCG
>JAIQFG010000138.1 GCA_020073375.1 Terriglobia bacterium | reverse complement strand
ATACCTGTGTAAGCTGATTGGAATCGCCGAGCACCGTGGGCAGATCGGGCCGCGCCACCAGGTCCACGCGGATGTTATTCACGCGCAGGGAATGTTCGTGAAGCTGCAAGGTGCGCTGCAGCAGGTCGGGCAGGTGAAGCAGCGTGCTGCGCGGCGTCGCGGGCCGCGAAAAAACCAGCAGGCTCTGTACAATGTGCGCGGCGCGCCGCGCCTGCAAGTGCGCCAGGTCCAGCTGGCGGCGCGAAGTTTCATCGGCGGATTTCTCGCGCAACAATTCGGTGACGCCGAGAATGGCCGTAAGAGGATTGTTGAGTTCGTGGGCGACCCCGGCGATCATCTGGCCCATGGCCGCGAGGCGCTCGGACTGGATCAACTGCTGCTGCAGGTGCTGCTGATCGGTGATGTCGCGCGCGGAAGCAATGACGCCGACGATGGCTCCGGTCTCGTCATGCAGCGGCCGTGCGGACGCGCGAAACACTCGCCAATCGCCGTTTTTGTGCTGCGTGCGGTATTCGATCTCGCCATCGGCGAGACGCTTCGAGATCAGATTGTCAAATAGGTCCAGGATCGCGGACCGGTCGTGCGGCTCGCTGCGGCCGCCTACGCGCTTGCCGATCAGCTCTTCGGGCCGGTATCCGAGGACCTCGTAAATCTGCGGGCTGGCAAACGTGTAGCGCGCTTCGCGGTCCAGGGCGATCACCACGTCGGGGAAACTATCCATCAGGCGTCGCGCGAATTCCTGTTCCCGGTGCAGGCGTCGCTCCATCTCGCGCTGCTCGGTGACGTCCACGAAAGTCCCCTGATAGCGCACAAAGTTTCCGGCCGGGTCGCGGATCACCGCTGTGGTGTGCATGGCCACGATCTGGCGCCCGTCTTCGCGGTGTTGCAGAACCACCTCGGCGGCGCCCAGATATCCGGCTTCGCCCAGCTTGCGGCGCTCGGTCTCGCGGTCGGCGGCATTGGCGTACAGCGACGAAATTTCCAGGTTCGTCATGTCTTCTTTTTGCGCGAAACCAAGCATTTGCGCCAGCGCGGGATTCACTTCGGTGATGCGGTCGTCCTCGGAAGCCAGATAAACGCCCTCGCGCAAGGTATGAAACAGTTCCGTGAAGCGCGTTTCGTTCTGCCGCTCCTGCGTGATGTCGCGCGCCAGGCCGCCAACGCCGTGCACGGCGTCGCCGCGCACGATGGCGTGCAGCACGCAGTCAAAATAGTGAATCGCGCAGGTCTTCTTCACGCGCACGCGAATCACGCCATTCCAGCGCCGCCGCTGGAGCAGCCGCGGGAGCCATTGCTCCAGAGCGACGCGGTCGCCCGCGTCGGGAAGTTCCAGGAATTCATCCACGCGCCGGCCAATCACTTCCGCGAAGGAAAGATTGAGCAGGTCGGCAAAGCTCTTGTTGACGGCAAGGACTTTGCCGTCGAGCGAGAGCGAAAACAGCAGGTCTTCAAACGTATCGATGAGGTCGCGGTAGCCCTGCTGCGACCGGGAAATCAGCGAAAAAACCTGGTCGAGCTTTTCCTCGTCCTTCCCCGTGTGCGAGCGCTGCTCAATGCCGCGGACCAGCCCGCGCAGCTCCGCAATTTCGTTGGTCTTGCTCCACGCGTAAGCGGCAAACAGCGCCACCAGCACCACCAACCCCACCGGCAAAGCCTCCAGACGATGAGGCAAAGGCGGATTGCCGTCCCAGGACACAACCGCGAGTGCAATCGAAAGCGCGCTCAGCAGCACCAGCGCCGCCCGCCAAACGGCCCGCTCGCGGCGCGTTAAGCGGTCGCGCTCTTGCGGAGTGGCAGCCGATTCGGAGGAAGGATCCATGCGCGGAGTGGACTTGTTAGCCATCGGCAATTTAGAGAAGGTACGGCCCTCCCGAGTCAGCGGAGCGTCTGAAGTTCAGGCTTGCCCAAAAAGTATGGGGGCATTCCGGGACCGGGGCAACGAAAGTGGAGGGGGGTCTTAGCGAAGTGGATAACAGACGGAGGGGGTCCAGGCGCCCTACGGCGCCTGCAATCGACAGTTTATAATGCGTGACATTTAATACGTCGCATTATATCCTACGGGTGTGATCAAGTCCTTTCAGTGCGCCGACACGAAGAGGCTTTTCCACGACGAGAAAGTTCCGAAATTCGCAAATATTCGGCAGCAGGCGCGGCGCAAATTAATGATGCTCAACGCGGCCAAACGATTGACGGATTTGCTGGCGCCCCGGGGCAACAGGCTTCATCCCCTGGCTGGAGACCGCGAAGGACAACACAGTATCAGTATCAATGACCAATGGCGCATTTGTTTTGTATGGAGAGAGGGAGACGTCTACAACGTTGAGATTGTGGACTATCACTAAATCGAGGCAAACCCATGGCTAGACTGAAACCAATTCACCCGGGAGAAATCCTTCGAGAAGAGTTCATGGTGCCGCTCCGTCTGAATGCCAACAAGCTGGCCCTAGCATTGCACGTCCCTGCGCCGAGCGTCTACGACATCGTCCACGAAGAGAGGGGTATCTCCCCGGAAATGGCGCTGCGGCTTGGACGTTTCTTCCGGACCACGCCCGATTTTTGGCTTAATCTGCAGTCGGAATATGATTTGCGGGTGGTGCGAATCCAAAAAGAGGTAACCGTTAAGAATCAGGTTCGCCCGCTCGATGAGTCGGCTTGGGTGTCAGAATCGTCCTGAAGAGCGCTGCGACGCTGAAATTGATTTGTAATTCCCCCCGGAAAGCGCCCGAAAGCAAAAGTCAAAAATCCCACCTTTCGCGCAGCGCGGAAGATGGGGCGCCCTCAAAACCGGCTTGCCGGCCAAGTAGGGGCCACCCGTCCACCGGGCTATCGTCTTTTCGAAACAGCTGCTACTGGCATGGGCAGATAAGTACGGAGAAATGCCATTGCATCAGATTTGTCTCGAAAACTCCCGTGGATTGAATCATCATTATTGTAGCGAACCTGAATTTCATACCTTTCGATTGGCTGGGCGTTAGCTTCTTCCTTGTATGATTCGATGAACTTGATTGCTTCATCTATTGTCGCCAAGTCCGCGAATTTTCCGTGCAGCGGTAGAACTATGATTCTCTCAATCTGACGTGACACAACTCTTTCAAGAGCGGCCATGAATTCTGCTACATCTTTTTTTTGGGTGGCCAAGAGGAGCTTAGGGAGAATGGCGCGCCGGGCATTCGAAAGCCCTTCATAGGCAGCGACTTTTTTCGAGAATTTGGAGTCTGGGGTGTTTTCCTCGGAAGTAGCGTCGATTCCAAACTTTTTGAAAGCAGCAACCACTGATTCATATGAAAAGTAAAGAACCGAAAATCCAAGTGAACGGAGTTGGGTCAGTGCTCCCTCGGTAAAGACGCCCGCCAAGACCACGCCCACAAACGGACGAGCGTTCTTGTACGTCTCTGCTAAGGGGCCAATGGCACCTTGAATTTCTTGGGCCTTATTGCGCGAATGCTTTGTGTATCTACGCCACGCCGTTTCAATGAACGCTGCGGGCACACCGAGTTGCTCGGGCGTGCCCCCACGTTCGAGAACGAAGTCCAAGTCATGTTTGTTCTTGTTCAGGTCAAGCCATGTGCATCTCTTGCTCGGTCGGCAAGGCCTATCACCTTGCTTGTCCAAATAAAGTCCATGTTTCTCCGCGAATGCAGCGAGTAAAGGCGCTACCGCAGCTTCGAGGACTTCCCCGATTATTTGTCCAAATCGATGGGCTGGAGATTCGGCCACTCTTCAGCCCTCAACCCAAAGGTGTCCTTCTTGCAAGGGCACGCGATGCTTTCGGTTCTTCCACTTGATATTCCGGTCTCTGGTCTTCTCAAATCTGTAAGATTTGAAACCTGCAGACAATGCAAGCTCACCTAGCCACGGAACGACCGGAACGTAAACGCCATAAGGCGCGGAATCGCCTATTACAAAGCATATTCGCGATGGCGTCCCACAGACGGACCGCAGAGCTTTCCACACAAGCGCCAAGTCACGAAAATAGCAAGCGATCATTAGATGATAGGTCTTGCGGCCACCTTTAGATTCCCGCACCTCTTCTAGTTGATGGCAAACTCGCGTTATCTCGGGCTGAATCGGGATAAGTTCGGGTGTTTCCAAAACTGTCCGAAGCACGACGGATTTCTCAGGTACGTGTTGGGAACAAGAACGTATGAGATATTTCCGCACCGCGTCCTGTAAATCGCCCCAGCCGCTAATTTCACGCATGAATGACATTTCTAATCTGGTTGCGTCTGCGTAGTCATAATTGTTTGGATAGGGCGGCGATGTGATTACAAGATTTGCAAATTGTTGCGGCACGGCTTCGCAGGTGCGGGCATCACCAAGCAGTAGATTTGCTTTTGGCCCGGAAGTCGATTCACCTCGCCGCATATCCTCATAAATGATACGCGCGCACTGTTCAAACGCGGGCAGAACGCCGGCAGGAGCACGCTTCTGCTTTTTGGGCAGAACGTATTGCCACTGCGCCGTGCCAGCAGTTGAAACCTTTCGAAGAATTGCAATCAGCGTGAACCAAGCCAGTTCAGACTCGGGAGATTCATCACGCACTTCTTCGTAAGCTTGACGGAGAGTGTCTAGCTGTTTCAGTGCGTCATCTCCATAGCACTTGCGAATCAGTGCGGGGTACCCTGCAATTTCTGGCTTAACGGCTGCTGCGGCACGTTTCAGTTCGTCCATCTTCCGCAGGTATGCGGACGCATCAGTGCGCCAACTCAGTTTTGCACGCGCAATCCGGTAAACGAATGGGTGCGCTTCCATGCCCCAGCTTTCGGCTCCGCAAGCCTCTGCCGCAAGAAGTGTTGTGGCGGAGCCAGCAAAAGGATCAAACACGCGCACCGGTCCAGGCATGGACCTGATAACTGTTTCTGCCCATTCAGCGGAAAAGCCAGCACTGTATCGGAACCAACGGTGTACCGGCAGTCCCATGTTGGGAATAAAAGTAGAAGAAGCCGAAAGGGAAACTTGAGGCTTCACATCAAAGGGAAACAACACGCATTGCAGTTCCCGGGTCGCCATAAGTGCAAGTATATAGCATGTACCATGCCATTCGGTCGTTCGTCCTGTTTATTCCGGGGGCGCCACACGCCAAGTAAGGGTATATTGGATTTTCTGTTTGACCGAAAATCGAAGGACGAAGTCGGCCTATGGCGTTCCCCCACCAAGATAGCCTCAGTGTCGATTCTAGATAAAATTGGGCGGCCCTATCCATCGGGCCGCCCAATTATTCTTCCGATTGTAAACTTCCATTTAATCCGATCCCTCCGCCAGCGCATCCGCATCCTTGCGCAGGAAGTCGAGCGCTGCCGCCTCTTCCGCGGAAAGCTCGGCAGGGGGCATGATCTCCTCCATCGGGGGCGGAGGAGGCACTTCGGTCAGCAGTTCGATGTTGCGGTAGCGTTCCAGGCCGGTGCCGGCCGGGATCAGGCGGCCCATGATGACGTTTTCCTTCAGGCCGCGCAGGTAATCCACCTTGCCGGCGACTGCGGCTTCGGTGAGGACGCGCGTGGTCTCCTGGAAGCTCGCCGCCGAGATGAACGAATCGGTGGAGAGCGACGCCTTGGTGATGCCGAGCAGTAACGGACGGCACGTTGCCGGGCGGCCGCCTTCGGCGATGATGCGGTCGTTTTCCTCGCGGAAGCGGAACTTGTCCACTTGCTCCTCGAGCAGGAACGCGGTGTCGCCCACATCCTCGACCTTCACCCAGCGCATCATCTGGCGAACAATGGTTTCGATGTGCTTGTCGTTGAT
>JAIQFG010000137.1 GCA_020073375.1 Terriglobia bacterium | reverse complement strand
ATCGACGCTGGAGGAATTCAAGCGCGCCTATCGCGAGGAGCGCGTGCAGCACCAGATCGCGTATTTCGACCGGCACGCCAGCCAGGCCGCGGATAAAGTCCGCAAATACAAAATCGTCACGTGGGTGAGCACTTCGCTGGGCGCAGCGCTCAACCTCTGGATTTTGATGAACGCGCACGGCCTGAACCACTGGATTCAGCCGGACTGGAAACCGGGGCTGGCGCTGGCCGCCACTTCGTTTTTTCAAATTGCCACGGTGGCCGGCGCGCTGCTATTTGTGTACGACTACCAGCGCCGCCGCGAGCGCTACCGCAACCTGCACGGCATGCTGGCGCAATGGGACAAGCAACTGGAACTGGCGCAAACCTGGCCGGTGGTATTAAAGATTACTTCGCTGGCGGAAAAAGCGTTGCTCGCGGAATTGATCGAGTGGCGGTCGCTGATCCGGCACCGCAAAGTTCCCGCGAAATGAGCGCAAAGGCGATCAGTATGGCAGCCACTGCCTGCCGGTGTTCGAGGTCCTGCAAACGAAATCTTTTACCCGCACCGGGTCCTGCCATTTGCAAGACCGGTAGGTCCTGAACATCGTATCCACAACCAGATCGGTTCCCTTGTCGTCGAGGCTGATGTACAGCGCCTTGGAATCCAGCTGCAAATACGCGAGTCCTTTGTGCCACCAAATGGACGACACGCTGTGATCGAAACCGTTTATCTCATCCAGTGAAAATAAATCGCTCAACTCGTAGGATTTGATTGGCGCCCCGTCGGCTCCATAGAGGGCAACCACTTTTCCGTAGCCCATGTTGTGCCAGTTGTCCAGCGTGAGCAGATATCCCTGGTCGGTCACGAAGAATTCGACGGGCGCGACTGGGTTGAGCAGCGTGACCGTGGCGCCCAGCGCGTACGATCCGTCGCTTCGCCGGTCATAAAACTCGGCCTTCGCGTACGCCCCTTTCGGCGCACCCGTAAAACCGTTTGCATCGCCCCAACTCTCGCCCGGCGCGACGCGCACAAAGTGATTGCGGTCCTTGCTGAACACTTCCCTGGTTTGCGGCCCCGGCCATTCATCGGCAAACGACGCGGAGCAGGAAACGCAAACGATGAAAATACCAGCGATCCAATCGAACCGTCTTGAGCGCGCGGGCCCCATCGAGGTACTCCTGTATGTATAGGGTATGTTCGGAGCCGATCCGGGGCAATAGTCCGCGCCCTGCGATGTGGGATGGCAGTCAACACCTAAGGGATGCCGGATGAGGAAATCTAGAGTTTGCCCTCGCCAGCGCCAGCGGCTGCAAAAGTGGGTAGAATGACGCCGGCGGGAGAGTCTCTGCGGGCGTCCCTTTTTGTGATGGCTTCGGCGCGACCGGGCAGAGCCTTGCTGCGGCACAGGGCTTCTGACGAATCACGCGACAAGGTAGGCCAACATCATGCCAACTTTTGAAAAGAAAAATTTTAATTACAGCGAATGGACCAGGGGGCGATTTTCGGAGGTCGTCACCGTTTCCGGCCCGGGCCGGATGATTTTTCTGGCCGGGGTCGGCGCGGAAAATGAAAACGGCGCCGTCGGCGACATTCTGTACCCTGGAGACGTTCTTGGACAGGCCCGCTATGCCTTCGACAAGATCGGGAGGCTGCTGGCGCGGCACGGAGCGACGTTCTCGGACGTTGTGAAAATGGTGGCTTACGTGACGGACATCCGCTCCTCGGGCATTTACTTCAAATGTCTTGCCGAAGCCCTTGGCGATGCGCCCCGGCCGGCGCATACATTCCTCAACATCAATCAGCTCGCCCATCCCGGAATGCTGGTGGAAATCGATGTGACAGCGATCGTCAGTCGAGAATTGGACTAAACCGCCCAGGCCGCGCGACTGGCGGCGGAACCCTGCAAGCTCTGCGGATTCCTCTTCGGCGACAAATTCATTGTTTCATCCACGGAAGCGGCGTACGATGCGCGAGAAATCAGCCCAAACCGAACGTTCCTAATCAATTAAACGATTCCGAGCGTGCGCTGTTATTTCGCGCCGAGAAACGGATGGAATCATGAGAAAAGCGATCAAACTGATGTGCGGTTGCGCACTGATTCTGGCGATGTTCCATTCCAATGGCCGTGCCGCCGATCAGAAATTTCACATCACCGTGCTTTCCAGCCGGCCGGAGATGGTCAGCGGGGGCGACGCGCTGGTGCAGATTGCCGTGCCGCCGGCCGCGGCCATGGATCAAACCATGATCCGCCTGAATGGCCAGGACGTGAGCGCGATGTTTCATCCCGACGCCGCAGCGCACGCGTTGACTGGATTGGTGACGGGATTGAAAGTCGGCGAGAGCACCCTGGAAGTATTTCCCGACAAAAAAGCGCGCGCAGCGGACCAATTGCGGCTGAGAAATTATCCCATCACGGGACCGATTTTTTCGGGGCAGCAGGAGCAGCCGTTCCTGTGCGAGACGCAGGATTTCGAGCTGCCGGACGGAAATTCGCTCGGCCCCGCGCTGGATGCGAACTGCTCGGTGAAAACAGTCGTCACCTATGTGTACAAATCCACGGCTCCCGCGCCATCCACGGGCGCAGGCAGGCGCGGCCCTGGAATAAATTTGAAGCCGCTGCCAAGTCTCGCGTCGCTGCCGCCGGACGTTGCCTGGACGACCACGACGACGGGCGCGAAGGTTCCCTTCATCGTGCGCGTCGAGACCGGCACGATCAATCGCGCGATCTACCAAATTGCGGTGCTGCATGATCCATCGAGCAGAGAGACCGGCCCGATGGCGCCGCCCAAAAACTGGAACCGGCGCCTGCTGTATTCGTTCGGAGGCGGCTGCCTGGGCGGCTGGTTCAAGCAAGGCACGAGCCTCGGCCTGGGGCGCGGGGTGATCAGCGACGCCGTGGTGGGCAAGGGCTACGCCGAAGCGGGCGCGACGCTCAACGTCGCCGGCAACAGTTGCAATGACGTGCTCGCAGCCGAAACCATGATGATGGTCAAGGAGCGCTTCATCAAAGCCTACGGCAAGCCCGCATTCACGTTTGGCCGCGGCGCTTCCGGCGGCTCCTACCAGCAAAATCAGATCGCGGACAATTATCCCGGCCTGCTCGACGGCATCATTCCCAGCATGACGTTCCCCGACGTGCAAGAATTAACGCAAATGATCACCGACGCGCGCCTGCTGAACCACTATTACAAACAGGCGGGCGAATCGCTCACGCCGGAACAGCAGCGCGCCATCGCCGGCGTCGCCGAACTGCAAAACGTCACCGCGTCGGCTCCCCTCGCCGGACGCATCAATCCTGCGGAGTCCTGCCCGCCGGGCCTGGCGAAATCGCTGCTCTACGATGCGCTCACAAACCGCTCCGGCGCGCGCTGCGACATTTACGACCACAACATCAACATGTACGGCCGCGATCCCGAGACCGGCTTCGCCCGCCAGCCGATCGATAATACCGGCGTGCAATACGGCCTCGCGGCACTCAATGACGGCACGATTACGGTCGCGCAATTTCTGGAATTGAATGAAAAGATCGGCGGATACGATCACGACGGAAACATGGCGAGCACTCGCTCCGTTGCCGACCCGCTGGCACTGCGCGCCGCTTACCAGAACGGCCTGATCACCAACACCGGAAACGGTTTGGCAAAATTGCCGATCATTGACGTGCGCCCCTACCGCGACAAGTTGCCGGACGGCGACAATCATCTTAAATACCATTCGTTCTCGTTGCGAGAGCGCCTGCAAAAAGCGAATGGCACCTTCGCCAACGACGTAATTCTCCTGCACGGAGGGACCACGAACGATACTCCGGTGGACGACTACGCCCTCACGAAAATGGACGAGTGGCTGACGGCCCTGCAAAAAGATTCGTCGAGCGATCCAATTTTAAGCAAGATCTTGCGCGCCAAGCCCGCCGACCTGGTGGACTCCTGCTGGACGCCTGCCGGCGAACGCATCGTCGAAACGCAAACATTCAGCGGCGGAAAGTGCAGCGAGTTGTATCCGACCTTCCCAGGCCCGCGCGCGGTGGCCGGCGGCCCGGCGAGTAATAATGTATTGAAATGCCAGCTCAGAGCTATCGCCTTCAGCGATTACAAGGTGACATTTCCCAGCGCCGAAAAAGCGCGCCTTGCGGCCATCTTTCCGAACGGCGTCTGCGAGTACAGCAAGCCAGGCGTGGAACAGCAGGCTCCGAAAGGGACCTGGCTTTCGCATTGAAGTTTTATCGGAATTTCGATGGCGTAACGGACCCTTCCGATCAAGGGCTTAAAAGCCAGTTTCCGAGAAGACGACTTCTCGGGACTTGGCTTTATGGGATGCTTGCTGCCTCCGATCAAGTGCGTTGTAGTATCGTTATCTCAGCAGAAGTCTCGAATTTATGACAAGCATCGGTCGATTGACTGCGCAATTGGGAATAACGTTAGTTCTCGCTGCGGCCCTTTCGTTTGCACTTCCTGGTTTCGTTGACCATCCTGACTACGCCAGAGCCGTGGCGAACTACGCCATGAATCCGAGTCCCGATAACGAACAAATCTTGAGGCTTGAGAGCGTAAGGAATCAGCAAGCGCAACTAAAAATGCACATAGCGGTGACCGGACTCTTTTTTCTTGGTTTGAACGCAGTTTGGTTTTCGGTTGCGCGATGGTCAGGAAAATCGTCGAAAAGCCCGTAGACAGAGGCCAAAAAGCCAGTTTCCGATAAGACGACTTATCAGGCGGGATCGAGCAGACTCCCTACCTTTTGCTCCGGTCCTCGATGTTTGTGAGGGTCCAAGGGCTTTTGAAAGCTTCGACTGTCACTTCGCCGGATTTCTTATCGATCTTGAATCGTGCCGCAGGGATTAAATTGCCTGTTCCCTTGCCGGTCTCTTTGTTGAGGGTCATTTCGAGGAATGAGAGGTTGTAGTCTATCGAACGGCCGCTATTCCAGGCTTCGCGAATATTAATCGGACGATTGGTAACGACGATGAGCTTGAAACCCTCATCGGTTGGTATTTTTCGAGCGTACTTGATGTCGTAACCCAATGTGCCGGTCATCGCGATATGCCCTCTTGCTGACATCTTATCCAAGGCGTTATACAGTCCCTTAGAGCCGCCTGTGTTGAACGCGTCCGCCAAAATCTGGCGCTCTTCGGGTGTCGAATACTCATCAATGTGGACAGTTACGCTAAAAGTCTGTCCTACCTGGGTGTTCTGACCCATCGCTTGCGCTTGGTACACTTCGTGAAGCGCCTGCTCATCTTGAGCAACACTGTAGATTCCCGACAGGAAGAGAACGCACACGATGGCGACCGCGCCCAGACTAAACTTCTTTCCGCCTTGCTTTTTGCTTAACAAATCCCATAATGAACTGGAGATTTCTTTTTTCCTGATCATGACTCAAGCTCCTTAACGCTACGTGAGAAATCCATCGTTGGTCGGAAACTCGCGGTGCTGTCGAGACTATCGCATCGGTCTCCGTCCAGATTAGACCCTTCTTGGCACATCTGCGTCTGTTCCATACGGTACTAGCCCAAAACCGAATCTGACGGGCAGCACAGCCGTTCAGGAATTCGATATTTAGGGTTGACGCCACATTCCGAGAAGACGACTTCACGGGACTTGGGAAGGTCACGCCTTGAAATTATCATTACTGACTCTGTTCTCGACCACAATGCAGTACGTTTCTTGCCAGTTTCGTTGCCAGCGCCAGCCCTTCTTGGTGCCGGGTGCATCTTCTTCAATGTAGGTGGTGGCCTTTTCTGCTGAAAGCGGCTGGCTGCAATGAGGGCAA
>JAIQFG010000136.1 GCA_020073375.1 Terriglobia bacterium | reverse complement strand
GAATCGGTAAACCGCCCCGCTGCGTGACGCATTGCTTCAGTCGATCGAGCCGAGAGGGCCCCCCTCTTGATTCGGCGTTCTGCTCCGCTCCAATTCTTGCACCTATCACAAACTGCATTTTGCATCAGCATTCTGACAGTGACGCGAAGACCGTATCCCCGCCAAAGCAAACAAAACCGCCCAATTGAGCCAGTGTCATACTCGATCCATGGAATTAAGGGATCGCGGAGTCTAATTGAAAGATCGCCTTTGTAGCTTTCAAATACACGATTTATCCGACGTTCAGCCCAGGAAAGCGCAATTACCGCGGCAACTGCAGTGCTTCCCCAGTCTATTTTCCTTGCCTGAATGGCGAGAAAAGATGCAACGCCGATAATTTGCTTCAAGTGCATACGCGGGCTGGGGCGCCCACACTCCCACCTATCTATCCACTGATATCCGGAGGGAACCTACTGGCCTGAAGTCCTATTCTGGTACAGGTACAGACACCGCCCATGACATAGCCGGTGATTGGCGGGTGGGCCGGACCTTGTAGGTGAGTTTTGCGTGCCCGTCGCTCATAGTTGAAGGGGCGGGTTTACTTTTGGTGTCATGGTTACCAAACAACAAGAATCCAAAACCAAGAACCCGCCCTTGAAAAGCATCAAGGACGGGGCACCGAAATCTTAGAACCCATCTGACCTTCGAGCCATCCGTCGCCTCTGCAATCCAGATCAAACCATGCCCTCTCCGCCCCGAAAAACACGGGGCGGAGAGGCCTCTACAAGACCTTTTCGTTTGCGAAGGGGTTGCCTTTGTAGAGGCCGCCCGTTTTTGGGGCGGGCAGTTTTTTCTTAGTCCGGGTTGAATCTAGGCGGGTGGCCCGGAGTCTGTAGGTGAATTGTGGGTGTCCCGTTCTTCGTTGTTGAAAGAGCGGGTTTCATGTCGGTATCTTTCCTCCCAAATTGCCGGAAACTGAGGCAAGAACCCGCCCTTGAACAGCGTCAAGGACGGGGCACCCAAACTTCAAAACCTTTCCACCCCCGCGCCGTCCGCCGGTTCCTTCAGGGGACTTGTTGGGGCAGCCGATATACAATGCCCCCTGCTACGACCGTCAAACCGGAAGTCTTTAAAAAAGGAGCCCAACCATGAAACGGTGCGCGGCTTTAGTTTTTGCGATTGTGCTGAGCGTGAGCGCGCGTGCTGGCGCGCAGAGCGGTGGGAAAATTCATGAACTGAAATCGTCGCCGACCACTGTGCATCGCGGGTTTTATGATGCGACGCTGAAGCCGGTGCTGACGATTGATTCCGGGGATCGTGTGAAGGTGTGGACCACCACGGGGAATCCGAAATATTTTGAGAATCTGGGAGTGCCAAAGGAAAAAATTCCAGCCGAGTTGTACGCCGCGTTTGAGGGCGTGCAGGACACCGAGCGCGGGGATCACACGCTCATCGGGCCGATGTATGTGAATGGCGCGGAGCCGGGGGACACGCTCGAGGTCCGGATTCTGTCGGTGGATGTGTGGCTGCCGATTGCGGCGCAGAGTTTTCGGCCGCATCGCGGCGTGCTGCCCGAGGATTTTCCTTACGCGAAAGACAAGGTGCTTTGGATCGACTTGAACAAGAAGACCGTGGAACTCGATCCGGGCGTTGTGGTGCCGGTGAAACCGTTCTGGGGGGACATTGGCGTTGCGCCGCCGCGCGAGATGGGGCGGATCATTGCCGGTCCGCCGAACGTCAACGGCGGGAACATGGATAATCACGATCTGGGCGCGGGGAGCACGCTTTATCTGCCGGTGCATGTTCCGGGGGCGCTGCTGTCGTTGAGCGACGGGCACGCGCTGCAGGGGGACGGCGAAGTTTGCCTGTCCGCGGTGGAAACTTCGCTGAAGGGCGAAATTCAGGTGATCGTGCACAAGGGCAAGCGCATCGGCTGGCCGCGCGCGGAAACGCCGACGCATTACATGACGATGGGCTTCGATGAAGACTTGAATCAGGCCGTGAAGATCGCCACGCGCGAGATGCTCAATTTCATCGTCGAGGAAAAAGGCCTTTCGCGCGAGGACGCCTACATGCTGCTCAGCGCCACGATGGATCTGGTGGTGACGCAGGCCGTGGACGGCTCCAAGGGCATCCACGCGCTGGTGCCGAAAGCGATTTTTCAGAAGTAAAAGGCAGAGCTGGAGGAGTGAAACGCCCGTGCCGCTCGACCCCAATGCACGCACCATCGCTGAACCAAATACTATCCTGCGTGGATTGGTCGGCTCCACGGTTCACGGTTTGGTTCTATCGGGTACTGACGACCGGGATGAAATGGGCGTGTGCGTGGAACCGCGCCGTTATGTGGTCGGGTTTGGAAAATTCGAGCATTGGGTTTACCGGTCCGCTGCCGAGCGTGAAGGAAATCAAGGGGCCCGGTCTCAAGCTGGTGATCTTGATCTAACCATTTACAGCCTGCGCAAGTGGGCGCGACTCGCGTTGCAAGGCAATCCGACTGTGCTGCTTCTCTTGTACTTGCCTGGCGATGCGCTGGTGATCAGGACCAAGGTTGGGGAAGAACTCCAAAGAATTGCGCCTGCATTTGCATCGAGGCACGCGGGAAGGCGATTCCTCGGGTATCTGGAGGCGCAGAGACAACGGCTTGTCGGCGAGCGCGGCCAGCGGGATGTGAACCGCGTGGAACTCGTTGAAAGATTCGGGTACGACACGAAATACGCCATGCACATGCTGCGACTCGGTCATCAGGGCGTCGAGTTTCTCGAATCGGACCGATTGACTCTCCCGATGAAAGAGCCAGTTCGCAATCAGCTAATGGATGTCCGGCAGGGGCGCAGCAACCTGGCCGACGTGCTTGCGGAATGCACGCAGCTTGAATTGCGGCTTGGTGAGTTATTGCACTCATCGCCGCTTCCCCCCGAGCCAGATCTGCAAACGGTTGAATCTTTCGTTATGGATACGTACGCGACCGCATGGGCAAGAACGAGCGAGTCCGATCAGTAGTGAAACTCCTACCTAACTCCCGCCGGCGCGGATCGGCCGCGGGCATCAGATTTTCTGACCTCAGGGAAGTAGCGTCGAAGGCGCCTACTACTCCTGCTTGTCCAGAATCTGAATGATCGTGCCGACTCTCTCAGGCGGATATAGACGCTGCGTGGTATAGGTGAGTGTTTTTCCGTCCTTGGAGACCTGCCAGATGAATGTCGTCGCTGTCTTGTCGTCTTTTTTGCCGATGCCGTCGACGCGGTACTTGTCTACGCGCTTGAGCGACAAACGGTCGACGTACGGGTCGCCGCTGATCGGATAATCCTTGCCGTCAAATTTGACGGTGAATTCTCCGGTGCTCGCTTTTCCCTGGGCGTCCACGCGATCCTGGACCACTTTTACGCCGCCGGGAATGGGAATGTGCTTCCGGACGATGCTCTTAGGAACCGGAGTTCCCAATTGCGACTTGGGAACGTTCAGATTCCAGGTGCCCATCATGGGATCGTCCGCAGCCGCCAGACCTAAGGGAATGCTCAGTACTGCTAACGCGAGGATGATGGTTCTGATTTTTGCGGACAATTCAGTCTCCTTGTCGGGGCTGCGGATTTTTCCTAATTTGCCGGAATCTTCCTATCTGGATCTCCGGCCTCCGCATCGTACGCTTCTGCTGTTCTGGGCACAACGAATTTGCGACTCGAACGGGAGACGGTGAGGCGCCGGCGGGCAAGCCTTGAAAAAGTGTCTTGTCGGAATTTGTGGATTTCACCGTTTTTCCGCCGGCCAAATCGGGTAAGAGTACCGCGCAGGAGTTCGGAGCAAAAATTCGTGGTTACTTGACCGATGGGATGCCCGCATGTTCTCTTACTCTACGGCAATGCGCAGGCTAAAAAGGGGTCCAACGGATAATGGAAAAGACAATTCTGAGCGTTGCAGTCACGGGAAATCAAACCACGTTGCAGCAGCACCCAGGCCTGCCCTGCACGCCTGAGCAAATCGCGACCGCGTGCATTGAGTCGGCCAAAGCCGGCGCGGCCATTACGCACATTCACGTGCGCTATCCTGACGGGCGGCCGAGCATGGAGCTCAGCCACTATACCGAGGTGGTTGAGCGCATTCGCAATAGCGGCGTGGATGTGATCATCAATCTCACGACTGGGCCGGGCCAGCGCTTCATTCCGAGCGAGGACGACCCGAAGGTAGCCGCACCGGGCACCACGCTGACCCATCCCATGCGCCGCGTCGAGCATATCCTGGCGTTGAAGCCGGAAATCTGCAGCCTGGACCTCAATACGATGTGGTCGGGTGCGTCCGCAGTGATCAATTCGCCAAACAGCATCACCACCATGGCGCGAGCAATGAAAGAAGCCGGATCGAAACCGGAGCTCGAAGTGTTTAATAGTGGCGACATTAATTTGGCGAAAGACCTGATCGATAAGGGTGTTCTGGACAAGCCGCCGCTGTTCCAGATCGTCACCGGAATCCGCTACGGGCTTGAATGCACGCCGCAGACGCTAATGTACGCGAAGTCCCTGTTGCCGGAAGGCGCGCACTGGGCCGCGTTCGGCGTTGGCCGCCTGGCCTTTCCGACTCTGGCGCAAGCCTTTCTGCTCGGCGGACATGTCCGAATTGGAATCGAGGACGCTGTATATCTTCGCAAAGGCGTGCTGACTCCGAACAATGCAGCCATGGCGGAGAAAGCCGTGCGCATCATCGACGAACTTGGCGGTGAAGTGGCTACGGCAAAGGAAGCCCGGCAAATTCTCGGACTTCGCAATTGAGGAAGTAATGGGGCTGCGGGCGAATTGCCGTCCAGTCCGAATCGGAGCGACCGGGTAAACGGGATCCTCGGAATGTGGCCCAACCACTTCCCGAGGCTGAAGAGGCAGTTCCCGGGAAGACGATTCCGCAGTGCCGCGTCCGTCGATAAGCAAGGGCGTCGCGGAAGCCTGGCGGCTCCCGCGAAGTGTTATGCCTTGCCTGCCAGCGGTGGCGCTTATTTCTTGTCTTCGTCTTTGTCCTTACTCTTTTTGTCCACGCCGTGCTCTCGCTGTTGCTGATGCAGCTTCGGCTGATTCTCAGCTGTGGGATGAGCTGCAGATAGTGCTGCCGGCGCGGCTTGATTGGGTTGCGGAGCCGTCCTTGAAGCGGGCATACCTGACGACTGGTTGCGGCCGTTTCGGTCGTTCTCCTTTTCATTCATTCGCTCGACTGCAGGCCGCGGTTGCGGCGACGGAGCGGTTTGCGGAGCCTGGTTCGGGCGTTCAAAACTGGCGTTGTTGGGATGTTGAGGTGCTGCAGGCTGCCCCTGGGATGATTGCTGACCGCGGCTTCCGCGGTCATTCTGTCTCTCGTTTACCTTTTCATTCGCAGGTTGCGGCCGTGGTTGTTCCGCGCTCGTGGGAGCCTGATTCGGGCGTTCGAAACGAGCGTTGTCGGGATGTTCAGTGCGGAAGCTGCGGTCATTCTGTTTTTCGTCCACCTTTTCATTCGCAGGTTGCGGCCGCGGTTGTTCCGTGCTCGTAGGAACCTGATTCGGGCGTTCAAAACGAGCGTTGTCGGGATGTTCGCTGCGGAAGCCGCGGTCGTCTCTGTCATTCACGCGATCATTCGCGGGTATCGGCCGCGGTTGTTGACTGCCGCGCGGTGGTGGTTCATGCCTGGAATGATTGGATTCGAATCGTTCGCGGTTTTCGTAGTGGACGTCGCGATGCACGCTGTCGTAGCGCTTGACGTTGTCGTAGTCGACGTGGCGATCCACGACGTTCCGATTCACATTCACTCGCTCGTACCGATTGTCAACGTAAACGT
>JAIQFG010000058.1 GCA_020073375.1 Terriglobia bacterium | reverse complement strand
GACGTGCCGGGCTTGTCGCGCGTGAAAATGCTGCGAATCATGTTGCGGTCGCGCGGGCGGCGATTGTGCGTGCGGTAAAATTCCAACTGCTTGCCGCGGTCGGCCAGCGTGGGCGAACCTTCCCCGGTATACGTGAACCCCGAAAAAATCAGGCGACTCACGCGCTCCGGGCGCGCCATGGCAAATCCCCCGGCGCGCAAAGCGCCCGACGATTCGCCGAACATATGCATCTTTTGCTGCCCCGTCTCGCGCACAATCAACTCAGACCCGGCCTTCAAGTCCTCGACGCCGTCGGCGATATTCGCGTTGCCCTGCGTGCGGGACGACCGCCCATAATTTTCGCAATCCATCGTCCACACGTCGTAACCGTATTCCGCGAACGTATCCATCAGCGAATACTCGCCGTGCCCGGGCACGGAAAGATCGTAGCTCGCCCGCGAGGATGTGGACGAACCGTGAATCAGGAACAACACCGGCAGCGCCGGTTTTCCGGATTGCGGCGCTCCCATGCGCTTGCGGTACATGTACAACTTCACTTCGCCCTTTTGCGCCCAGTACTCGTTGCTCCAGATTTTTTCGCCGGACGCGCCGGACTTTTCCTTCGCCCCTGCCGGCGTTGCAGCAAGCGCTTCGGCGGCAATGCCCGGCAGCGCCAGGCCGCCGGCAATGGCCGGCGCCGCGCCCAGCAGAAAATTTCGTCGAGACGTGCGGCTTTTTGCGATGGACATCGAATGCCTCCGGAAATCTTTAAGCCTTTTCGTGACGCTACAATACTCTCTTCCTTGACGTTTCTTCAATAACTCATGAGCAAGAGTGTCTTTCGCGTTTGTTTGAGGACAAGAAATGCAGTCGCTTGGCTGACTTTAGCTCATGAATTTCTTCCGAATTTCCTCGGGCGGGTCCATGATATCCTCCAACGCCGCGCTATCGTCCAGATTCACTCCTGGGAACACACCCCCTTCACCATAGGGGTTGATCTTGAAGACGCGCTTCGGCCTGTTCCTGCGCCGCGTCGCAAGCGCGTCCGCCAATGCCTTCTCGACAAACATGGATAAGGTAATGCCAGACTTCAGCGCGGCCTGTTCGCCTGTTGTAATAGTACTTCGGGCAGTTCAGTTATCTGCATGGCATTCAGCGTACCACCACTCCGTAAGACTGAATTGAGGCATTAAAAAGTATCATTAGATTGCCGCTACGGTTTCTTGGGATACCAATCCAGCAGGCGAACATCGATCCCGCTGCCTTCCAGTTTCTTCTTGAACTCAGCGGGGTCGGACGTGCCGTAGTGGTAGGGGATGACGACCTTTGGATTGAACGCCAGGGCGGCGCTGGCCGCTTCGTCCGGTGACATCGTGGGGCGCTCAAACATGCAGAGGAAAGCGACGTCGATATTCTTGAGCGCCTTCATTTCCGGAATGGCTTCGGTGTCGCCGGAAAAATAAAAACGCTTGCCGCCGTAGGTGAGCACGAAGCCGTCGCCGCGGCCCTTGTCATGAAAGAATTTCCCAGGCGCGGGGCCGCGAACCATGTTGTACATGGGGATCGCTTCGATCGTCCACTTGTCCCACTTGGTGGTCTCGCCATTGGCCAATGGTTTTGCGGTGGTAACGGTCGTGACGACCGACGGCGGCGCGATAATCACGGTATCCGCTTTACTTTGCAGCTTGATTGAGGCCGGATCCATGTGATCGGAATGCGTATCGCTGATCAAAATCAGGTCGGCGGGCGGCAGTCCGGTAAAGTCGCTCGGAAAATTCGGCGTCTTGGCCGGATCCACGTAGATGACCTTGGCGCCGGCCTCGATCAGCGTACTGGCATGTTCGATCGGAGTAATTTTCACTGGGCCGGCGGATGTATCAAACGTCTGCATCTGCGGCCGCGCCGTTTGGGCCTGCGCGGGAGATATGGCGGCAAATAAGAAAGCAATCATCAGACTGAATGCGAATTTCATGTCATGGCTCCTGCTGGAGCGTGCGGATCGATAAATCGGAAAGCATCCTAGCATTTCGCGGGATCGCCGGACAATCATTCGAACAGCGCGCAAGGGGAGTATATCAACCGGTTATGGACCCGGTTCGAACGCAGTCTGGAACGGAAAGTGGCGTGTTGGCACTATCGAGAAATTCGACGGTGGTGAAGACAAGCTCGGTGCTGCCGATGTTTTCCAGGTCGTGAATCTTGTATTCGCCGAGTTTGTAGGATTCATGGCGGGTTTCACCAGCCGAATATGATTTCTCCAAGATGGTTCCATTGTGCATATACTGGCGGCCCCTTCCGGAGGTTACCGCAGTCCAGAAATAATCGAGCACGTGCCTGTGAAAAGCGATTCGCTGCCCGGGAGCAAGATGGATCATCCAGACACGCACCCGCTGGCTTTCAGAAACAAGCTCCGTGCCGACACATCCGTTGTATTGATTGCGCTCAAATTCAGCGCTTTTTTCCGAAGGCCAATCCGAGCGGGCCGCTTGCGGTGCGATCTTTTCGCCCATGGTCAAGTTCATGGTTGACTCCGCGGAAGGGATTCAACTGTCAGAATCCGCTCCGCCCATAATACAATTAAGCGCAGTCGGTTGCCACCGCAAGACGGAGAGGAAAATCGTGTCGAATTCAGGGTCCCGGGCCATTGTCATTGGCGGCTCCATGGGCGGCCTGTTTGCCGGAATTCTGCTGAGGAAGTCCGGATGGACGGTGGAAATATATGAGCGAGTTAGCGCGGCACTTTCGGGCCGGGGTGCCGGGATTGTCACGCATGCGGAGCTTTGTGCCGTGCTCGAAGCGGCTGGACTGGACCCCAAAAACGACCTTGGCGTCGCCGTGCAGGGGCGGAAGACTTTCGACCGCTCGGGACACGTCATTGGCACGTATCAGTGCCCGCAGATTGTCACCGCTTGGGACCGCGTATTTCGCATGCTTCTGGAGGCCTTTCCTGAAAGCAACTACCATTCCGGCAAGGAATTGCTTCGCATCGAGTTTCCAGGCGAAGAAGTGGTGGCCCACTTCGCCGACGGCACTTGCGCAGAAGGTGAAATGCTGGTCGGAGCAGACGGCTTTCGTTCGACGGTACGCAGCCAGATCCTTCCGGAGGTGCAGCCTTCCTATGCCGGATATGTTGCCTGGCGTGGATTGGTCGACGAGCAGGCGCTTTCGGAACGGGCGCGCAAGGATCTCTTCGATTGTCTGGCGTTTTGCCTCCCTCCCGGAGAGCAGATGCTAGGCTACCCGGTTGCCGGCCCTAACAATGACCTGCGCGTCGGACATCGGCGCTACAATTTTGTCTGGTACCGCCCGGTGTCCAGTGAACAATTGAAAGACTTGCTAACCGACGAAAATGGACACACGCATTCCCTCTCCATCGCACCGGCGTTGCTGCGCAAAGATGTAATCAAAGACTTGCGCGATGCGGTAAGAAAATTGCTTGCTCCGCAATTGCAGGAAGCCGTTAACTTGAACCCCCAGCCTCTTCTGCAGCCGATCTATGATGTCGAAACCCGTCATATGGCGTTCGGCCGCGTCGCAATTTTGGGCGATGCCGCTTTCATAGGCAGGCCGCACGTGGCAGCCGGGGTCACCAAAGCCGCGGAAGATGCCATGGCCCTGGCAACTGCGCTGGAAAGCGGCAATGACGTTCCCAAGGCGCTGCGCATCTTTGAACAATCGCGCATGCCAGTGAATCGCCGGATCGTGGAACGCGGCCGCGACCTGGGGGTCTATTTACAACCACAACTGAGCACGGAAGAAGAATATCGAAAAGCGGAGAAACATTCGACGCCCGCATCCGTAATGGCGGAGATTGCGATCCTCGATTTTCTTCGCGGCTGATCCCGGACTCCCCTCGGTAACAACTGTCCACAAACAAAAACGGCCCGCCCCGACGTAGTCGGAACGAGCCGTTTGTTCTTTGTGCCCCCTCACGGGGCGAAAAATAATCCTGGCAGCGACCTACGTTCCCACACAGTTACCCGTGCAGTATCATCGGCTCGGCGGGGCTTAACTTCCGTGTTCGGGATGGGAACGGGTGTGACCCCCGCGATATGACCACCAGGAAAGTCAATGTCGTATGAAAGGGGGAGCTGGAAATTTGCTGTAAAGCAAACGTCCAACTCCCGCTCTTTCAAGCTTTGCAACTGAATAGGCTTTTGTTACTTGGGTTTTCTGCAAATTCGTCTCGATCATGAACAATCTTTGAGTCCGTCGCATTCTTCCAAAGGAAATCTTTGGAAGGATGGTAACGGTTTGGGAAAGTTTTATGGTCAAGCCGAACGAGCGATTAGTACGGGTCAGCTACGTGCATTGCTGCACTTCCACCTCCCGCCTATCAAGGTCGTAGTCTTCGACCGCTCTTCTTAGACGGCCGCAGCCGTCTTGGGAGACCTTATCTCGAGGCAAGCTTCATGCTTAGATGCATTCAGCATTTATCTTTTCCGGACTTCGCTACCGAGCTCTGCCACTGGCGTGACAACTCGTTCACAAGGGGTCCGTCCATCCCGGTCCTCTCGTACTAGGGACAGCTCCTCTCAAGTCTCCTGCGCCCACACCAGATAGGGACCGAACTGTCTCGCGACGTTCTGAACCCAGCTCACGTACCGCTTTAATAGGCGAACAGCCTAACCCTTGGGACCTTCTACAGCCCCAGGATGCGATGAGCCGACATCGAGGTGCCAAACCTAAGCGTCGATGTGAACTCTTGGCTTAGATCAGCCTGTTATCCCCGGCGTACCTTTTATCCGTTGAGCGATGACCCTTCCACGCGGGATCACCGGATCACTAGACCCAGCTTTCGCTTCTGCTTGACCTGTGTGTCTCGCAGTTAATCCGGCTTATGCTCTTGCACTCCACAGCGGGTTTCCAATCCGCTTGAGCCGAACTTTGGGCGCCTCCGTTACATTTTGGGAGGCGACCGCCCCAGTCAAACTACCCGTCTGGCTATGTCTCCCGACCCGTCTAGGGTCGCAGGTTAGAGCGACAGAACAATCAGGGTGGTATTTCACTGTTGACTCCCCTCCAGCCGAAACCAGAGGATCAAAGTCTCCCACCTATGCTACGCAGATCGTCCCGTTACTCACAGCCAGAGTGCAGTAAAGGTGCACGGGGTCTTTCCGTCTAGGTGCGGGCATCCGGCGTCTTCACCGGAACCACAAATTCGCCGAGTCACTCGCCAAGACAGTCGCTCTATCGTTACACCATTCGTGCAGGTCGGAACTTACCCGACAAGGAATTTCGCTACCTTAGGACCGTTATAGTTACGGCCGCCGTTCACCGGGGCTTCAGTTCAGGCCTTCGTACCCTTGCGGATGCTGAGCCCTTGCTTTAACCTTCCGGCACCGGGCAGGTGTCACCCCCTATACGTCGTATTCGACTTAGCAGAGAGCTGTGTTTTTGTTAAACAGTCGCAGAGCGCGTTTCGCTGCGGCCGCTTCGGGCTATAAACCCTACAGCGGCACCCCTTCTCCCGAAGTTACGGGGTTAATGTGCCTAGTTCCTGAGCGAGTGTTCTCTCGAGCGCCTGTGGATATTGTCCTTGTCTACCTGTGTCGGTTTGTGGTACGGGCACCTAACGAACTCCTTAGAGGTTTTTCCAGACAGCGTGAAATCCAGGACTTTGCGACCGTGTGGTCTCGTCACATGTCTCACCGTTGAATGACCCCGTGGATTTTCCTGCGGGATCCGGCTTTCACATGCCAATCGGGACGTCCATCACCCGACTCCTGTATCCTTCTGTGTCACCCCATCGTGATAACGTTCATTAGGTGGGACAGGAATATTAACCTGTTGTCCATCAGCTACGCCTCTCGGCCTCACCTTAGGACCCGCCTAACCCTGAGCGGATTAACCTTCCTCAGGAAACCGTAGACTTTCGGCGACACGAGTTCTCATCGTGTTTATCGCTACTTATGCCGGCAGGGTCTCTTCCGTGGCGTTGAGTAGTCCTCTCGGTCTACCTTCAGACTCCACAGAATGCTCCCCTACCAAAACAACACCACCGTAGTGGTGTTACATTTCGAAGCTTCGGTCACAGACTTGAGCCCCGTTGGATTGTCGGTGCATGATCGCTTGACCAGTGAGCTGTTACGCTTTCTTTAAAGGATGGCTGCTTCTAAGCCAACCTCCTGGCTGTCCGAGCGATCACACTTCCTTTCCCACTTAGTCTGTAGTTAGGGACCTTAGCTGTCGATCTGGGTTCTTTCCCTCTCGACCACGAAGCTTATCCCTCGCAGTCTCACTCCCGTGTATTTGTCCGCGGCATTCGCAGTTTGATTGGATTCGGTAACCTTGGTTGGTCCCTAGTCCATTCAGAGCTCTACCACCGCGGCAATTGACACGAGGCTGCCCCTAAAGGCATTTCGGGGAGAACGAGCTATCACGGAATTTGATTAGCCTTTCACCCCTACCCTCAGTTCATCGGAGCGATTTTCAACTCACAACCGTTCGGCCCTCCAGTGGCGTTTAAGCCACCTTCAGCCTGACCAAGGGTAGATCATCCCGCTTCGCGTCTATTCCCACATACTATTCGCCCTATTCGGACTCGCTTTCGCTACGGCTCGCTTGCGCTTAACCTCGCATGTGAGAATAACTAGCCGGCTCATTAAGCAAGAGGCACGCCATCAGGCATTCAGCCGGGCGAACCCGGAGATAGCCCTTTGACTGCTTGTAAGCATACGGTTTCAGGTTCTATTTCACTCCCCTCGCAGGGGTGCTTTTCACCTTTCCCTCACGGTACTAGTTCACTATCGGTCGCCAGAGAGTATTTAGCCTTGGAGAGTGGTCTCCCCAGCTTCCCACGGGATTTCGCGTGTCCCGTGGTACTCAGGATACCCCTTCGAGTCCGGTAAGCTTTTGGTTACGTGGCTATCACACTTTATAGCCCCGCTTTCCAGCGGGTTCACCTAGCCTCCGGATTGGTAACTCTACTCATGGGGTCCTACAACCCCGCTGTGCATGCACAACGGTTTGGGCTCTTCCGATTTCGCTCGCCGCTACTTTCGGAATCTCTGTTGATTTATTTTCCACCAGGTACTGAGATGGTTCACTTCCCTGGGTTGACTCGTACCAGCCTATGTATTCAGCCGGCCGTAACGTGAGTTCATCACGTTGGGTTTCCCCATTCGGACATCCCCGGTTCAAAGCCTGCTTGCGGCTCCCCGAGGCTTTTCGCAGCTTGCCACGTCCTTCGTCGTCTTCTGGCGCCAAGGCATCCACCGTACGCCCTTAGTAGCTTAACCATAAAACTCACCCAACACGTGACCACCCTCACTTCCATGAAATCCTTGCGGATCCCACTTCGGATCGGAATGCTCATCCAGAGCCCCCGCTTTCACGGGAGCGAAAGAATTTTTCCGTTTCTTGCAGAACGGAAAAATCAGATGTCGAGCAAGCTCGCCTTTCCACAATTTGCTCAACTCGAGCAGAATTTGCAGATTTCGCATCACGCCTTGGATTCGTGCGAATCCACTGCGCGATACAAAATGCCAGCCTATTCAGTTGTCAAAGATCCTTGTGCCTGGATCGTCCAGACGATCTCACTCCCGGTGAGACCTCCGCTCGCCTTCATTCTCAAAGGGTGCGGAACAATAAAAAACCCGGCGTCGAGCGCCGGGCCAAGCCGTCCAGATATACCCGGACGGGTTCGCGCGATGCTCGACTGATTGCTATCCTGAGTTCGTAATTGACCTCACTTTGACAGGTCTACCGAAACTCCGAACGCCCCTGACGCTAACAAATGCCGAACTGCTATTCGCCAGACGAATCGAGAGTATAGCAGAAACCTTTCTTTCGTCAAGTCCTGCTTTTCTCGATTGTGATTATTCTGTGAATTTCCCGGCGCCGCCGGGCGCCAGGCCCCGCGGCGCCGTCAAAACCATTCAAAAACCCGGCAAATTCCTACATTTTTGTGATCGTGCCGCAGGCGATGCGCGCGCCCGCGTTGCCGGCCGGATCGCTCTTCATGTCATCCGCTTTTTCGTGAATCACCAGCGCCGTGCCGCCGTTGCTGAAGATCGAGTGCGCGTCGTCGCCCATCGTCACGCCGGGCGCGACCACCGTGGCTTTCGCCGTTCCGTCCGCGGCCACCGTGAAATTCGGCATGTCGCCCGCGTGCGGGCCGTCCGGATTCTGCAACCCATGATGCTTCATGTCCGGATTAAAGTGCCCCCCGGCCGTCGTGAAACCCGGCCCTTCGCACTTGGCCGCAGCATGCACGTGAATGGCGTGCTCGCCCGCCGGAAGATTCATCAGGTTGAGTTTAATGTTCACGCCTTGCGCGGCCGGAGAAAGTTCGGCCGTGCCCACGCTCTGTCCCTGGGCGTTGTTGAGTTGCACCTTGACCGTTTGCGCGGACGCGGAAATGGCCAGTGAAAATGCGAGTGCCACAGTGATTGCCATGGTGTTATGTAGTCGCATAGGTTTCAAAGTATACCCCAATCCGAGTTCGATTTTCGCGTCGAAAGTTTGCGCCTTTAGTTAGGACAGGCTTCAGCCTGTCGCTTTCGATTTTCTTCGAATGAACCGGAACCCAACAGCCTGAAGCATGTCCTACTTTTCGTTATACCCGTTCGAGGTGAGCGTCAGCGGGGCCGCGTCCCAGGTCAATCCGGCGGGCAATTGCGCCAGCGTGTTTCCTTCCGTGTCCAGGTAAATGCCTTCCATGGTTCCCTTTAATTCCTTGCCGTTCTTCCCGTTCTCCATGTGGAATCGGATCGTTAAATTTTCGGTTCCCAGAGGCGCCCCCTTGGCCGCGGGCGCCTCCTGGATATTTGAGATCAGGTGCGCCACGAAATTGCCGTGCCCTTCGCTCACCCAGGTTCCAATAAACGTGGTTTCCAGAAATGTTCCATTGCCAAAAGGCGCCCCGGTCGCATACACGGACTGCCCAGCCTCAATCACCGCTCCGCCGGGCATGAAAGACAGAAGATTATGACGCACAGCGGTCGTCCCTTGGGCATGCCGCGTGCCTCTCCACGAACCGATCAGGCTGGCGGAAAGATCGTCATCCGCGCGGCTGGGTCGGACACCAGAAATGCCGATGGCAAGCCCGCCCAGAACGCCAACCGCCAGCAAAAACCGTAACCCCTTGTTCCCCATGTCAACTTTCCCTCCGAATGCGCTGTGTGAAAAAAGTATGCCGGAGACACCCTCCCCCACCATGAAAATATATCGTTGAATTGCGACGGACGCTCATTTTTCTGGACGGAATTTTCCATCCAGCGGCGATGGCGGCATCTCGCGCGAGATCGATTAATTCCCGCTCAGGACCTCGATGAATCCCATGTATCCCGAAAGATTCCCGCTCCACCAGATTCGGTTGGGATTATTGGGATCGATCTCGATTCTTCTCGGGTCGGACTCGGAATCGGGCAGCGGGAACTCCACCCATTCCCCGGTCTTCGGATTGTAGCGGGCGATCTTGTCGGCCTGCTGCTCGCTTACCCAGATCAGATTATTTTTCCGGTCGACGGTCACCGAATAGGCGCCGTTGGTTTCGGTCGGCGGCGCGAAGAATGCCATCTGCTTGGTTTCGTAATCGACCTTCATCAGCAGTCCCGCGTTCCACAGACCCACCCAGACGTCGCCGCGCGCGTCGTGGCTCATGCGGCGCGGATAGGCCAGGCCGTCGAAAGGAATCTTAAATTCCTCGACCTTTCCTGTGACCGGATCGACTCTGGCCATGCGGTCGGCCGCATCCTCGGCCCACCACACCGAACCGTCGCCGGCCACCGTGATGCCGTAAGCGCCCGTTGCCTTCTGCGTCGCCAGATAGGAAGGCGTGTCATAGAACTTGAATTCCTTGGTCGCCGTGTTGAGCATGCGCGCCTGGTTCGCGCCGGTCTCCCAGATTTGCCCGTTGGGATGAATGACCATGGAATTGCCGCCGGCATCGGCGCGCACATCCTTGGGCCAGTCGTAAACCGCGAATTTGCCCGCGTTGATGTCATATTCCAGCCAGCGGTAATTGGGTCCGTCCGGAACCCACAACTGGCCCTTCGCATCGATCTGCAAATTCCCCAGCACCTGGCCGTTGGCCGGAGCAGGGCCGGGAGGAATCGGAACTTCCGTGAATTCCAGGGTTTTCGCATCCAGGCGGCCGAGCTTCCCGGTCCGCTCGCTGACCCAACCGTTGCCGCGCGGATCGACGGCCACGTCATGGGGCTCGGCGCCCACATCGCTATCGGAAATGTCGTATTGCACGGCACGGTAATGCAGCGCTTTGCCTTCGAGCAACGTGCGGGGCAGCCGGCTATTCAGGTCCGCTTGGCGCACCGGCCCGAAATTGGAGGAAAGATAATCGATCGCGAGCTTGCCTTCGTCCTCGGTCAGGTCGCGGATGTGCGCGGCCACCATGCGTCCGCGCATCCTGCGGACGGTGAACGTCCAGCGATCGCGCGGCATGTGAAAGCCGACGAACATCTTCGTGTCATGGCAGGTGGTGCAGCGCGCAGCGACCAGTTTTTTGCCGTCACCTTCCGGCAAATCCTTCGACACCATGACCATCAGCGCTTCGGGCGTCTTCATCGGCCACGCGCGCGGCAGCGCCACGCCCTGCCTTTCGGCAAGCGACACGTCCAGCTTGCTGGATTTGCCCTCGGCCACCGTGACCGGCGCGGAAGCCTTGCTCTGATATCCGCCGCCCACGCCCTGCACCACGTATTGGCCCGCGGGAAGATTGCCGGCCGTGTAGCGGCCCTGCGCCTGGCTGATCACCATGAATTCCAGATGGCGCTCGTTGTTCTTCAGCTTGACGAACGCCCCCGCGACGGGCTTCCCCGACGCGTCCTGCACCACTCCTTCAATGGTGGAACTGCTTTCCGCGGCCCGGGCCATGCGGCCCATGAAAAATAGCAACGCGCACGCGAAGATCATCTTCATCGCCGGACGCATGGGTTTCCAATTCATTCCCGTTCTCCTTTGTGGCTCTCAATTCGTACGTGAATGCCGCTCATTTCGCGGGCTTGCCGGCGGCAGGTTCCCGGATTCTTTTTGCAAAAGAATTTTCTTCCGACCAGACGCAGGGCAGCTCGCCCAGTTCTGCGCCGGGCCTGCGCTGATAAATCCTCTGCGGGCCCACGGCGGGCCGAGTGTAGGACTTCGGGTCGGTGATGGTGATCTGATACTGGATGGTGTCGGAGTCCACGCGGCGTATGCGCTCGCTGATGTGCATGTCCTCGCTGTGCGGGAATCCGGTGGGGGCCAGCCACGTCCTGTCGTTGTAGCCCGCGGATTCCACGACCAGCGTGTCGTCGCCCTCCCAATGGCCAACGGCGTACCCGAACCAGGTCGGGTCGGGATCCTGGGGCAATGAGCGCCCGTCCGTCCAGATTGTGCGGTATTCGTGTTCGCGCTCGAAGAACTGCACCACTCGGCCTGGCACCTGGATGAACTCCATGGGCAAGGGCATGTACATGATGCGCGGAAACCCGATCGGGTCGCACTGCAAGATAGGATCGTTGCCGTCCGACCCGGCTCGCGTTCCGTATCCCGGCTTCTCGGCGTCGTACCGGACTTTCGCCCAGGGAGTCATGGGAGGCATGTCTGCCTCGGGAACAGCGCTTTCGGCGCTTCCGGTGCCCTTCAATTGCCACACGCCGGTTAGGTCGCGCTTCGGAGCGGGCGCCGGAGCCGCCTTGGATGCGGGCGATTTGGACGCGGCCGGTTGAGGAGATTGCTGGGCGGGCGCCGCGGGCGACCATGCGATTGCGGCTGCAATAGCGGCGATCCCAATCGTCGGCAAACGCAATGGCCTGCTTCGCACCTGGTCCCTCCGTTTCGCTCTGTGCAAATCGCGGGGCGGCTATCGCACGTCCATCTTTAGCACGCGCCCGTCGCTGAACACCACTTTGCCAAGCTTGTTTCCGGAAAACCCCACCGGCGCGCCGTTCTTGGCCGGGGCGACTGTCACGGTGATTTGATCTCCGGGCTTGAGGGTCGTCTTGGTCCAAGTGTTGCGCCGCAGTATGCCCGGGCTCTGCGTTTCAATCGACCAATTGACCACTTTTCCCTGGCTGTCCTTTACGTCCATGTACACCTGACAATGCGGATTGGACCACACGAATTCGGTCACAGTTCCGCTGACGTCGATCTGGTGTTCCTCGTCGTAGGCGGAATTGCCATGGTGCGCCGATAGCGGAACGGGAACGGCAGCCAGGCTCACGATCAGCACAATCAAACCAGCCAGCTTGGAGTTCATGCGACACCCTCGCGGATGCAATCTAGGCTTTCTACAGATCGGGAAGTTCCTTGCCGTTCGCCAGGACAATTTTCTTCAGCCGCAAAATCTTCGATCCGTTCCTGGCTTGAAAACCGATGGCGGTGATGACGTCGCCGGGCTTAAGCGTGGCCTTGTCCCAGCCCCCGTTGCGCACCAGCATGGCCGGACTGCGCGCCTCGCAGGTCCATTTCTCGATGTCGCCGTTTTCGTTTTTCACGTCAAGATAAATCTGCGTGTGCGGATTGATGAACTCGAAATTCGTCACCGTCGCTGATTTAACGGTCACCATTTTCGTGGTGTCGTAATTGGTCTCCCCGTGATGCGCCGCCAGCGGAGCCGGCACAAACAGCGCGCACAGGATCGGAAGCAGGCAGTACGCCAGGTTTTTCAATGAATCAGCCCCCTGCGCGCGCAAATCACGTGAACAACACAAGCATCCGGATAATCATGTTTGGTAAGCGGCTGCGGCAAATATCCCACCGTAATTATAGCTCTGTCAATCCCCAGGCCGCTACTTTGCCGGTTTCGTCTCATTATTTTCAATCTCGTCAAAGGTTTCCTGATCCTCGCAGAATTGCTCGGCCAGGGTCCACGTGGGCCGCAACAGAAAATCCAGATGCGCGGTCCAGGGTTTCGTGTACGCCTTGGGATCGTCGATCGTGATGTCGTCGATCAAATGGTCGTGGTTGATGCGCCGGAGGCGCTCGATCACGTGCAGTTGCTCGCTGTGCGGGTGCCCGATGCGGTCGAGCCAAGTCTTGGTGTTGAAATTCAGCGTGTCCGCAACCAGCGTGTCCCCCTCCCAATGCCCGATCGAATCGCCCATCCACAGCGGCCCGAGCGTCGTGTCGTGCGCGCGCCCATCGGTAAAGATCGGATGCCGCATCGAGTCCCACTCGAAAAGCATCAGCACCTCGCCGCGCGACTGCATGATTTGCATGGGATAGGGATGCAGAAAAATCCGCGGAAATCCCGGCGGAGTGCAGGTGTGAAAAATCGGATCGTTGGTTTCCGCCAGCGGATAACTTCGCTTGCCGAAGGACGACTTGGTCGCGTCAAACTGCGCCCGGCCCCACGCCGTCATCGGCGGCTCTTCCTCGGTTAGTTGGTACACCCAGAACCGCTCGACCACCGTGTTCGGGCGCGGACGGTCGAGCATCCACACTCCGGACAAGTCGCGCACCTGGACAGGAGCCGAGACCTTCGGCGCCACTTTGGCGGCCGGCTTGGTTTGAGCAGTTGCGGCCGATGAAATGCCCAGGGCCATCGCGAGCGCGACGAATCGTTCGTATTTGCGCATCATGGATTTCCTCCCTGAGAAAGCCCTCATGGGGGTTCTAGATCGTCGCCTCTTTCTCCCTACTTCCACGCCGCATACACCGGCTTCCTCACCAGCAGGCCGCCCGCGAATCCGGCAGCGGCCATCCCGAAAAGTCCCAGCACGACCATTCGATGCCGCATCGCTCTCCCCTTGCGCCACGCGCGCTTTTTCGGTTGCCCGGCAAATCTGGGCGGATCATATCACTCAACGGCAACTCCGCCGAGCGCCCGCTCCCGGCTTCGCGCCCCGCGATGAATAAGATTTCATCGGGGTTAAGCTTGTAATCGCGCCCAAAAACGGCAAAATGAACATGGTGCGGCAACCCAGTCTCCGCATTCGTGATTGCGAAGGGACCGGCCGCAAAATGGGCCAGGCCAAAAGGAACTTTCTCATGCGAACATTCATCGCTTCTCTGATTGCGCTCGCCCTGCTCGGCTTGCCGATTTCCGCCGTCCGGGCGGATACGAAGGAAGGATCGCGCCTGGAAAACTCCGGGATGGTTCTGCAGGAAATCTTCAACGTGCCCGACGACATTCCGCAGGATCTAATCGACAAGGCGGAATGCGTCATCGTGATTCCCTCCACGCTGAAGTTCGCCTTCATCGTCGGCGGAAGTTACGGCCGCGGCGCAATGAGCTGCCGCACCGGTGAAACGTTCAACGGCCCGTGGGGCGCGCCTTCGATGATGGCCCTGGAGGGCGCCAGCGTCGGGTTTCAGTTGGGGGGAAACGCCACGGACTTCGTGATCCTGGTGATGAATCCGCGCGGCGCCACCGCCCTGCTGGGCAGCAAGGTGAAGCTGGGCGCGGACGTGTCCGCCTCGGCCGGGCCAAAGGGCCGCGCCGCCGAAGCCTCGACCGACGTGACCTTGCGCGCGGAGTTACTCACCTACTCGCGCTCGCGCGGCCTGTTCGCGGGCATTTCCCTGGCCGGATCGACTTTGCGCCCGGATAACGACGCGAACAAGCGGCTCTACGGCAGCGAGATCGGCGCGAAGGACATCGTGATCGAGGGCAAGGCGGCCGTGCCCCCCTCGGCGCAATCCATGCTGGCGGTGCTGAACAAACGCTCGCCCAAAAATCTCTCGGAATAACCTCCAGGCTGCGCCACAGGATCCTTGCTTCTCGCTTTCCGCGGCGACGCTTTTTTCCCTGTGCCTTTTGTACATGAATTCACTTCGATTCAGCCGACTGAACATGATTTATTCCAGTCACCAGGCGGCCCACACGCTCGGAAGACCTCTGAAAACGGGGCTTCCAAGCGATTCCCGCTGACCAAACAGGGAAAAATCCACAAGCGCGCATGTAAAGATGACGTAAAATTCCTTGACACTGAATGGCGTTTGGGTATACGGGTGTGGGTAAATTCAATAGGGTTGTGCCTTTACTTACTGTCCTGCATAAGTTTTTCGGGCCCAATGAAGACGCCCGCCGGGGATTGCAAATTCGGCGCCCCGGCAACCACGCTAACGAAAGGTTAGGGGGCGGCGAAAAAGCGGTTACAAGGCCCGCGCTTTCAACCACACCCGGTTGAGGTCTAGCCTCGCGCATTGGGTTCTGGAATTCGCTTATTTAGGTCCTGCTCGGAGACAGTCGGATTTCTCAAATTTTGGAGGAACTTCCATGAGATCAGTATGGGTGTGTTCGGGTGTTGTAAAAACGGTTCAGGCCCTGTGTGTCAGCGTCATGTTACTGCTCTGCTGCGTTCCGGCTTTCTCGCAAGGAAGCGCCGGGCGCATCCTGGGAACCATCAATGACCAGACGGGAGGCGCCATCGGCGGCGCCACCGTAACTATCGTCGACGTCCAGCGCGGCACTTCTCGCACGCTGACTACGGATGATTCTGGCTCCTACAACGCGCCCAATCTGCTACCCGGCACATATAAAGTACGCGCCGAATTCAAAGGGTTTCGAGTCACCGAGCGCCAGAACATTGTTCTGGAGGTTAGCCAGGATCTGCGCGTTGACCTTACGCTTCAGCCTGGCGAGCAGACGCAGACAATCACCGTGACCGAGCAGCTTCCGCTGGTGGAAACAACCAACGCTGAACTGGGCGGCACGATCCAGAATCAGGCCATCAACGATTTGCCCTTGAATGGCCGAAATTTTGAGAACCTGCTGGAATTACGCCCCGGCGTGGCGATCTATCCGGGCGGCTCGGGATGGACTCAGAGCACTAACGGCATGCGCGCACACGACAACGTCTACATGGTGGACGGCGTGAACAGCAGCGATCCCTGGATGGCCCAGAGCGTCATGAATGCGGTCATGGCTTCCGGCGATGCCGGGACACTGATTTCCATTGATGCCATTGACGAATTCAAGACCCAGCAGAATCCCCGCGCCGAATACGGCTGGAAACCCGGCGCAGTCGTCAACGTCGGAATCAAATCCGGAACCAACACCATCCACGGCACGGCCTTCGCTTTCGGCCGCGAAACAGGGTTGGATGCGCACAACGTATTTGACCTGCCGGGGGCGTCAAAAACACCCGTGGCACTGGAGCAGTTTGGCGGCAGCTTCGGCGGCCCGATCAAGAAAGACAAGCTTTTTTACTTTGCGAATTTTGAATCGCAGCGATACGAAGTGGGCAGCACACAAACGATTACCGATCCCATCACGGGCGGTGCAGGCGCTTCGCTCTACCATGGTTTTAGTGGAGCATCTTCGTCCACTCCAGACGGCTTGATCGGGGGTTGTCTGGCATCGCTACCTGCCAACGGAGGCCCTGGAGTCACCGCGCTGAGTGCGCAGCTTGCGGGATTGAACCCGGCGACCTGCGCGCAGCTTTCCAATTATCCAGGTCTCTTCCCCGTCGTTGACGGCTCGAATGGAAATAAATTCAGCGCCGGACTGACGAGCACGAACAAGATCTATTCGGGCCTTGGCAAAATCGACTATCACATCAACGACAAGAACTCGCTGAGCGGTATGTATTTCATCAGTCCGGGAGCCGGGATTTTGAACGACAGTCCTTCCTCGCAGACAAACGCTGCCTGGCTGACAAATCAATACGCCCGGTCGCAAGCGTTCTCGGCGGGCTGGACCTGGACTCCGAACTCCACGTGGGTGAATGAAGCCCGCGTCGGTTACTCGCATTACTATCAGGTTTTCAAGAGCCAGGACGCCACCCAAAATCCGGCGAGCTACAGCTTCAAGGGGTCCACTTACAACCTTTACACCGGGCAAACCAACCCGCAGTATTTTGGACTCCCGGGTATCTCGGTTCAGGGATTCTCCGGGACTCTCGGCGCAGGCTGGCCAAAGACCGTCGGGCCTGACGGGGTTCTGCAGATCCTCGATCACGTCTCATTGTTGCGCGGCAAGCACTCGTTCAAGTTCGGCGGCGAAATTCTGGAAGATCGAAGCACGTCAAATGTGACCGCCAACACCAAGGGCCCCATCCGCTTCGGGCCGTCGTCTTCGGGCTTGAAGAGCTTCTTCAGCGGCGTGCCCAACAGGGCAGTCATCCTGACTGGAAACCTTGTCCGGCATATCAGCGCGACCGGATACGCCGCATTTTTGCAGGACGATTGGCGCGTCACTCAGAGACTGACCTTGAATCTGGGGCTTCGCTATGAAATCGATGGCGTCGAAAAAGAACGCGACGACCTGTTCGCTAACTTTGATACCACGCAAGGATTGGTGCAAGTTGGCAGCGGGATTACATCTGCGTATCATGGCGATCACAATAATTTTAGCCCGCGCGTGGGTTTCGCATGGGATATGTTTGGCAATGGAAAGACGGTGCTGCGCGCCGGAGCAGGAATCCTGTACGAGCAGTTGAGCTTCGACGTGTTAAACGGTATCGGTAATTCCTTTGGACTGCGCACCAATCCCACTGGAGCTGCCCTATATGCTAACGGCGCCCATGTCCCGAGTCCGGGAAGCATCGGTGTGACGAATATCAGTTTCACCGGGTCAGCGCTCAATAGCAAGGTCACGCCGGGTGCGATCGCGTATGATTGGATCAACAACGGGCCAAACACATCCCTCTACAGTTTCTCCCCCGCGTGCGGTGATGGCACCGTTACGCTCGCCAACGGCTTCAAGCCGCAGCAATGCAGCGCGCTGATGGTCGACCAGAACCTGCGCACCCCTTACATCACCGACTTCAGCGTTGATATCCAGAGGGCGATCACCAATGACATTTCCATCGACATCGGTTACGTCGGCAATCACGGAACAAAGTTGTTGGGCGCGTTGGACATCAATCAACCTCAACTGGTCGGGGGCTTCAGCCCAGGGTGGAGCAATCCGGCAGTCGCGGGCACACCTGCAGCAAACTGCCTCTTAAGCGCCAACGACACCAAGGTTGTCAATGGAGTCACCGTCCCAGCGCCGTACGACAACTGCGCCCCCAGCAATGGCGCCGAGCAACTTGCTCGCCCGTTCAACGCCAAATTTCCCTATCTCAAGTTCATCGAAGAAATGGGCAACATCGATTCCTCCAACTACAACAGCCTGCAGGCCACGCTGACCGTGCGGAACTATCACGGATTGTCTCTCAATGCGGGGTATACATACAGCCATGCGCTAGGCTACGCCTCCGACCAAGGAACCGGCGGGGGGCTAGTGCTTCCGCTGAACAGCTACGGCAATCTCCACAGCCAGTTGTACGCTAGCACCAGCTTTGACACCCGGCACCGCCTTACTTTGACGGGAACCTACAATATTCCTGGGGTCAAGGGTTTCGGCCAGGCTCTTCAAGGCTGGTCGCTCAATGCGACGGCGCGACTGTTCACTGGTTCGCCTTGGGGAGTGGGCGATGTGACCACGGACTTCGCCGGAACCGGCGCGGCCCTTGTCACCGGTACATTTGGCAGCGAAGGTGGTCAGTGGAACTTCATGGGGGCCAACGGAGGTGGGGGGAATCCCCATGACTTCTTCGCCCTGCATAACTTCGCCAACGTGACCCCGCCGACAGCAGGCGCGGTAGCGGGGGTCCCCGGAGTCCCCTACTACGCGGGGACCTCAAATCCAAATTGCCTGGCACAAGCCAAGGCATTGGATGGCGGCGCGCCCACGGGGTTGACGCAAGCTTCTCTGACCAACCTCGGCTGCTACGCTTTGGGCAATTCCATTCTGCTTCCCCCGGCGTATGGAGGTTACGGATCAATGCCGCGGAATCCGTTCCGGGATCAGGGCTTCCGAACCATGGATATGTCCATTACAAAGGTATTTAAATTCAAGGAGCGGCTCACCACGCAGTTCCGCGCCGAGTTCTTTAACATTCTCAATCATCCCAACTTCGTGAATCCATACGGAGGACCTGGCGGAAATGCCGCGAGCCTTGATCCTTCAGGTGCAGGCACGCCATCTGCGGGATTTGGTTTCGTGTACGCCACACCCGACCAGGCAGGGTCCAACCCAGTCCTCGGATCGGGAGGCGCCCGCTCGATCCAACTCGGCCTGAAACTTATTTTCTAATTCCCATCGACAACCATCGAAAACCAAAAGGGACGGACGAAAGTCCGGCCCTTTTTCTTGAATGCGGAGAGCCATCGATTCGGAATGCCGGCCAGGTTTTTTCTTTCGCCCGATCTAGCCCGCCAGAGATTTCCAATCTATGGAAAGATGCGATGGGAGCGGTCTTTGGTAGCACAGCCACTCCTGGCTGTGTGGGTTTCAAGACCCATGTTACACCGCCCTATTAACGGGTATAGCAAAACCCACACAGCCAGGAGTGGCTGTGCTACTCGATGCTGCGGTACTCGATTTGCTCCTCATGCCTGGCCTTGCACAATTGCACGTTCCACGCCGCCGCAAAAAAACAAAACGGCCGGCCCGAAATTTCCGGGCCGGCCGTTCCGTTCTCCGGAGGAAATGCGTTCTTACTGTTGCGGCGCCGGCGACTTGCCGGTGGTATCGGTTGCAGCCGCCTTGGAATCGGCCGAAACCGCACCCGGGGTCATCGAGCTGCCGACGGTGACTTCGCGGGTCAGGTAGAGCATGAACGGAGTAACCTCAAACGGCATCTTCTCGCGTTCGGCCACCGTGCCCACGGGCTTGGACTTCATCATTTCGAGCTTGTCGCTCCACGGATCCATCTTGATGCGTCCGCCGAGCGGCAAGGCCACGACCGGGCTCGCCGCAGCCGCTGTCTTGGTTTCGGCGGGAGCGTTCGGGTCGGCTGGTTTCGCCGCAGCCGGAGCCGCGGACGCGACCTGCATGTTGGTCGGAACGCGATCGCCCAGGTGCGGGCTGATCAGGTTCGGGATGTCCTTCTGGCGGTTCTCCAGGGCGTCCAGGAAAAGTTTTGCGGTGGCGAGTTGATCCTTGTAGGGCGAGCTCTTCAGCAGTTCGTTCGCCTTGGCGTTGGCCGCTTCTTCCTCGGCAGCCGTGCGCGCGAAGCCGAAGTGGCGGAACGTGTCCTTCTCGTCAAACAGCAGGCGATCGAAGAACGCGTACTGGCCGTCGATGCGGTGGCCCAGCACCACGTGCGAAAGTTCGTGCGAAACCATCATGGCCAGGCTGGCTTCGTCCGGCAGCACGTCAATCAGGCCGCGGCTGAACACGATGGTGTGGCCGATGGCGAACGATTCCAGCGTCGAGCTCAGCAGCACGCGGCAGCGAATCTCGGGTTGGATGTCCAGGTTGTTGGTCACTTCCAGGTTGTTGACGACGGTCTCGAGAACCTTGTCCACTTCGCCCTGCGGAGCGAGCAAGCCGAGCCGCTCAAGGCGATCGACAACGTTATCTTCCGCCTGGCGGTCCCAATCGCGCTGCGCCATCACGGGGTTGATATCGTTGGCCTGCGTGGTCTGGTCCTTCACCGGGGTCTGCGACTCGATCAGGATCTTGCTCAGTTCCTGCTCCTGCGCGGAGTGGCCCAGGTTATAACCCCACAGCCGCGTCTGCGCCTTGAACGAGAGCCGCTTGGCCAGCGCGAAGTTCAGGTCCGATTCCTCGGAGTAGATGAACGCCGGCAGCCAGAGGTTCGGGCCGGAATTCACGCGCCAGCTGTCAAAGTGGAAGTAGTAGTTGGTGCGCGAGCTGCCGCCGTACGCACCATTGAACCGGACGATGTGAAAGTCCTGGTCCTCGACCCAGATGCGGCCCATGAAGCGCCCTTTGTTGCCCTTCTGCGTGGGCGTCACGTCGAACACCAGGGTGCGAACCTCGCCCAGGAACTCGCGGCGAATGTAATCGAACCTGTAGTTCTGCTTATCGAAGCCGTTGGTGTCCAGATAAATCATCTGCAGGAAACCCTTGGGCAGGAACTCCATCGAGAGCGAGAACATGCTGCCGATGCCGCTCAGCATTTTTTTCTTGCCGCCCTCGTTCTCGCTGCCGTCGGTCAGGGGTTGCAGTTCAATGCCCTTGGACAATACCGCGCGGCCCAGGAAATACTTGTCTCCGGCCGGGACGGCTCCCAAGTCCTTGTCCCCGCGAAGATTTTGAATATAGGTTTCCACCAGCGGGGTAAAAGGCTTGATAGCGTTCATCTCCGCCTGTTCCTGGCTGATGATGCGGTCCACCACCTGGCTCAATGCGCCGGATTGCTGGTCAGCCGCATGTAGCGGCATAACCCCGAGCGCCAGAGCCACCAACACCGTCTTCAGAATGCGCATATCCCCTCCGGACTTTCTTTCTAGGCTGGCCGTAAAAAAAGCCCACACCTTACGCAAATATGGAATGTCAGTACGCCGTTTGGAACACAATGTGGATCACGGCCGGAAAATCGACCGGATGCCCATTGGAAATAGCCGGTTTAAATTTGATCAGCTCCGCCGCCTTGATCGCGGCCTCGTCCAAGCCATGCCCAAGGCCCTTCACGACGCGGTTCACATGAACTTGGCCGCCTGCCGCCGGGAACACCACGTCCAGCAAAACCTCGCCTTCCAGATTCAACTTCAGCGCTTCCGCTGAATACGTCGGTCGCGGCTTGGAGATAATTTCCACCGGTTCTACGTCAGGAGTGGCTTCGGCGCGCTTCTTGGGCGCCTCGACGACCTGATCGTTCGAGTTTGCAAATCCGCCGGCCTTCACCGAGCCTTTCGGCCCGCCGCTGGGAGGAGGAATTGCAACACCATTGCCAAACCCGGTGCTGGCGACGATTCCCTTGGCGCCGTTTGCACCGCCTGTTCCGTTTCCGTATCCCGGACCTGGAGGCAGCGCAGGGTTGCCAAAATGCCCGACGTTCGCATGTTTATTAGGATCGCTCGGCCCGGTAAGCCCGTCCGGATCGCCGAATCCGCCAGTCTGCACTTTATCCAACGGCTTGCTCGGCATGGTCGGCACCGCCGAGCTGCCACCGGTCATCATTCCGGTCTTCACCGGTTCGCGGGGGCGCGCGGGCTGGTTGCTGGCCACTTCCAGCTTCAGAGGCTGGAAGGTGTCGTTGACTTTCGGAAGGTCGGCCTCCACCTGGCGAGGTTTCGGCTTGGGGGCCTCAATCTTGGGAGGCGCAAAGAATTTGGCCACGTTTATTTTCGGAGGAGCCTTTTCAACCGGAGGAGGAGGCGGCTGCACTTTCGCGACCTTCGGCGGCGCGGGCGGCTTGGGTTTTGGCGGCTCGGGTATTTCCAGAGGCGGCCCGGCAATGTCCGTCACCATGTAAATCGATCTCGGGATCATCTGCTGGGGGAACAGCAGAGGGATCATGACCACAAATGCGGCCAGGCAGATTTGAATGACCAGACTGGTGGCTAAGGCACCTTTGCGCGGCTTGGTTTCCGGCAACAGCGAAAAACGCGCACTGACCGGCTTGTTCCCCACAAGCGCTTTCCACGCCTGCGGGTTCGGTGAGGAGGGGCCGGATTGCTTAAGCCGAAGACTCCCCTGCGTAAGTTGCTCTGCGGTCGTTGTCATGTCGTCACGTCGCCTATCTATGGATTCCGTGCGCGTAGAGACAGCTGTCTGCCCGTATATAACAGGAACGAGGCTGGCGCTGCCGCGTGCGGTACAAATGTACTGGGCCTGTCCGAGGGGCTGAATAGGACTTTTGTACTACTGTTTCCTAAGCGCCACCTGAACAGACGGACACCGGGGAAACCTTGCGGGAGGCGATCGGATGAGCGGCTCTGGAATTGCTTTTCCATGGTGCGCTCAATCGAAATTCACCTCGAATAGGGCGGGGCGAAAAAAGTGTAGCACCGCGTCCCGCCACGGACAAGGGCTTATCCCGACCAGTGTATCGGCAAAGAAGTGGATGCACTTCACCCGCCATTTGCCGCCTCCCCTATTTACCGTTGAGGCCGAATTTCCGGGATCCGCGGTGCAGCCAGGGGCGCCGGCGGGTCGCGCAATTCTCTCCGGCGGGCAACCCAAAGTTGCTCCGATTTTTCCCGTATTTTCGCCCCGCGATTCAAGTAGGATGATTCCATTCCGATGCAGCCCCTGGCCATCCACGCGGACCGCCTCCTGACCCCCTTCGAGGATATTGTCGACGGCGTGGTGGTCGTTCAAGGAAGCAAAATCATCGAGGCAGGGCCCCGCGGGCGTGTGGTTCTGCCGCGCGGCGCACGCCAGATCACGGCCCGGGGGAAAACCATCGTGCCGGGGTTCGTGGACGTCCATATCCACGGCGCCGGGGGCCGCGACGTGATGGCAGGAAATGCCGAGTCGCTGGAAATTGTTGCCGGGACGGTCGCGCGCTTCGGCACCACTTCGTTTGTGGCCACCACGGTGACCGCCAGCCTGATGGAAACCTGCGACAGCGTTGGGGGCATCGCGCGATTCATGCTGAAATCCAGCGAAACCGCCGCCCGCGAACTCAGCGCCGAGATTCTCGGTATCCACTTCGAGGGCCCGTTCATCAGCAAGGCCCGCCGCGGGGTGCATCCGCAGGAATGGATTCTGGCGCCCTCGACCGAAGTTCTGGCGCAGCTTCTGCAGGAAGCGCGAGGCACCGCGCAAATCCTGACCCTGGCCCCTGAGCTGCCCGGCGCGCTGGACCTGATCGCCGCGGCGCGCGAGGCCGGCCTGGTGGTCTCGCTCGGTCACACCGACGCCAATTACGAGCAGGCGCAGGCCGCCATCGCCGCCGGGGCAACGCACGCCGCGCACGTGTTCAACGCCATGCGCCCGTTTTCTCATCGCGGCACCGGAGTGATTGGCGCGGTGATGACCTCGCCTCGGGTCAGCGCCGAACTCATCGCCGACAAAGTTCACGTCGACGAGCCGGCCATGCGCATGTTGCTGGAAATGAAAACGCCGGAACGCGTCATCCTGGTGAGCGACGGCACTTCCGCCACGGGAATGCCCGACGGAAAATATCAGTTGGGAAATTTCCAGGTGAAGGTCTCCGGAGGAGTCTGCCGCAACGCCGAAGGCAAACTGGCAGGAAGCACGCTCACGCTGGACCGCGCGCTGCGCAACATCGTGGCGATGGGCGTTCCGCTGGCCTCCGCCCTGCGCATGGTCACGGCAAACCCCGCCCGCCAGATCGGCCTCGGTTCGCGCAAAGGCGTCCTGGCGCCCGGAGCCGACGCGGACCTGGTTTTCCTCGACGACAAACTCGAAGTTGCCGGCGTGATGACGCGCGGCGCCGGCTTCGACCAAGCCTGACCTGTTTCTCTCTCCGGTTTTCTCTGTGTCCTCTGTGTTAAAGATTTTTTTTTCTGAGTGTCGCGCAAAGCTTTCCACACAGAGGGCACAGAGAAAACCGAGAAACCGAAAATCGCCACGGCTTTCCAGCGGAAATTATTTATTCAGCGGGATCTTCAATTCCGAGGATAAAAGGTAGGGATCGAACGGGCTGCACGCGAAAAATCGCTCTCCCACTTTAATGGTCGGGACTTTTCGCCGCCCATTGTTCACGCTCAGGACCAGATCCTCGGCATCGGGCTCTTCGTCGATATTCACTTCTGAAAATACGACGCCGCGGTCGCGCAGAAATCGCTTGGCGCGGATGCAATCCCCGCACCAGTTCGTGCAGTACATCGTGATCTCTTCCATGGGCAATTAGATGTTACGTCACCGCGCGAGGCTCAAGTGAAACTTGAGGTCAGGAGTGACCCGAAGCAGTAACCGCCGCATTCGCCGAGGAAGTCCCGGCCTTTGCAGCGACTTGCAGCCGAACTTGCGCGCGTTCCAGAGCGGCTTGCGCGCGATTCCAGTCCACATTGGGATCGCTCGGATTCGCAAAGCGCTTCTGCGCGCGTTCCAGAGCAGCCCGCGCGCGGGGCACATCGATTTCCGAGGCCAGTTCAGCGGCATCGGCCAGCACGATCACGCGATCGGCCAGCACTTCCACAAATCCGCCGATGGCCGTGCAGGAAAGCTCGCGATTGCCAACGCGATAGGTCAGTTCGCCCGTGCCCATTTCAGCCAGCAGCGGCGTGTGCCCGGGCAGGACGCCAATGTACCCGCCGCGCACCGGTATCTGCGCTTCGTTCACCGCCTCGCGCACCACTTGCCGCGCCGGTGTGACTACTTCGAGTGTGAATGTGTCCGCCATCTGTGTCGTGATTCGTGATTTGTGATTCGTGATTCGTGAAAACCAGGCCAACCTGCGAGGCGCGGTCTTTCCTCACGAATTACGAATCACAAATCACGAATCACGTCCCTCCTACGCCGTCGCCGCCATTTTCTCGGCCTTCGCGCGCGCTTCCTCGATTGTGCCGACCATGTAGAACGCCTGCTCGGGCAGGTCGTCGTGCTTGCCTTCCACGATTTCCTTGAACCCGCGCACGTTGTCGGCGATCTTCACGTACTTGCCTTCCAGGCCGGTAAACTGCTGCGCGACGAACATCGGCTGCGACAGGAATTTTTCGATCTTTCGCGCGCGCGCCACGGCCTGCTTGTCTTCGTCCGAAAGTTCCTCGATGCCCAGGATCGCGATGATGTCCTGCAAATCCTTGTAGCGCTGCAGGACGCCCTTCACGGCGCGGGCGGTGTTGTAATGCTCGTCGCCCACGATGCGCGGATCGAGAATGCGCGAGTAGCTGGCCAGCGGATCAACTGCGGGATAAATGCCGCGCTCGACGATTTGCCGGCTCAGGTTCGTGGTCGCGTCCAAGTGGGAGAACGTCGCGGCCGGCGCTGGATCGGTGTAGTCGTCGGCGGGCACGTAAATCGCCTGCACCGACGTGATCGATCCCTTCTTGGTGGACGTGATGCGCTCCTGCAATTCGCCGATTTCCGTGTTCAGGTTGGGCTGGTATCCTACGGCCGAAGGCATGCGTCCCAGCAGCGCGGATACTTCCGATCCGGCCTGCACGAACCGGAAAATGTTGTCGATGAACAGCAGCACGTCCAAGCCTTCCTCATCGCGGAAATATTCCGCGACCGTCAGGCCGGTCAGCCCCACGCGCAGGCGCGCGCCGGGCGGTTCGGTCATCTGCCCGTAGATCAAAGCCGCGCGCGATTTTTCCGAATTGCCGGGCACCACGACACCCGACTCGGTCATTTCCAGCCACAGGTCGTTGCCCTCGCGCGTGCGCTCGCCCACTCCGGCGAACACGGATACGCCGCCGTGCTTCATGGCCACGTTGTGGATCAATTCCTGAATCAAAACCGTCTTGCCGACGCCCGCGCCGCCGAACAGTCCGATTTTTCCGCCCTTCAAGTAAGGCTCGAACAGGTCGACGACCTTGATGCCCGTTTCGAACATTTCGAGATTGGTGGACTGGTCTTCGAGCGAAGGCGCGGGACGGTGAATCGGGTAGCGCTTATCGGTCTGCACTGGCCCCAGGCCATCGACCGGCTCGCCCAGCACGTTCATCACGCGGCCCAGCGCGGCGCGGCCCACCGGCACCGAGATCGGCCCGCCCAGGTCGACCGCCTTCATGCCGCGCACCACGCCTTCGGTGGCCGTCATGGCCACGGTGCGGACACGCCCCTCGCCCAGGTGCTGCGCCACTTCGGCGACGATGTTGATCGGCTCGGGCCCTTCAAAGCCCTCGCTCGAAATCTTCACCGCGTTGTGAATCTCGGGAAGATGATGCTCCGGAAATTGCACGTCAATGACGGGTCCGATGACCTGGACGACGTGCCCGACGTTTCCTGTATCGTGTTGCGCCATTTTGTTTCTCCGTGAATCGTGATTCGCGCTTTGTAACTGCCGACGCCCTACCCGGCTGAGGCAGCCCCGCTGACCACTTCAATGATCTCGCGCGTAATGGCTGCTTGCCGCACCTTGTTCATGTGTAGCGTTAGCGCGTCAATTACGTCAGACGCGTTGCTGGTCGCTGATTCCATCGCCGTCATGCGCGCGGCGTGTTCCGCCGCGGACGTTTCCGCCAGCATCCGGAAAATTTGCATTTCCACGTAGCGCGGCACCAGTTTGTTGAAAATTTCTGCGGCCGGTTGTTCGTAAATATAGTCCACGGCGTCGGCGGTGGACGATGGGGGAGCATTTTTATCGTGCTTTTCGCTCTCCACGAGAGCCGCCCGGTCCAGCGGCAGCAATTTTTCCACGCGCAACGTCTGGGCCATCACATTCTTGAATTCGTTATAAATAAGATAGACGGAATCGGCCTCGCCGGCTTCGTAGCGCTTCATGACCTCGCCCGCGATTTCACCGGCTTTCCCGAGGTCGGCCTTGGTGGTAATGTCCACGTATTCGCCGACGATTTTCCACGGGCGCTTGCGGAACGCGTCGCGGCTTTTCTTCGCGATGGTGATTACTTCCAGTTTCTTATCGCCGTGGTCGCGCAGGAATTCAAAGGCGCGCCGCAGCACGTTGGCATTGAACGCGCCGCACAGCCCGCGTTCGCCCGATGCCACCACCACCAGAATGCGCTCCTCGGGCCGCGACGCCAGCGCCGGAAACTGCTCGGGATTTTCGATCCGTGACATCGCCGACGCCAGCACTTCGCGAATCCCGCTGGCATACGGCCGCAGCGAAACGGCCGTCTCCTGCGCACGCCGCAGCCGCGCCGCAGCGATGAATTTCATGGCGCGCGTGATCTGCTGGGTATTCTTCACCGAGCGTATGCGCCGCCGGAAATCGAGTAGTGTGGGCATCGAAAGGTTTCGCTCGCCGGACTAGGCGCGCGCCGCTGACGCTCCTGCTTGAAATTGTTCCTTGAATTCGCCGATGGCGCGATTCAGCGCCGCCCGCCCGTCGTCGGTGATCTGTTTTTTCTGCGCAATTTCGGCCAGCAGCGCGCCGTAACGCGCGTGGATGAATTCCACCAGGTCCTTCTGGAAGCGCTGCACGTCGGGAACCGCGACGTCGTCAAGCAGCCCGCTGGTGCCGGCGAAGATCACCACCACCTGCTCTTCGACCGATAGCGGCGAGAACTGTCCCTGTTTCAGAACTTCCACCAGGCGCTGCCCGCGGGCCAGTTGCGCCTGCGTCGCTTTATCCAATTGATCGGAGCCGAACTGCGCGAACGCCGCCAGTTCGCGGTACTGCGCCAGGTCGAGGCGCAGCGAACCCGCGACTTGCCGCATGGCCTTGATCTGCGCGTTGCCGCCCACGCGGCTTACAGACAATCCCACGTTAATCGCGGGACGGATGCCGCTGTTGAACAGGTCCGCTTCCAGATAAATCTGGCCGTCGGTAATCGAAATTACGTTGGTCGGGATGTAGGCGGAAACGTCGCCGGCCTGCGTTTCGATCACCGGCAGCGCCGTCAGCGAGCCCGCGCCCAGCTTGTCGTTCAATTTCGCGGCGCGCTCCAAAAGGCGCGAGTGAAGATAGAACACGTCGCCCGGAAACGCCTCGCGGCCGGGAGGACGCCGCAGCAGCAGCGAAATTTCGCGGTAGGCCTGCGCATGCTTGGAAAGATCGTCGTAAAAACATACGGCGTGGCGGCCGGAATCGCGGAAAAATTCACCCATGGCGCAGGCCGCGTACGGCGCGATGTATTGCAGCGTGGCGGGTTCGGTGGCCGATGCCGCGACGACGATGGTGTATTCCATCGCGCCCGCGTCGGTCAGCACCTTCACCACCTGCGCGATGGTCGAGCGCTTCTGCCCGATCGCGCAGTAGATGCAAATCATGTCGCCGCCCTTTTGATTCAGGATCGTGTCCAGAATGATGGCGGTCTTTCCGGTCTGGCGGTCGCCGATGATCAGTTCGCGCTGCCCGCGGCCGATGGGGATCATCGAGTCGATGGACTTGATTCCGGTTTGCAGCGGCTCGCGCACCGGCTGGCGGTCCACAACGCCCGGCGCGATGCGCTCAATCGGGATGCGCTTGTCGGTGGCGATGGGGCCTTTCCCGTCCAAGGGCACGCCCAGCGGGCTGACGACACGCCCGACCATCGCTTCTCCCACGGGCGCGGACATAATTGTGCCTGTGCGCTTCACCGTGTCGCCTTCCTGCACCAGCGTGTATTCGCCAAGCAGCACGCAGCCAACCTGATCTTCTTCCAGGTTGAGCGCGATGCCGTAGACGTCGTGGGGAAACGCCAGCATTTCGCCGGACATCACCTTTTCCAGGCCGTAGACGCGCGCGATGCCGTCGCCCACTGAGATCACGGTGCCGACTTCCTCGACGGCCACCGCCTGCTCGTAGTTGGCGATCTGCGCCTTCAGTATCTTTGTAATTTCATCCGCTTTGATCGAAGCCATTCCAGCTCCTGTTCCTGACCGCTGTTTCGTGACCCTTTATTCCGTAACCATCCGGAGGCGCATGCGTTCCAGCTGCGCGCGCACCGAGCCGTCATAAATCGTGGAACCGATCCGCACCACCGCGCCGCCGATCAGCGCCGTGTCGGTCGAGAATTTCGCCTGCACCTTCTTGCCCGTCAGCTTCACGAGCGCGGCATTCATTTCCGCGCGCTCCAGGTCCGTCAATTCCGCCGCGGACGTGACCGTGGCCTGCGTGATTCCCTGGCGTGCGTCCAGCAGCGCGCTGAAGGCCTGCTCGATTTCAATCAAAAGCCCGGCGCGGCGCTGGTCCACGATCACAAACAGGTAATTGCGCAGCGTGCGGCTCGCACCCATGCGCATCACCAGCTGCTCGATGGCCGCATGTTTGCTCGCGCGCGCGATCGAGGGATTCGCCAGGAATGACCGCAATTCGTCCGATTCGCGCACCATCGCGGCAAATTGGGCCAGCTCCTGCTTGATCTGATCGGCTTGCTTGTTTTCGAGCGCGACGTCCACCAGCGCGCCCGCATACCGCTCCGCCAGCGCTTTCAATTCGCGCTCCTTCCGAGTTCGTTGAGAAATGCGCGCATCAATTTCGACCGGATATTCTTGTCCATGCGCGAAGCGACCAGTTCTCCGGCGCGCTCCACGGCCAGCGAGGCGGCCAGGGCGCGCAATTCCTGCCTGGCGGCGCGTTCGGCCGCGCTCAGTTCGGCCCGCGCGGCAATCTGAATCTTCTCGATCTCGGCTTGGCCCGAGGCGTTCAACCGTTCGGTTTCCGCCGCGGAATCGCGCCGCGCAGATTCCCGCAACGTGGTGACTTCCTGATCCAGCCGCGAAATCTTTGTCTCCACTTCCTGCAACTGGCGAGTCGCCTCTTCCTTCGCCGCGGCGCCTTCGCGAATGCTGGCGGAAATCGCCTTGGCGTTGGCCCCGAAGAACGCGCCTCCGTGCTTGGCGATCAGGTAGGCGATCCCGCCGAATACCAGCGCAAAATTCAGCCACCGGAAGATCAGCCCCGCGGGAGAATCGGCGGGATTGGGTTCGGCGCCCTCGGCGGCAAACGCGGGAAGCGCAAGAACAAAAAGCGCAAGAAGCGAACCGGAAACATATGCACGGATTCGGCGGGGGAAGTTCATCGTGCCCCTCCCGGCCGGGAGGCGCCCGGACCGGCAGGCCCACCAGCAAGAATCGCGTCGGCAATTTCCGTCGCCATGTCCCCGCTGGATTGTTCCAACTCGGCGCGCGCCGACTTGACTTCCTCGGCGATCACCTGCTTGGCCTCGTGCAAGGCCTTCTGCGCGGCAACGCGCGCGGTGCTTACCTTGGTCTGCCGCTCATCCAGCACGCGCCGGCGAATGCCTTCCTGCTCGACAAACATTTCCGAGCGCGCCTTCTTTAGCGAATCGTTGTAGGCGCGAAGTTTTTCCTGCACAGCCGCGCGGCTTTGTTCCGCTTCCTGCCGCGCTCCTTCCGCTCGCTTGTGGCGCTCGGCCAGCACGCGTTCGATGGGCTTGAAAAAACTCCAGCGCAGGAAGAAATAAAAAAGAAAAACGATGATGACGGTAGGCACAGCCGCCAGGAACAGGTCGCCGAGTTGGCTTAAAATTTCCACGGGTTATGGTAAGGCATCCGACAATGCCCGCCCAAACATTCACATTCGGAAGAACCTCGGGTACACACCCTCCCCTCAGGCAATTCCTTGTCTGGACAAAGGAGTGATTTTATAACATCGCAAGGGGTTTCGCGCAAGACTTTGCTGATTGTAGGACAGACAGGAGTGTCTGTCCTGCACCGACTCGCTTGCCGCCGGGAAACTCCGCGCGCTAGAATGCATCGCGTGACGCGCTCTGCAATCCGGCCGGCAGTTTACCGCGCCTGGCCGGCCCTTTCCTCGCGAAGGAGCACTTGATGCCCGCATTTCCCGGCGTGGATTATCTGGAATTCGATTCCCTGCTGAACGACGAGGAATTGCTGGCTCGCGCCACGGCCCGGCAGTTTGTCGAAGAGTTCGTGCTCCCCGTTATCGTGAAGCACAACCGGGAATCCACGTTTCCGATGGACCTGGTGCCGCGCCTGGCCGATCTGGGATTTTTCGGGGCGAACCTTGAGGGCTACGGCTGCGCCGGAATGTCCAACGTGGCCTACGGACTGGTGATGCAGGAACTCGAGCGCGGCGACTCCGGCCTGCGCAGCTTTGTTTCCGTGCAGAGCGCCCTGGTGATGTACCCCATTTATACGTACGGCTCGCCGGAGCAAAAGGAAAAGTGGCTGCCGCGAATGCAAAGCGGAAAAGCGCTGGGCTGCTTCGGGCTTACCGAGCCGCAATTCGGATCAAACCCCGGCGGGATGCTCACGCGCGCGGCTCGCCGCGGGGATCGCTACGTCCTGAACGGCGAAAAAATGTGGATCACCAACGGCTCCATCGCCGACGTTGCCCTGGTGTGGGCCCGGTGCGAGGAGGACGACAAAATTCGCGGATTCCTGGTGGAAAAAGGCACTAAGGGTTTTGCCGCGCGCGATATTCACGGGAAGCTTTCGCTGCGCGCTTCCGTCACGTCCGGCCTGGCGCTCAACGATTGCGAAATTCCCGCCGACAACGTCTTGCCGGGAGTCGCCGGACTCAAGGGCCCGCTGAGCTGCCTGACGCAGGCGCGCTTCGGCATCGGCTGGGGCGCCATCGGCGCGGCCATGGCGTGCTATGACGCGGCCCTGCAATACGCCAAAGCGCGCAAGCAATTCCAGAACAAACCCATTGCCTCGCACCAGTTGGTGCAGGACAAGCTGGTCTTCATGATCACGGAAATTTCCAAGGCACAGTTGCTCGCGCTGCATCTGGGAAAATTAAAGGATCGGACCCGCTTGGACCCCGCGCATGTTTCCATGCTCAAGATGAACAACGTGTGGATGGCCATGGAAACCGCGCGCAAAGCCCGAGACATCCTGGGCGCCAACGGCATCGTCGACGATTCCTGCATCATGCGCCACATGAATAATCTCGAATCCGTCTACACCTACGAAGGCACGCACGACATCCATCGCCTGGTGATCGGCGAGCGCATCACGGGCATCCCCGCATATTTCTAACGGGGATACGCGCGGGGCGGAAAGTCGTCATCTCGGAATCCGCCTGAAGGCGGGCGCTACACAAGATTGTCGACCATGAACTCTCACAATGAATCTGAGCCTCCAGGAGGCCCAAATGCTTCGCCACACCGGCAATCCGCTATTTGAAATTTCAAATTTCAAATATGCGATTCCCATCGCCTCGCACGCCCTTTTCCTGACATTCCTCCTGTTCGCCTCGCTGGCCGCGCCCGCATCGGCGCAGGAAAAACCCAAAGTCCGCACCATTACCGCGTTCGTTCGGTTGGATCCCGGCGATTACAAACAGCAATTTGCCGACACCCTGGCGCTGCTGCGCAACGCCAAGGCACGCTACGAACTCGCCGGCTACCAGGTGCAGACCATCCGCATCGCCACGCAGCCTTTCCCGGAATACACCGCCGGAATGTCCAAGACGGCCGTGGACACGCTGTTCCACGATCTCGACGCCTTCGCCACGAAGGAAAACGTGATGATCGCTATAGGCCCCGCGTTGATGGCGGAAAAGGACGACGACGCGCGGGCGCAAATGCTCGCAGAAATTCTCTCGCAGTCCAGTAACATCTCCGGCAGCGTGGTGATTGCGGGAACTGACGGCGTCCACTGGAAGGCCGTGCGCGCCGCCGCCGACGTCATCAAGTATTTGGAAGACCATACCGCCCAGGGCCTGGGCAATTTCCGTTTCGCAGGGATCGCGAATGTCCCCGCGTACACGCCGTTTTTTCCGGCCGCCTTTCACCAGGGTCTGGGGCATCAATTCGCCATTGGACTGGAATCCGCGAACGTCGTCGCCGCCGTGATGGCCGTGAAGCGCGATCCGGAAGCCACGCGCCAAGCGCTGGTCGCCGAACTCGGCATGCACGCCGCGGCCGTCGCGGACCTTGCCTCCAAGATCGATCAGGAAACCGGATGGGCCTACATGGGCCTGGACCTTTCTCCGGCGCCCATGAAAAACGCCTCAATCGGATCGGCCACGGCCGGATTCACCGGCGGCCGGTTCGGCACCAGCGGCACGCTCACCGCAGTGGGCACGATTACCGCGGCGCTGCGCGATATCGCCGTGAAAAAAGTGGGCTACTCGGGCGTGATGATGCCGGTGCTGGAGGACTCACGACTTGCGCAACTCTGGGGCGAAGGCACGCTCACCATGGACCAACTGCTGGCGTATTCCTCGGTCTGCGGCACTGGCCTGGACACCATTCCCCTTCCCGGTGACGTGACCGCCGATCAACTCGCGCGCATCGTCGGCGACGTAGCAACTTTGTCGGTGAAATTGTCCAAGCCGCTCAGCGCCCGCCTGCTGCCGGTCCCGGGCTTGAAACCGGGCGAGCAGACCACATTCGATAATCCGAACTTAGTGAACACGGTGTTGCAGCCTCTGCCTTGAACGAAAAGCTGCCCGCCCAAACTACGGGCGGCCTCTACCAAACCAAATGCGCTGTTGCAGAATGGTTTCGCACAAGCCTCCCTCATTTGCGCGTTCCGGAACGGAGAAAGCGGATTTCTTCCAAAAGAAAAGATTCCCGCCACATTGTGGAAATATCCTGTCAAAGCCGCTGGTTGCAATGTTCGGTTTAGTTTAGGATAGGGCAAGTTTTGGGTGATGTCGCGCGCGTGGCCCGTTTTTACACGCGCGCCGAAACGAAAAATCCAGGGCGCCGGGAGATCGAATGGAAATCGAGCTGAGTCTGGAATTCTTGCGCGTCGTCGAAAAAGCCGCCATTGCTTCGGCCAAGACCATGGGCCTGGGCGACGGCCACAAAGCCGATCAGGCCGCGGTCGAATCCATGCGCAAGGTGATGGATGAAGTCCCCATGGACGGCACCATTGTCATCGGCGAAGGCGAGCGCGACGAAGCTCCCATGCTCTTCATCGGTGAAAAAATCGGCGCCGCGCAGCACGTCCGCGGCTTCAATTTCCCCGCCGTCGATATCGCCGTCGATCCACTGGAAGGTACCAACCTGTGCGCCACCGGCGCTCCCGGCTCGATCACCGTCCTTGCCGCCAGCGAAAAAGGCGGTTTGCTGCATGCGCCCGACCTGTACATGGAAAAGATTGTCGTCGGACCATCGTGCAAGGGCGCTGTGGAGATGGACGCCCCGGTCGCCGACAACTTGCGCTCGATCGCCAAGCGGCTGGACCGCGACATCGAAGACCTGGTGGTGGTGGTGCTGGACCGCCCGCGCCACGAAAAATTGATTTCCGATATTCGCGCCGCCGGCGCGCGCATCCGCCTGATCGGCGACGGCGACCTTTCCGCTGGAATTTCCGCGGCCGTCATCGGCACGGGCGTTCACGCCGTGATGGGCACGGGCGGCGCGCCCGAAGGCGTGCTCACCGCCGCAGCCTTGCGCTGCCTGAATGGCGAAATCCAGGCGCGCTTGGTGGTCTCCAAGCCCGAGCACCAGGAACGCCTCGAGAAAATGGGCATCAAGGACGGCAAGCGCATCTACAAAACGGAAGACCTCGCACCCGGACAGAAAATTATTTTTGCGTGCACTGGCGTGACCGACGGCGGCCTGCTGCGCGGCGTACGCTTCTTCGGTGAAGGCATCCGAACGCAGTCGCTGGTGGTCACGCTCGACGAACGCCAGGTGCGCTTCGTCGACACCGTGACGCTCGATAAGCGTCCGGACGTCAAGGTGCGCTTCGCGTAACTGGTAGGACAGGCTTCAGCCTGTCGGGGTTTCCGCCTGGTCGCACCGCAAGAAAAAAGCGACAGGCTTGAAGCCTGTCCTACGCAAACCACCCACGCGCATTTCAGCATTTTCGTCTCCTGCCTGCCGCGCGACTATATTAAGATCGACCGGGTTTACAGCATCTCCATGACCGCTCCTCACGAATTGAAGACCGCGCGCCTGCTGCTGCGCCCTCTGGAACAAACAGACATCCCCGCCATCGTGCGCCTGGCCGGGGCGCGTGAAATCGCCTCCATGACCGCAAATATTCCGCATCCCTACACCGAACAGGACGCCCGGGATTTCCTGTCGCGCGCCTCCGAGGAATTTCGCGCCGGCCGTTCGGTCTCGTTCGCCATATGTGTTTCGCCCGCCCGCGAACTTTGCGGGGGAATGGGCTTGAACATCACGCCCGCGCATCGGCACGCCGAACTGGGCTACTGGATCGGCGTCCCGTTCTGGAAAAACGGATATGCCACTGAGGCGGGCCGCGCCGTTGCGGCATTTGGATTCGAGACTCTCGCGCTGCACCGGATCTATGCTTTCCACTTCGCGGGAAACGCCGCCTCCGGCCGCGTCCTGGAAAAAATCGGCATGAGCCGCGAAGGCCGCTCTCGCGAGCACGTCAAAAAATGGGATCGATTCATTGATCTGGAAAACTACGGCCTGCTGAAGAGCGAATTTCTTTGAGCGGAACTGAAAAAGCGTTGAAGGACGGGTCTTGGTGGCACAGGCTTCAGCCTGTGCGGGTTTGGTCTTGTCTTTGAAAGAATGAAAGCCACAGGCTGAAGCCTTTGTCACCGATGTTGCCGTCAAATTATTGATTTTTACGACGGTGAGACATACGAAGCGGAATAGCGGCGTGACAACGCGGACTCCCTCTGCCGAGGGAGTCCGCGCCACACCTTGAATTATCCGGGCTCCAAGTAGAGCCCAGACCCGAAATAGCGTGGGCTCCAAGCGGAGCCCACACCCGAATATCTTTCTTCGCTTATTGCCCGACTAACGGTGGCCCATCGCAGCTGGGTGCATCCGTCGCGCAAACTGCTCCATGCGGGAGGGCTGCGGCGGTGCCAACGGGCGCACCTGCCCATTCCCATTGGAGACGTGGTCGCTGATCGCGGCCAGGCGCTTCAGAATCGATTGCCACTGTTCCCAGTCAAGCTGCCGCAGGAACGGCCGCAAGCCCTGGATGAATGGATCTTCCAGAAGGGCTTCGCCGTTCGTTTCGGGAACGAAGAAGCGGTTCAAGCCGACGCCAAGCGCTTCGGAAATCTTTTCCAGAGTTCCGAGGCTGGGCGTCATTTGCCCGCTTTCGATCCGCGACAGGTAGGACCTGGATACCCGCGAGCGCGCCTGGAGTTGGCTCTGCGTCATCCCGCGCGATTCGCGCAATTGCCGGATACGCTGCCCTATGTTCTCCACCGTCTCGCGGTTCGGCCATTTCTCGAAGAGTTGCCGGTCGTCGCCCGGTAGTTCCTGCGGTTCCGGAGGCGGAATCAGAAATTCCACCTTCGGTGGTAGCAGGTGCAGGCACCGGCGGCAATTCCCCGTGCGGGTGCGATACTGCACAAGCCCGCAGGTTTTGCATCGTATGACTTCGCGGTCCAGGTCTATATCTGTAGCGACCTTGTTCCCGTTTGTGTTGTTCATACCATTTGTTTGTTCCGACACCGGTACTCCTCGCAGACTATTCCGGCATGCGGATGAAAGGAACTACGTTCGGGGGGAAGGCAGCAGCTGGCGCGACCGCCATATTGAGGGTACCCGCCTCCCATGTCAAGAACTTTTTTCCGCTTTTGTCTGCTTTCACTATTTTTTTTTGCCGCGCATTCCATTTTGTCCGGGAAATGGCGCCAAATGCGTCGCTAAGGAACAAATCGGTCAAAATGAAAATTCCATTAGTCCTTTGTCTGCTCCCTCACGAGTTGGGGTATCCTGCCTCAGTAGGACAGGCTTCAGCCTGTCGGTTTTCCGCTGGCTCACGCTGAAAAAAACCGACAGGCTGAAGCCTGTCCTACCAAAGCCCGAGGAGCGCTCGATGCCGACCAGAGACGACGCCTGGAAACTGCTCTGCGAATTCACGCAAAACGAAAGCCTGCGCAAGCACGCGCTCGCCGTCGAGGCTTGCGTCCGCGCTTACGCCCGAAAAAACGGCGCCGACGAGGAACTCTGGGGCCTCACCGCCCTGCTGCACGACTTCGACTACGAGCGCTGGCCGAACGACGCGCACAGCGCCACCGAGGAGCATCCCGCGGGCGGCTCGGCCATCCTGCGCGAACGCGGCTATCCCGAGGAACTCATCCGCGCGATCGTCACACACGCCGATTACTGCGCGGTCCCGCGCCAGACCCTGCTTGAACACACACTATTCGCCTGCGACGAACTCGCCGGATTCCTCACCGCTTGCGCCCTGGTCAAACCCAGCAAGAGCATCCTGGAAGTGGAACCCGACTCCGTAAAACGCAAATTGAAGGACAAGGCTTTCGCCCGCGGCGTCAATCGCGACGACGTCCGCAAGGGCGCCGAGGAACTGGCCGTCCCCATCGAGGAGCACATCGCATTCTGCATCGCCGCCATGCGCGGCGCCGCCGACGCCCTCGGCCTGCGCGGAACCCAGGCCGCGGGCGCGCCGTGAAATCGATTCGATCAGGTGCGGCCGCCGGGTTTCTTGGCTCGCTACTGCTTTGTCCGAGTGGGATTGAGAGGCAATCTGCTGGAGACAGGACAGGCGCACGATCTAAACATCGTATGTTGCAGGAGACCCGGTCTTTTCTTCCACGGCGCCCAGGCGCTCGCCCAGATCCATGAATTGCAAGTCTGCCGCCTCTTCGCGCACCGAAGAAAGCGCCACACCCATCTCTCGAACATAGTGGAAAATTCCCACAAGCAGACCGATCATCGAAGCCACGAAGAGCGCCACGGCCATTACCTGCGCGGTTCGCCAATACAACCCCAGGCCGAGCAGCAGGCACGTGGTCACGGTTCCCAGTAGCGAATACAATGTGGACACGAACGCCTTGCGAATCATTTCCGCGCGCCGCTCGATGGACGCGATCTGCGACGAATAGGCTTCCGATTCCAGGATGCGGCCTTGTTTTGCGGCCGTGTGGCGATTGTGCAGATAGGCGCGCAAGCGTGTCACGATTCCCATCAGGCGGACATTCAACGATAAAAGCAACAGCGCTTCGGCGGACACGAAAATAGCGGGAGCGACAAACGCCTGGAATAACCGGGGAATATCATTCATGGGGAAATTCTCTCAAGCCGCCGAATCCAGGTCCGCGCCGCAGGCGCGGAATCCGGACCTCTCAATGATAGCCTGCCTTTCCGCTACGAACGCAGGAATTTCGCGGCAACCGCTCTGTCGTTTCCCGATCCGGCACATACAAAGGCCGGCGGAATGCTCCGCGTTCGGAGCAAGCATCGTCTTTTCTCACTATGAGGGGAGGGTGATCCGGCGGCAAGGCCGGAAAATGAAAGAGAGTGCCTGAGAACCGCGGTTCAGTTGCCGGCCGAAGCCTTACTACTAAAGCGGTCTTTGAATCGAGCCCCCGCGCAAACGCAACAATATTGCGCAGGCCTCAATAAAGGTCACCTTAATTCTTGGGTCCGACATGCGCCCAATCTACTTCGCGGACCGCGCCACTTCGCTCCCGGGAGCCATGCCGCGCGACGCGTCGGTGCGAATCAGCGGATCGGCGTCGTCGATGCTGCCCGGCATCAGCGACGTCTTGAGTGTGAATTTCTGGCGCGGGAGCAGTTCCACTTCGGTTTCCATGGTCTTGAATCCCGGCAAGGCAATCTTTATGCGATGTTTTCCGGGAACCACGAGCATTCCGCGTTCAAAGCCGTCATATTCATCCACGTGTCCCACAAAATTGTCATCCAGGAACACGGCGGCCCTGGCCGGTTGCACGTTCAGCGTCACCAGCGAACTTGATTTCGTCTCGGGATAGATAAAGCGCGTGTCCTTGTCCGGATTGACGGTGATGTCCAGGATCAGCCCCGGCTCGATCACCGCTTTCTTATTGAAGTCCGCGTATCCTGCTTGCCGCACCACCACATCATGCGTGCCGGGCAGAAGCCGCAGCCTGTGCCGGCCGGATAGCTCCCCTACGTAGCCGACATATTGTCCGTCGACCCACACACCGGAGGTCTTGATCGCGTTGTTCGCGGGAATGAACTGAATCTGCCCCATGATGTTGTCTTGCGCATGTGCGGCTGATTGCAGCCCAAATGAGCCAACCACCGCGGCCAGGCTCAAGAGACAAATTGCCCTTAATCCATAACGCATATGTAACGCCCCCCTGGTTCTAAAGTGAAGCGAGATTATCCCACAAAGACGAATTTTGGCAAGGAAAACACAGTTCCAAATCGGGATATTATTGAATCGCTGGGCCTTATGGCTCCAGACGGGGCAGGGGTGATGTTCACGATTGGTTGCACCGTATTTTGACATGCACATTGGCAGAGAAGTTTGACCGCCGCCGCAGGGCTGCTATGATAGGAAATTCCTAAAGGATTGGTACATGCAGATTTTCCCCATCACGCGGCGCAAAACCATTGGCGTCAAAGTCGGCCAATACCAGGTCGGCGGCGGCGCGCCCGTCGTGGTCCAGTCGATGACCAACACGGATACCGCGGACATCGCGGGAACCGTGCAGCAGTGCAAGGAACTGGCCGACGCGGGCTCGGAACTGGTGCGCATTACGGTGAACATGCCGGAATCGGCCGCGGCGGTCGAGGAAATCGTCAAGCGACTGCGCGATCTGGGATGCACCGCGCCGATCATCGGCGATTTTCATTACAACGGGCACGTTCTGCTCACAAAATATCCCGGGTGCGCGCGCGCACTGGATAAATACCGCATCAATCCCGGCAACGTGGGCGCAGGCGCGCGCCGCGACGAACAGTTCGCCACCATCTGCAAGGTCGCCGTCGACAACGGCAAGCCGGTGCGCATCGGCGTCAACGGCGGCTCGCTCAATCAAGAGCTGGTGATGCGCAAGATGCAGGAAAACACCGACCGCGAACTTGGCCTGGACTCCGAGGAAATCATCAATAACTGCATGGTGCTTTCCGCGCTGGAATCGACCGAGCTCGCAATCGAGTGCGGCCTGCGGCGCGATCAGATTATTATTTCCTGCAAGGTCTCCAAACCGCAAAATTTGATCCGTGTGTACCGCGATCTTTCGCGCAAGACCGAGCAGCCGCTGCACCTGGGCCTCACCGAAGCAGGCATGGGCACCAAGGGCACGGTGTGGTCGGCCGCGGCGCTCGGTGTTCTGCTGCAGGAAGGCATCGGCGACACCATTCGCATTTCGCTCACGCCGCGCCCCGGCGGCGACCGCCGCGAGGAAGTTTACGCAGCCTGCGAATTGCTGCAGGCGCTTGGCCTGCGCTCATTCGCCCCAAGCGTTACGGCCTGCCCCGGCTGCGGCCGCACCACCAGCACCACGTTCCAGGAACTTGCCGAGCGCATCCAGGACTACATCCGCGAGTCCATGCCCCGGTGGAAGCAGCAATACGAAGGCGTCGAGGAGATGACTCTCGCCGTCATGGGCTGCATCGTCAACGGCCCCGGCGAATCTAAAGCCGCCAACATCGGCATCAGCCTCCCCGGCACCGGCGAAGAACCCAGCTGCCCCGTGTACATCGACGGCCAGAAATTCGTCACCCTGCACGGAAATTACGACGAACTCTCCGGCGCGTTCCGCAAACTGGTTGACGATTACATCCAGACCAAGTACGCACCGCGCACCGGAGCCACGACGATTGCATCCACGACGCACCCCTAACCCTGCATGCCAAATTTGCCTGGCCGGCCAGTTTCCGATAAGACCGTTTCACAGGACTTGGCCTCCTGTATTGGTTCTTTAGCGGAGTTAGGTCAGTGAAACGATTGTGCCTGCGTCGACAGGGTGGCATCATCTCCGCTTGAGACTTCCAGTGCGGCTAAAGTCCATGGCGCTTTCGGTCTTCAGTTTCTGCCTGTTTGCATTTGTTCCAACACTGCTTGCTGCGCCGCCAAATGACGCGTGCGATCTTCCGCAAAGTTTGCAGCGCGAAATCACAACCAAATATCCAAATGCAAAGCTTGTTACCTTGTTGGACCTCCGAGAGGACGACAAACGGTTCTTTCAAAAGAGCCACGGGGATGCGTGCCCCGGTCTAGTTAAGGTTGATTATTACGGCGACCGCCAACCAACCTGGGCCTTGTCCTTGATTTCAGGAGATGGAGCAAAGGAGAAAGCGGAGCTTGTCGTGGCCCATCAAGTTGGGAATGACTGGAGAATCGCGTCGCTGGAAACAGCGAAGTTATCTGTACCGGTAGTCTGGAGCCAAGGGCCGGGCCACTATCGAGATGTTTATGGCCAGAAGCAAATTCGAGCGACAAGCCCCATTATCGTGTTTGGCGAGTACGGGGGCTGGATAATCCTTTATTCATGGACAGGAAAAACGACCGATAAGATTTGGCTCATCGACTAAACGTTCATGAGTCCTATGAGGCCGGGTGGCCCGGCTTCTCGCACCCCATTCAATCCGGTTCGCTTCGCGCTCTAATACTACTCCCGCACGTCCACTCGGAGTTCGGGTTTTGAACTTGGGGTGCCCTGTCCTTGACGCCTTTTCAAGGGCGGGGCTTTCGGTTCGATTTTCCATGTCCACATTGTGGCGTGCAGTTGTCGATGCAGGAACCACAATCAAGAACCCCACCTGTCACGCCGCGTGACAGATGGGGCACCCGAAATTCACAATCAAATGCTGGGCCACCCGTCCTAGTTCCGCTCGTCGCGACATCAGCAGCCGCGTTCCTGCTTTTCGCGAGCGCGCCCGCCTTAAAGTTTTCTCTGTCCTCGCCGATAGGCACGTTGCTGTCGTAACCAGTCCTTAATTCAGCCGATGGACTCAGGAGAAGCGCATCATGGCCGTTCCGATTTGGAATGAATCGTTTTCCGTGAAGGTCAAGCGCTGCGATGAGGATCACAAGAAGTTGCTCGACATCATCCAGCGCCTGCACGATTCGGTGATCGCCAGGCATGGAGAGATCGACACCAAGGCCATTCTCGCGGAACTGGTGGATTACACCGAAACGCATTTCAAGACGGAAGAAGGCATGCTGGAACAAACCAAATTTCCCGGCCTCGAGCGCCACTGCCAGCAGCACGAAACCTTCAAGGCCAAACTGGAGGAGTTGAAACAATCCATGGAGTACGCACCCGGCGATACACCCATGGCCATCCTGCAGTACCTCAAGAACTGGCTCGTACGCCACATCAAGATGGTCGACTGCCAGTATTCCGCTCACCTGAACGCAAACGGGATTCATTAGAAGGCGTTGCAATGTTGCGCGGCCGCGGCTTCATTCTTCCGTGAAAAGCGCGAGGCCCGGGCCAGGAATCGCAAATTTCGCTTCTGCCGTTTCATTTCTCGCGAAATCCCGTCCGGGTGTACACTCAGGTTGTCCCCCCTTCAAGGAGAACCCATGCGCGTCCGTGATTTCACATTTCTCGCTTTTCTTGCATTGGCATTCGCGCTGCCTTCCAGCGCGGCCGAAAAACCGCGCCCCGCGCAAGCCGGCCAGGCACAACCGAAAAAAATATGGACCGAGGACGACCTGGACCAACTGCGCTCGCGGGGGCTGATTTCCATCGTCGGGCAGGAACCAAATGAGCCTGCGGCGCAACCTGCTCCGGCGGCTTCCGAACCTGCTTTCCCCGTGTACAACTCCAGGCTCGGAGATCCTTCGTGGTACGCACAGAAGGCCGCCGACCTGCAGGCGGAGCTGGACATGCGCCAGGCCGCCCTGCAAACGCAACAGACGGCCCTGGCCAACGCCGCCAAGGGGATCACTCAGCCCGGCGTCGCCTTGGACCAACCCAATGCCGGCGTAACACCCGACGCGGGACTCGCGATCCTTTCCGCGCAGGTGCAGGAAGTACAAAACCAGCTGGACGAGTTGAGCGATCTGGCGCGGCAAAACAATATTCCGCCCGGCATTCTGCGAAGCTGAATTCCCGCGTTGGCGGCAGGCGGCCCTGCTAGCACAGGCACTCTTGCCTGCGTGGTTTTGCGGGCTGGGCGTGTGATCCCGAGCCAGCCAGAATTGCGAAAGGCACACAGGCAAGAGTGCCTGTGCTACAGAGGCCATCAAGTCTTCGATGTGGAATAATCCCTTCGGAAGGAAACTAAATTCTACCAAAACCGCCAGGTGAATTTCGCGTACGCGCTGCGCTTGATCAGCGACGAATTTACCAGCGTCACCGCATCGAGCGATTCCAGGTGATGGTCTTGCAGCAGGTTCTGCCCCACCACGCTCAATTCGAGCCGCTCCGCGGCCTTCCAGCTGATTTGGGTGTCCACGCGCGTGTAGGACGAGACCTGCTGAAACGGCAGGCGGTCCACAAAATACGCGGAGGCGTCCCAGGCCAGGCCGTGGGACAGCTCCACGTGGGACCGCAACTGCGCCTGATGCTGCGGGTTGGACCCTTCGTAGTCCGGAACTGAATTAGTGTCCTGGCTGAGCGGGTCGGTATGCAGGTGCATTTTCAGAAGCGCGTAACCCGGGCTTAGCGTCCAGCGGTCCGTAATTTTCATATTGGCGCTGATTTCCAAGCCCGCGGTCGATCCGTGCATTTCGTTCTGAAAAATAACGGGGATCACGAAGCGGGCCGGAGCGGGGCTCGGTTGGAGAAATTGCGTCCCGGGTTCCAGCGTAATCAGGTTCGTGTAGCGATTGTAAAATGCCGCCACATCCACGGAAAACCTTCCATTGAGTTCGGTCCGAAAACCGGCCTCGTAGGCCAGAACGTGCTCCGGCTTGATTTGCGGGTTTCCCGAGAGGATCACTTCGACCGGAGTGGCGGAGCCGCCGGGATCGGGAAATGCGGCCAGGCCCGCCTCTAGGCCTTCGTCCTTGCGCGCGGGGCTGCGATTGGCGCGAGAGACAGCCGCCCAGAACGTCTGCCAGTTCGTAGGTGTCCACGCCAGCCGCGCGCTCGGCTGCACGCCAAAACCGTCATAGGTGTAGTGCTCCAGCTTTGTGCCCAAAGTCAGGTACAAGCGATTCGGCTTCAGCGCGACGGTGTCCTGCAAAAATACATTGAACAGCAGCAGCGTCGTTTCCGCCGGGACGAATGCCTGGTCAATTGTGGCTTGCGTTTCATCCCAGGAGCGCCGGACTCCCGCGCCCCACACGATTTCCTGGCGTTCGCCCGCTGCGATGCGGTGATTGAATTCCAGGTCGATGGTATGACGTTCTTCGTGCGCTTCAGGTCCCCCTCGGTCGTAATCGTCATAATAAAATTGCAGCATCGTGCTCGAACGGCTTGAGAACGTGTGATTCCACCGGCCCAGAATGTTCCCGCCGGATATGCCCAGGCGTGAATCCACGTCGTCGGTGACAGGAGGATCGATCGAAAAAATATGCACGATCGTCGCTCCCTCATTGCCCCAATAGAGATCTCCCTGGAGCGTGAGGGAATCGTTCGCGGAGACGTTCGTGTCCGAGCGGAAACCGCCGTGAAACAGATTCCACCGGTCATCCCCGCGGAAACCGTCCAATTCCGGTAGGGAATCGTGATTTAGAAACTTCGCGAAGATCCGGTAATCGGTCCCGCTCCCGGCGCTTCCTCCAAATTGCGCCGTGCCCATGGCCTGCGCGTCCGAACCGCCGCCCACCGTGAGCAATGCGCCTTTTGTGTCCGCCGCTTTTTTCGTCAATATGTTGATGACTCCGTTGACGGCGTTGGCGCCCCAAAGGGTTCCGCCTGGCCCGCGGATCACTTCGATGCGCTCGATATCTTCCAGCGGCACATCCTGCACGTCCCAGTTCACTCCGCCGATCAGCGGCGTGTACACCGCCCTGCCGTCGATGAGCACCAGCAGCTTATTTTCAAACTGGTGGTTAAATCCGCGCGCCGAAATGGCCCAGTTGTTGGCGTTGATTTGCGAAATGTCCAGCCCCGGAACCATGCGCAGCAGGTCCGGAATATTCGCGGCCCCGGACCGCCGGATATCTTCCTGCGTGATCACAAAAATGGCCGCCGCGGCCTGCGACATCTTTTGCTCTTTTTTCGATACCGAAGTGACCTGGATGTTCATCAAGTCTTCGATCGACATTTGAGACAGATCGTGAGTCGAAGAATTTCCGCCGGATTGCGCCGCCGAGTTCGTGCCGGCAATCAGGAAGAGGGCGAGCAGACACGCTAGCACCCGCACACCCTGAACCCCGGCCCCAAAACCTGTTCTGCAAAGATACACTGCAGTCACCCAGCGAATTCAGAGCAAGTTCCTACCCAGACCCCATTTGGCCTTGTTCTCCAACACACTCATTAGCCAAGCGTTGCGCAGGTTGAATTTTCTTTCTTGCCGGGGGAATGACCCTGTATGGCTCAAGCAGCTCGTTTTGGACCATGGAAAACAGGAGTCGGTTCAAATCGGGAAATGTTCCTCGGTAACTTGCTCTGCGTGCCACCGCGACAACTTCAATCTTCCCCCTCCTTCTAGGGCTGCGTCTCGGCGCGATACAGCTTTACCGTGTTGCAGATCGTCGAAACGATGAGCATGCCGGCCATCCCCGCGATGGCGATGACGCCTCCCACGTCGAACAAGCGGTACGGCAAACCGAACGCACGCGCATCCGGTCGAAACCACAGCGCCGCGTTTCCCAGCGACAGCAAGATCCGGATTTCCGTCGGCCCCAATTTCGCGAACGATAATTGAAAATTTCCCACCGTGTACGTCGCCAGGTACACCTGCACCGAGAGCATCAGGAACGTGATGAACATGCCCAGCGCGATGCGCCAGTCGAGAAATCCCGAAATCGCCAGCCCTCCCATCAGGAAGAAGCCGCCGAACGTATCAATCATGTGGTCCACGTAAAATCCGTAGCGCGGCCGCTGCCGGTTTCGCACACGCGCCAGCGTTCCGTCCAGGCTGTCGCCAAACCAGTTGATCGCCAGGAACAGCGTGGCCAGCACAAGGCCCGCGCGGTTCGTCCGCGCCAGCGCGTAGCTGGCGCCCGCCAGAAACATCGCGGCGAATCCGGCCATGGTCAGATGATCGGAATTCACCCAGGCAGGCATGCGCGCGGCAAGCCACAGCAGAATCTTGCGCTCGGCCTGGGCCGTGAAACTTTCCTGCAGACGCGGCGCGTTCTTGAACGGAATTCCCCGTGCATCGTCCTTCCTGATCTTCTCTTCCATTTCTTCGGCCATCATCCGCCTCCTGTTTCTTGCGTTGCCCGGCAACTTCCGGTTCAATTCGATCCGCGCGAAATTCCCCGCAGCAGCGCGTTGCGCGCCGATTCCAGCGTGAAGGCCAGCGATTCCCTGGGGATGCTTTCGACAAACGGCCCGATCAGCCAGTTCAAACCCGCGGGAATATCGCGAGTGAGCGAAACGGCTTCGCATTGCACGTACACGCCGCGCCCGGTGTCCGCGAATCGCCAGTAGGAATCCAGGCGCCACAGATATCCGCCGTCGTTGCCAGGGGGAAGTTCGCGCTCATCGGATTCTCCCGCATGCTCCACTTCCGCAATGCGTGTGGCGTGCGATTCGCTGAACGCGCGCGAGGCGTCGATCGGGTGATAGTGAACGTCGTACTCGGTATCGAGTACCACGGTGATTACTTTTTTCCGTTTCAGCCGGTAATAAATTTTGAAATTGTCGCCGGTGTGAGCGATTGTTTTCGATTTCACGACGTCCGGGCGGAAGTACGCGTCATGGTGGTCGTAATCCTGGAGCAGCGCCAGCACCTGGCGCAGCGATGCCATTGGAACAAAAATAGTTCCCACCCAATGATGGATCAGCGCGCCGGGGGTGCGGTCATCGCCGGTGGGATCCGCTGTCCTCAGCCTCCAGGTGACCACTTCGCCGCGCTCCAGCCGGGATTGCGCATCGCCGCGCTGCGGCGCCGGCAGTCCGTCCACCGCCAGAAACACTCCACCGGGGGCAACCTCCGGTTTCATGCGCGCTTCGGTCAGTTGCAAATAGCGCGCGTAACCTTGCGCGGCTTCCGGCTTCAGTTCGGCCGCCACTACGGGAGATGGCGCGGCAGAGGCCGCCGCGAGCAGTGCGATCTGGCTCCACGCAATCGTACGGTTCCTGATGGCTGCCTCCATTTGTTCGGCGGGCCTCCGTCGCCGTCGCGGCAAGTGCGGCGCTATGGCGACCACGAGTAGAGCCCGACCTTTTTTCCATGCGGGCTCAAAGTAGAGCCCGGCCTTTTTCCAGGCGGGCTCAAAGTAGAGCCCGGCCTTTTTCCAGGCGGGCTCAAAGTAGAGCCCGCACCCGTGCGACTTTGCCGCAAAGCCCGGGGAAATAGCAATGCACAGAGGTAAATTCCAACTCTCCCCGGCATCATTCTTTATCTCCAAGAAATGCGGAGGTTTATCGCCGGGGATCATCTAGAATGTGGAATTATTTTGGAGAGAGTGCCCGGACCGTGGCGGAAATTCCAAATCCATCCCGCGTATTCCGTTTCGGCTTGTACGAATTCGACGGCACGACCGGCGAGTTGCGCAAGGACGGAAAGGCCCGCCCGCGCCTGCCGGGCCAGCCTCTCGAAGTCCTCTTGTACTTGCTCGATCGTTCCGGCGAAGTCGTCACGCGCGAAGAATTGCGCCAGCGCCTTTGGCCATCGGACACGTTTGTCGATTACGACCACAGCCTGAACACGGCCGTCAACAAATTGCGCGAAGCCCTGAGCGACTCGGCCGACAATCCGCGCTTCATTCAAACCATTCCCCGCCGGGGCTATCGCTTCATCGCCTCGATCGAAGTGGTGAATGACGGCTTGGCAAACACCACGCCAATTCCGGAAAAACCCGCGGAAGTTCCCGGCCCGGGTGCGGCCCTCGAAGTCTCGAGCGGCCCCGCCGATGCGCGCTCCGCCGTCCTGAGCGATCCCGAGGAGCTTCCCCCAGCTTCGAGCCGCGTCGTGCGGGTCCTCTTTAGCCTGATCCAGGTGATGTACCTGAGTTTTTACGTGATTGCGCTGGCCAACCTGCGCCAGTGGGAATCGTGGGTGTCGCAGGAAGTCCCGCACGCCAAGTGGCTGTTCGTGGTGGTGGTAGTCACCGCGCTGGCCGGGATCCCGGTCCGCCTCTATCTTCTTTCCGCCGCCGCTTTCGGTTATCGAGGATTAACGCGCGAATTTCTGAAATTATTCCCCGTGATTTTCCCGCTGGATGAGTTGTGGGCCCTTGCCCCGTTCCTGATGCTGGACCAGATCAGCACCGGCCTCGCCCTCGCGGTCACCGCGGCTCTGCTCTACGTACCGTTTTCCCAGCGCAGCCTGCTGCTGATGGGCGACGGGCATTCCAGACAGGCGTAACTACCGCTTCCTAATTCTGTCGATGAAGGCGAGTTTTCGTAGCGCCGGCGTCTCGCCGGCATCTTTTGGTGGGGCGTCACACAACGCAAGAATGCCGGCGAGACGCCAGCGCTACAAAACCGTTGATCGGCCCAGGATTGATCAGCTCAGGATATTGCAGATACCCGCCCGGTTCCGGGGCGGGTATCTGCTCGATTTTTTCTTTACTCCGCCGATCCCGCCCCTTAATTCAAATCCGGCTGGTCGGGCGTGGCCGTCATCACTGGCGACGCCTTGATGTAGTTGTGATAGCTCTCCATCATCTGCCAGAGCCCGGCTGAATTCGGCGCGAGCACGCGGCTGGACCAATACGCCTTGTCGCCGTAAGTCGGCTGGACGGATACCATCACCACCGCGTCGCCGAAATCCCACGTGCGAATCCACAGCGCCGGCGCGGCGCCAACCTTGGGAGCGTTCGGATTCGCCGCCCGCCGCCGGTTCATCCCCGCGATGCGGTCCGCCTTCGAGGGTGAAGCCCCGCCATACGTCGATACGGCCCGCTGATCCATGTTGTCGGCAACATGCTTTTCCCAACCCGCTTGCGAGGACTCCTGCTCCTGCCACTCGTCGAGCGAGGCTTTTTCACCGGGCGTCAGCGGCTTGTAGGGCACGGCCTTGCAGGGATTGTTGCAGGCAATTTCGTACGTCGCTTCGACCGTCTTGAAATCGCGTTTTGCGACAGCGGCAATTTCCGTGGCGTGAAGCAGTTTCCATCCGCCCGCGCGCTTCACCCAGAAATGCGCGGAATAATTATTCCCCTGGCTCCACTGGATCCAATCCACGCTCTTTCCATACTTGTGGTCGGTAATCTTGGCGGCGGTTGCGTCGGCGATCAGCGGCTTTAGCTTCGCGCGAAACGCGTCCTCCTTGGCCCACATTATTCCCTCGGAATCGATCCAGCTGAAATCCGGGTCGAGATATTTATTGGCGGCGGTCAAGTCTCCCTTGGAGAGCGCGGCAAAGACAGCCTTGTCGGCGGCGGCGGGATCGTCCGCGGCCACGGCAGCGGCGCGTTTGGCCGCCAGCAAACCCGCAATGCCGGCGCAGGCGAGCGCGAATAACAGAGCCTTAGTCATGAAACGTTTCATAATGCCTCCTCAGAATTTTCTAATCCGTGTCACGGATTCTAGACCGCCGCAAGCGCGCCGCGCAAGAATCTTCCCGCGGCGGGCTGGATCATGGCCGAACAAAAAAAAGGGGAGAAGCCGCAGTGGGCGTTCTCCCCCCGTTGCTGTTTCCGTTGCTGAAAAGTCTACTTGGCGACCGTAGCAGTCAACGCGGTAGCGGACTGGATCGTGGTCTGCTGGCTGATGGCCAGCTGCCAGCGGCCATCCCGCAGAGTCCAAACGCGAACGTTGTAATAGGGTTTCCCGCCGCGATAAGGCGTGTGGTGCGAAATCATGACGGCGGAGCGGTCGCCGAAGTCATGAATTTCCATCGCCGTGATCGGGTCGCCCGGAGTTCCCATTCCGGCTTTCTGCTGTTGCTGGGCGATCACCACGCGGTCAGCCTTGTTGCGCACCGACGTGCTGTTGATGATCAGGAATTCATCGGCGATGTGGTTCGGCCAGTCGGCGGCGTCGGGCTTCCACTCTTCCATCTTGGTTTTTTGCCATTCGGCAAGGATGGCCTTGTCCATGGCCGTCACGGGCTTGTAGGGCACGGTGCGGCATGGATTCTCGCAGTCGCCCTGGCCCGCGGACCGCTGCCCGCCAAACGTCGCGGCCTTGGACGGCATCGCGGTATCGAGCGCCAGGAATTCGCGCCAGCCCGCCGGGCGCTTCACCCAGACGCGCAGGAAACGCGCGCCGTGGTGCTCGCCGGCCACGGTTTCCACCTGTCCGTAGAAGTGCGTTTGCACATCGGATTCGCCCTGGTTGTCCTCGGCGTAGGCTTTCAGGTTGCTCACCACATCCGGTTGCTTGTGCGCCTTGCCGTTCACGTCGGTCCACACAAAATTCGCGTCCAGTAGTTTCCCGGCTGCCACTTTGTCCGATTTTTCCAGTGCGCCCTGCAAAGCTTTCTCGGCTTCCAGGGGCACATGTTCGGCGCCGTCGGCAGCGGCGCGCCGGATGCGCATTCCGCCGAAGGTTGCCCCGAAAATAAGGCCCGCGATCATTGCGCGAGTCACGAAGCGGTTCATATTTCCTCCCAAGATTTGCCCTCGTTTGACCTGTTTTTAGGGTAGCGGAACTTGTCCGGGGAGGGTACCGAATTCCGGGCGCGTGTTGACTATGGTACACTCCGGCCCATGCGCCGACGCCAATTTCTGATCCTGTCCGCGGCCAGCATCGGCGGCGTTCTGGTGTATTCGCTCGACCGCAAAGCCTCGCGCGTTTTTGCGCAGGAAAAATCCGCCCAAACCCTGAAAATTCCGCTGCGGTTTTTCACCAAGGACGAGGCCATGATCGTCGCGGCCGCGGCCGCCCGCATTTTTCCCAGCGACGATTCCGGCCCGGGCGCCAAGGAAGCCGGCGTCGTAATTTTTATCGACCGCCAGCTTGCCGGTCCCTGGGGGCGCGACCGTTACCGCTACGCCGAGGGCCCATTCGATGAAAACGGCGCGCGCGAATTCGGCTACCAGGGCAAGGCCACGCCGCGCGAGACCTATCGCGAAGGCTTGAAGGGCCTGAAAGACTTCGACAGCCTGACCTCCGAACAGCAGGACAAAAAACTCCAGCAGATTGAAAACACCCACCTGTTCGCCCTGCTTCGGCAGAACACCATCGAAGGCATGTTCAGCGATCCCGTGCACGGCGGAAACGCGGACATGGTCGGGTGGCAATTGGTGGGCTTCCCCGGCCCGCGCATGAGCAATTACGACGAAGTCGACAAACATTTCGGCGAAGCGTTCCGCCCCAAGCCGGTAACCCTGGAACAGGTGCTGCACCGGAAAGTGCGCCCCAGCGAAGACGAGGACACGGCTTCGGCGTAGCGGTTCTTTGTTTTGATTTTCGTGTTTGGCCTTGGTTTTGCCTTTGCTTTTTAGTTGTCATTCCGAGTCCCGAAATGACGCCGACTTTTTGTGGAATGACCAACGCAAAATGAAAACTCTCCCCTCAACGGACGTCGTAATCATCGGTGGCGGCTGGACCGGCCTGCTCATGGCCAAGGAACTCAGCGCGCGCTCGGCGGTCTCAATCGTGGTGCTGGAGCGCGGCCGCTCGCGCATTCCCGAGTATTCCAGCGGCATGGACGAACTGGACTATTTCGTCCGCATGCACATGATGCAGGACCCGTCGCGCGAAGCGGTGACGCTGCGCCATCACGACAAGGAAAATTCCCTGCCCATCCGCCAATACGGCGCGTTCCTTCCGGGCTCGGGAGTCGGCGGCACCGGCGAGCATTGGGGCGCGGTGTACCCTCGGCTGATGCCCGATTGCTTCGAGCTGCAATCCAAAACCGTGGAACGCTATGGCGCCGCAAAATTGCCGGAAGACCATACCATGCAGGATTGGCCCGTCACGTACGATGAGATCGAACCCTTCTATGCGCGCTCGGAGCGCGAAGTGGGCGTATGCGGCAAGGCCGGAAACCTGAACGGAAAAAAGATCGAGGGCGGGAATATTTTCGAGGGCTGGCGCAGTTCTGAGTATCCCATGCCGCCGACCATCACGCCCTATTTCAGCGAACTCTTCCGCGGCGGGGCCAAATCGCTCGGCTATCATCCGTACAACAACGCCACCGCCGTGACCAGCGAGGAGTACACGAACCCCGACGGCGTCTCGCGCCCCGCCTGCGCGTTCTGCGGATTTTGCGAGCGCACGCCGTGCATGATCAACGCCAAGGCGCAACCCACCAACGTCCTGCTGCCCGTGGTGCGCCAGCGAAAATCCGTGACCCTGCGCACCAACGCGACCGTGAAGCGCATTGTGCACGATTCCGCGGCCCGCACTGGTAAAGCGCGCGGCGTAACTTACATCGACGAATCGGGCGAGGAAATTTTCCAGCCCGCCGACCTGGTCGTCCTGGCTTCCTACACGCTGGGCAATACCCACATGCTGCTGCTTTCCGGCATCGGCACGCCCTACAATCCCGCCACCGGAAAAGGCGCCCTAGGAAAAAATCTCACGCATCAGGTTTCGTTCGGCGTGCAGGCGTTTCTGCCGAAGCCGCTGAACAAATTCATGGGCGCGGGCGGCACCGGCGTGCGCATCTCCGACTTCGACGCCGACGTCTTCGACCACACGCATCTCCCCTTCATCCGCGGCGGCATGATCGGGGCCATGAGCGTGGGCACGCAGCCGCTCTCCACATTCGGCACCACGCCGAGCTCGATGAAACTGCCGCGCTGGGGCTCGGCCTGGAAAAAAGCGTCCATCGAATATTTCGACCGCACCGGCGTGATCGCATTTTCCGGCGAACAGATCCCGCACAAAGGCAATTATTTCGATCTCGATCCTCGGTATAAGAATCCCATGGGCGATCCCCTGCTGCGCATGACCATGAACTGGCAGGACAACGAACGCAAAATGGCCGAATTCATGAACGCCAAAATGGTCGAGATCGGCCACGCCATGGGCGCCAAGGAAGTAAATCCCTTCCCCGGCTACGGTGATTATGACGTGGTGCGCTACCAATCCACGCACATCCAGGGCGGCACGATGATGGCAAAGTCACCGGACCTGGGCGTCGTCAACTCCTACCAGCAGCACTGGGAAATTCCCAACCTCTTCGTCATTGGCGCTTCGACATTCCCGAATTCCGGCTCTTCCAATCCCACGCCCACGATTCTGGCGCTCACTTATCGCACGGCGGACGCCATTCTCGACCGGTATTTGAAAAAGCCTGCGCCGCTGGCGTGATTCACTTTACCGGGGCACTGCGGACGTTTGCGAAGTAGTGGAGAACGCGGGAAAGGATTCAGGGCAGCAAGGTCGGATTAAGGGAGGCTCGCCGCAATGAGTATCGAATACCGCCTCGACCAGACCCATAAAGAGATTCAAGCTGTGGCCAGCGGAACCGTGACAATTGAGGACGTCCGCGCGCACTTGCTCAAGGAACAGGCAAGCGATCTGCTCGGTTGCCGCGAAATCATCGACGCGCGGGAAGCAATGGTGCAGCTTTCTCCAATGGATATGCGCGAAATTGTGGGATTGCTGGGAATGCTGTCCCGGGGGAACAAGTTGGGCGCCACTGCGGTGGTGGTTCCCAACGATGTGGGCTACGGGATGATCCGCATGCTCCAGATGCTGGTCGAAGATACATGCATCGTGGAACCGTTTCGCGATCTGACGGCGGCGCAGAATTGGATTCGCGCATTGCCGGCGTCCCGTTCATAAGCCGCGGGCAAAAGCGCAGCTGATTGCGCCCTGCTCCACCATTGGAAATTCCAGTCCCGTTTATTGCTGCTCAATCCGCACGCTGATCGGTTTGCCCACCTGCAGCCCGGCGGCTTCCGCTTCGCCCACGTAGAAATAGCAGCAGTAGTGCCGGTCGGCCACGCCTACGCCGGTGAGCGGATCGCGCTCGAAGGAAACGTCGAGCCGGTATTCAAGCTTCTTGCTCCAGCCCTGGCACTTGATTTTTTCGATCAGCTTTCCGTTTACCACAAGGCCGGATTTCGATTCCGCCTTCGCAACAGGCTCGGGCTCTGCAACTGGACGGGGCGTTTCCGCAACCGGCCGGGCCGCCGCCGCTGAGATGACCGCGGTCAGAGCGCGAATAATTTCCGCGGTGCTGGTGCTCTCGGCGGGCGCTTGCGGAGCAGGGGCGGCCGGCGTTTCCACGGCCGCGACTTTTTCCGCGGGGCGGGCCAGCGCTTCCAGGTGCAGCTTCCCGGCGATTTCCTCCACGATTTCGGCACTGACAATTTCCTGCCGGCGCGTGAACGCCTTCAGCAACGCGTTGAAGCACAGATTGTTGATCGTCCGCGGGACGCCGCCGCTCAACTCCGCTATGGATTGCAGGGCCTCGGGCGTAAAGAGAGTCTCGCCCTTCCATCCGGCCGCGCGCAGGCGGTGTTCCACGTACGCGGACGACTCTGCGGCGGTCAGCGACTTCAGGTTGGAGAGCACAGCGATGCGCTGGCGCAACTGCACCAGGTTCGGCCGCAGCAGCGTATCCACCATCTGAGGCTGCCCGGCCAGCACAATTTGAATCAGCTTGGAATGAGCGGTCTCGAAATCCGACAGCAGTCGAATCGTTTCCAGCACCGAATCCTGCAGGTTCTGTCCTTCGTCGACGATCAGGACGAATCGGCGCCCGCGCAACATTTCCTCAAGCAGTACCTGGTTCAGCGCGCGGTGCATGGCCACGACGTCCATTCCGTTGTGGTCGACTTCCAATTCGTTCAGGATGAACGCGAGCAATTCGTTTGAGTTGCACTGGGTCTGGAACAGGAACACCACGCGCGCCGACGCGCTCCATTCCTCCATCAACTTGTTCAGAAGCGTGGTCTTGCCCATTCCCGGTTCGGCCACCAGCGTCATGAATCCACGGAAATTTTCAATGCCCTCGGAAATCGATTCCAGCGCGTCGCGGTGCGACGGGCTGAAGTACAGATAGGCAGGGTCCGGAGTAACGTCAAACGGCTGCTGCTTCAATCCATGGAACGACAGCAGCGTCGGCCCCGTCGATTTCAGCTCGGCGGGAACGTACGGTATTTGCTCCGGTGCATCCAGTTCCGCGCCGGCAAATTCCTCCATCCGCTGAAAATTCCCGGTGGCCTCGGCTTCTTCATCCACCGACAGGTAATTTCGCACTTCCGGCATGTCCGGGAGCTCGGGGGCTACGTAAACCGAGGAAGGGTCAAACAGATCTTCGCTGTGGATGTCCATCACGCTCGTGCCGCGGCTTTCTCCCTCCCATAGGCACAGCGCGGAGGACGTCACCGCGGCCGGGGCTTGCTCCGGTTCCGGAGTTTCCGCGAAGGCATCGTAATCGAATTCGCTGTCGTCGCTCTCTGTGGATTCGGGGATGGCCCCCAATTCGAGCGCACGGCTCGCATCCATATTTGCGACGCGCACCTCAGCCGGCAATGGGGAACTCTCCTGCGCGACTGCCGAAGGCAGCATCGACGGCGGGAGAGTTTCCTGCGTCATGCTCACTGATGCCGGCTCCTGCAGCAATAACCCGGCTTCCACCGGCGCAGCGCTGGAAACACCCGCATCCTGATAATTCATGGGTGCAGCCATTTGGTTCTCGATGGTTTCCCGCTCCATGGTTTTCTCCCTCTCTCGTGGAACACGGTCAAATCCGTTTCGCGGTTCTAGTGCCGATGCCGGCTTGCGTGCCGGGCGCCGCCGCGCCGAATTCCCTGCAGTACTGGATCGCGCCGTTCCCCCCGCCTGGCGGATGATCGCGGCGTAATGGGCGTTGGGGCTTGGCCCGATCTTCATTTTTCGATTTCTTGATCTCAGCTTGATCGCCAGCAGGCCCACCAGGACTGCAAGTGCCCCGGTGGCCAAGAACGCGTCGATCGCTGGTGTGATCAGGTTCATGGTTATGCGCTACAGGCCTCTACTGCCCATTAGGGCAATTTCTAGCTTGAGTTTCGGTCCTGGCCATCCGGCTACCCGGCAACAGGGGGGCCGAACTCAGTTTGGAGGGGGTTGAAACTCCTTGCCTCCAAACACATTGTAGGCAGGGGTTTAGTGACGGCGCGATAGGTGAGGGGGATCATATTTTTTGTTACCCGGGTCCTAGTACTAGGCAAGAAGAGCCGACTGGGAAGCACATATGGCCCTGCGGGAGGCGGGCAGCCCTTGGCGCATGTGCTAGAATCTCCCATTTGCATTTCAAGGAATAGGCATGAAAATCAGCAGGGATGACGTCCTGAAAGTGGCCGCGCTGGCCAATCTGGAACTGACCGACGCCGAGGTGGAAACCTATCGCGGCCAGCTTGACGACATCCTCACATACATCGATAAGCTGAATGCGATTGACACTTCGAGCGTCGAACCCATGACGCAGGTGGTGGCCGCCTCGGCCGATGACGCGCCGCTGCGCGAAGACGTCGTCGTGCGCGCCGACATTATCACTGAAGTGCTCGAGGGCGCCCCCGATCCCGAAGCCCCCTATTTCCGCGTTCCCCGGGTGATCGAAAAGTGAGCGCCCCGGCGACATGGACGATTTCGGAAGTCCAGGCGGCGCTGGATTCCAGGAAGATTTCCGCGCGCGAACTGATCAACGAGTTCTACGCGCGCATCGAGCAAGCGAATCCCAAGTTCAACATCTATTTGGCGCTTTCTCCCGAGCGCGCCTTCGCCCAGGCTGACAAGATCGATGCCGCCATCGCCGCGGGCGACGCCCTTCCGCCGCTGGCGGGCGTGCCCCTGGCCGTGAAGGACGTGATCAGCACGCGCGGCATACCCACCACGTGCGGCTCGCGTATCCTGGAAGGATACAAACCGCCGTATGACGCGACGGCCGTCACGCGCCTGGAAAACGCCGGGGCCATCGTCCTGGGCAAGACCAATTGCGATGAATTCGCGATGGGCAGTTCGAACGAAAACTCAGCCTATGGCCCGGTACGCAATCCTGTGGCCCCGGATCACGTTCCCGGAGGATCCAGCGGAGGGTCCGCCGCGGCGGTAGCCGCGGGCCTGGCCGTCGTTTCCCTGGGAACCGATACGGGGGGGTCGATCCGGCAGCCCGGCTCGTTTTGCGGCGTGCCGGCGATGAATCCAAGCTATGGCCGCGTTTCGCGCTATGGATTGATCGCGTACGCATCGTCGCTCGATCGCATCGGCCCATTCGCGCGCACGGTGCGCGATGCGGCCAGCGTGATGTCCGTCATTGCCGGTCGAGACCCTCGCGATGCGACCTCATCGGGCGCGGCTGTGCCCGATTATCTCAGCGGACTCGATCGCTCGTTGCATGGGCTGCGCATGGGCATCCCCGACGATTATTTCGGCGAAGGGATCGACCCGGAAGTGCGAGAGAAAATCGAAGCGGGAATTCGCCTGCTTGAAAAACTCGGGTGCAAGCGCGTTTCGATTCGCATGCCGAACACCGACTACGCCATCGCGGCTTACTACATCCTGGCAACAGCCGAAGCCAGCTCCAACCTCGCCCGTTTCGATGGCGTGCGCTATGGTCCGCGCGTCCCCGGAGCGACACTCATGGAGATGTATAAGAAGACGCGCGGGCGAGGATTCGGCCCCGAAGTGAAGCGCCGCATCGTCCTGGGCACCTATGTGCTTTCGGCCGGCTACTACGATGCGTACTATTTGAAGGGCCAGAAAATTCGCGCCCTGATCGCGCGCGATTTCCGTGAAGCCTTCGAGAAAGCGGACGTTATCATCACGCCGACTTCTCCGGTCCCGCCGTTCCGTCTGGGCGAACGGACGGCCAACCCGCTGCAGATGTATCTTGCTGACAGTTATACAGTTACAGGATCCATGGCGGGCGTTCCTGGAATCTCCATCCCCAGCGGAAAGACCTCCAAAGGCCTGCCCATTGGGCTGCAAGTGTACGGCCCGGCCTTTGGCGAGGATCGAGTTTTGCACGTGGCCCATGCCTTTGAGCGCGCCGGCGGATCGGATCTATAGCGCCCGGCAATGACGAACCTAGGGCCACTGATCGAACGCCTGCGCCGCGCAAGGGAACGATTCGAGACGGCCGCGCGCAGGATCCCGGGTCCGCATTGGCGAACGCCGCCAAATGAAGACGCATGGTCGGCCGCGGAAATTGTCGCGCATGTGACCATGGTCGAAACGCTGATGGCCGGCGCGGCCGCGAAGATCACTCGGAAGCCTCCCGTCGCGGTTCCCATCCTGAAACGATTTCACGTGCCTGTTGCGCTGGTCGCGTGGCGCGGCCGCCGCGTGAAAACGCCCATTCCACTGGACACATTGCTGCTCGACGATCGCGATGTAATGCTATCGCGCCTCGGCGACCAGCGCACGCGCACGCTCTCCCTGCTGGAAGCGGGTCGGGAAAGAAATCTCCGGCGTTACCGGCTGCAGCATCCTTTTCTAGGCAGCCTGAACTATTACGACTGGTTTCGGCTATTGGCGGCGCATGACGTGAGGCACGCAAAGCAACTGGACGAGGCCAGGGAAGTGCACAAAAGTTCATAGCTGGCTACCAGAAATGGCATTATTTTCAAACAGGAAGTTCCGTGCTTCTTTGCAGGCGGCGCCTGCCCCCAAACTTTTCTGCCGTTAAATCCTTTTATTTTATCCGGTTGTAACTTTGCTGAGAGAAGTGGGTGGGAAACTGAACGAACGGAAGAGAGATTGCTCGGAATTTCTCGTGCGCGCGTGTCTGGTGGCCTGCCTCTCTGTGTGGCAGACCCAGCCGGATTAGCCTAGGAGACCCATGGTCACGGTCAAATCAAGCCAGAAGATTTTTACCGACGAGGAAACTTCCCGGCTGACGGGAATTTGCTTGGAGCATCTGCATGGAGTCGCCCGGACCAAGCATCTCGGCTCGGTGGTGCGCGCCGCCGGGGGCCAGACCGAACGCCGCCTTTTCACCAACGCCGATCTCAGCGTATTGGCTGTCTTGCAGCCGCGTTGCGAGCACTAGTTCGCGGTCCCTTACCCCCTAAACCAATAGAATTCACCGAACCGGGATTCCTTCTCAAGTAGGACAGGCTTCAAGCCTGTCGCTTTTGCTTTTCCTTCACCGAAACCAAACCCGACAGGCTGAAGCCTGTCCTACTGGGGCATTGCCTCCGTCGTTCCCCGGCGGTATCCTCAGGCCATCTGGAAAAACCCGCGCGTGTGTTGCGGCATCGTACAATGGCAGCGGGGATCAGCTGTTTCGGAACCATGAAGAAGCCATCCATTCCTGTTTTCGGCACTCTGGCAATATTGCTGGCGGTCCTGGCCGGCCAATCAGCCTCGCTTTCCGCGCGGCAAGGCGTAAATCCCACACCGGCGCCTGCCGGCAAATCCATTCCCGTCCCATTGCCCAAGGGCAAGAAGCTAATTCTGAAAGATGGGACGATTCAAGTGGCGCGCGAATACTCCGTGGAGGGCGACCGGGTGCGCTACTGGAGCCTGGAGCGCTCCGACTGGGAGGAAATTCCCGCCGCGATGGTCGATTGGGACGCCACGAACAAATCCGAAGCCGAACAGGCCGCGCGAGACACGGCGCTCAAGGCCAAGATCCACGCCTCCGACATAGCCGAACGCACCAAGGACATCGACGTGGACCTGAGCCTGCAGATCAAGCCGGGGCTCTTCCTGCCGGACGGAATCGGGCTGTACGCCCTGGACCGCGACAGCCAGGTTCGCCAGATGAAGCAGAGCAATGCCGACGTGAAAGTCTCCGCGGGCCGCGAAGTCGAAAAAATCATGACCGGTGTTCCGTTCATCCCCGGCAAAAAAACAATGCAAATTCCCGGCGAACGCGCGGCCCTGCGGATCAAGACCGCCGAGCCGGAATTCTTCATGCGCCCTTCCGACGACCGCGAGCCGCGCTTCCACCTGCTCCGCGCGCAGGTCAAGGGAGGCCGCCGCGTCCTGGACGACATCAGCGTCCTCTTCACGGGCGAGGAAAAACACAAGGCCAACGACATCGCCATCCAGACGTGGACCCCGGCGCGCGGCGTCTTCCGTTACACCGTCGAGCAGCGCCTGGAGCCCGGCGAATATGCCTTCATCGAAATGACCGACGAGGGGCCCAGCGGCTACGTGTGGGATTTCGGGATCGATTTGCCGGGGACGAAGACGTCAAAATAAATTTCGATTTCGGCACGCTTGGCGGCTTGCGCGCCGCCCCCGCTCCCGAAAATACGTACCTGCGCGCATCTTGAAAAATACTTTAATTGCGCCGACTCGGGCAATATCACCCGTCAAGGTTATGGGGGCCGGCTCAGGACGAACTATTCTTCGGATCGAGGACGGAAACCGGGGCGGGCAACTCCTCCAGCAGCGCAACCAATTCCGCGATGCGGAACGGCTTCTGAAGAAAACGATTTCCCTCGCGGGCGGCCTGTTCGCCGATGGCCGCTTCCACCAAGTCGCCACTCATGAAAATGAAATGCGGGCAGGCGCCGGAACTTGTCTGCGCTTTTTCACATATGCGGTCGTGTAGATCGAATCCGGAAACGATGTGTCCGGCCTCGGTGCCCAGATTCAGGTCGCACAGAATGGCGTCGTAGGAATTTCGGCCGGCCTGCTCGATCGCGTGCTCGCAGGTGGCGGCGCGATCCACGGAATACCCGCGGGCGCCCAGCGTGTCGGACACAAGTTCGAGGATGCTTTCCTCGTCGTCCACGACAAGGATTCTCTTCGCTCCCGGGGACGCCGCGGCCGACGCGGGGGATTCAACACGATTGGGAGCGGGGGCGGAAAAGGGATCGGCAAGCGCCACCGATTCCGTGCACACGGGCAACGAAACAGTAAAGACCGAACCGCCGTCCGATAGCGGCTGCGCGGAAATGTCCCCGTTATGTTCGCGGATGATCGCCATGCAGATGCTGAGGCCCAGGCCGGTGCCGCGTCCGGGCCGCTTGGTGGTGAAGAACGGATCGAAAATGCGCGGCAGCGTTTCGCGGCGGATGCCCACACCATCGTCCTGGAAAGTAATCAGCACGCGGTCGCCCACCACTCCCAGGCGAATCCGCAGCGTGCCCTGTTCGCGGACTTCCCGGATGGCCTGCTCGGCGTTGACGATCAGATTCAAAAATACCTGTGTAAGCTGATTGGAATCGCCGAGCACCGTGGGCAGATCGGGCCGCGCCACCAGGTCCACGCGGATGTTATTCACGCGCAGGGAATGTTCGTGAAGCTGCAAGGTGCGCTGGATCAAATCGGGCAAGTGAAGCAGCGTGCTGCGCGGCGTCGCGGGCCGCGAAAAAACCAGCAGGCTCTGTACAATGTGCGCGGCGCGCCGCGCCTGCAAGTGCGCCAGGTCCAGCTGGCGGCGCGAA
>JAIQFG010000057.1 GCA_020073375.1 Terriglobia bacterium | reverse complement strand
CTCGAAGTCTCCACCGCACGCTCCGATTGGGCCCCTGACCCCGCTCATCCTCTCCCCACTTTCAATCCGCCGCGCCGTGTCCCCCATGGCATCACGCTGATCGGCCGCCTGTTCGACGAAGGCAATGTCGCCACCGCGGGTGTCGCTCTGGAAAATACTTTCGGCTTAGCCGGTGAGCGCCCGCCCGGCTTCTGATTCCCGCCTGGGCATTTCGCAAGATCTTGTTTGAACAACTCCGGCACCCTCGCGGACTGCGGATCGCCATAAATATTTGATTTAGCATCCAGCTGGGTCTCGGCACTTCGCGGCCGACATTGACGAGGCAGCCGGTCACAGCTATTTCCAAAATCAGCAAACTGAATAAGTTTTCATTTTCAATTCATTTTGACCTTTAACGCCGGTGTTAAGTTGTCCCTCGATTATGTCCGCTAATCTCTTGGTTATCACCGATCCATCAGGAGCCAGGACCGCCGTGCGTGCAGTAAGCGAATCGCCCCGCCATATTCAAGTCGCCAGCTTCACCTTTAGAGACGATCCCGGTGGCAAAGCCATTGATTGCTGTCTTTGCCGCTCTGGCTCGCCGCCCCGCGGATTCCTCTTTGCTTATTTTTTCTTGAACCGCCGCATGTTCATGAGACCAGCCAGAAAACTAATTCAGCATCCTATCAATTCCAGTCGGAGGAAAAGATATGATCGTTGGAGATCGTTTGCGCGCATTTCGAAAAGAAAAGAAGCTCACCCAGGGTGAAATCGAGAAAAGGACTGGGAGGCTTCGATGCTATATCTCGCGCGTGGAAAACGGACTTACGATTCCCACGGTGGAAACGCTTGAGAAGTTTGCGCGGGCCTTGGAAGTTCCCATGTACCAGCTTTTTTACGATGGGGAAGCCCCCCCCGAACTGCACAAACTGCCGAAACGCAAGACCGCTGCTGAATTGGCCTGGGGCGATTCCGGGAAAGACGCTCGAAGGGTTGAGAAGTTTCGCGGCTTTTTGAGCCGAACCAGTGAAGCCGACAGAAAGTTGTTGCTTAGCCTGGCGCAGAAGATGGCACGGCGATCATGACGGCCGACCCGAACCGGAAGAGGCAAAACATCCGGCGAAGTCAGCGACTACCGCTGCATATCCCGATCCATATCGAGTGCTTCGTCGAAAAGCGCGGCCGCTTCGCCGCCGATACGGTTACGGTTGTAATCAGTCCGCACGGTGCCTTGGTGCGATTGCCTTGGGATGTCCCCCTCAATCAGGAATTACAGTTGCAAAACCCAAGTTCGCTGGAAAGCCAAAATGCCACTGTGGCGTTTGTTCATCCTTTAGGGGACGGGAATTTCGATGTCGGCGTGGATTTTAACCGGCCAAACCCCGGGTTTTGGGGTGTGACGTTTCCCCCAGATGACTGGTCGCCCAATCATCCCGACGCTAAAAAGGATCTCTAAGACCGGGGTTACTACACTTGGAAAAGCAAGAAGATCCTCCTGCCTGAATCGGCAAGGAGGAAAGGATGCGACCAGAACATTGCGACGAGGAGACGCAGGGCAGGTTGAAAAGGAGCAGCGCCGCGAACTGCGCGCAAGGGTGGCGCAGCGTTGGCGGATTCGCATCCCGGACACGGACTATCCCCCGGAGATCTGCACGACGCACAACGTGTCCAGGTGCGGTCTCTATTTCTTGACGTCTTCCACTCATTACCTTCCGGGGATGACAGTGTGTGTGATCCGTAACTTCGACCCGGACGACCAATTAATCGTCGAAGAGGTTGGCACCATTGTGCGCGTGGACAGTTATAACAAAGACCAAAAAGGGGTGGCGATCCAAGTCCTCACTAAACGATGAGGATATCACTGACTCGATACCGTTGTTGTCATTTAAGCGTCATTTCCTGGTTCTACATGCATTCATGTATTGTGCAGATCACCACCTAATGCAATCGTGAGGCATGGTGTACCCTTTCCGCGTAGCATTCGTGCTGTTACTTCTCTGTGCGCCTGTTTGCGCGCAGGACCTTCCTGCCCAGCAGGAAGTTGCCGCCGACCGGGAAATTCCGCCCCAGCCGATGCCCCCTGTCATTAAGACGCTCCCGGACAAGCCCGCCCCGCGCCCGAACTTCCTGATCCGCCCCTTCTACGACAGTCATGTGGCGATCCTCGCGGAGATCAACATCGGCGCGGCGCTCTGGGACGACATCGCTTCCCGCAAGATCATCGCCACGGGTGGATTCGAGCGCAATCCCCTCATGCGCCCCTTCATCCACAATCGTGGCACGCTTGCCGCCGAAACTGTAGCCGAAGTTTGGCTCGTCTCTTATCTCGCCGATCGCATGAAGCACTCGCCGCACCCCACCCTGCGCAAGACCTGGTGGCTTCCCCAGGCCCTCAATATCACCGCCAAGCTCTATGGCGGCATTAACAGTACCGCCATCCTCTCCCGCTAGCGGATGCCTTCCCAGGCTTCTAATGGTTTCGCCCCGCCTCAAATACCCGCAATCCCTTATGGTTTCAGACGGTTGCTGCTGGTATTCATGAGATGACCATGTCCTATCTTCAATCCCTTTACCGCCTAAGGCGCCAATTGGAGGAACTCTCCGATAATCTCGAAGTTTGCCAACACCATGAACAGCGCCGCGAATTGCTCAAGCGCATGAAGAGTGTGATTGATGAGACCGATCAGTTGATGTCCATCGATGCCTTGCCCCCCGACATCCCACCCGGCCATCCCGATCTGCAGTAGCTCCGGGCGATCCTTCAAACCCATGGACCATATGCCACAGGCAATCTGCTGAGGGTGCCGCATCATGGCTTGCCGCCAAATTCCTGAGGCACGATTCATTCCGCGCACCCTGAATGTCTTGTTTTGTTGGAGATTTGAATTGCCGCGCCAAGCCGGCGCTGGAGTGCTCCGGAGCCATACCTAGCCCCGGAGCACCCCGCAACGGTTGGGTTAGTGTCGGAGCATCAAAAGACTACACCGCGCCCTTATTCGGCTCCATACACGAAATGCCGTAAATACGGAGGGGATGTAACCCTAGAACCCTTTCTGTACCCCATTCTTATCAGAATGCACATCTTGGCTCCCCAGGCCTTCTTTTCAATGCCGCGGACGAATCATGAAAAATCCGCTCAATCTCGCCGCCGGCCTTCAGCCGCAAGATTGAGCGGATCGCAATTAACGCAACTGCCTATCCCCGCCTACCGACCGTACACCAGAACCCGGAAATTCCCTGGCTTGGACGTCGGCAGCGGATGCGGAACTTTCTCCGTCGGAGCCGCCGCGGGATTAAAATCCGAAGTCGACAGGAAAATCGTGTGCGTCTTCGGATCGATCTGCATCGTCTTGGCCCCATACTCCGTCTTCAGCGTCTCGATTTCCGTGATCTTGGAGGGCGAATCTTCATGGTAAATGTGCACCATGCCTTCGCGCGTCGATGCAAACAACAGGCTCGTTGACGGCTCGAAAATAATCGCGTCCACTCCCGCCGTGATCGGCACCGATTGCAGCACCTTTCCATTGGTCGCGTCCATCATCGCCATGAACTGCGGATCGCGCCCTCCGGTAAATACCCGCTCATTTTTCCCGTCCATCCCCATCGCGAACAGGGAAGCAGCCGGCGCCGCGGACCAGCTGGCCTTCACCTTGTTCGTCCGCGCGTCGATTGCAATCACTTCGCCCTTATCCTTGCCGTTGTCGAATACCATTCCCTTGCCGTCCACCGCCGGGAATTCCACTCCCTGTCCCAGGTCGATGGTCGTGATCACCGCGTCCTTTACCGGATCGATGACCGTCGTGTTTTTGCTCCCTGCATTCATCGTGAAGATGTGCTTGCTCACCGGTTCGTAGATCAGCGAATCCACGTCGTTTTTCACGTCGATCTCGCCTTTGATCTTCAGCGTCTTGATATCGAACACCGCCACCTTCTGCGGGCCTTCGTCCGTGATGTACCCTTTGCCCACGCCCTTCACGATCACCACCCCGTGGCACCGCTGGAACGGCCCGATCTTGCCCACCACGCTGTAATCATCCGCGTTCAGCACCACTACTTCCGTCCCGTGCGTGATGTACACACGCCGCGCATCCGCATCCACCGTGATGTAATCGAAATATTCTCCGGTCCCCGGCCCCGGCGGCAGGGAAACGGTCTTAATCAGGTGGTACCCCGGACCGGCGGGATTCGGCTGGGCTGAAGTTCCCCAAAATACCGAAGCCACGAATAGCGCGCAAAGCAGAACTCCCCCAACACGAGCAAGACTAGAATACTTCATGAAATTTCCTCCCCTAATTTGACCGGCATATTCCCCTTGGTTGTTCCGGTTGGCGAATAACGTACAACGGACTCTCCCAACATGCAATTTCCCAATCCTCAAAGAATTGTTCCAAATCAAAACATCCGCACGCGATAAGGAAATCGCCGCCGCATTAAATCATTCTGCAAATTTGAACGGCGCGGAGGATTCTTACCCCCGGGGAGCAATCGCCTTTTTTATCGGCCTGATTGCCGGCTTCGTTTTAATTTGGGCCGGAGTTTACCTGTTGATGTTCCATCGCCAGTTCCATCTGTAAAATTTCATTCGCGAGTGTAAAATGACGCCTGATCGTCGGCCTTCTCAAAAAAAACCATCGCCTCGCCCGGCCACGCCCTATGGATTCGCACCCACCCGGATACCCTCGCCTGGATCGGATTCCTCTTCCTCCTGTTCGGCATCGCCGCGCCGGCAATCTGGCTGCTCCTCTACAAGCCCGCAAACCCCTCCGTCCACGCCTGATCCGGCCCATTAGAGCTGCTAATTCGGTGTGAACCCCCTGGAGCAATACTGGACCCAGGGCCAGTAGCCCGTCCCGCACGCTCCCTCTTAGCCTCCATATACTGCTCTTGAAACGTGCAATAGCTCGCCCACCTCCCGGCGCTTGTACCAGGTTTCATGAGCAGCGGGGCAGTTCGTCTTATGACCGATGTCAGGCCCCATGCGCCTGCGAACTGCGAATTTGATTGTCACTACAAGGGGGCAAAAAGTGAAAATACTGCTATCCATTGCGGCTATGTGTGTATTCGCCCTGCTCTTTTCCACGCAGGCGCAAACTCAAACCGCCGGAACCAACCTCGTCATCCACGCCAATTGGGACAGCAAGTCCGCAGTGGACGGCGTCGTGACCCTCGGTCAAATGAATCTCAAAGGTCCGGAAACCGTCATCGTGTCCAGGAATCTTTGGAATGGCAGGGCCGCCTTCCAGACGGTCCTGGCCCCAAACGCAGTTTACGATGTCATCCTGACCAGCTCCGACGGCACGCAACTTGCAAAATTTCCCGTCACCACCGTAATGATCAATCCCGCAAACCTGGAGCGCGCCGGAATTTCCCTCGTCTTCAGCAGGGCGGACAAGAGCCTAAAATCCGCGAGCGTCAACGTGGACATGAATTTCTAGCCGCTGAAATTGCGCCTGTGTAATGCAACGCGGGTCCGCGAAGACGTACGTGCGGAATGAGCGTGCGTCTGTCTCCGGAAGCCTTCCCAAAAATAAGGCTTGTGGGTCTCGGTTTCACAGTCCGCCTAAAAACTACTTTTTTTCGTCATTCCGTACCCGCTCCTGCGGGTGAGGAATCCCTCTTCGATCCAAATTCAATAAACAAGGGTTCCTCGGCGAAAATGACAGCCGTTTCATCGAGAACCTTCCCCGTTATTGGAATCACGGTGTGTTGAGTCGTTCCGTGACCCGCTCCGTCGCCATTTTCATTGTCTCCGCCACGCCAGCGTCGTACCATCGCAAGGCCAAAGGCCCAATCCGCGCCTCTCGGTTTGTGGGGGGAAGGGAAGCATTATGAAAAAAAACCTCGATCGCCGAAAATTCCTGGCCGCCGCAAGCGCGGCCGCCGCAACCATTTCCTTTTCAGACCAATTTCCAGCCTTTGCGCTGCAATCGAAAGGCCATCCAATGCCACCAAAACCCGAACTCGCCAGCGTCAAGGCCCTGGTCTTCGACACCTTCGGCACCGTCGTCGACTGGCGCAACTCCGTCATCGCCGAAGGCAAAACCTGGGGCAAAGAAAAAAATCTTAAAATCAACTGGGAGGAATTCGCCGACCGCTGGCGCCTCGGTTATCACCCCGCGATGGAAAAAGTCCGCAAGGGCGAAATCCCCTGGACCCGTCTCGACGATCTGCACCGCATGATCCTGGAAGATCTCCTGAAGAATTACAAAATCGCGGGCCTCACCGAGCAGGAAAAAGTCAACTGGACTCACGCCTGGCGCCGCCTCCACCCCTGGCCCGATTCCGTCGAGGGCCTGACGCGCCTGAAAAAGCAATACACCATCGCCCCGCTCTCCAACGGCAACATCGCCCTGATGGCTAGCCTCGCCAAATTCGGCGGCCTGCCCTGGGACGCCATCCTCGGCGCCGAACTCGCGCGCCACTACAAACCTGACCGCGAAGTCTACGTCTCCGCCTATTATTTTCTAGATTTGAAACCGGAAGAAGTCATGATGTGCGCCGCCCACTCTGCCGACCTCGAAGCCGCCCGCCAGTGCGGCCTGCGAACCGGATTCATCCATCGCCCCACCGAATACGGCAACGGCCACGTCCGCATAGCCGACAAAGCCGCCCCCGGAGACTTCGACGTAGTCTCCGAAAGCATAATCGACCTGGCCCAACAAATGGGAACTTAGCCGCGGCGGCCTCTAACTCAGCGCCCCAATCACCGCCCTCGTAAACTGCCGCGCACTCGCCGTCCCTCCCACATCCCGCGTAGTATATTTCCCCTCGCGATACACCTTATCCAGCGCCCCCGAAATGCGCCGCGACGCCTCCACTTCATCCAGATAATTCAGCATCATCGCCGCGGACATCACCAGCGCCGTTGGATTCGCGATTCCTTTCCCCACAATGTCCGGCGCCGTCCCGTGCACCGCCTCAAACAGTGCCGCCTCGTCCCCAATATTCCCGCTCGGCACCACTCCCAGGCCTCCCACCAGTCCTGCCGCCAGATCGCTCACCACGTCCCCGTACAGATTCGGCAGCAACAGCACGTCGAACTGCGCCGGATTCATCACCAGCTGCATGCACGTGTTATCCACGATCATTTCCCGGTACTCGATCTCCGGATATTCCTTGGCCACGTCGCGAATCGAATTCAGAAACAGTCCGTCCGACAGCTTCATGATGTTGGCTTTGTGGATCGCATGAATTTTCTTTCGCCCGTTTTTCTGCGCATACTCGAACGCAAACCGAGCGATCCTCGTCGACGCCCGCTCCGTAATAATCTTCAGGCTCTCGACCACCCCTGGCACCACCGTATGCTCCAGCCCCGCGTACAAATCCTCCGTATTCTCCCTCACGATCACCAGGTCCACGCCCGTCCACCGCGACGAAACCCCCGCCACATTCCTCACCGGCCGAAGATTCGCGTACAAATCCAGTTCCTTGCGCAGCGCCACGTTAATGCTCGGCGCTCCCCCGGCCACCGCCGTCGCCATCGGCCCCTTCAGCGCCACGTGGGTCCTTCGCACCGAAGCCACCGCCTGCTCCCGCGGAAATTCCCCCACCCGCTTGCCATCCTCCAGCGGCGCCGAATACTCCTCCCACTTCACCGAAACCCCCGCCGCCTCCACAATCTCCCGCGCAGCCTCCGCCACCTCTGGCCCGATCCCATCCCCTGGCAGCAACGTAATGGTATGCGTCATGATGACCGTATCTTAGGTGAAAACTCGATCCTTGTCGAAACCCCGAATCATCAAGTCCCTACAACCTGCCCCCCACAACCTAGAACCTGGAACTTTCCCCGCGTCCCGCGCATCCAATGACTTGTAAATAGAAACACGCGCCCGCCGGAAAATTCCCCGGCTTGCATCCTGTGGTACAATATCGTTGTAACAAATCTCGCCCTAATCGGCAGGGAGTGAAAAACACTGAAATGATTAACGTTACCCCAGTGGCGACGAGCAAAGTAAAAGAGATTATGAGCCAGCAGAATCCCTCTCCCATCGCCTTGCGCGTTGCCGTTGTCGGCGGAGGCTGCTCCGGCTTCAGCTATCACATGGCCTTTGAGAACGCGGAAAATCCCACAGACAACATCTATGAATTCGACGGTCTCAAAGTCCTGGTCGACCAGATGAGCGAAATGTATCTCGAGGGCGTCTCCATCGACTACATCGAAACGCTCGAAGGCGCCGGCTTCAAATTCAACAATCCCAACGTCAAAAGCACCTGCGGCTGCGGCAGCTCCTTCAGCGTCTAATCACGCTGGTCCCGCGCGCATCACCGCGCTCGCTAAAATGGGCCTTCGCGATCATCCGCGAAGGCCCATTTTTTATTCCCACTACCCGTACCAGCAGTACTCTGGCTCGGCTGAGATTCCCTCAAACTGGATCCAATTGCTGTACCCCGCCTCTGAAGAGGCGGGGGCTAATTGCCGCCGGACCTGATTGCCGCCGGATCCGAGAATCCTCGTCTCTTCAGAGGCAAGGTACAACCACCGGTCTGTGCCCGATGCGAATCCCACAGTCGAATCTGTTCAGGGTGTCAACAGGGCCAAGTAATCTCACAAGTGCCCTACTGTGCAGAATCGAAAACTCCCACGACATGGATCTCCGAAAGATTCACCAACTCCACCATTTCAGGCGCTGAAAGCGCCGTCGGTAACTAGCCCGGGGCAACGCCCCGGGGATCGCATCCGTCCATCTGCGGTGCGCCCTGAAAGGGCGCAAGGGCCCTCCGCACGCATTCCACCTCCCGAATCCTTGTGGGTCGCGGCTTCAGCCGCGACAAAAAGCCCAAAAGAAAAAGTGGCTTTAGCCGCTGGCCTCCGTCGCCCTCACTCGCCCCTCATTGCAATGCACCCGCCCGCCCCGTATCCTACTACCCAGCCCATGAAGATCGCTCTCGCCCAGCTCAATCCCACCGTCGGCGACTTCGCCGGAAACTCCGCAAAAATTTTGGACTTCGCCCAGCGCGCCCAGCAACGCGGCGCCTCCCTGGCCGTTTTTTCCGAACTCTGCCTCTGCGGCTACTTGCCGCTAGACCTGATCGAGCGCCCCCATTTCATAGATGAAAACGAAAGGGAACTGGCCTGCCTGGCCGCGCGCCTGCCCATCCCCGCCATCGTCGGCTACGCCGCCCGCTCCACCGCCCCCACGGGCAAAGGCGCGGCCAACGCCGCCGCCTTGCTCGCCAACGGCTCTGTCCAATTCATCCAGCACAAAATGCTTCTGCCCACCTACGACGTCTTCGACGAATCCCGCTATTTTCAGCCCGCCTCGTCCCAGGACGTTTTTCTATTCCAGGGCAGCAAGCTTGGTATTACCATCTGTGAAGATATCTGGAACGATAAAACATTCTGGGCCAACCCGCTCTACGAACGCGACCCCGTCGCCGAACTCGTCGCCAAGGGCGCCTCGCTGCTCATCAACATTTCCGGCTCCCCCTACACGATCGACAAACGTTCGCTCCGCCTCGACATGCTGCGCGCCCTGGCGAAAAATCATGCCCGCCCCGTGATCTACGTCAATCAGGTCGGCGGCAACGACAGCCTGGTCTTCGACGGCGATAGCGTCGTCGTCCTCCCCGACGGCCGCATCGCCGCTCAGGCAGGCTCCTTTTCCGAAGATTTGGTGATATTCGATACGGAAACAAACACGGGCGATCTGCACCAGGAACAGGAAGACGAACTCGCCCTGGCCCTGCAAGCCCTGGTCTGTGGCACTCGCGATTACGTCCGCAAATCCGGTTTTCAAAAAGTCGTCGTCGGCCTTAGCGGCGGCATTGATTCCTCAGTCGTCGCCGCCATCGCCGTCGCCGCTCTTGGCCAGGATAACGTCCTCGGCGTCTCCATGCCCGGCCCCTTTTCCTCCGAAGGAAGCCGCGCCGACGCAAAAAAACTGGCAGAAAACCTCGGCATCGAATTCCTGACATTGCCCATCACGGACGTCTTCGAGTCCTACAAGACATCCCTGGCCGGCGCCTTCCAAGGCCGCCCCCCGGACGTCACCGAGGAAAATCTCCAAGCCCGCGTCCGCGGGAATTTTCTGATGGCCCTGTCCAACAAATTCGGATCGATGGTCCTGAGCACCGGAAATAAATCCGAGATGGCCGTGGGCTATTGCACACTCTACGGAGACATGGCTGGCGGCCTCGCCATGCTCTCGGACGTCCCCAAAACCATGGTCTACGCCATCGCCGACCTGATCAATCAGAGCAGGGAACTGATCCCCCTCGCATCCATTACGAAGCCTCCGTCCGCGGAGCTCCGCCCCAATCAGGTAGACCAGGATTCCCTGCCGCCCTACGAGGTATTAGACCGTATTCTGAAGGCGTATATTGAGGATGTGAAAAGCCCAAACGAAATTGCGGACCTATACAGCTACGATCTCTCCCTGGTCCGCTCCATAGCCCGGAAAGTCGATCAAAACGAATACAAGCGCCGCCAGGCCCCGCCAGGACTAAAAATAACGTCCCGCGCGTTCGGCTTGGGCCGCCCATTCCCAATCGTTCAAAAATTCGCCCCTTGAGAGGAGCACCGCCGTGTCGCTGAACAGAACTTTTGCGCAGATCCTTCTAATTTCATTGCTATCCCTGACCGCATCGGCGCGCCACACCCCCGCGCAATCCCCCCAGGGAAAAGATCCCGCAACTTCCACGAAGCCCGCGCCAACCGCCGCAGCCGCACCCGCGTCCCAAACAAAACCAAAGCCCGATTCACTGGAAGCCCGCCTCGAACAGTACCTAAGAAATCTCTACGCCTGGGGCCCCACATTTGACCTGAAAATAGGCACGCCCAAACCCTCCCTGATCCCCGACCTCTTGGAGGTCCCCGTAACCGTCGGTACCGACGGCCAGTCCGACACCGCCACCGTCTACGTCGACAAAACCGGCAAATTCCTGGTCCGCGGCGAACTCACCGACATGACCATCGACCCCTTCGCCGATATCCGCTCCAAACTCCACATAGGGAACTCCCCTTCCATCGGCCCCGAAAACGCCAAAATCACCCTAATCGAATTCGCCGACTTCGAGTGCCCCTCCTGCCGCGCCCTGGACACGATCCTCCGCGACCTCATAGCCTCCAACCCCGACGTCCGCCTGGTCTACAAAGATTTTCCCCTAACCAACCTCCACCCCTGGGCCATGACCGCCGCAATCGCCGCCCGGTGCACCTACCAGCAAAACCCCGCCGCCTTCTGGAAAATTCACAACGCCATCTTCGACGCCCAGGACCTAATCACACCCTCAAATGTATGGGATAAACTGACAGACATGGCCTCTCAACAAGGCCTAAACATGGACACCTACCGAACCTGCATGGCCGCCCCCGAAACCAAATCCCAAATAGAAGCCTCCATAACCGAAGGCCACGCCCTAAACATCACCGCCACCCCCACCACATTCATAAACGCCCGCCGCGTAGTAGGCCCAGACCAACCCCAAATTCACCAGTACATCCAATTCACGAAATCCATATACTAAACATAGTATAGCTTATCGGGCTACTAATGTCAATGATTCTTTGTGGGGTGTCACGCCGCTTCAAAATGTCCACTTCCATATCTCATTGGAATTATCTCTCTCTTGTGGTTTTGCTTTAGTTGCTTTGTTCTGCTTCGGATTTCGGCCAAAGCAGGGCCCTGCGCTGCGCTTCGTGCCGCGCCTCTTAGGGCGCGGCGCAGGCGCAATCCGAAACTGCTGTGGCCGATTCAGTGCCGCTGACGGTCGCGCCGCGGTTGTAGAGGTCTCTTTCCAGGGATGCTTCCACTCCTGGTAATCGTTGTCGATCGCAACTCCTGCCATTCACGCACCACTACCGCGTCCTGCGCCGATATGTACTTCCGGTTTTGGGCCTGCGCGGAAACGACCGACTGTCTTAGCGCATCATCCAGGCGTTCCCGCCGAGCCGCTCGCTGTTCAGCCGGAATGCATTTCGGAATTACTGTGTGCTTTGTACCCGCCGGTGACTATCTTCCATTTCCGCGGCCGACCGCAGGAACTGCCCGTTGTGCTATGCAAGATAGACCTGCTGCAAAGACGTGTTGGCATGCTCGGGCGTGCCGGTCTCCTGCCCCCTCATCTTTATTGATCAATTGATTTTGTCGCGTCCCTTGGCTGCGCTCCACGCGCGGTGACCTGCGGCGATCCCGTCCCGAAGATCTTGATCGCAGCTTCCCGCATATTCGTAGAAACTGGGGCATCGGCTCTTCGCCCCTGAACTGTTCGCGCGGCGCTGGTGCCTTGCACAATGGACAATCATCAGCGGTGTGCGACGGCGGTTGCGGCAGCTCCGACGGCGATGCCGATGGCGAACCATTTGGCTTGGCGTTTCAGGCGCACCCAGAAGGAGCCGCCATGGGCGGCGGCTATGGCAGCGTCGCGTTCCTGGGTCAGCGCCGAGGTTCGGATCCTTTCGTCGGCCAGGTCTTTTTGCGCGGCGGCGCCTAGCAGAGAGGCGGCGCGGCAATCCTGGAGATCGTCGTAAAGGGGCTTGAGGTCGAGTTGCGGAATGGAAATGGTGGCGGGGAGATCGTCAGCCGGTTTGGCGGAGGGGGTGAGTGTGGGGATGTGAATAGAAATGGGGAGCGGGAGAGGAGGCAGAACCGATGGGATCGCGTCTGCGGCCTGCTGCGGTGTTTGCACTTTATGTTTTTGGGCGGCGATGACGGCGAGAGCGGCGGAGAGTTCCGCGTCGCGTTGCTTTTCGTGGTCGGCGGCCTGCTGAAGGGCTGTTTTTTGTGATGCCAGGGTATCGGCAAGTTGTGCGGAATCATTGCGCGCGGAGCGCCAGGCGTCAGCGAGCAGAACCAGGGCAAGGAATGCGGCGGCAAGAAGAATGCGGTGCAGAGTAGTTGTCGGCATGGTATGCGATCAACAGCGCGGTTCCCTGCTGCTTTTAGCTGCAATGTGCGGGTGTGGAGGCGCTACACCACAGGTTTCGAGGAGTAGTTGCGTATTCGCGCCAGAACCTCAGCGGCGTAATTTGCATTGGCGCCGCCATTCCAGGCCTGCAGCGCTGCAGCGACGTCTCCCTTGGAGCGCGCCAGTCGGGTTGCAAGTATTTTACAGCCGTAATCCATTCCGGTTACGGGATCACAAAGCTCGGCGAGAGAGGCCTCTTTAAGCCCGAATTCGCGCGCCACTTGGCCCATTACTTGCATCAAGCCCCAGGACATCGCGCGCGTATAGGCTTCCGTGGCGCTGAATTTTCCCGCCGTGTACAAAGGTGCAATGTATCGCGAAAGGAATCCGGGTTCGTAGCGCACGGCCCAGGGATTCCAGGCGGATTCCTGTTCGATCACGGCGCAGACCAACTGCGGGTCAATGCCGTGGGACGCGGCGATGCGCCGGGCGAGTTCGATGAGTTCGGGTTGGACGGTATCGGACATGAGGGAGGAATCGTGAAAGAGAAAATACGGAATCATCGACCGATGTGCATAAACTAGCGTTGACGGCTCACCTTCGGCGTTCCTGGCCGTTCAGTTCCAGGAACTGCACGGGCGGCGGCTCCTTCAATTCCAGGCCCATGCGGCCGGCGATTTGTCGCAACGCATGATACAGATGAGGCAGGTGATTGATGGCCATGTCGCGGATGAAGGCGCGGCGGATTTCATCGTCGCGGGTGCGGCGATGGAGCCAGCGGAGGAAGATGAAAAATTGCACGCATGTGGAGAAAGCGACGACGATCCAGTAGGGGTTCATGGTTTGGGTGAAGCGCGGGAATTTATTTGCCGATGGTGTGGGACAGGAAATTGTGCGTTGCCAATTTGTTGTTGTGCCAAGATGGCGACCCGTTACTGCGAGAATGCCGATCCGGGTCGTTCTTGCTGGTGGCGCAAAAAAGCGGACAGGTCCGCTGCGGCGGATGCCTGTCCTACTTAGCCGTTGAAGCCGAAGGAAAGGCCGCCAGGGCCGAATCCGAGCTGCATATTGTTGGACCTGGAGTTCTGGACCTGTGCGTTCAGCAAGGAGGCCGGGATTCCGAGGGTTTTGCCGAGTAGCGAGGCATCCGTTCCGTACAAGCCGGAAAGGCCGGAGAGGCCGGAGAGAGTATCCGAGCGGGCGGCGTTTCCGAAAACGATCTGATTTTGCTGCGCGAGGTTGGCCTGCTGCTGGCCGCGAGTGCGCGCCAGCGAGTCGATCAATTCGCCGTAGCCTGCGGAGTTTCGCGTGCGCGCGGCGCGCGTGGCGGCGTTTTGCGCGAGGGCGTTGAACGCGGACGACAGAGCCGACTGCGACGCGTTCGTGATGGCCGACTTTTCAGTGTCGGTGAAACCGGGGTTGGCCGTCAGATTCTGGTAGCCGGCCGCGGCTTGCGAGCCAAGGCCCTGGCCTGTGGAATACAGTTGCTGGTTCATCGCGTTTTGTTGCGCGAGTTGCTGGTCGATCTGCGCCTGTGTCTGCGCCTGTGCGCTGCGTCCCATGGGACACCTCCGGTGGAGCGTAGTTTGCGAAAATTCAAAAACCGAATTAGCCACGGATGGACACAGATCAACACAGATAAAAGCAAAACCTTTAGGAAAATAAGATCATGGATTTTCCGGGTTTCTTTATCAGTGTTTATCTGTGTTCATCTGTGGATTCAGAAGTTTTTCTGATTCCTGGTGGCGACTCTGGGCTGTTACACGCGCCGGGAAAAGCAGGGCCACGGGTCGCGCGTCCAGCCGAGGCGGGCCAGGCGGCGCCCGAACGAGCGCGCAATTTGCGGCGGCAGAAACGCCTGGGCATCGTCCAGGCCTCGAGCGACGGCATCGTGCAGGGCCGCGTCATGCAGCGCCAGAAAATTCTGCCAGCGCTGCCGGGGAGTGCCGGCGGCGGGGTCGTGAAGCAAATAGGTTTCCGCGGTAAGCCTCTGCAGGATGGCCATCGTGACGCGAGAAGATTTCGCGCCGCAAACGTGCAGCCGCGATTGCGGGTGCACGGAAGATCCCGGAGGGGAATCGCGGCCGGTCAATTCCCTGCTGCTTGCTTCCCTGCCTCCCACTTCCCTGCCGCCTTCGCCCTCGGAAGAGTTGTGACAGATTCGTTCGCGCCCATCCTCGACGCCTTCGCCTGCGCCGCACTCGCACTCTTCTTCGAGGACCAGCTTGGAAACGAATATCGGGCTTTCCAGATCCGGAAACGGGTAACCGAATCCCTGCGCCGAGTGCATCCGCCGCAGCGCCTGAAAATCATTCGACGTGTATTCGCGGATGCGCATGAAGCATGAAGTAGGACAGGCTTCAGCCTGTCGCTTTGGACTTTCGATGATGAAAAAAAGCGGCCACACCCAAGCCCGCGCTACCGCAACACCACTGGCCCGGCATTGCTCCGCGTCGCCCGCCCAAACCCGGAGCCACCCTCGCCGCCGGCCGCAGTGCCGCTTCCCTGCGAAGCCTGCAGCGTTGGCCCCGTACTCGTTCCCCCGCCCGAGACCGGCGTCGCCGGCGTGCCAAACGTGACCGGCGCGGACGGGTCCGATCCGAGATACTGCGAATAGGCGCGCCAATAGAGCGTCAGATTGCCCATCGCCACGCGTAGGTTGCGCGAACTGCCGAGAAAATGCACGTACGGCCTGTTGAACGCGGGCGTCGTATCGGACTCCGCGAAATAAAAAATCCCGCGGCGCACCGCGGAGTGGTCCGTGATGGCCAGATCGAAGATACCGTCCGCCGCGAGCACCTTCAAGCTGCCAATCGGCGCCGGCGTATCGATCGAACCCGAGGGATCGATGCCAGTGGCCAGGCCCACGGCGTTTACGCCGTTCACCAATTGCGTGAGCGCCTCGTAGGTGTAGGGCGATTCGCTCTTGATCTGCGCGAGTTGTCCGATTTTTAGCATTTAAGTAAGCAGGACAGGCTTCAGCCTGTCGGGTTTTGAGTGGGCAAGGTCTAGTGGAAAGCAGACAGGCTGAAGCCTGTCCCACCTAATTCCCACCCCGCACCGGAGCCCAGGGATCCGGCAGCAACGACACGACAAACCGCTCGACCTTGAACCATGCGCCCGCCGCATTCGTGCCGACCTGGAACGCCACGCGCTCGCCCAGCAAATTGATCGGCAGTTCCAGATCCTTCGGCGCGGGCGAGGATAGCGGCAGCGGCACCAGCGACGCGGGATACGCTTCGTTGGCGACAAATGCCCCCAGGTTCAAATTTCCCGCGCCTTCGACGTACAGCGAGAGGTACACAAATAATTTCCGGTGCGCGCGCACCTGGTAGGATTGTTCCAGATCGTTGCTCAGGAAAAAATACGTCGTGTAGTAGGAATTGATGGGCGCGCCGTCGTCGGAAAATTGCGTGTCCGAGAGCTGATAAATTTTTCCATTGCCCGCGCCGCCCACACTGCCGTTGCCCAGGAAGACCTGTGCGGTGCCGTCCGCGCGTTCGGCGAGCGCGCAGGAATTCGCCGTGATGTTCCACGGGCACCACTTGCGCGAGCGGCCCACCGCGTACAGCTTTCCGGAGAGTGAAGAAAACAGCACCGATCCCAGCGACGCGATTTCGCCGGCGTCGGACAGGCTGCGGTAATCCATCACCAGGATGCGGTTGGGCGAAGTGGCCGCGCCCAGAGGCACGCCGCACAGAATGCGCTTGTTTCGCGTATCCACGCGCACCCAGATCGTTTTTCCCACCGCCCAGTTGATCTGGTCCCACAGCGGCTGAATTTCCTGCGAAATCTTGATCGGCTCGCCGCCGGCGTAAACGTACATTCCGGAGCGCCCGGCGATTACCGCCCAGTCTTCTCCCGTGTCCACGCCGTTTACTGACGGCGTGCCAACGGTCACCGACACCTCGTTGATGGTCCACGACGCCGGCTCGTTCACGCCGTCGTCCGAGGTGACGTAAATCGACCGGTCCTTCACCAGGTACAGATTCTCGCGCAGCAGAAACGCCGCGCGAACCGCTTGCCCGTCGTCTTCCGACACGCTCATGAATCCGCTGACGCCGTCGTAGCTTTCCGGGTCTTCGGCGAACGATGCGCGCACCAGTGAAGTGTTGTAGGGCGTGGCCGTGGGAAAAATTTCGATATTCTCGACCAGAAATCCCGCGTCGTCGTTCGGCGTGCCGTCGGCATAAACTCGCAGCACCAGGTCTGAGGGAATCGACAGCAGCGAGCCGGGCGGCGTGATAGGCGCGATGAATTCCGTCCAGGCGCCCTGGGAAACTTGCGCGGCAGGCGCGGCGACGCCCGTCGTGGAAAGAGTGGTGGACGCGGAAAACAAATGCACGTGCAGCGTTCCCTGCGTGAGCGCTCCGGTCATGCGCACGCGCACGCGCGCCGAGTACGGCGTGTTGGCCAGCAGGCGCGGCGCACCGTTGGCGTCCAGCACAGCCGACTGCGAGATCAGCCCGCGCGTCGGCGTCACGCCGTCGCCCAGGATCGAATAGGCTCCGCCCCAGATTGCGTTGATGGTGGAGTCCGCCGAGCCCCCGGCGAAATACGTTGCGTCCGGCGTCCATCCGAGCGGCACGGTGTTGGCCGAACCGAACCCGCCGTCAAACGTGAGATTGTCCCAATTATTCTGCTTGTTCCGTTCGCCCCACCAGAACAGGCGATCCGCGTATCCGATCACGCCCGCGCATTCGCCCAGTTCCACTAGATTAAACAGCGGGTCCGCCGAAATTCCTGCCAGCAGCGCCGTATCCGAAAAATCCGCGACGAACGTCGACGCGGAATTGTCGTTCACCTGCATCTGCGGCGCGCCATTCAGACCCGTGGTGTAGAAAAAATTGTCGCCGCCCGCTCCCGTGAACGCCAGGATTCGCGCCACCACATTCGGCACCGTCCCCACCGCCGGAATCCCCGTGATCTGCGCCCGGCAATTCCCTGCCGACGTCCAAGACACCGGCGCCGATGGCCGCGTGAGATACCCTTGCCTCGTTACAAAAATCACGACGCACTGATGCACGCCCGCGGAAAGCGATCCGACCGGCGCGGCCGTGCCTCCGCTGGACGATGCATCGACGCCGGTCTGCGCGTACGTGAAGTGCAGCGAATCGATCACCGACGCGATCGGAAAAGTTCCGTCGAAGCTCGCGTCGGTAACCCCGGCGATCGTCACCTGATCGGTGGGAAGCATCCCCGTCGGCGAACTGGTCGCGACTGTCACCACGTTGGACGTTCGCGAAATCGCCGGGATCCCAATGATAACGTCCGCCACCGCCGTGACGCCCGCGCCCGGCCCGCACTGGCTCACGCGATCGAAATTCGTCCCGTCATACTGCCGCGGCACGTCCGCGCCGAAGTTGCCGTCGTGCACCGCCATGTATTCGCGGCCAAACAAAGACGCCGAACTTGCCAGGGAATTCGGCACGATCCCGGCGGCGATCTGCGACAGCACGCCCGGAGCGGTTTCCCCCCACAGCGTCCCGGACGAATCCAACGCCAGCAGCGTCTGGGCAAGATTCGGCGCCGTAAATGTTTTCAGGTAATTGACGGTTGGATTGCCGCCGCCGGAAACGATCGGCGAAAACACCGCCGCCAACCCCGGCCGCGTCTTCACCCCGCCCGGAAGAAACGCCAAGTCCTGGCAATCGGGCGAGACGCCCTGCGGCAAATCCGCCGCCGCCATGTCCGTCACCAGCCCGCCGAACAAATCCAGCGGCGCATCAATTGTGCCTGCAATGCTCATAGGGGAATGTCAGCTCTGAAATGTGAGATTTGAAATGGAAGTGCAGGTAGTCGAGAGTTTAGAGTTGAGAGTTATGAGTCCAGCGCCAGGTGTTCCGCCCAAGAATCAGTCCGCCATCCCCTGACAAGATCAATTGAGACTCTCGACTCTCAACTGTCGACTCTCGACCGCCCTTAAATCAGCTTGTTGAACACCGCTTCAAACTGGATGCTCGCGTCCCCGGTAATGCGCGCCGGATAGGCCCCGGAAGCAAGCTCCGTGTTCGACGCGGTGTTGATCTTCACTTTCTGGTTATTGAGCGCGGCGCCTTTGACCCACGAATACGCGTCTCCGGTCGATCCTCCGACCCAGATTTGCACCGGCGCCTGGCTCGCGGCAATTTGCGATGCCACAGTCGTGAAATCCAGCGTGTCTCCGCCGGTCGAGTAATTTCCCGAAGCAGTGAGCGTCCCAAACACGTAAATGTTGGCCGCGACTGCGTCGATATCAGCAATGGTAATTGCGAGTGCCATATTTTCTCCAATCGTAGTGAAATAGCGCGGAAGAACAGAGCCAGCCTGGAATCCACAGATGAACACAGATAAACACAGATATACGAAAGAACTGCAAAACCAACCTGGGACAATCAGCTTCGCGCGTTCAACCCTGATTTGCTTTCCCTTTGGTCTTATCAGCGTTCATCTGTGTGCATCTGTGGATTAGGTTTTCTCTTGTTCTGCGCGCGGCAAAACATCAAATCAGAGGCGAAAATCCTGCGCGCGAGGAAAACGGCCGGCGGCGCCGTCCGGTCTGCTGCTCGCGCTGCGCGGCGCGCACGATCAAATCTTCCAGCGCGTCGGCCGCGGCCGCGTCCCAGCGCTCGGCCTGCGGAGCGCCGCGCGCGGCTCCCGCCATGGCCGCCGCGGCATAGGCCAGGGCTTCCTGCGCGTTGCGGATCAGCACCGGGCTGGTCGCATCGGTCAGGTCGGGGTACGATTTCTGATAGCGCAGCCGGATCTGCGTGTCCTGCGTCGCTCCCAGGAAATACAATCCGTCCGCGCGCCATTCCCAGTAACGCAGCATTTGCGACTGCGGCTCCGAAGGCAACCCGTCGTGGTCGGTCAGGTCCGTCATCTCGATGAAATCGTCGGAGCTGCCATTAACGCGCTCCCATAGTTTCACCGGCACCAGCAGGTCCGGCGGCAACTGATTGGGCGGCGCGGTCGCGTCCGTGATCGACACCTGCGCCGACGCGTCCACCGCCGTCACCGCCGGCACCGTCAGCAGAACGTTGTCGGTCAAAAACGATCCCGATTGAATATTGGCCAGCGCGCGCTGCGCTTTGCGATACCCCGAATTCACGTACGGCAGCAGCACTGCGTCGGTGAACAGATTCCCCGCCGCATCATTCAACAGCGAACGCACCAGCGCCGTGATCTGCCCGGCAGTGTTATAAGCGGTTGTTCCGACAACTGGCATGATGGCTCCTTGTGTCTCGTAGTTTGTGATTCGTGATTCGTGATTTGTATTCCGCGGTTTGTGAATCGCGGTTCAGGAGCGAACTGTTGAGGTTCGTGAAGCATGCAAATTCCGCGAAGGTTTTGCTCTTCACGAATTACAAATCACGATTCACGAATCACGACCCGCCCGGCAACGGCGACTGCTTCAAATACGCCGCCACCCCGATGATCGCGGACATTCCCGCGCTCACCCCGGCAATGGCCAACGTGGGATGCAGCCCGGCTTCCAGATTGAAATGCGCCGGGTCGATTCCCACCGCCGCGAACCCCGTGATGACGCCGTTGGCTCCGCCCGCGATTCCGGCCGCGGCAATTCCCCTCAGCCAGGTTTCCCAGATGGACATGTTCGCTCCGTCAGATCAGCAGGTTTTGGAAGTGCGGACCGCAAAGTACGCTGTCGCAATTCTCATGGCGCCAGCATCTCGGTGACAAAACTCAGCGGCGTAACAAAATCGGTGGACGCCACATTGAATTGCACGTTCACCACCACCGCATTCGCCGTATTCACCGCCGCCGTGTTGTACTTGATCGAGTTGTTTCCCGCGGCACTGTCCTGGCCCACCGTGACAATGTTCTGTGTAGTCTGCGAGCCCGCCGCGTTATGCACGGTGAACGTGATTTCCTCCAACTGATTCGCCGATCCGGCCGGCGCTGCCACAGTCGTCGCGGTCCCACCGAATGACAAGTTGTAAGAGACGCTTGCCGTGCCGGTCGTGTGCTGCGACGTGACCGTGAACCTCACGCCCGCTCCAGCCGCCAGCGCTCCCGCCGGAATCGTGCAGGTGTAGTACGTCGCGGCTGCGCCCGTGCCCTGGACAGCCGATGCCGGCCCCTGGTACGCGCACGCCGTCGATCCCGCCAGCGCCGGAGGGCCTCCTGCGTCCACCAGATTCAGGTTCTCGTCCGCCTTGACGGCATTCCCGCTGACCAATGTGCCGCCCACGCCTCCCACCAGCGCTGCAGTGCCGTTGTTGTTGATCATCTTCCACCGGTGCGACGTCGAATCCGCATACAGCAGATCGACGCCCGCAACGCCCGATGGTGCCGAGCCCTCGCTCGCCTGATATTGCGTGCCCACGCGAATTCCCAGCTTGGTGAACAGATTGACGCCCACGTTCGGCGTTGGAATCAATCCAAAACCCACGGGCCAAAAGTCCGTATGCCCGCCCGCTGCCGTGCAGAAGAAGCACGAATACATCGCGCTGGTCGAGTCCCAGCCCAGCCACGAAAGATACGCTTGCCCCTGCGTGTTCGGGCTCGCCCCGCTTCCCGAGGCGGACGTGAACGTGTACGTGACCGGATCCCCGCCCGGCGCCAGGCCCGTGATTTTCTGGTTGGGCGTGCAGTTCGCGCCTGTGCAGTAATAAAACGTGAACCCGGAATACGCCGTGTTCAGGCCCTGAAACCACTGGTAAGAAATCGAACTTGAAGCGCCGACCGTCTGGCAAGCGATCGCCGACGGCAGCGTTTCCTGACCGCGTGCATCCTTGCCGGCCGCTTGCGCGCAGTACGTGCCCGCGCTCAAGCTCCCGGCCCCGGTACCGGTGACGCTGAAGTTTGTCATCGGCGGCAACAGTTGCGCCCACGCGGGAACATCCGTTCCCGGAGCCGTGTCGGCCAGCAGCAATTTTCCACGCGAAACATTTCCATAAGGGTTCACCACTTCAAATCCGGTCCCGGAATTGGAAAACATCCCGGCAAATTGCGGACCGTTAACTGAAAAATATCCCGGAATGCTCACCGTGGAGCCGCATAACGGCGAATTGTTCGCGCACTGCACCACAATTCCTGTGGTCACATTCATCAGCGTCACGCTGTTCACGTTCCATGAAGATCCCGCAGCCACGAACACCGAATTCCCAGACGTATCCGAATCGTTCAGGTTGTCGATGCGGATGTCGCCCAGCCCTTCAAAAGACGTTGGCGCTCCCGGCGCGTTGGGCCCGGAATCCACGGTGATGTCCCCGTTGTCGCTGGGCGCCAGATTTTCTTGCAGCCAGTTGGAAAAGAAAAAACTGGCCATGCCTGCGCCGACCGTGCCGTTTCCTCCCGGCCCGCTGAATTCCACTCCGTGATTGTAGGTAATAAGATTGTTGACGTAGACGCAGCACACCGACGCCCCGGAGTACGGCGTGACCGAAAATAGAATCGACGCCAGCCCGCCATTGGTGGCTTCGGCGTACAGCGAATCGTTGTTCATGTGCAGCCCGAGGATGGAATTGTCTGCCACCACGGGCGCGCCGGCCGATCCGGTGGTCTGTTCCGCGATGGTGTCGTTATCCAGTGTGATCGCCGCGCCACCCAGAACAACAATGCCGTGTCCGAAAAGCGCTCCCATCGTGAATCCTGAAAATTCCGTCGCGCTTGCGCCAATCACCACCGCAGCGCCCAACGATGGCGCTACTTGCAGCCCCGTTCCCATTTTCTGCTGGAACGACGCGGGGCCCGGGCCTCCGCCAACCCCTTTCACGAAATAGCCCGGCCGAGTAATAAACCAGGGAATCGTATGGAAAACTGTTTTCCCCGCTACATAAATTGCGACGGTCTGGTTGTTGTTTGACACGGTTGCCGTCGGCAGCATCCCGTTGAACCACCACGTTCCCGGCGGAACGTAGCAGCCGTATTCATTCCCCGGATTGTTGATGGGAGTGGCCTGGAACGCGATCACGTCATTCACACACGATGTCAGGAAACTCGATTCGTCGTGATACGCGTTCTGCGACGTCACCGGACTGGTGGCGGTGGCCGCCAGCGTGAGAGTCGTGGAGCCGCCACCGTTCACGATCGTGGTGTTCAGCGTCTGCGCGCCGGCGCTGGCCGGCGGCGTGGCCGGCGCAAACGCCGGGCACGGCATTGGGAGACCCCGGTCGGAATATCCGTTGGTGAACGCGGTTCCCACGCAGCTGTACGCCCCGCCCAGTCCCAGGTCGCTGTAGATCACGTATTCAAAAGCCCCGGTAACCTGCGGCCACATCACGTGGTTGTAGTTGTACTTCGTGAGCGTTGCGTTTCCGTTGGTTATCGTGACAGGTGTGGTGGACGCCGCCGAATACCCCATGCTCGCGTCCACGGAAATTATTTTGTAATGGTACGTCGTCGAGCCAACCGTGCCGTGCGCGTATCCAAACGTCCCTGTGACCGTGCAGCCCGTGGGAGAATCGGTCGCGCTGCTTCCGGCGGTGTAGGTGAAGTGCGTGGAATCGGCGACGGTCTGAATCGGAAACGTCCCGTTGTACGCGGAAATCGAACAGCCCGACACTTGCACGCCCTGGTTCAACCCAGTACCTGAGCCGACCACCAGGCCATGCGAGCCGCTGCTGACCACCGTCACGGTCGACGATCCGCTCCGGCTGATCGAGGAAAGTGTAATGCTCGACGGCGGAGTATTCAGCGTCGCCACCGGCCCGGCGTGCAGCACCGCAATGCCGCAACCATTCTTGAAGTCCGAAGCCGCGGCCAGCAACAGCGTCGCGGATCCGCCGTTGATCGTGCCGGTGGTATTCGCGCCCGCGTCGGTCGCGCTCGACGAGCATCCGCCCGCCGGCATGTACGCCGTGAAATCGCGCCACGGAATCGGCCCCTTGAAGCGCTGCGATTGCGACCATTGATTGTCCGCGGCCGCCGAAGGTACAGGCGCGCCGCCCACCGTCAGCGTTCCGGCCACCGATGCCGACCCGCTCACCGTCAGATTGCCCGTGAGAGAAAGAGAAAACGCCGAAATGCCGCTGGTCGTCGTAACCGTGGTGAACGTCGGCGTGCTCGGATCGCTCGGCAGGATCACATTGGGCAGCTGCTTGGTAATGATTCCCGGCCCGCTGATTTCGATTTCGTAGCGCCCCGGCGCGGCGTAAAACGTGTAGTTTCCCAGGCCGTCGGCCGAAAGCGGATTCGCCAGCGCCTGCGTGAGCGCGGGGTCCGAGTAAATCAGCGCGAGCGGCGAGCATGGCTGCCCAGTCGCCGAAGCCGTGCATACGCGCACGCTGGCGCCTGCCATCGGCCGCCCCTGCGCGTTGAACACAACGTCGTCCTTGCGCGACCCTTGCGCGAACGCGTCGCCCGAAACAAATGTGCTCGCGAACAAGACCGTCGCCACAAATCCGAGAAATCGTTTCATCAGTTTGCTCATTTCCATCGTTTCCTCAAGTAAACTTTCGTCCAAGGCCGCAAGCCCCAGTAGGACAGGCTTCAGCCTGTCGGTTTAGATGCTCGGTGCCGCACAGAAAACCGGACAGGCAAGAGTGCCTGTCCTACCACTACCTCTTCCCCGTCAGCGGCCGTTCCACTCTCCCGTCGCCGCCCGCCGCGCCAGGCACAGGCTGAATCAAACCCAGCGCCAGCGCTTTTTCCCTGTCCAAAATCGCATGACACACGCGGCACACAGCCACGCCCGGTTTCACGCGCTCGCCGCACCCCGGACACTCCGCGGCCGGCCCAGGCGTGTTCGTAAACCATTCCTTCTGCAGGCCCAGACTCGCCGCCGCGCGCCTCTGCAAATCGTTGATGAACAAGTACGAGTGCGACCGTTCCCACTCGCGGTCCGCCGCTGCCACCAGCGCGCGGTAAAATTGATCGAGCTGCTCTCGCGCCGTGCTCAACTCCTGCTCGGTGGGAGCGCTTCCCGCGCACACGAAAACTCCCAGGAAACTCCGCTCGCCCGCGTCGGAGTTAATTTCCCGGCAAAGGTCGTTGGCAATTTCCCACGCCGAAATAGCGAGCGGCACCGTGCGCTTGTCGCCGTAGTCCATCACCGCCGTACGCGCCAGAATGGGCGTCACCGCGCAGGCTTGCCCCTGCACGCACCCTGCCACCTGATACGTCCCGTACGTGCGCTGCGCGGAAAAACACTGGTTGGTGATATTGGCAATCACCGCGATTTCACTGCTCATTTCGTTTTTCTCCTGATTGAATTCCGAGTAATCCACGGATACACACAGATGAACACTGATAAGGAAAGGACCGCACGGGTCTCAATCCATCATTAGATTTTTCCTCGCTCTTGTCTTTATCAGTGTTTATCTGTGTCCATCTGTGGATTCAATTTGTTTCCGGCTAAGACAAAACCGCTTCCGCATACGCGTCATACTCGCGTTCCTCGCGCCGCGTCCGATCCTCGAGCGCTTCCCTGCCCCTGGCGCGCGATACGCCGCGGCTCGCTTCGATCGCGCGTGCAATGTGCCGAGCCGCCGCCGGCGTAAGTTGTACAAATTCCCCGCCCGGCCCCTGAAGCGTGAAGCAATGCTCATAATCCCCGCGCGAAGGATAAGGCCCTAGCGCCGCAATGCTGCGCCCATCCGCCACTTCCAAAGTTTCCGCGTGCCACTGCTCCGGCGAACCGTAACTCTCCGGAGGCATCCACCGCTCAATGTGCCACCGCTCGTGCGGCAAATATTTCGGCTCCCGCCGCAGCTCAATCACTTCCCGCACCAGCGTCCCATCCGCCCTGCGGTCCTCCCACTTCCCCCCAATCCAATCCAGCCGCGACCATCCCCACACCGCCCGGTAATTTGCTTCCTCAAACCGGTTCATTCCGCCCGCCAGCAAGAGTTCCCGCGCGACGTCTGCAGGCGCTTCATGCGTTTCTCGAATCACCAAAATCATTGAGGTTTGACAAACAGAAAGTCATACTGCAAGTCATGCCAAGCAGTGGTCGATGCGGAGCTTGCGACAGTCCAGGCGACGGGAAGTGCGCGGGCTGTCATGGAATGTGACAAACGTTGGTTGCAAAATGCGTTCTCTGCTTTGGGACTGGTCGCTGCTCGCGCTGCAACGGCACAGGCGGCCGAAGAGGGACTGCTAATCCCTCTAATTTATTTGCAATGATTCGCGATTGGTTAGCAGATCTATATACGAGGGATTGATGGCAGGCTTAGGATCAAACGAGCCGATTTAAAGGATTATTCCTGACTCGACGTCGCACCGTCATGCAATCCTTGTACATTTGTTGCAACAGCGGGTCCGACCCCATTCCTTTTCTAAATGCCGACAAGGGGATTAGCACTTCCGTAAGAGCCCTCTTAATTTCGAGCAGTGATTCTTCGTGGGATATGCCTCTTTCATTGTAAGACGCGGTCTGCATAGCCAAGTTGTAGACCTCGACCACGGTCAGGTCCTGCAGATAGCCGTTCGCAACCAAGAAGTCATCCAGCGCAATGATTGCAGTTCTCTTGTTGCCGTCATGGAAGGGGTGGTTCGAGTTGAGAGAATGAAAGAGTGCAACGGCCTTGTCCAAAATCGTCGGATAAGCATCCACTCCGAAAGCGGATTGAAACGGACGGGCAACGGCAGATTCCAAAAGGTTAAGATCTCTGCATCCTCCAGATCTCACTGAATCGGAATCGGGCCACATGACCATAACCAAATTGTCATGAATGTACTGCACGTACTGCGCAGAGAACATGCAAGAGAGAACTTTACGCTTTGGCAAGGCGGTCGAGCGCTTCGTAATACTTCGCGGCCGCATACACCAAGGCGGGGTCGGGCTTGATCCCGGCCTTGCGAAGTTTATTTTCGATGCGCGGGGTATACTTGCGAGCATTAGCTGCAAGCGTCCGAAGCGCGCGAAGCTGTTCCTTACTCATGGATCCATTGTACCACGGTTAGGAGTCTGCCCGCAGAGGCACGGCACCGCCGTGCCCCCACGAGCAACCATCCTAGTATCCGCTGGGCCGCGCCAAAGCATCAACGTAGCTGCCGCTGCGCGGAGAGTCATTCCACACCTGGAATCCGGTGTCGAAGTAGAAAATGAACGACGCCGCAATGCCGCCGCTCGCGCCATAGATCGGGAACACGGTCTGTCCGCCGACCTCGAAGTAATCGATATCCTTCATCACCGCGCGGCCCCAGTGCGACAGGTCCAGGAAATCCACGCGGGTCTGATCGGCGTTCACCGAAGACTTGATCGGTATGCCGGACATCGTCTTCTTCCCCGAGAACAGCAGGTCAAGGTCGTTGGCGCGGCTGCCCGCGCCTTCCTTGATCACCTGGCTGATGGTGATGCCCAGATTTTCCCAGGCGTGTTCCTGCTCGACGCTGGTGTAGGCGATGAGTTTGCCGAGCTGGTTGATGCCCAGCGCTTTGCGCACTTTGTTGATGGCGAGGCGCACGTGGCCGGGAACCAAAGCCGAATTCGCGGCGTTCACGCGCGGAGTTTGCAGTTGTTGTGGATAGGTGGCCCGGTTCAGGTTCAGCCAGGTTCCGGTAGTGGCGTTGTTCTGGTGATACTTGATGCCGAACAGCGACACGGGATTGGCGCCGGTCAATCCGTCGTGAACGATCAAGTCGTTGACGGCGGTGCCGGCGGGAACGTTGTCCACGGTGATGGTTTGCGTCGAGGAAATCGGGTCGGCCGCGGTCACGCTGGAAACCACGCTGGCGGCAACGTTGCGGTTGGTGGTTAGCGTCGGATCGTAGATCTGGATCGTCTGCCCCACGTACACCAGCGCCGCGCCCGATGGAATCGTCATCGTGAACGTGTTGCTGTTGATCGCGCTGATCGTTCCCAGTACGCCGTTTCCAGCCGTCTGAATTACCTTGTCGAGAAATGCGCGGAATTGCCTCATACCGCTGGCGATTTCGCGCTTCACGGCGTTTTCGATGGCCTTTTCCCGGGCGTTCGAGGCGTATTCCACGAGCTTCGTGATTTCCACCGCGAACCGGAAAAAGATCGGCGAAACCTGCGCGACGTCGTACGTCGAGCCCGTTCCGCGCCCCAGATCGCCGCCGTCGGCGCTGTAGCTTCCGGCCTTTCCGCCGGGGACTAACTGCAAGGGCAGCCGCATGTTGCGCGAGCTGACCTTTTCCACATCACCGCGTGACTGGATCATGCTAAGCAGAACATCGTCGCGCTCGTAGAGCAGGGGCACTTTGTCGCGCACCTTCTCCAGTTGCAACGCGATGGTCTGCGCGTTGTTTTGTGCTGCCATGATTGCTCCTTATGAATGAACGTATGTATGAATTGAATTACAAGTGCAGGTATAAAATTGCGGTCAAGGAAACACGGAGTATTTCCGAATTATCCACGGATGAACACAGATAAACACAGATAAAATCTAAAGAGAATAGAGAAGAGTCGAAGTTATTCCCCGCCTTACTCCCTCTTCCTGCGCTGGGTTCATGTCATTATCAGTGTTTATCTGTGTTCATCTGTGGATTCATTTCTTCGAGTGTCCGCGGTCACATCCCTAAAATCTCATCGTCGCTCATCGACGCATAATTCACTTCGCGCGGGGACATCGCGCGCAGCGGCATCGAATCCAGCGATCCGCCGGGCGCGGCGATATCGACGCGCGCAGCCGCCGCGGCCTGCCGCGCCGCCTTGGTCCGCGCAGTCCCCAGTACCGAGCTGGTCCATTCGCCAATCACGCGCCGCGCCACGCTGGGCACAAGCTGTTTGGCCCGCCCCGCCAGCAGCGAAGCCACGCGCTGCTGCTCGCCGCTCCCAAATCTCCGGTTGCGCAACACTTCTCCCACCTGCTCGGATAGCGAGCGATCCGCGGCCAGCGCCCGATGCACTTCGTTGAAAATATCCTCGCCAATGCGCCGCGCCGCCCCATCCGCCACTCCCTCCGGAAGCACGCGCGACAGCGTGTCCCCGATCGACCCGCGCACGTCCCGCGCCACGGTCTCGTTCGTGGAGCGCTCAAAGGACGCATACGCAGCAGGATCGAAACCCGGTGACTGGTGACCGGTGACTGGTGACTGGTGATTCGTAGCCTGTGAATTGTGATTCGTGATTTGCGATTCGTGATTCGTGTCGTGGCCCGCGGCCGAATTCGTGGCGCCGGCATCTTGCCGGCGGTTTTCGATTCCCTGCTCCCGGCCCCCTGCCTCCCTGCCTCCAGCCCCCATCCCCGCCAGCACTTTCGCCGCTTCCGCAAACATCGACCGAAACGCCGCCGGATTCGCCCGCGCCATCTCCGCCACCACTTCCGACTGCGCCCGCGCATCCCCAGAAAAAATCGCCGCATCAATCCGGTCCACCGACTGCGCCGCTTCCTGCATCGACGCCGCGCTCTGCCGCAGCGAACTAACTTCCTGCGCCGCTTCCCGCAGCGCGAGAACTTCCTGCGCGCCCCCCGGCAACAATTCCTTCATCGTCCGCGCCTCTTCCGCCGAAGAGAACGCCGCGCGAAACGCCTGATGCTCCTGCCAAAGCTGCTGCGCCTCGCCCGCATGTTTCGGATCCGCCGCCACTGCCTGCATCCAGGCCGGCATCTGTTGTAGGACAGACACTCCTGTCTGTCCCTGCGGCGCAGCCGCAGCGTCTTTCTCGTTTTCAAAAGTATCCTTCGCCCCGCCGCCCGCCGCCGCACTTTCAGGGACAGACAAGAGTGTCTGTCCTACCGAATCCATCCCCAGAATTTCTTCGTCCGTCATCCGCGACGTATTCGCCGCGCCGGCCCCATTCGCCCCAAGCGCCGTTCCACCAGCGCCCGCATCCGGCCCTGCATCCATTCCCGGCCAATCCAAATCCACTTGTGTTCCACTGCTCATGGCTGTCTCCCTGAATTTATTTGGCCTTAGTTCGGATTTGTCGAGATGGGCACCGTAGGGCCCCACTTCAGTTCCGACATAACTCCCGACTCACGGTTAATGACAAAGTAGCGAAGATTGTCGAGTTGCGCTTTTCCCGCTATCCCATCGAAGTTCCAAATATCGGTAATCGAGACGCGCGGGTCGACAATCACAACCACAGGAGCTATCGAGCCGCGCTCACTTTTCACCTGGTTGAGGACGTACAGGATGTCCGTTGTGGCAGTCGAGCCAGTACGCCTGGAGTCAACCGTATAGGCGATTCCGTGCGGAGCCTTGTCAAGTCGCACGAGCGTGGGCGGTGAATGTTGTGCCACGTCGTCATTCGTGTGAGGGTGCAGCAAGGGGAAGAATATCCCCATTGCACCAACCAAGAATACCGCAACGAACCTCGGACTCATCGTCACCATTATTGGCCTCCTGTATACCTCCGAAAAACTACACTGTGCTGCTTGCTATCGGGCTGGAACTTGTCCTCAGGCCCAACGACGTCTGGATGCGCAGCCACGCCATGAACTGTCCCATTCGCGTCAACAGAGACGACGATGCCCGAATGACCTGAGAAAGAAGCTCCTCCACCTTGCATCTTGTAGGCTGCCACGTCTCCGGCATGTGGCGTCTCGCCATTCCCCAGCATCCGCCAATTCGTAATTTTGGTGTTCTTGTCGGCCCATTCAGCCGCTAACGGATAGCGTGATTTCCCCTCACTGCCGATGACTGATGCCGGAGCGCCCGCTTCTTTTGTAACATCTCCCACGAAAGCGTTGCACTTATTCGTGTTGGGAGGGAATGCTCCTTTTTTAGCAGAAAAGGCCCAGTCGGTGCTGCCATTGTATTTTTCGGCCGTGGCAGCAGTGTTCGGTGGAGTTTGCTGGTCTTCATTCTTTGCGCTGTTCTTTTGGACCGGTTTGTCACTCTGATTCTGTACCGCAGCCTCGTACGGATCCGCGCCCCCGGATATCTCATGAAATATAGCATTAGAATTGCGACCGACTTGGCCGATTTGTTTCTGCTCGTCATCTGTGGGAACCAGGCCCAGGAAGTGATCCAGCCAGGACGGTTGTTGCGCTTTGTTGTCGCCAGCGACCTCATCATCGGCGGTGCGCCCTTTCCAAGTCTGTTCCGCACTGCGGGTTCATGTAGTAGCGGCCATTGATAATCGGCATGGAAATATACCTCCGAAAATTCAATCAAGCAGCGGCACAGGATTTAAGCCTGTACGGCGTTCTCTCGGCTGGCACTCAGAAAATCAAGGCCGGAGAGCCTAGTGCCCATCCCGCTAGGGCTCCGGCTCCTCAGTCTTCCCTGCTTGCGCGGCCTTCGCGCTCGCCGACGGTACCGTCGCATTCGCCGCCGCCAACCCAATCGCCCGCAAATGCGCCTCCGCATGAGCCCGCACATTCGCAAACCCCGCGGGATTTTCCAGATGCGCCACTTGCCCCGCATCCGAATTCGCCCACCGACGGCATTCCTCGAGTTCCACGACGTGATTGTCGAAGAGCAGATCGATGGGAACAGAGGGTTGTAGGCTGTAGGTAGTAGGTTGTAGGTTTTCCCCTACCGCCTGCCCCCTACCACCTACAACCTGTGCTTCAACCGGCGCCCCATGCAGCAGCAAGTCAATCTCCCGCAACTGCTTGTTCCGTGAATCCTCCCCCGGCACCACTAGATCCGACAAGCCCAGCAGCGATTTCAAGAACCCCACATTCGCGGGATCCGACAGTGCCTGCTGGATCAGCGGATCGGACGACGCCATCAACTGCTGCACCACGGCTCGCTGCTGCGATTTCAGCCGCGGGAATGTCTCATCGCTTTCGGGATACGCCTGAATATTGCCCTTCAAATCCGCCAGACGAATCCAGCGCGACTCGAATTCCCCGCCCGGCCCCAGCACTGGGATCTCCGCGTCCTCGGGACGATTTTTCCGGAAGCAATCCACCGACAGCAGCATCACATCAGCATAAAAAGTTTTCAGCCGCCGCCACACCAGCCCCAGCCGTCCAAGCGCCTGGTCGCGCGCCATCGCGTACCCCGACGCCGTCTTCACGTTTTCCTTTTCCCCGCCAAATACGGCCGGAAAAAGCCCGGTCAAGAATTGCGACACCGGCCCCATCAATTCCTGCTGATGCCGCACCAGGTCCGGGGGCACCTGCGCCGGCGCGGGCTGAAAAAATCCCGCGGCCAGCGGCTGCCCGGGCCGAGAGCGCGCCGGATAATGCGCAGCCGGCTCCGCCGTTTGATTCGCGAGCGCATCGAAATCGAGCACCTGCGGATCGGCGTAAATCGGCGGTATTCCGTACTCGTAAGTCTCCGCCTGAATGTTGGAGAGCGTGTTGTACCGCTCCTGAATCTGCACCAGCGAATCCCCCACCGACGGACGGTTCTGCCCGTCACCGGGCAGCGCGTGCATCACGCGCCAGCGGTCATCCATCGATTCGTTGCGCGATTCGCAGTACGTATCTCCGGCAAACGCCACGTAGCACCCGTCGGGAAACAGCGCCAGCAGCGCGTCGCGAACGGATTTATCTTCGATCGAGTAAAACGCCCACGGACGAATCCACGTCCGCGAAAATGTAATCAAATTAAACAGCGCGTCTCCCGGATGGGTCGTCGGCAATCCCTGAGAGACCGCCACGCGCGTTGCCCGCGCATAAATTTCATCCGCCGATTGCGGCCCGCCCATCTGAATCTTGTCCGCCGCCAGCGGATAGCTCGCCTTCAGCTTCGCGCGGTGCACTTCCATCGACCACTGGAGGTACGGATACTCGTGCATTTCATTGGCCCACACCGGCGTGTTCAGCTCGAGCCCGCCAACCACGGAAATCACTTCTTGCCCGTTGGCCACGCGCCGCACGCCC
>JAIQFG010000135.1 GCA_020073375.1 Terriglobia bacterium | reverse complement strand
CGCACCGTGTCCGGGCGCATGTCGGTGGGGATTTTCACAATGGCCTGAACCAGTGGCACGGTCGGCTGGCGCGGCCATCCGGCTGCCTGAGCGACCCGCGACAGCGCTCCGTCGGCGCCCACGACAACGTCCGCGTGCAACTCCTCGGCCTTGCCGCCCTGCTGGCGTTCGACGCCGACGCGCAATCCGGTGCCATTGCTTTCGAGTGATGTAAACCGGTTGCCGAACGAAATTTTCGCGCCTTCGGCTTGCGCCTGATCGGCAAGCCCGCGAATCAACCGCGAGCGCTCGATGATCAGGTCGGGGCGGTCCAGCGGCACATGCGCCGAGCGGCCGTCGGTGAACAGCTCAAACTTGCGGATTTCGTTGACCACCGCGCCTTCGCCCACCTTGCCCAGCAGCGTGCGCATGTGGCTGGTGACAATCAGCGTGCGCGGCGTGGGGTCCAGCTGTTCGGACCGCTCGAGAACTTGCACTAAGCAGCCCGCGCGAGCCAGCAGCGACGCCGTGAAAAAACCCGAAGCGGAGCCGCCGATGACGGCGACTTGTTTGCCGGATTTGTTTCCGCTTCCCCGTTCAATCCCCTGCGGCAGTGTGACCTTCCCTCGCTTCCTTGACCGACTGCGCAGACGCAGCGCATCGACAAGGAAACGCTCTAAAATTCAATTTAGCAGTTACCGACAGATTGATATGGCCAGCCGTTCACGGAAAGCATCCCCGGCCCGCCGTGAACGATTGCAATGAACGGCGAACCCCCAGCCGTCTATCCCCGATTGGCCGGAATACTTTCCACGCTCCAACCCCACGGCTTACCCATTTGGGAGCACCAATGGTGAACCAGCAGTATAGCCAAACCGCGACCCAAGGCAAAGCACTAGCCGGGTCGTGGTCAAGATAGGCACTTAACTCGAAGCGTCGAAGGACGTGCAAAACGGCTCTTCTAGGACAGACACTCTTGTCTGTCTGGTTTAGATTCTCATCGCCACTCACAAAACCGGACAGACAAGAGTGTCTGTCCTACCTGATGGGTTGATCTATCCCTGCGAAGCCGAATATCATCCAATAGTGAACTTTGCAGAATTGGAGGGTGATAATGTCCGCCGCGCTGGTTTCCCTGCAAGTCGGAGTCCCTCGCATCGTCCACCAGGACGGCCAGGAGGTCTCGACCGGCATTTTTAAGTCGCCGGTTGCCGGGCGAGTGCGGATGCGCCACCTGAACCTAGATGGCGACCAGCAAGCCGATTTAACCGTCCACGGGGGCCAGGATAAGGCTGTGTACGCCTATCCCTCCGAACACTACCCCTTTTGGAAGAAGGAACTGCCTGGCGTCGATCTTCCGTGGGGATCGTTTGGGGAGAACCTGACGACGTCAGGCCTTCTGGAGGGCGGCGTTTTCCTCGGGGACCGCTACACCATCGGCACGGCCGAGGTGGTAGTCACGCAGCCGCGGCTCCCCTGTTTCAAGTTGAACCTCAAATTCGGCCGGGATGACATGATCAAGCGCTTTCTTCACTGCGGCAGGACCGGATTTTATTTCCGCGTCCTGCGCGAAGGCGAAGTCGGCGCGGGAGACGAAATTGTCCGCGTTCACCAGGACGAGAACCGTGTGTCCGTCACCGACGTTTTGAATCTCTACGTGCACGGACTCGATTCCGGGGATGTGCGGGAGCGCGCCCTGCGCGTGCCCTACCTTTCTGCCAGCTGGCGGGAAGAACTCAGCGGGCAGGGTTGATTCCTCCCAACATTTGGCCGAGCAGGATCGGCGGCGTCAGTAGCGTAGACTTTAGTCTGCGCGGTTTTGCATCGCCCGATATCTGAACCGCGCAGGCTGAAGCCTACGCTACCAAAACACGTTGCCTCGAATTGGAGGGCGGCGTACGATGCGCGAGCCATAATTTCAGCGGCGAAAAAAATAAAAGGAGAACGGAATGAAGAGGGTGAATGTGGGTCTGATCGGTCTGGGCCGTCTTGGGCGCGTCTACGCGCGAGACCTGGCGGCGCGCGTGGCCGGAGTGAATCTGGCGGCCTTGGCGGACACCAACGCCACGCTGGCGGAGGAAACCGCGCGCGAGCTGAACGTCCCGCGCTGGTATATGGATCCCATCGCTATGCTTTCCGATCCCGGAATCGATGCGGCCGTGATCGTCAGCCCCACCGACACGCACACCGACCTCACCGTCGCCGCCCTGGACCGCGGCAAGGCCGTGTTCTGCGAAAAGCCGCCCGCACTCTCGCTCAGCGAAACGCAAAAAATGAAAGACGCCGCCGCGCGCAAGCACGGTTTCCTGCAGATGGGCTTCATGCGCCGCTTTGATGCGGGCTATGCCGCCGCCAAGAAAAAAGTCGAAGAGGGCGTCATCGGCACGCCCATCGTTTTCAAGTCGTCCTCGCGCGATCCTTACCGGCCTTCGCTGGAATACGCGAATCCCAAAAGCAGCGGCGGCATGATCATGGATATGGGCATCCACGATTTCGATCTGGCGCGCTGGTACATGGGCGAAGTCGCGTCGGTAACCGCCATCGGCGGAACGCTCGCGTATCCCGAACTCAACGAAGTCGGCGACATCGACAACGCCATCGTCACGCTCACGTTCGCCAGCGGCCGCATCGGCATGGTCGACCTGAGCCGCAGCGGAATTTACGGCTACGACATTTTCGGTGAAATCCTCGGCACCACCGGCACGCTGCGAATCGGATACCTGCGCGAGACGCCGCTCTTCGTGATGACCAAGAATCAGGTTTCCCATGACACCGTTCCCTTCTTCATGGAGCGGTTCCGCGACGCGTACCCGGCGCAGCTTCAGAATTTCGTGAACAATCTGCAGAATGATCGTCCGCCTACGATCACGATTGACGATGCGATGGGGTCGCTGCGGATTGCGCTGGCGGCTACGCGAGCGCAGTCGAGCGGGAAGCCGGTGGCGTTGAAGGATGTGGATTTGTAAGCGTGGACCAAGTGCTAGGGATCGCCCCCACTCACCCTTGCAAAAAACGCAAGCATAGGTCACCCGTCAAGAATGGGGCACACGCATTCCCTAGGGCTATGAAACTCGCGCGAGATTTCGAATCTTTATTCCAAGCGTACGATTGACTGAGTATGCCCAAGAGAGTCGGCCACGAAGCGCATAGTCGTTGTCCCTGACTTGCCTTGGCAAACCCGCATTTTGAAGAGCGCTGCGCCGGATTTCTTTTCGATCTTCTCGCGCCAAATTTAGTTTCGTATTTACAACTATCTTGGTAACGACTTGGCGCATTCCGGAGTGCATTGTGAACATTTTATCGGGATTTACAATAAAGCCCTCTTCTTCAACAATTCTTTGAATCAACTTACGGAATTTCTGGAGTCGCTCTGGCCCCGAAAAAGTAAGGTCATCAACATAACGCGTGTAATCGAGCCCATGTCTTAAAGCCAGCCCTTCCAACCTGATGTCCACTCTTGTCATAGAAAGATTCGCAATTGCGGAACTCGTTGGTACACCCTGAGGCAGTTGCCCGTCCCATGTAGTCACTTGCACGAGCAGATTTGCTGCATCTCCTCTAAACCCTAACGCTTCGAATACGGAAAGAACCATTTCTGGCCTAACTGAAGGGAAGAAATCTTTAATATCAACCGAAAACACAAATGCCTTACCCACATGCCGCTGCGCGTTGGTGATTACCGACCGCCCTTTCACTCCGCCATGAACACACCTCAAGAGAACAACTTTGCCAAGAATCTGTCGGTTTATCTTCTGCTGTAACAATTTCAACTCGCCATGAGGAACATGGAGAGTGCGGAGAGTTCCATTAGATTTTCGCATCTGATGTGAGCGATACATGGCTCCGCGACATTTTCGCAGTTCTTGAAGCTCATGGGGTTGCATGAGAAGCAACTTCGCGAGCTCTTCAATGGAAGTAATGTCAAACAGCCTCATGCCAGATTCCTCTTCACGCGTCTTGATCGATTTGCGAGTACATACATTGCTTCTAGCTGAGCCAACAGGCGGCGCAATTGATTTATATTTTCCTTCGACGACGCATCCTCCCCATCCTCCCAAAGGAAAAAGAGTCCGACTGGAACCCCAAAGACTGAAGCCATTTTCTTTAGGAGCGAAACACTAGGCTCTCGATTACCACTTTCCACTAAGGAGATATAGTTCGAGGTGACGCCCAATCTTGTAGCAATTTCCTTTTGCTTTAACCCGCTGGAAGTTCTAATCAATTTTATGGCTGTGCCTAATTTCATTTTAATCCCCAAAAGAGTGAGCGGTAGACTAGCAATTAGACGCGGCGCAAGTATTTTAGAGTCTTCAATATCGCCTGCTGCAAGACGTCCCAGAATTGCATGTCTGGATCATCCTGCAGTAGGCGCTTGAGACGGGCCAAAAGACGGCGCAACTCAACTGCCAGCCTACCGTGTTGCATTCCTGACAAGCTGGTTTCATCAGCCCGGAATATTATCCGAACTATTTCCTCCAGCTTGCGCATAGCGACTTTTTTACGGTCGGCTGTCATTCAAGCTCCTCCTGAGGTGAAATCAGTGTGCAGAGTCAATTACAAATGACTGTTCACACTCTGCGATAGCGCTACAGCGCTATCGCCAGGTCTCTGTAGGCTTGCATACATCAATCCCACAGATAGCCCGGAGGTATTGATGGCCTGTTGGGGAGGTGCTACTCAGCCTTCCATTTTCGCTTGTGCGCTTCACCCCTCTTTCAAAGACGAGAAGCTTTCGCTCTCGGCTTGAGAGGCAATCTACATGAAGCGAACGTCCTTGTCAACTAAATCTAACTCACAGTAATACTTTTCACCAGGCCCGAAACTAAACGCTTTGTAATTTTTATTGGAATGGGTATAGGTTTCAGGATACCGGGACCAGGAATTCGAAAAGCGGTTCTGCGTTCTTAAGTCTTGCGGGTCTGCCGCTCGTAGGGCGCGCGCTCAAGCAGCGCGACAGCGCCGAGCACGGCAACTCCCGCAAGAGCGGTTACCGTGTAGGCAGGCCGCGCGGGCAAGTGGCTGATCGCCAGCGCCAGCAGGCCGAAGAAAGCACCGAGGGCGTACATCAGCAGGACGGCGGTGCGCTGGCTGGAGAAAAGATTCGAGAGACGGTGCGCGGTGTGGTCTTTTCCGGGAGTGGTGAAAGGCAAAAAGCCGCGGCGGGAACGGGAAATGGAAATCAGGGTGGTGTCGAAGATCGTCGCGCCGAGGATGAAGATGGGGATGAGCCACGTGGCGTTGTGGCCGCCGGACATCACCGGGCGAAGTTTCAGCGCGAGCGTGGCCATCAGGAAGCCGAGGAACATTGCGCCGCCATCGCCCATGAAAATTTTCGCGGGCTTGAAATTCCAGCGCAGGAATCCGGCGGCGGCGCCCAGGACGGCGGCGGCCATGGTGCTCACCAGAAGCTGGCCGCTTTCCAGGGCAAAGATGGCGAAGAAGAGCGAGGCCATGGCGGCGACGCCCGCGCACAGGCCGTCCATGTGATCGAGGATGCTGAACGACGCGGTGATGCCGACGACCCAGACCATGGTGAGCGCCGTGTCCGCCCAGACGGCGAGCGTGCCGGGCCAGATCGCGGAGAAAACCTGCGCGCGGATTCCCGAGACGATCAGGATTACGGCGGCGGCGGGCATCGCGCCGAAAAGTTTAATTTGATGATGCAGCAGGCCGCGGTCGTCCAGGATGCCGACGGCGGCGACCAGCGTGGCGCCCGCATAGATGCCGATCACTTCGCGCAGCGCCGGGCCGTCCATCGAAACCAGCAGCGCGATCAGGACGCCGGAGTAAATTGCCAAGCCGCCGAGCAGCGGCATCGGCTGGACGTGCACCTTGCGCGGGCCGGGATGATCGACCATTCC
>JAIQFG010000056.1 GCA_020073375.1 Terriglobia bacterium | reverse complement strand
TCCATTCGCTGGTGCCATCCGTGTAATGATCGCGCCGCAAAGGCAGTGCGTACCCGATGACTTCGTCCAGGCCCTGCTCGAAAACGCGCGCCAGGCGAGCGCGGTCCTCGGCATTTTCCAGCCTGCTTTCAAACGGATCGACGTTGACCGGAAGCCGCCGCTCTTTCCACAAGTAATACCAGGCGTCTTCATAGCCTGGCAGGGCATGAGCCGGATTGACGTCCAATCGCTCGGCCAGATTGAGCATGAAAACTCGCGCGTCGTAGGGCGTCAATTTGCCGTGCGCGCTTTCGCTCGCGATCAGCGCGGGGTTGCGCCACACAGGCTCGCCATCCTTGCGCCAGTAAAGGCCAAGCGTCCAGCGCGGCAGCGATTCACCTGGATACCACTTGCCCATGCCGTGGTGCAGGAATCCGCCCGTGGAGAAACGATCGCGCAGGCGGCGGATCAAATTATCAGCGAGCTTGTATTTCGTGGGACCCACCGCAGCCATGTTCCATTCGGCGCCGTCCATGTCGTCGATGGAAACGAACGTGGGTTCGCCGCCCATGGTCAGGCGCACGTCGTGGGATTTCAGGTCGGCGTCGACCACGTGGCCGAGGGACTCGATTTCGGCCCATTGCTCGGGGGAGTAGGGCTTGGTGACGCGCGGGTCTTCGTGAATGCGCGTGACGGACATGGAAAATTCAAATTCGTCTTTCGCTTTGCGGCGCGTTTCTTTTTCGGACTCAGCCTCGGACTTGGTGATGGCTTCGTCGTCGTAGGAAAAGCCGCCGCTGATGGCGGCCGCCGTCACCGGCATCGCCGAGCACGCCAAGGGAATGTGGCCTTCGCCCGCGAGCAATCCGGAAGTGGGATCGAGGCCCACCCAACCGCCGCCGGGCAGGTACACCTCGGTCCAGGCGTGCAGGTCGGTGAAGTCCTTTTCGGCGCCGCTGGGGCCGTCGAGCGATTTCACGTCGGCGGTGAGCTGGATCAGGTAGCCGGAGACGAAGCGCGCCGCAAGCCCAAGGTGCCGGAGCAACTGCACCAAAAGCCAGGCGGAGTCGCGGCAGGAGCCGCTCCCCAGCGTCAGCGTTTTCTCGGCCGATTGCACGCCCGGCTCCATGCGGATGAGGTACTTAACGCGCTTCTGGACACGCTGGTTGACGTCCACCAGGAAATCGTTCGTGCGCATGGCGCCTTTTTTCGATTCCGCGATCAGCTTCTGCAACAAAGGGCCCGCGGCGTTCTTCCTGCGGTACGGCGTCAGCTCGCGCTTCAGAACCTTGTCGTACGCAAAGGGAAATTCCTCGGCGTATTTTTCCAGGAAAAAATCGAATGGATTGATGACGGTCATGTCCGCCACCAGGTCGACCTCCACGCAAAATTCCCGCGTTTTTTTTGGGAAGACCAGGCGCGCCAAGTGATTGCTGTACGGGTCCTGCTGCCAGTTAAGAAAGTGGTCTTTCGGAGTAATTTTCAGCGAGTAGCCGGAAATCGGCGTGCGGCAATGAGGGGCTGGGCGCAGACGGACGACATGGGGCGAGAGCCATACCGGTTTGGAATAGCGGTAAAGGGTCTTGTGATTGAGGGCGACTCGGGTGCTCATAGAGTCTCATGCCGCTGAGTGTTGGCAGTCCTGGGCGCAATAGTCATCGAATCGCATGGGCCGGGTATAACAGGCTGTCCTTTCCTGGCGATCGCCCCATATGCGCCGGGGGCGAGGCCCGCCGGAACACTGAACCCAGAAAATTATACAGGATTCATGCGGGGAGCCGCGTGAATGTCGGTTTCAACTTTTTTATGGGCAGGATATGAAACAGCGGGGATATGGACACGGAGGCGTGATGGGTGATTGCAGCGGGTGAGAACTTTGTGTCGCACCTACGGCGCTTGGCGCTTTGCTTGCCGGCTACCCAGCGCTTGCGCGCTGGGCTACGTTATTCCGCGCCTACGGCGCTGATTTTCGGAGGATTTTTTTATTGGTTGCCTTATTAGCATCCGGGCGCTGAGAGCCGACCTCTTGAAATTGGAAAGAATAATCCGCGGGGAGCGAGTCGGAAGGTGCGACTCGAGAGCGCCGTGGGCGCGGAACAATGTCCGCGTCCGCGCGAATGGAGGGCTTCGCCGGAACCATGCAGTCTTGCCGGCACATTTCTGATGCCGCGGAGCTCTCCGCGAATTGAGATTCACATTGCCATCCGGTCCGCGTACACTGCTATTCGCAAGTGCGCGCGTGTCACAATACGTGACTTCATCGGTGGCTGCTTGTGAATCCAATAATTCCACGCCGGTTCCGGGCCCTGGTGTTTCTGGCGATTGCGTTTGCCGGAGCTCGCACACAGGCTCGGCCTATCGTTTGGGTTGTGCCGGCGCTTACGCGGGTTGGGCCGGAAGAGGCGGCGCGGGGCGCGCGGCAAATTGAATTGTGGGCCGGGCGGGGGGAGTACGAGTCTTTTCAGGTCATCGTGCGCGGCGCTCCCGCGCGATTGGCGGAAGCGGCGATTTTAACTTCCGGGCTGACGAATGTCGCGGGGCACGACATTTCCAGGGAGAATATTCGCGTCTATCGAGAGCAGTATGTGCACATCGCTCGCGCAAGCCCGGATCGCGGCGGCACCAATCGGCCGTTGGGGCCGGGTTGGTACCCGGACGCTCTGATTCCTATCAACGACCGGAGCGACGATTCTGCCGGAGTGCCGCCCGAAAGAAATAAATTCTTTCCGGGATCAACCCCATTGGGTGGAGCGGGGCTGAAAAATCAGCCTTTCTGGGTCGATGTCTTCGTACCCCGAACCGCCGCCCCCGGCGAATACCACGGCACCGTCACGATCGCCGATCAAACTGGCGCGGCTTCCATCCCGGTCAAGCTCCATGTCTGGAATTTTGAATTGCCGATGCGGCCTTCGCTGCATTCGGCATTTTGGATTTTCAACGACGCTGCAGATAATCCGCCAGTTTTGTATGCGGATCGCGCTGAGAACCAGCAGTTGCTGCTCGAGCACAAGATCATGCCGCTCTCCGCCGACCCGGCGAATGAGAGGGAATTCATCGATCGTTACGGACTGAATATTTCTTTGTTGAAATGGTTCGATACGGCAAGCTATGGGCATTGCGACCAACCCGCCGCCCCACCGGTTGCCGAATTGTTGGCGCTCAAGGCGAAACATCAGCCCGACTTGCCGCTGTACGTGTATATGGGGGATGAAGTCACGACGTGCACGAATATTTTTCCTTTGCTCAGGCAATGGGCCGCCAACGTGCGGCAGGCCGACCTGCTTTCCATGCTTACGGCCGTGCCGCTGCCCGAATTGCGGGGCGAAGTGGCAGGTCGTGGCGGTCCGGCGGCCGATATCTGGGTGCTCCTGCCGAAGCAATTTGTATCCAATGCGGCGGACGTTGCCGCCGCGCGGGCGCAGGGCGGGCAGACTTGGGTCTACACCGCGGTGGTCCAAGATTCCTATTCGCCGAAATGGGCCATCGATTTTTCTCCGGTGAATTACCGGTTGCTCGGCGGATTTCTTTCCCAGAGCCAGGGCGCGTCGGGCCTGCTGTACTGGGCCGTGAATTCCTGGGCCATTCACGGTGTCCCGGACCACTGGAACGATTTGGTCTACAAGGAAAACGCGCCGGGAATTCCACCCGGGGAAGGCTGGCTGGTGTATCCCGGAGAGCACGGCGGATTTGTCCCGTCAATGCGGCTGAAATGGATACGCAAGAGCGTTGAGGATTACGAATACGTTGAGATGCTGAAGAAAGCGGGGCGCGGGGATTGGGCCATGCAAATCGTGAAGGCGGTTGCCGGCGACTGGGCACACTGGTCGCAGGATGCGGAAGCGATTGACAGGGCGCGGCGGGAATTGGGGGCGGAATTGGACCGGATTGGGTCGCGCCCCGTTTCCTCAAGGAACACCCGTCCGATGGAATCGCACAAATGAAGAAGCGAGAAACGGGATTCGCATTCCGTCTTGCGATGTATACCATTATGGGTATAGTCTGAATGTACGCGGGCAAATCACAGGGGCTGAAGCGGGTGATTTGGGTTGGCAGCAGTAAGAAGGATCTACTTCAGTTGCCGGCGAGAGTCGTGGACGTGTTCGGCTACGCTCTTTTCCTTGCGCAGACCGGCGGTAAACATGCACAGGCTAAACCGCTGAAAGGTTTTGGCTCCGCGGGTGTGCTGGAGATCGTTGAGGACTGGGAAGGGAATTCGTATCGCGCCGTCTATACGGTTCGATTGCCCGGCCATGTGTTTGTGCTGCACGCATTTCAGAAAAAATCCAAGCGGGGCGCATCGACACCAGGAAAAGACTTGGATTTGATCAGGAAACGCTGGAAGGTTGCCGAGGAATTGACAAAGGAGATGAAGGCGTGAAGAGAACATTCGCTGCTCGCCGCCAGGCAATGAAGGTCGAGGTGGGTTCCGGGAACGTGTATGCAGACCTCGGCTATGCGGACGCCGAGGACATGCTTGTGAAAGCGCAGTTGATGACGAAGATCGCCGAGATCATTCGACAGCGGCGGCTCACGCAAACCCAGGCGGCAAAATTGCTACGATTGACCCAGCCCAAGATTTCGCGGCTTCTCCGGGGCGAATTTCGAGGCGTTTCCGAGAGGAGGCTGCTGCGGTGCCTTACGCTGTTGGGGCGCGATGTGCAGATCCTAGTGAAGCAAGCACCGCCGCGACGGGCGTCGGGACAGCTCACCGTGCGTTTCGCGTAACGTTAGAGCAGCGAACCGGATGAGCACATCAGTAGACCAGTGGCGTCGCAGCGGAGATCCATTTCCCGCTCTTTATCGGCGCGGCATGCGACATTCCCCAGGTTCTCAGTTCTATTGCGCTGAAAAAGCCAGCAGGACATTTCCGGGGATTCCGGTGCCGAAGATATAACCGGATCCGGCAAACATCATGCCGCCGGCGACGGTGGGGCCGGGCTGGCCCATCGATCCGCCCTTCGCGGGAACTCCGTTTACCGTTTGATAATCTTGAAGCATGTTGTAGTCCCACAGTAGATGCCCGTCCTCGGTGGAAAACGCGCGCAACATGCCTTCGGAACTGCCGGAAAAAACAACGCCCGGAATCACGGTGACCGCCGAGGTTTCGCCGCGCGGACCAGGTTTAGACGGTCCGGGAATCGGGGTGAACCATTTCTTTTCTCCGGTATCGAGCCGGAGAGCGGCCAGGCCACCGGTGCTGATTCCGAAATAGGCGTTCTGATCGTCCGCCGCGCCTCCGAACCGAATGATGCCGAGGGCTAGCTTCTGGACCAGGGGCGTCTTCCACGCCAGGGTGCCTTCGCGGTCGGGATCATGGCCCCAGACCATTCCGCTCTTTTGTCCCGCGACCAAAATGCGTTTTCCGTCCGGAAGCGAGCGGAGAATGGGCGAGGCGCCGAAATCATAGTCGGGGCCCATGTCTTTCGGGCAATTCGGCGATTGAGTCCCGGGGCAGCCGGAGAGCCAGAAATCGTTTTCGGTATCCTGCGCGGCCCACATGATTTTTCCGGTCTTCAGATCCAGAGCCATGACGGCGTCAGTGGTTTTTCCCGCAGGCGGGTTATAGGAATCGCCGGTGCCGATGTAGATAGCCTGATTTTTTGCGTCAATGGTGGGAGTATTCCAGACGGCGCCGCCGTTGGGGCTCCACTGCTCCACTCCCGTGGAGGTCTTTCCTATCATCTTGGGCGCCTGGGGCACCGTGTAGGTCTTCCAGATTTGTTTTCCGGTGTTGGCGTCCAGCGCTACGACGCTGCCTCGAAACGTGCAGCAAGGGTAGACGCTGCTGTAGCCGGCGGTGCGCTCTTCGCCCGAAGAGACAGGGACGTACAGGCGACCCTCATACAAATTCGGCGCACCGGTGATGCGCGACACCGGATGGTCTTCCACTTTTACTTTCCAGATTTGCTTGCCCGTGGATGCGTCCAGCATGTAGGCGAACGACCGCACATCGCCGAAATACACGCCGAATTTCGTCGCGCCGTGGCCCTTCACCGGACCGATGCTGATCGCGTTTCGCACTCCTCCGTCCGCCTGGAAGGACCAATAAATGCATCCCGTCTCCGCGTTGAGCGAATAGACCGAGCCGGTATCAGTGGCCACGAAGACGCGCCCGGCCGCGACCGTCGGCTGTCCGTACACTTCATCGGCGCCGGGAAAACCGAACGACCATTTCAACTTGAGGTTCGGCACCTGCTCGGGAGTGATGCCCGCGGCTTTCGCGGATTGAAAACGGGCATTGGATTCGCCGTTGCCCCAGCCGTTCCACATCGGCTTCGAGGAAATGTCCGTGATGGCGGGATTGGCCGAGCAGTGGTTCGGCATGGCCTTGGCTTCGGCGATGGCGTCGGCGCCGGCACGGCGGCCGCCCAGATACAAGGCCACCACGCGCTGCTTGTCTTCGGGGATGCCGGTCATAGCCGTGTGCGGGGCCTTGGCCAGACCGGCCATCACCTGCTCGGGACTGAGTTTCCAGAGCGACAGCACCGCGGGCGTGGTCGCGGCGCTCTCGGGATTTCCATGGCATTTCGCGCAATGCTCCTCGAACAGGATGGCCCCTTCCGCGGTCTGCGCCTGCGCGGATTTCACTGCCGGCCATGCGAATGTCACGAGCGCCAATAGAGTCCAGCCGAATCGCTTCATGGAATAAGTCTCCTCGAATAATGTGGATCGATAAGGTCCGTACGAAAAGATACTCCTTTTTCGCAGCCACCGAAACTAGGATGTGCGCGAATTCAGGGTGGTTTCATAATTTTGAGCGGGGGCGGAGTTCGGGTGATTGCGGGTCCAATTGCGTCGCGCGAATTTTTGGCCGGGCGCTAAAAGCGACAGGCTGAAACCTGTCCTACTTAAGGTGCTGGATTTTCCACGTTTCTGGCGCATAATGCGGGGTACACCCTGCTCGACTTCAACGCAATACGATTAGTGCGGGATTGAGGGCTGGCGTGAGAATCGAAGGACATTCCAAAACGGCATGAGCGCTCCGGCGTCCGACTCCAAAGTGCGATCCGTGATTCGCGTTTCCAGCGGCAATTTCCTGGAGATGTACGATTTCATGGTGTTCGCGTATTACGCCAGCTACATTGCGCGCGAAATTTTCCCCTCCAGCAACCAGTTCGCGTCGCTGATGATGACGCTGGGCACGTTTGGAGCCGGGTACCTGATGCGCCCATTGGGGGCCGTGGTCCTGGGCACGTATGTGGACCGCAAAGGGAGGCGCGAAGGGCTGCTGTTTACGCTGTCGCTGATGGCGGTGGGAACGCTGGTGATCGCGCTGACGCCTTCGTACCGCACGATCGGAATCATCGCGCCCATCGTGGTGGTGCTCGGAAGATTGCTGCAGGGATTTTCCGCGGGCGTGGAGCTGGGCGGCGTTTCCGTGTATTTGTCGGAGATTGCCACGCCGGGGCACCGCGGATTTTACTGCGCTTGGCAATCGGGCAGCCAGCAGGTGGCGGTGATGTTCGCGGCGCTGCTGGGAGTGACCCTGAGCTGGCTGATGCCGCCGGAATTGATGAACCGGTGGGGCTGGCGGATCCCGTTCCTGATCGGGTGCCTGATCGTGCCGCTGCTGTTCTGGATGCGAAGTTCACTGCAGGAAACGGAAGTATTTTTGAAGCGCAAGCGGCATCCCGGGGTTTCCGAAATTCTGATGTCGCTGGTAAGGAACTGGGAACTGGTCGGCGTCGGAATGTTCATTTCGACGATGACGACCGTTAGTTTCTATATGATCACCGCCTACACGCCGACCTATGGCCAAGAGGCGCTGCACCTGAGTGCGCATACAAGCCTGATGGTTACCTTATTTGTTGGCCTGTCGAATTTTATATGGGTGCCGGTGGGCGGCGCGCTTTCGGATATCGTGGGCCGGAGGCCGGTGCTGATCTTTGCCTCGGGTGCCGCGATCTTAACGGCCTATCCGGCAATGCTCTGGATGGTGAGCAATCCTTCTTACGCGCGACTGCTGATCGTCGAGCTCTGGTTTTCGGTGCTGTTCGGCAATTACAGCGGGGCCATGGTGCCGTATCTCACCGAAATCATGCCGCCGGAGATTCGCACATCCGGATTTTCCGTGGCCTTCAGCCTGGCGACCGCGATTTTTGGCGGTTTTACACCATTCGTCTGCACAGGGCTGATCCGCTGGACCGGCAATCGAGCCATGCCGGCGCTTTGGCTTTCCATGGCGGGGATCTGCGGGCTGACCGCGACATTGATTTCCGGCTGGCAGGGAATTGTGGTCAGGACGAGGGAATCCGCCGAACCTGCGGATTAGGGGTGCCAGTTTGAGACGCTGAACGCGGCTTGAACCGCTCTAATTGCGAACGGAGCGATAGACCCTGCGTGGCGCCGACGTTCCGCCGGCGGTTTTTCGCCCCGGCACACAGAAGCAAACCGCCGGCGGGACGCCGGCGCCACGAAAACCTGCTTTGATCGGGAAATCCTGGTTAGACGTAGGCGATCCAGCGGCCGAATCCCACGATACCGAACCACAGAAGAATCGAAATCAATCCAGCGGCGCGGGCCGAAAACGGGGCCACTGGATCGTTTTCCCATTTGTCCACGCTTTGGTAGGCGATCAGGTGGAACACCAGGGCGTTTAGCCCGGCCACCACGATTAACACCATTTTAATCTGAAACCCAACATTCGTGATCATCTTCGTGGCTTCCGAGGCGAGCAGCAGTCCGCCGGTAACCACCTGAATCAGAAAACCCGCCCAAGCCCAGGGCAGAAATCGCCAGGCAATCTTGGATACGGGCTGCTCGCGGTAAGTAAGGCCCATCAGGCGCAAGTCCAAAATCGAAGTGCTGCCCACCAGGACGGCGATTCCGAGAATATGAATGGTCTCGATGATCGGAAACAGCCACGTCGAATCCCTGACCGTCACGCCCACGCCGGTTTGTTCCAGCCACTCGCAGATGGAATAAAGAAAATGCATTTCCCTGACCCTCACAGTCCGTCGGATATCTAATCCTACACCCGCGCAACTCGCGCGCGGCAATCAATCGAATCCATTCTCATCCATGGCCAGCCCACGAAAAGGGTTCTCAACTTTGGTCAAGGATTGTGTCGCAGATAATAGTAAGACGCAACCGGGCGCAGCGGCGTTTCGCGCGTGCGCGCAGGCCACGGCAAGGCCGTCCCGCGGATGCACACCAACGGCAATCACCGACCCTGCTAAATGGCTGCCCGCAAGACTCTATGCGCGGCGTCAAGATATTTCCAGAGCTTGTTCGGCTAATCGTCCGGAAAATGGCAGGGCTCCGCAATGGGCGTTGTTCCGGTATGATCTTCGATGTATTGTGCCGTATGCAATGCGGTTGGGGGCGGTGCCAAACCGTGGCGGGATAGCTCAGACCTTAATTCAAGGGGGCGGGATGGGGATGCGAAACGTGGCGCTGTGCGCGCTGCTTTGCCTGAGCCTGGCGGGCTGCCAGAGCCAGCCGAAGGTCGAAACCAAGATTCCGCAGGAAGAAGTAGATCGAAAAAATCCCCTGGAATCCAACGCCGCCACGATCGCCGCGGGGCTGCAGGCGTATGGCGACACAGATTGCGCGTTGTGCCATGGCAAGGACGGCGGCGGCAAAGGCGTCGAAGCCAAGGACATCAGCATGAGCATGCACGACTGGCGCAAGGCCGGCTCGCTCGACAAGTTCACCGACGGCGAACTCAACTACCTGATCGCCAAGGGCAAAGGGCACATGCCGAAGTACGAAGGGCGGGAAACGCCCGAGCAGATCTGGCAGATGGTGGTCTATATCCGCTCGCTGCCCGGGAGTGGGGCGCATTAGAAGGACAGGCTTCAGCCTGTCGGTTTTTGGCGTGGATTGAAGCGCTTCGAGCTGAATTTGGATTTTACCTTTGCGGAAATCTAAACGCTGACCCAAAACCGACAGGCTGAAGCCTGTCCTAGTGGCGTTTCCCTGCACTTAACCCCTGCCGCAACGATCCTGTTGACTCAGGCATCCTACCGTCGTACACCTTGTAGGAAGTTTTATGCATGGTGAAGGAGGGTATTTTCATGTCACTCCCCGCGCAGGAATCCGGCGTTTCTCATCCCGCAGCCAAGGCGAAAAATCCGCTCCGGGGGCGCTTTTCGATGGCGGCGCTATTCGTTTTGCTTGGGCTAGCCGCGGCGGGGCTGCTGCGCGCCGGGCAATCCACGGGCACTGCCAAGACCGCGGGCAGCGGCTCGCATGGCGTGGACATGACGATTCTGGACAAGACCTGCAAGCCATGCGAGGACTTTTACCATTACGCCAGCGGCGAGTGGATCAAGAAGAATCCCACGCCGGACGCTTACCCCTCCTGGGGCCGCTTCAACGAGCTGGCGGAAAGAAATCGCGAACTGCTGCACCAGATTCTGGAGAGCGCTGCCGCGAACACGAAGGCGGCCGCGGGGTCGAACGAGCAGAAGATCGGCGATTTTTATGCCAGCTGCATGGACGAAAAGCAGATCGATGCGCAGGGCGTGAAGCCGCTCGACGCGGAATTTGCGCGCATCGACGCCATCCAGAACACGGGCGATTTGCAGTCGGAAGTGGCGCGTCTGCAGAGCCAGGGGGTCGGCGCGCTGTTTGACTTCGGGTCGACGCAGGACGCAAAAAACAGTTCGCAGGTAATTGGCGGAGCCGACCAGGGCGGACTGGGGCTGCCCGACCGCGATTACTACACCAAGACGGACGACAAATCCAAGCAGCTTCGACAGCAGTACCAGGAGCACGTGGCCAAGATGCTCGAGCTGGCCGGAGACACCGCCGCCAAAGCCTCCACGGAAGCGCAATCGATCATGGCCCTGGAAACCAAGCTGGCGGAGGCTTCCCTGACTCGCGTCGAGCGGCGCGATCCGGTGAAGACCTATCACAAGATGGATCGCGCCGAGTTGCAGACGCTCACGGCGAACTGGTCCTGGGGCAATTATTTTCAGGAAATTGGCTACGCCAACATCAGCTCGGTGGACGTTTCGGCTCCGAAATTTTTCGAGGCCGTGAACCGGCAGCTCAAGGAAACGCCGCTGGCGGAATGGAAGGTGTATCTCCGCTGGCACGCGCTGAATACGGCCGCACCGTGGCTGTCGAAGGCGTTCGTGGATGAAAATTTCGATTTCAACGGGCGCAAGCTGCAAGGCACCAAGGAATTGCTGCCGCGCTGGAAGCGCTGCGTTTCGGTCACCGACCGCCAGTTGGGCGAGGCGCTGGGACAGATTTACGCACAGAAATATTTCCCGCCTGCGGCGAAGGTGCGCGCGCTGGAAATGGTCAACAATCTGGCCGCGGCACTGCGCGACGATTTGAACACGCTCCCGTGGATGGGCCCGGCGACGCGCAAGCAGGCGGTCGATAAGCTTTCGTCGTTCACGCGCAAGATCGGATATCCGGACAAGTGGCGCGATTATTCGGCCTTCACCGTGGACCGCGGTCCCCTCGTCGCCAATCTGATGCGCGGATCGCAATTCGAGTTCAAGCACGATCTGAACAAGATCGGCAAGCCCGTGGACCGCACCGAATGGGGCATGACTCCGCCCACGGTAAACGCCTACTACGATCCGGAAATGAATGAAATTGTATTTCCCGCCGGCATCCTGCAGCCGCCGTTTTTCGATCCCAACGCCGACGACGCTTCCAACTACGGCGCGATGGGCGCGGTGATCGGCCACGAAATGACGCACGGCTTCGACGACGAAGGCAGGCAATTCGACGCCAAGGGGAATCTGCGCGACTGGTGGACTCCGGAGGACGAGAAGAATTTCAACCTGCGCGCCGACTGCATCGAAAAACAGTTCGACGGCTATAAAGTGCAGGACGACATCCACGAAAACGGCAAGCTGGTGCTCGGCGAAAGCATCGCGGACTTGGGCGGCTTGACCATCGCGTATCGCGCCCTGCACAAGACGCTGGAAGGCAAGAAGCCCGCCTTGATCAACGGACTAACTCCCGACCAGCGCTTTTTCCTGGCTTACTCACAAATCTGGGCGGCCAATGACCGTCCGGAATTCGAGCGCCTGATGGTCAACACGAACCCGCATCCCCTGGGGCATTTTCGGGCCATCGCGGCGCCGTCCAATATGCCGGAATTTGGCCAGGCATTTGAATGCAAACAAGGCGACGCCATGGTGCGCCCGGCGGGGATTCGCTGCCAGATTTGGTAAAAGGGTGCGGGACTGGAAGCCCGTTCTACTTTTTCTTGTCCGGAAACGGAATGAATTCGTACCCCAGGCCGCGCACGGTTACCAGGTGGCGCGGTTTGGCGGGCTCTTCCTCGATATACCTTCGCAATCGAACGATGAAGTTGTCGATGGCGCGCGTGTCAGTGTCCTCGTGCAGTCCCCACACATTTTCCAGGATGGCTTTTCGCGAGACGGGATGGCCGACGTTCTGGATCAAATAACGCAACAGTTCCGATTCCATCAGTGTCAGCTGCAGGGTCTGCTTGCCGACGTGCAGGCGTAGATTCTCGAAGTCCACGATTTTTCCGGCGAAGTGAAATGCTTCCGGGGTGTCCGCGCTTCGCGGTGCGGGCTTTGCCTGCGGCTGATCCGCGCCGTGTTGCCAGATTTTTCGGCGCAGCAGGCTTTGCACGCGCGCGATGAGAATGGCCAGATTGAACGGCTTGGCTAAATAATCGTCCGCGCCCGCCGCGAATCCTTCCAGAACATCCTCGGGGCGCGACCGAGCAGTCAGCATCAGGACCGGCACGTAATTCTTCGCCGCGCGCAGCGCGCGCGCCACCGCAAATCCGTCCTGTCCGGGGAGCATCACGTCCAGGACGACCGCGTCGAATTCTTCCTTGTTGCCCATCAGGCGCTTCAGGGCTTCCTCGCCTGTGGCGTTCACTTGCACCGAATGGCCTTCCTGCTCCAGATTGAAGCGGAGCCCTTCGGCCAGGTGCGATTCGTCCTCGACCACCAGGATGCGGCTCATACGCGGTACACCCTGGGAAGACGCAACGTGAACAAACTGCCTCGCCCCGCGCCTTCGCTTTCGGCAAATGCATCGCCTCCATGGCGGCGCGCAATCGAGCGCACGATGAACAGGCCGAGGCCGGTGCCCTTGACGCGGCCGGACGCGGAATTCGCCACGCGGTAAAATCGCTTGAAAATGCGCTTCAATTCGGTCGCCGGAATTCCCACGCCCTGATCCTGGACCTGCAGCAGGATCGTATCCATGTTCGGGGTCTGCAGATCGATGACAATGTCTTTCTTTTCGCCGGAATATTTCACGGCATTTTCGACCAGGTTGAAGACCGCCGTGCGAAGTTCCTGCGGGTTGCCCTTGACCAGGAGTTTTTCGGCAGGGGCGGTGGTAAGGCGCATGGCCTCGGCCGGCAGGTGGTGCCGCAGGCGCGTGAGTTCGACGGTTTCCTCGACGATGCCGGAGAAATCGACCTCTTCCCAGTTCCGTTTGGCGCTGGCATGGCGCGCTTCGCCCGCCTTCAGGATTTGCTCGACCGTGCCGAACAGGCGGTCGGTATCTTCGAGCATGATACGGTAGAAATCCTGGCGCTGGGCGTCGCTGATTTGCCGGCTTTGCAGAGTCTCCAGGTACAGGCGAATCGAGGCGATCGGCGTTTTCAATTCATGCGTCACCGCGTTCAGAAAACTGTCCTGCTGCTCGTTTTTGTGGATTTCGCGCACCAGGAAGACCGTGTACACCACCAGTCCCGCGATGATCAGCGTAAATATGGTTATTCCGAAGACCAGCGGAACCACTGCCCGCCAGTTGAAGAGGATCCAGGTGACGTTGAGCGCCACCGCCAGCCCCACCAGGCAAGCGCCCAGCGTGACGAATATGACGATCTTCCTGGTTCGGCTCGTAAGGCGCATCAGGGGCTGAGTAAAACTATACTCGCCCGCGCGGATTGGCGACTAGGGAAATCAAATTTTTGTTATTTATCGGAGGCAGGGTGAGGTTTTAGTAGGACAGGCTTCAGCCTGTCGGTTTTTCGTCGGCGCGCCGAGCAGAAAACCGACAGGCTGAAGCCTGTCCTACTAAAAGCGAAACCGCGGAACTTGGCCCGCGGTTTCTAGTTTACTCGAGATTTGAAAACGGCTAGTCGCCTACGGCCTCTTGCGGGACCGGGACGTCCTCGACTGGCGGAAGCAGCGGTGCGTTGCCTTGCGGTTTTGCGGCGCCAAGCTTGGGAAGCGAAATATCCCAGGCCAGGCCCAGCGCGCGCAGCGCGCAGATGCCGTACCAGTTCAAGTCGATTTCGTACCAGGCCAGGCCATGGCGCGCCGATTGCGGCACGGCATGATGATTGTTGTGCCAGCCTTCGCCGAAGGTCAGGATGGCGACCCAGAAACTGTTGGTGGAAGTGTCACCGGTCATGTAGCGCTGCGACCCCCACATGTGCGTAGCGGAATTGACCAGCCAGGTGGAGTGCAGGCCGAAAACCGTGCGGAAGAAAATGCCCCACAGGACAAAGGGCAGGCCGCCGATCGCGTAGAGCGCCACGCCGAGCACGGTCAACGGGACCCAATGCCACTCGCTGATCCAGACATGGAATTTATCTTTGCGAAGATCCGGGACGTAGGGGAGAAGGGAATCGAGCTTGTTGTGCATGGCCTTGCCGGTAAGGATCCAGCCCATGTGGGACCAGATTCCGCCGTCACGCGGGGAATGCGGATCGCCTTCCTTGTCCGTATTCTGATGATGGACGCGGTGCGTGGCCACCCAGAAAATGGGCCCGCCTTCCAGGGCCATGGTGCCGCAAATGGTGAGGAAATATTCCACCCACTTCGGCGTCTTGTAGCCGCGATGGGTTAGCAGGCGGTGATATCCCATGCCGATGCCGAGGCTCCCGGTAATCCACCAGAGCACAACCGCCAGCAACACGGGTTTCCACCCAATCGTGAACAGGGCGGCAATCGCGCCGATGTGAAATGCGACCATGAAGAAGGTCGTGATTTTGTTTACCGGCTGCGTAAATGTCTTATCGCGCTTCAAGGCAGTGGCCATTCTCTTGTCCTTTTGTTGGTGCCGTTGTTGCCCTATTTCCCTTGCGTCACCGAGGTAACGGGGCGTGCTCTCTTGCAAATCGAAGTTAGCATGGGGGAGGGAATCTCTTTGTAATACTTGTGTAATTGTTGGCCGGAAGATGCCGAAAAGGAACGTGCAGGAAACGCGATCTGGAGAGGGGTTGAAAGCGGAGGAATTTACGGCCACACTTGATTCAACACCATCGCCAGCCTGGCTGCTGATTGCGCCAGCCGTTCGCGCACCACGGGCAGCGCCGCGTCCTGATACGGCTGCTCGATGCGCTCATTGAGGATGAACATTCGCGCGGATACGTGGTCGGCGTCCGCGCAGGAATTCACGCGTTGGGGAGTTTCCACCGGAATTTGCACGGGCAGCTTGCCGTACGTGACATTCCACGCGAGCTCGAAACTTTCCCAGGACCACCCGTCGAAGTCGATGGGCTCTTTTTGCCATCTGGAGATTTGCTTGCGGAAGGATCGGTCAAGTTCGGCGGCGACCTGATCCACGCTCATGCCCTTTGTCGCCCTCGTAAGGATTTCGTAGTCCCAGGCCCCGTGCAAGGTGGGCGCGTAGGTCTCTGTGCGGGAATACGTCAATCGGGGCAGGTTGCCGAAGTATGCCACCGGGACGCAGTTGCCGCCCTGGTCGTTGTTCGAGGAGTTGTGCAAGGGTTGGTGCAAGTCGCCCACGAAATGAATCACGAAACGCAGCGCGTTAGCCCTTTTTTGCGGGTCTGTTTCCGGTGCGCGCAAGATCGCGAGTTGATTGGCGGCGGCCCGGGGCAGGCAGCTTTCGCGGGGATCGCAGACTTTATCGACCACGGTCCCGAGATCTTTCCTTCCGGCAGCTAACCTGGTGCCGGGAGCAAAGTCGATGTAATGCCACGGCGAAGTTTCCGAATGCACGCTGCGGTAATCGTCGGCCCAGGTGGAGGAGTCCGACATGGGGTCGATGCGGCCCTCCTTGCAGAAGCGGTTCAATGCAGGATCGATCGGATATTCCTTCAGGATTTTATTTACCGCGGCGAGGGCATGGGGCGTAAGGTGCTTTTCGGCGAGGAGAACGATGACTTCGTGGCCTTCACAGCCCCAGGCGCGGGCCGGAGCAGGCAGGCTGAGCGCCGCCGCAAAAGCGAATCCAGCAAGGATCGCCGAGCGGATCAGACTCCTGCATCGATGGACCCGCGCCTGCAGGCGAGCTTGATCGGAGTGGCGTCCGCCTTCAGGCGGGCAAGTTCCTGCCGGCGGTGTGGCTGCCTCCCGACAATGTCGGGACAGGTTCCGGCGAGCGCTACAACAACGTTCCGATGCCTGATGCGGCATCATTCGTCCTTATCGACCAGTTTCATCGATGCGGAATTGATGCAGTAGCGCAGTCCGGTGGGTTTGGGGCCGTCGGGGAAAACGTGGCCCAGGTGCGCGTCGCACTTGCTGCACAGGACTTCTTCGCGCACCATGCCATGGCTAACGTCGCGGTCGATTTCGACTTTGGATTCGTCGAGGGGCGCGTAGAAACTCGGCCATCCCGAGCCGGAGTGGAATTTCGTTTCGGAATCAAACAGTGGCTGGCCGCAGCACACGCACACGTAGGTGCCGGGGTCCTCGGAATTTTCGTACTCGCCCGTGCCGGGGGGCTCGGTGCCTTTTTGGCGGGTTACGTGATACTGCTGCGGCGTAAGGTTCTTGCGCCATTCGGCGTCGGTCTTGCGGATTTTTTCGGTCATCGTAGGCCTCGCGCCCGGCATTTTAGCACTGAGAGCATTCACGGGTAAATTATCCGCTTACAGTCGTCGCGGCCCGCCCTTGATCCCGAATCCGGATCGAAAGAAAACCCTTGCCAGCGGCTGCGGTCAACGGACAAAATCGCATACGGGTGGAAAAGACGGCTTTGAATCAGCGAAAAAAAGGAAATCTGCGATGAGGCCAAAGGCGTGGATGTTTGCAATCCACCTTGGATTTTTCTGCGCGGCTGCCGGCGCGGCGCTGGGCGCGCACGTGTTGGCCGCCGGACAGGCGCAATCGATGGCCAGGAAATCGCCGGTCATGGAGCCGGTCCCGGCGCTCACGCCGTGGGCCGATGCCCACGCGCACTTTGACGAGAAGGATGTTGCGGGCGGAATCCGTTCGGCGCTGGCGGCGCGAGGACGAGAAAACACGCCCATGATTTTCCTATTGATGTCGCCGGACACGTTCGACCATCCGGGGCACTATGAAGCGGAAATTATTCTGCCCGAGGCGAAAAAATATCCTGGAAAAATCGCGGTGGTGGGAGGCGGCGGATCGCTGAACGCCATGATTATCCAGTCCGCGGCCACCGGGGACGCGGGCCCGGCGGTGCTAACGAAATTCAAGGAACGCGCCGAGCAACTGCTGCGCGAAGGCGTGGCCGGATTCGGCGAGATGACCGCGGAACATTTTGACGGCAACACGCCCTACCAGCACGCCCCTGCGGACCATCCGCTGTTTCTGCTGCTGGCTGACATCGCCGCCGAACACGGCGTGCCCATCGATCTGCACATGGAGGCGGTGCCGCAGGATATTCCTCTGCCTGCCGGATTAAAATCGCCGCCCAATCCGCCTCGATTGCATGCCAACATCGCCGCGTTTGAGCGGCTGCTGGCGCACAATCCACGCGCGAAAATCATCTGGGCGCACGCCGGGTTCGACAATACCGGCTCCCGGACGCCGGAACTCAACCGCCGGCTGCTCGCGGCGCATCCCAATCTGTACATGGAGTTGAAGGCCGATCCATTAGCCAAGGGGCCGAACTATCCGCTCGATGCGGATGGAAAAATCAAGGCGGACTGGCTCGCGCTCATCCAGGAGTATCCGGACCGCTTCGTGATCGGCAGCGACCAGCACTATCCCGAGCCCAAGGACCCGGTCCAGCGCTGGCAGGAAGTGGTCCTGCTGCTCAATCAGCTTCCCGCCGGGATACGGGAAAAAATCGGGACGCGGAATATCGCGCATATTTACGGCAAGTCGGCGGGCGCCGCCTTTCATGCGGCCAACAATTAATTATTTCAAACGGGAGAGTGGTTCATGAATCGGCGTGATCTGTTCAGGAGTTCCCTGGCTGTATCGGCGCTGGCGTTGACCGGCGCGAGTGCGGAAGCGTCACCAGTGGCGTGCCCGCCCGCGGAGTTTCCGAAGGCGCCAGGGCTAACGAAATCCGTCGCGGAATTCGTGGTGAACTCGAAGTACGAGGACATTCCGGCGGAGGTCATCGAGCTGGGCAAAAAATCGATCCTGGACGGATTCGGATTGTCGCTGGCCGGGTCTGCGTCGGTGATGGGCCCGATTGCGCGGAAATACGTGCAAACTTTCGGAGCAGGGGAGCAGCACGCCAGCATCATCGGAACCGGGATGAAGGCGCATTCGCGACTGGTCGCGTTTGTGAACGGCGTTTCGATTCACGCTGACGATTTTGACGATACGCAGCTTTCCGCGGCCAAGGACCGCATTTACGGCCTGCTGACGCATCCGACCGTGAGCGTGCTGCCTCCGGCTTTCGCGATTTGCGAGCTGACGCGGCGCTCGGGCAAGGATTTCATGCTCGCCTATCATCTGGGCGTGGAAATCGAACAGAAAATCGCCGAGGCCATCGCGCCGCGCCATTATGACGAAGGATTTCATTCCACCGGAACGTGCGGAAGCTTTGGCAGCACTGTGGCCTGCGCGAAATTGCGCGGCCTGGACGTGATGAAGACCCAATACGCCCTGGGAATCGGCGCCACCGAGGGCGGCGGCTTCCGGAATAATTTCGGTTCCATGACCAAGCCGTTCCAGGCGGGGCATGCGGCGGAGAACGGAACCGTGGCCGCCGATCTCGCCGCACTCGGTTGGACCGCTTCGGACAATATTCTGGAAGCGCCACTGGGATTTTTTCAGGCCGCGGGCGGCGGATTCGATCCGGACGCGATTGTCGGCCGATTCGGCAAGCCGTGGAATCTGGTGTCCCCTGGCGTTTCGATCAAGCCTTATCCCTCCGGTTCGCTGTCGCATCCGGCCATGGGCGAAATGATGCGGCTGATTCACGAGCACGACATCAAGGCTGCGGACGTGGAAAAAGTGGACGTGGGCGCAAACCACGCCATGACTACTTCGCTCTTGCACCACCAGCCGACCACAGGGCTGCAGGGAAAATTCAGCATGGAATTCTGCATGAGCATTCTGCTGCTCGACCGCAAAGCTGGGCTGGTGCAGTTTCAGGACAACGTGGTGCAGCGCGCGGACGTGCAACAGATGGTCAAGCGCATTCATTTCTACATCGATCCCGAGGCCGAAAACGCGGGGCTCGACAAAATGACGAGCATCATGAAGATCACGATGAAGGACGGCAAGGTGTTTACCGGCAGGGCCGAATTCGCCAAGGGCAGCCCGGCCAACCCGATGAGTTACGACGAAGTAGCCGATAAATTCCGAGGGTGCGCGGAATTTGCGAAGTGGCCCGGGGCGAAAACCGAGACTGTCATTGCAACGGTGAAATCGTTCGAGAAAGAAACCGATATGAGTAAGCTGGTGGCCGCGCTGACGGTTTGAGTAGCACAGCCACTCTTGGCTGTGTGGTTTTCGCGAACGTCGTCGAATCAGTACCGTAAGTATGGCCTGCAAAATCACACAGCCAAGAGTGGCTGTGCTACTGTCCTTTCCGAAACACCCAAATTTAAGGGGGATCATGGGTTCTACTCCAGAGCGCGGCGCGGCACAGCAGGAGGGCCGCGAAGGCGTTGGCGCGTTCGCGCGAATCGGCACGCAGCTGGCCGATTGGTCCCAGAAGTGGTTCCCCGACGCGTTTGTTTTTGCGCTCGGTGGCACGGTGATTGTATTTGTGGCGGGGCTTGTTGCGGGCGTGGGTACGCGCAACCTGATTCAGTATTTTGGCGACGGATTCTGGGGACTGATTCCGTTCACCATGCAGATGACGATGATCATCATCGGCGGCTATGTGGTGGCCACCTCGCCGCCGGTCTTCAAACTGATTCAGGCGCTGGCCAAGATTCCGCGCACGCCGCGCGGCGCCGTGGCCTTCACCGCTTTTTTTTCGATGGTCACTTCGCTGGTCAGCTGGGGATTCGGTTTGATCTTTGCGGGAGTTCTGGCGCGCGAGGTGGTCCGCAATGTGCGCGGCGTCGATTACCGCGCGCTGGGCTCGGCGGCCTACGTGGGAGAGGGAAGCGTGTGGGCGCTGGGCCTTTCCTCGTCGGCGGCGCTGGTCATGGCCACGCCGGGGTCGATTCCGGCGGCGCTGTTGAAGATCAGCGGAGTGATTCCGCTGAAGCAGACTATCTACACATGGCAAAGCGCCACGATGGCCGCCATCCTGATGATCGCGTGCGTCGCAGTGGCTTATTTTTCCACCCCGGCATTTTCCACCAAGGATGCGGAATCGTTCGGAGTCACCGAAGGCCTGGAATTGAAGAAGCTCGAGGAGCGCAAGACACCCGCGGAATGGCTGGAGTACGCGCCGGTGCTTTCGATCGCCGTGGGAGTGCTGGGCCTCGCGTACATGACGCATGTTCTGGCGGTGAAGGGCCCGTTCGCGGCGCTGGATTTGAATACGTACAATTTTTCGTTCTTGATGATCGGGATGCTGCTGCATTGGCGACCGCGTTCATTCGTGCGCGCGGTGAACGATGCAATTCCGGCGGTTTCCGGCGTGCTGATTCAGTTCCCGTTTTACGGCGGGATTTTCGGGATCATCACCTTTTCAGCGCTGTCGGCGCGGCTGGCGCACTTTTTCGTAAATTATTCGACGACCGGATCGTATCCGGTGCTGGTCGCGCTGTACTCGGCGTTCCTGGGAATGTTCGTGCCCTCCGGCGGCAGCAAATGGATTATCGAAGCGCCGTACATTTTGCAGGCGGCCAAGGATCTTCATGTGAATCTGGGATGGGTCGTGCAGATTTACAATACGGCGGAGGCCCTGCCGAACCTGATCAATCCGTTCTGGATGCTGCCGCTGTTGGGGCTGCTGAAGGTGAAGGCGCGCGATCTGATCGGGTACGGCTTGCTCTATCTTATTGTGAATTCGGCGCTGGCGTTTTTCTTTCTATGGTTTTTTGCGCGGACGTTTGCCTACGTCGCGCCTGTAATTCCCTGAAGCGAATCCAGTAGGACAGGCTTCAGCCTGTCGGGTTTAAATTTTCCCTGGACTAAGACCAGACAGGCTGAAGCCTGTCCTACTTAAAGCGACATCGAGCCCGGGAAGAAATAGTAGAAAAGAATGCTGATCAGGATCAGATAGCCGAGCAGGACGAGCGTCCAGCCCATGTTGTGGCGGATGACCTGGCCTTCGTCGCGGACCAGCTTGCTGGTGGAAACGCCGACGCTGGCGGTTTGCGGCGCGATCGGCTTGCCCACTTCGGAGCCGACCGAATTGAGAGTGGGCAGCAGCAGGACCGGGAGATGCAGCAATCTACCGGTCATGGCCTGCACGGGGCCGAACATCGCGTTGGTGGATGTGTTGCTGCCCGAAAGAGCCACTCCGATCCAGCCCAGAATCGGCGCCAGAACCACGAAAAACACTCCGATCTTGGAAAGGCCAAAGGCCAGCGAATTCGCCATTCCCGTGTAGACGAACGTGTAGGCAATCGCGAAAATAAAAAACGCAACCAGCAGCGCGCCCCACATCTGCTTGAACGTGCGGGAAAACACCTGCTTCACCTGTTCGCCGGTGGGCCGCAGGATCGCGAGAATCACCAGCCACGATGCCAGCGTCGAGGTCCCGCCGCCCAGCGGAGCGAAATTGAACGTCGAAGCGACGGGACCGTTCGTCACCGAGGATTTCGCGGTCACGACCCACTTGAACAGACTGATTGCGGGAAGCGGTGACCACGGATTGGTCCATCCGACCACCACCAGGATCAGAATGATAAAGGGGAGCCACGCGAACAGGGCTTCGCTCACGCTTCCGGCTTTTTCAGATGTGGCAGGATTCACAGCCTGCAAGGCCAGCGGCGCACCGCCGAATCCTCGAATCGTTTTCGGCCGCCAGATCTTCACGAAAATGAACAGGACCCAAAAGGAAGAGAGTGCGCCGCTCAGATCCGGCAAATACGGCCCCAGATAATGCGCCGTGGGCCACTGTCCGGCGATGTAAGAGAGCGATCCGACGATGGCCAGAGGCCAGGCCTCGACCATTCCGTCCCATCCGCTCACCAGATAAATCAGCACCCAGGGCGGGAGCAGCGCGAGGATCGCAACGACATTTCCGATCGATGCGGACAATGCGAACAGCGGCAAGCCCGTGACCAGCGCAAGCCCGAGGATGGGCGCTCCCAGCGCGCCGTAAGAAACAGGAGCGTTGTTAGCCAGCGCGGCGACGCGAATGGCATCCAGGTCCGCGATCCCCAACCCCACCAGAATAGGCACCACGAACGCCCACGGCGTGCCGAATCCAACCAGGCCTTCGAGCAGCGCGCCAAAGGCCCATGCGAGCATGATTGTCTGGATGCGGATGTCGGCGGTGGCGTGGTGCAGCATCCAGGTCTTGAACCGCTCGAAATGCCCGGTAATCACCAGGGTGTTGAAAATAATCAGGCCCCAGAACGTGATCCAGTCAATGACCCAGAAGCCGGTGAGGCCGCCGTACAAATAGGACTTGAGCGTGCCCATGGCAGGCGCGTGCCAGACGTAAATTCCGAGTGGAATGGTGATGACGCCGACGAAGATGGACGCCAGCCATGCCGTCATGCGCAGGACCGCGAGCATGAAGAGGAGGGCGATGAGCGGCACCAGCGAGATCAGCACGCTGAGCCAGACATGTCCTGCCGGATCGAGAATCTGCTCAAACATGGAGCGTATCCTTTCGCAGTGGCCGCATCAAATTCAGGCGCGGATCTTCAACATGCCGATCCGGGGCAAGAATAATCCCGGGGTCCGATTCCGGCGGTATAGTTTCGCAGGAAACCGCTGCAAAGCAATAGCACAGATGGCGGACGGGTGAAAAGAAAAATTCAGTGGAGAGGGTTGGATTCAGCTGACGGCAAACGAAGGCCCCGATTCTAAAGAGGCGGGCTACAGCAGTCGCCGGAATTCTTGCGAGGCCTCAACAGCGAGCCACATCCAGGAAGCCGCGCAGCGGGGGACGCCCATTCATGCCGGGCGCGAGGCTGGGGCGCGAAGAATTGTAGGCATCCAGAAAGTGATCCAGTTCCTTCTGGAGAGATTCGAGCGTGTGTTGAAATTTTCCGCGCAAAGCCGGGGCGAAGAATTCATGCTGCAGGATACTGAAAAATTGCATGCACAGCGGGGAGTGCATCTGCCCGGACCGCGGCGTGTACACGTGGCGGATGTTTGATTTCGCCAAAAATGTTTCAAACGGATGAATGGGCGCGATCCCGGAATATTCGCCGGCGCCGGTAGTAATAACTTGCTCGATGGGAACACCGTGGCGTTCAAAAAACGGCGCGACGCGCGTCTCGAAAATATCCGTCGCGGTCACGGCGCTTTCCCCGGAATAGACCTTCGCAAAGGCGACGCCGCTGCAGCCGTCCACAACGGTTTCCACATATACGTCCGCGAGTCCGGGCTCGTCTCCGAATTTTTTGAACTTGCAGAACAGGAAAGAATCCTGGAACAGCGAGTGGCCCGGATACGGCGCGGCTTCCACGATATCGGGCGCGGACTTTGCTCCCCGGCATTCGTGCGGCAGGAAAGAACGGTGCTGCGCGGAACCCTCCGCGGGAAGATCCGATTCCGCCACCGGGCGCCGGAGAAATCCTTGCGGGTAATACACCCAGACCGAGCGCGAGCCTTCGACAAAATTGGATTCGCCGGCAGGCAGGTGCGGAACGTTCCGGCATTTTCCGCACTGTTTGACCTTTGCCGGGGACGCATCACAAAGCTGCGGGTCCTGGCACCACGAGGGGGCGCCTCCGACGGCCACCCCCCCGCGATCATTGAGACTTGGCATATGCTTTCTCTCTCGCATTGCGCCCATCCATGTCATGGAGTTGCGGGCGCGAGCCCTGCTAGGAGCTCGCATCTGAAGTGTCTCAAGAAGCCGGCGCAATTGAAGTGCCTGAAGTCACTGTGCAGTGTGACGGATGTCACATCCATGCGGAATGCTTCGGCGTATCTATAAAGGCGTAGGGGAGGTGAGTTATGAACGCCACAGCCACAAAGACCAGGATTTCTCTCAAGAACATTCTCTTCGCAACGGACTTCTCACCGGCCGCCGAAGCGGCCTTGCCTTATGCGATCGGGTTGGCACAGCGATATGGCGGGACCGTTCATGCGCTGCACGTTCGGTTCCCGGCGACGTATCCGGTGGTCGGCCCCGAAGCCATGCCTCAGGTGATGCAGGCTGCCGAGGAACAGGCCAAGTTGGAGGCGCAGCAGCTGCATCAGATGCTGACCGGAATTCCGCACAACGTCTCCGTGGGAGAAGGGGAAGTCTGGCCCATGCTCAACGAAGTCGCGAGCGAGCAGAAGTCCGACCTGATCGTTATCGGCACGCACGGGCGCACGGGCGTCACGCGCGTGCTGCTCGGATCTGTTGCGGAAGAAATCTTCCGCAAAGCATCGATTCCAGTCCTGACCGTGGGGCCGCACGTTTCCAAGGACACCGAGCGGCGCCTGGAAATGAAGGAAATTCTTTTTGCCACCGATTTTTCCGCTGAATCGCTCGCCGCGCTGCCGTTTGCCGTGTCCCTGGCGCAGGAGCATCAGGCGCGTCTCACTCTGATGCACGTCGTCGCCCCGCCGAAAGTCGGAGAGCTGGTTCATGCCGAGCAGTATGCCGAATCGATCCTGCGGCAACTGCGAAAGCTGGTGCCGGCCGAAGCCGAACCCTGGTGCGAACCGAATTGCAGAGTCGAACAAGGCCACGAAGCGGAGAAGATCATGGAAGCTGCCAATGCGCTGGGCGCCGACCTGATCGTCCTCGGCGTTCGTGGAGCCGAAGGAGGAGTGGGCGCGGCGACGCATCTGCTGCAGTCGATCGCGCACAAAGTAGTTACCCAGGCCCGCTGCCCGGTCCTCACGGTCCGCGGCTGAGGCATGGCCGAGGTCGATGTGGCCGCCAAGCCGATCGAAACGGAAGAACCCGGGGTTGCGCGAAAAAATGGGGAACTAAAAAGCGATTCCCACGCGCGACCCCGGGATTCCATCTTTTGGTCCGCGGACGGGCGTTTCCAAAGCGATCTGGTGATCGCCGGGGTGGCTCTGGCGGGCATCGCCGCATACTTTTTCCTGCGATTTATTTTTCACGCACCGAAACTTCAACAAGACATTCCTTTATTCGTCGTCCTGCTGTTCGGCGGCGTCCCCTTGGTATTCACGCTGTTGCGGAAGGCCGCGGCACGTGAATTCGGCTCCGACTTGCTGGCGGGCATTTCGATTGTTGCGTCGGCGGTGATGGGCGAATATCTGGTCGGCGCGATCGTGGTGCTGATGCTTTCCGGCGGCACGGCGCTGGAGGAATTTGCGACGCGGCGCGCGTCCTCCGTGCTGGAGGCGCTGGCCAAGCGCATGCCCCGGACGGCGCATCGCAAAGTGGGAACGGAAATCGCCGACATCGACGTGGGGCAAATCGGGATTGGCGATTCGCTGGTCGTATTCCCGCATGAAATTTGTCCCGTGGACGGAATCGTAGAAGAAGGCCACGGACGAATGAACGAGGCCTATCTGACCGGGGAGCCTTTCGAGACATCCAAGGCCGCGGGCGCCGAAGTGATTTCCGGAGCGGTGAATGGGGAGAGCGCGCTGACCATACGCGCCGGGAAGCTTCCCGTTGATTCACGGTACGCCAAGATCATTCGCGTGATGGAAGAAACGCAGCAGAGCAGGCCGCGGCTGCGCCGGCTGGGAGACATGCTGGGCGCGTGGTATACGCCTGTGGCGGTCTCACTTGCGGCGGTGGCGTGGGCCGCCAGCGGGCAGCCGGAGCGGTTCCTCGCGGTCCTGGTGATTGCCACGCCCTGCCCGCTTCTGCTGGCCATCCCGGTGGCGATTATCGGCGCGATTTCGCTTTCCGCGCGGCGCAGCATCATCATCAAGAACCAGGCAGTGCTCGAGCAGATCGGCAAATGCACCACGCTGATTTTCGACAAGACCGGCACTCTGACCTACGGGCGCCCGGAAATGACGGAAAATATTTGCGCGCCGGGATTTTCGGCAAACGAAGTCCTGCGCCTGGCCGCCAGCGTCGAGCTGTATTCCAAGCATCCGCTGGCACGCGCGATTCTCGCCGCCGCCTCGCAAGCCAAGCTGGAACTCGCATCCGCTTCGGAAGTTTCCGAGCAGCAGGGAAAGGGATTGCGGGGAACCATTGGTGCGCGGGAAGTGTGGATCACGGGGCGGAAGCAAATTCAGGATCGCGAATTGCCGTTGCCGGAGATCGCCTCGGGGCTGGAGTGCATCGTGTTCATCGACGGCCGGTATGCAGCCACGCTGCGTTTTCACGATGTTCCGCGGGTCAACGGCCGCAGTTTTATGGATCATCTGGGCCCGCGCCACAATGTTAACCGTGTCCTGCTGGTTTCCGGCGATCGCGACTCGGAAGTCCGTTATCTCGCGGACCTTCTGGGAATCAAGGAAGTCCATTCCACGAAGAGCCCGGAAGAAAAAGTGGCCATCGTTCGGCAGGAGACGCTTGCAGCAAGAACGCTGTTTGTCGGCGACGGCATCAACGATGCGCCGGCCATGCAGGCCGCGACGGTTGGCGTCGCGTTCGGCATGAGCAGCGATATCACGGCCGAGGCCGCCGACGCCGTGATTCTAGACGCCTCCCTCGACAAGGTGGACGAACTGCTGCACATCGGCCGGCGCATGCGCTCGATCGCGCTGCTGAGCGCCCTGGGAGGGATGGGATTGAGCGTCGTGGGCATGATCGCCGCTGCGTTCGGATATTTACAGCCGATCGAGGGCGCCATCGCCCAGGAGATTATCGATTTAACGGTGGTGTTGAACGCGGTTCGCGTGTCCCTGCCCTTCAAGCGCATGACGGATTTCTGAGCGTGCATCCAGCACGCGCCTTTCGTAAGATTTATTTCGTACCAACTGCATTTTGGTTTACAACTGGTGTTTGTGGGTCGCGGCTTTAGCCGCGACGTTAGGAAAGGGAGAAAGAATGGGCTTTAGCCCCTGATGTGCAATCCCCTCTGCGAAGGCCCGTCTCCCAACGCTTCAGCGGCTAGAGCCGCACTGATTTTGCGGTCTTATGTCGTGGCTAAAGCCACGACCCACAAAGATTCCGAAGTCGACAGACAGGCCCTCTCACCTGTTGACGCGACTTTCGTACGAGGGGAGACGATCGGGCAATGAGCGCAGCGGAAAAAGATCCAGGCGAGCGGCGCCCCGCTCTGGACGGCATGTTCTCACCGGGTTCGGTCGCCGTGATTGGGGCGACCGACCGAGAGGGAGCCGTGGGCCGCGCGGTTTTGGAGAAAGCTCGCACGGGGTCGTTTCGCGGCAAAGTCTACGCCGTAAATCCAAAACACACTGAAATTCTTGGCCTTCGCTGCTACCCGAAAATCGCGGACATTCCCGAAAAAGTCGACCTCGCCGTCATCGTGACTCCCGCCAGGACCGTGCCGGGCGTCATCGCCCAATGCATGGACGCGGGTGTGCGCGCGGCGGTGGTGATTTCGGCGGGGTTCAAGGAAAGCGGGGCGCAGGGCGCGGCACTCGAGGCCGAAATTCAAGCTCTGCTCCGCAAAGGCTCCATGCGGGTTGTCGGGCCGAATTGCCTGGGCGTGATGATCCCTCACGCGGGATTGAATGCGACGTTTGCCAGGGAAATGGCGCTCCCCGGCAAGGTGGCGTTTCTCAGCCAGAGCGGCGCGCTGCTGACCGCCATCCTGGACTGGAGTTTTCAGGAGCGCGTAGGGTTCAGCGCTATCGTATCGACCGGCTCGATGCTCGACGTGGGCTGGGGCGATTTGATCGATTATTTTGGGGAAGATCCCGCGACCGAAAGCATCCTGCTGTACATGGAATCGGTGGGCGACGCGCGGTCGTTTCTCTCCGCCGCGCGGGAGGTGGCGCTGCGCAAGCCGATCATCGTGATCAAGGCCGGACGCACGGCGGCGGCGTCCAAGGCAGCCAGTTCGCACACCGGCGCACTGACAGGCAGCGACGAAGTATTTGACGCGGCGATGCGCCGCTGCGGCGTGCTCCGTGTATCGAGCATCTCCGATCTGTTTTACATGGCCGAAGTGCTGGGCAAACAGCCGCGGCCGCGCGGCCCGAAATTGACAATCCTCACCAATGCCGGCGGGCCGGGCGTTCTGGCCACGGACGCGCTGCTGGAAGAGCGCGGGGAATTGACTTCGCTCACGGAGGCGTCGCTGCAATCGCTCAATCAGCTTCTTCCCGCGCACTGGAGCCGCGGCAATCCCATCGACATTTTGGGCGACGCCGATCCGGACCGCTATTCCAAGGCGCTGGAGATTGCCGCGAAGGATCCGAACAGCGACGGGTTGCTGGTGATTCTTGCGCCGCAGGCCATGACCGACCCGGCCCAGGTGGCCGATCGCTTGACCGCTCACGCGAGGATCCACGGCAAGCCGGTTCTGGCCAGCTGGATGGGCGGCGAATCGGTGGCCAAGGGCGTCGCGGTGTTGAATGCCGCGGGCATTCCTACGTTTTCCTATCCGGACACAGCGGCGCGTGCCTTCACCTACATGTGGCGTTACACCTACAACCTGCGCGGCTTATATGAAACTCCGGTGGCCGCCGGGAATCTGGATTCTTCGCGAGAAACGCAGTCGAAGGCAAAAGCGTTTCTGGAAAAAATTCGCGCGGCCGGCAGGGCCATTTTGACTGAAGCGGAATCCAAACAGGTGCTCTCGCTTTACGGAATTCCGGTGGTCGACACGCGGTTGGCCAAAAGCGAATCGGAAGCAGCGGACTTCGCGCAGGCCATCGGTTTCCCCGTAGTGCTGAAACTCAATTCGGAAACCATCACGCACAAGTCCGACGTGGGCGGCGTAAAGCTGAATCTGCCGGGCAGGGAAGCGGTGATTCAAGGCTATCGCGAAATCGAATCCGGCGTGCGGGAAAAGGCCGGGCCGGAAAATTTTCAAGGCGTGACCGTGCAGCCTATGGTTCGCGGCGGTTACGAACTCATTCTGGGCAGCAGCGTGGACCCGCAATTCGGCCCGGTTGTCTTGTTCGGCTCGGGCGGGGAATTGGTCGAGGTCTACCGGGACCGCGCACTGGGGCTGCCGCCGCTGAATTCCACGCTGGCCACGCGCCTGATGGAGCAAACACATATTTACCGCGCCCTACAGGGTGTGCGCGGGCGGCCGGCCGTGAACATGACGGCGCTGGAAAACGTCCTGATCGATTTCAGCCGGCTGGTGATCGAGCAGCCTTGGATCAAGGAGTTGGACATTAATCCGCTGGTGGTTTCGCCCGAGCGCGTGATGGCCCTGGACGCGCGCGTTCTCCTGCAGGACCCGCATATCCCTGAGGAATTGCTGCCCCGCCCAGCGATCCGGCCGTATCCACTGCGCTATGTTTCGCCGTGGATCGCCCGGAACGGCATGAAGGTGATGATGCGTCCGATACGCCCCGAGGACGAGCCGGCCATGGCCAGGTTTCACCAGACGCTTTCCGACCGCAGCGTCTACCTGCGTTTTTTTCACGTGACCAAGCTGAGTGCCCGGGTGGCGCACGAACGTCTGATGGGCCAGTGCTTCATCGACTACGACCGGGAAATGGCGCTGGTGGCGGACCGGGAAAATTCGCCGGGAGGCGATAATGAAATTACGGCCGTGGGGCGCCTGACGCGAATGCCCGGCAGCAGGGAAGGCGAAATCGCGGTCCTGGTCGCGGACCAATTTCAGCATTGCGGTTTAGGATCCGAGCTGCTGGGTCGGCTGATTCAAGTAGCGCGGGATGAACGACTGGAGCGCATTCATGCGATCATCTTGCTTGAAAATATGGGCATGCGCGCGCTGGCCAAGAACTACGGATTCAAGATCGTGAAAGACGAGGACCTGAGCTCGATCCACGCCGTTCTCACTCTTTAGCTTCACGCTGCGGAAAAACTCCCTGCCTCCTCATTCCGAGTCCAGGCCCCTTCTGGGACGCGGAACAACAATATGGAGCGAATTGCCAGGGGACATTCGTTAGTTGGTAGCGCATGTCATTGCCCATAGGCGGCCGGGCGGACGATCCTGGCCCGCCCGGCGCTTTGTGTTCCGGCGAGTTCTGCATGGGGTAGCTACCCGCCGAAATTCATGGCGCCGCACCAGAAGTGTTCGCGATTGTTTTGAAAGAGGAGGGCCGGCGGCCGCGCTTGTGTACTGATTGGGTTGGAGGCGGCCGCCGGATGCTGTCCCTGCTTGTCCATAGAAAATTGCGTGTTCAGGATGCAAGCAGGTGCATTTCGTTTTCCGCCGCCGGGAGCTGAGGCCACAGCAAGCGGATCAATACTCCTTCTCGTTGTTTGTACTCGAGAGTAAAGATCTGCGAACACCTTTCGCAGAGCCAGAAATGTTCCACGTGATGATTCTTGCCCGTATGCTCCCAGGTATCGTCCAGGGATGTAATTCCGCCGGTATCCCTGCGGAACCGGAACAACTTGCCGCCCCCAAGCCAGTCAAAACATGTCGCGCAGCTTGGGTTGGAACATTTCGGATGCAGATTCTGGAACATAGTCTCCCCCTGCGTGGCAGGCGCGAAAAAATACTCGACAAGCCCGCTACGCGGAAACTCCTTCCGTTGGACCCGTTGGATTCGCGCCCGGGCCGATCGGCGCCGGGGTCTCAATTTGCTCAATCGTCCGGGTCAGCCAACCGGTCAAGGCCTCTTCCAGTTCCGGCTGTGTTGCGCCGCCCTGATACAGCTCGAAAACCGTCTGGCCGTCAGTGGCCAGAGGAATATGCCGGCACGGCACCCTTTCCTTCTGTTTATCGCGCGGCACAAACTCCATAAGCAGGCATTCGGAGCAGGGGCTGGGATGATCCTTGGTATCGTAATTCATGCAGGTAGGCGAATCTTCAAACACGAGCTGGGCCCTGAATGGTTCGCGCGGAGAGCGGCCATATCCGCCCTTCTGCACGAAATTCAACTCCGATTTCAGTACCTGAAGCACGTCCCGGTCGTCTTGAGGCATCACGCACCTCCAATTTCTTTACTAGGATGGGGCAAGGCATGGCAAATTTCCGTGACCCCGGTCACGATTAGGTGTGATTTAGATCACGGTGCGCGGGTCGAGCTCGGGGTATTAACACAAGAGAGGAATAGCAACGTGGGTACTATCGAAACACCTTCCATGGGGCGGTTTCATTTTGTCAGCCGTGGCCGGGGGCGTATACTGGGGACAGGTAAAGCCATGCGTTCGCCATACGGGCTGCAGATCATTGAAAACTGTGCCACCTGCCCTCACAAGGAAGACAGGCTGTTCTGCAACCTTGCTCCTGCCGCCTTGCAGCGGCTTGCCGAAATCACCGGTTCGGCCACCTACCCGAAAGGCGCCACTCTGTTTGTCGAGGGGCAACCCGCTCGCGGCGTGTTCATTCTTTGTTCCGGGCACGTGAAGCTTTCCACGTCCGCCTCGGACGGCAAGACACTCATTTTGCGGATTTCCGAGCCGGGCGACCTGCTGGGATTGCCCGCTACGATTTCCGGCCGGGCGTACGAAGTGACGGCCGACGTGATCGAGCCCACACAGGCCAATTTCATCAGCCGCACGGATTTTCTGAATTTCCTGCGCGACCACGGTGAAGCCGCCGTGCGCGTGGCCCAGGAACTCAGCGAAACCTACCAGTCCGCGTTCGCCGAAATGCGCACCATCGGGTTGTCGCATTCGGCGGGAGAAAAACTGGCGCGGTTCATTCTGGATTGGGGCGCGAACCATAAGTCGGAAAACGGATCGGTGAAATTCAAGCTGACGCTGACCCACGAAGAGATTGCGCAAATGATCGGCGCGTCGCGGGAAACCGTCACCCGTGTCTTTGCGGACTTCAAGAAAAAGAATCTCTTGCAGATTAAAGGATCGAGTGTAACCATCAAGAGCCAGTCAGGGTTGGAGCGGCTGGTGCAAGGTTCTTAGTCCCCCCTTCTTGCGGCAAATTTCAAATCAGTTAGATTAATTACATGGGTATGGGGAAAACCGGCCGAATTCAGACCTTTTTGCTTGCCGGGTGCCTGGCAGCCAGCCTGCTGCCTTCCTCCGCACGCGCCGCCGACCTGAAGCCCGAAACCGTTCGCGCTTTTGACCACTACGTCCAGCTCCTGGAAATGCGCATGGACGGCGATCTCCGCGACGGCAATTTCCTGTACATCGACCGCAATAGCAGCGATGCCCGCCAGCAACTGTATTCACAGATTCGCCATGGGGATCCGTACATCAATCAGCTTGCCGTTGAGGAAAACGGAGTGGCAGTTCCCGTCCCATTCGGCCTGATTCATCATTGGATCGGGGTGGCGTTCATACCTGGGGCCACTTATTCGCAGACGCTTGCGATTCTGCTGGATTTCGACAAACAGGCGCAAATCTACAAACCGGACATTCAGAAATCGAAGCTGCTCGAAACCAACGGAAACAAATCGAAGGTTTTCCTGCAATATCTGAAAAAATCGCTGGTCACCGTCGTCCTGAACGCGAATTTCGATTCTGAGTACTTGCATTTAAGTCCGACGAGGGGCGAACTGCGCTCGCATTCCACCCGCATCGCGGAATTGCAGTACCCCGGCACCTCTCAGGAGAGGGAACTTCCCATGGGGAAAGACCACGGCTATCTGTGGCGGCTGAACAGCTACTGGAGCCTGGAGGAAAAAGATGGTGGGGTTTACGTCCAGATCGAGTCGGTCGCGCTGAGCCGCCGAATCCCCGGCGTGATTTCCTGGGTCATCGGCCCCATCGTGAGGAATCTTTCCAGGGCCGTGGTCCGCAGTCTTCTTTCGTCCACTTGCAAAGCGGTGCATGACGAGGTTATCTCGGGGCGAGGCCTCGCGGACACTGGCTCGCAGAGCTGCGTGACGCCGCCCGACGCGCAAGACTCGACGGTTTCCAAGTAAGCAATGAGGATGGCGGACGGTTCGAGGATGCGCCGTGGAAGTTGCGCAAGTCGCCGGGCAAGAAGTCTTAATTTCGCGGTGTTACTCACTTCGGAATGATCGGCAACAGCAAAAAAGGTTGCCGGTTGCTGTCCGTGTGCAACGTGGTCTTCCCGCCGAAAAGTTTCTCCGGCCGGTCGGCCGGATCGTTGTGCAGAAACGGCCCGCAGCCGCGCAGTTCATTCTTGAAATTGGAAAGTTTTCCGCCGCTGCATGCGTGTTCGTAATCTTTCCCGCGAATGGTGAGCGCGATGCGGTATCCGGCCGGCACGACGATGCTCGTGGGCCAGATTTCAACTTCCAATTCCACGGGCACGCCCGGCTGCAAAGGCTGGCGCTGGTCGTGGGTGTGATACGGACGCCACGGCTGCGACAACGCCGCGTCCAGCTTGCGGTGCGAGGCGCGCAGCCAGCCCTGGCCGATCGGCGTGTGCGGATCGATCGCTCCCTGGAACACAACCTCCCGCATGTCCGGTGAAAAAATGCGCAGCACGGAGAAGATATCCGCGTCTTCGGTGCTGGAGGAAATGAAAAGTTTCAGCGCGGAAGGCCCCGTAATTTCCGTTTCGGCGGCAATGGGCTGCGTCATGAACGTCAGGCCCGCGCCCAGAGCCTGAAACGAGCGATTCGCTTTCTGCGTTTGTGGATCCTGGGTTAGCGC
>JAIQFG010000134.1 GCA_020073375.1 Terriglobia bacterium | reverse complement strand
GAAAACCTCCCGCATGTCCGGTGAAAAAATGCGCAGCACGGAGAAGATATCCGCGTCTTCGGTGCTGGAGGAAATGAAAAGTTTCAGCGCGGAAGGCCCCGTAATTTCCGTTTCGGCGGCAATGGGCTGCGTCATGAACGTCAGGCCCGCGCCCAGAGCCTGAAACGAGCGATTCGCTTTCTGCGTTTGTGGATCCTGGGTTAGCGCGCCGCTCGCAAAATCGAAATAAAACTTGGTCCATCGCGTGCGCGCCAAAGGCCACTCCTGCTCCGCGCGTTCCACGAAGCGATCGGTGTGCCGAACCTGCAGCATTGCGCGGGGCTGGCGGTCCCAGCCGTTTTTCTCTCCCTTCAGGAAATGGTCGAAGAAGCGTTTCTGCATTTCGCGGCCGTAGTCGGTGTAGAAATGCGTCCAGTGCTCGCCGCCGTGCGCCTCGAGCCACTTTTGGGGAGCGGCTGCGCGGAAGAAGGCCTCGAAATTGCCGCGCGGGTGCAGGCCTTGCCCGCCCCAATTCGCGGCGGTGAGGAACGGCACGGTAATTTTCGACCAATCCGGTGAACGGCAGATGCTGTAGTCGTCGTCCATCGCGTGCGCGCGCAGATCGGCGCCGAAGTCCACGCGATTCGCGGCGAGTTCCGCGTCGGTCAGCGTTTCCGGCCCACAGACCAGGTCTCCGGTGGCGCGGCTGCGCGGGCCGCGCTCGCCCAGGCCGTGCTGCACGCTCTTTACCTGCACGTCGTACCAGTTTTCCCAAAACGTGCAGAGAATTCCGCCGTGATGCGACGTGTCGCGGTACCACTCCGCCGCGCCTTCCCAGATGCACATGGCCGTCAGATACTTCGGCTGCTGCGACGCCACCTGCCACTGGTTGGTTCCGTAGTAGGAAATCCCATTCAGGCCCACTTTGCCGCTGCTCCAGGATTGCTCCCCGGCCCAGGCGATGCATTGCACGTAATCGCGCGTCTCGCGCGGTGAAAACGGATTCACGACTCCAGGCGAGCGCCCGCAGCCGCGGCTATCCACGCGGACGCAAACGTAGCCGTGCGGCACCCATTTTTCTGGGTCCACCACTTCCCAGTTTTGATACAGGTTGGTCGAGCCCGCGGCCACTTCCGGATATTCCTGCACCATGATTCGCCAGGCGTCGGGGTAGCCGTCCTGAAAGGCGAGCCCCTTGGCGTACGGCCCGTAGGTGAGAAGCACGGGGTAGCGGCCATCGTTGACGGGGCGGAAGACGTCCGCGCGCAGCACAGTTCCGTCATCCATCGGAATGGGCACGTCCCAATCGATTCTCATTCCGTCGCGGACTTCACTTTTGGTTTGCGAGTCGTGTCCTGGCGTCATTCCAATTCCTCTCAAACAGTTTCAGGAGGGCAAGGGTTTCCCTCGTGTTTCCACTCCGAACGGCAGCAGCGCGAGCCCGACGACGAATGCCAAAGCGGTGAGCGCCACGGGGTATCCCAGGGTCTGAAAGTGGCGCACGCCCGCGCCGACCAGAAATGTGGCTCCGGCGCCGGCAAATCTGCCTACGTTTTGCGCGAAAGCCAGCGCACTGGCGCGGCATTCGGTTTCGTACTGCTCGGGCAGCCAGAACGAATACGCCGTGTAGTTCGCCCCGCCGATGCCCAGAAAAAACAGGCACACAAAAAACCATTTCAGGGCGTCCGCCTGCAGATAAAAAACATACCCGAATGTGACGACGATAACCACCAGCATCAGCGAATAGAAAATTGCCTGGTTCACGCGGCGCCCCAGACGGTCGGCAATCAGCGGCACGCTCAGCGCCCCCAGGATGGTGCCCACCGAAAGTATCGCCGTGCCGTCGGACGCGAGCCGCGCGGTTTCAAACGTGGAGTGCCCGGCTTTCGCCGCGAGATAGGAAATCGCCGCCGGCACGTACACCGTGGCGGCCCACAAGCCGATGGTGGAAACCAGCTGGTACATCAGATTGAGAAACGTGCGCAGGCGGTAACGCGGCGAGAAAATTTGCAGAAACGCGGTGGCCAGCGTGCGCTTTTCGCCGGAGGAAGCCTGTTTGGCCTTCCATCGTTCCGGCTCGTGCATGCCTTTGCGGATGAAAATCACCAGCAGCGCCGGCACTCCGCCCACGACGAACATCCATCTCCAGCCGTACCGGCTGCCCACGAAATAATTGGCCAGCGCGGCCAGGAAAAATCCGAAATAGTATCCCGTGTGCATCATGCCCGCGCCCATGGTGCGGCGCGATTCCGGCCACTCCTCGGAAATCAGCGTCGCGCCCATCGACCATTCGCCGCCAATCCCGACGCCCGCAAAAAGCCGCAGCGCCGCCAGCATCCAGATGCTCGTGGAAAATGCGCTCAGAAAAGTGAACACAGAAAAACAAACGATCGTGAGCATCAAGGTCCGCACGCGCCCGAACCGGTCGGCCACCGGCCCCCAAAGCAATGCCAGTCCCCAGCCGATCAGAAACAGCGCAAACAGCAGCCCGCCGTAATATCCGATGTTTGCGGTGGTGGCTGAAATTCCGGACTTGGGCAGCAGCTCGCGCAGCGCCGGAACCAGCACCAGCGCGTAGATGAACGAATCCATCCCGTCCAGCGCCCAGCCGCCCCAGGACGCCCAGAAACTCCGGATCTGGTTTGCGGTGAGCGGAACGTGATTTGCCGGCAAGGGGATTAGCTCGCGGGATGCGGAGTCAAATCCCGCACCCGCCCGTTGGCATTGTCAGAGGCATACTGGGAAGGTATAGCGGAATTAGCCGCGGAATCCAAACGGCAAAATATTTCAAAAAAAATGGCGGGGCCGACGAGACTCGAACTCGCGACCTCCTGCGTGACAGGCAGGCGTTCTAACCGACTGAACTACGGCCCCGCTGTGATGATTCTGGATTGGTGGGATGAGTCCGCGTTGCAACGGACGCAAGTTCAGGCGAAAACCCTTCCCGATTCACCGTAACGCAGTCTAACAGACTCGATTGCCGAATATCAAATCCGCGAATCCTGGGAAAGCACACGGAGGCTTGTAATATGCCTCCGTCTCACCGATTTTCCTGAAATTTCAACGATAATTCGCGCCCGGAATTTCCGCTTGGACCGCCGTCAGCGGATATGTGATGATAGATGGATAGATTTTATATTTCAGGAGCATTTCATGAAGCTAAACGGAATTTTTGCCGCGCTGACCACGCCTTTTGACCAGAACGGAGACCTGGCCGTCGACCGCATCAAGGAAAATATCGCGCGGTACAACCGCGAGCCCCTGACCGGATATCTTGCGGTTGGCTCGACGGGAGAATCGGTTTTCTTGAGCCGCAAGGAAATCGAGCAGACTTTTGCCGCGGTGCGTGAAGCGGCCGCTCCCGGGCGCATCCTGCTCGCGGGGACCGGAGCCGAGTCCACGCGGGAGACGATTTCGAGGACCGCGCTGGCCGCCGACCTGGGCTACAACTTCGTGCTGGTCAAGAACCCGTTCTACTTCAAGGGCGGCATGACTCCCGATGCGCTGGTGGCGCATTACCGCCAAGTGGCGGACGCTTCCAAGCTGCCGATCCTGCTGTACTCGATCCCGCAGTTGACGGGCATCGCGCTGGAGCCGGACTTGGTCGCGCGCCTTGCCGAGCATCCGAACATCGTGGGGCTGAAGGAAAGTTCCGGCAACGTGCAGCGCGTCGGCGAAATTCTGGCGGTAGTTCCCGCGAATTTCCAGGTGATGATCGGATCGGCCGACACGCTGTATCCTTCGCTCACGCTCGGGGCGACAGGCGGAATCCTGGCGATCGCGGATGTAATTCCGGAACTGTGCATGGACCTGTTCCGCGCGGCGTCCGAGGGGCCGTCCACGAAAGCCCGCGAACTGCATCGCCGCCTCGCGCCCGCGGCGAAGAAAATAGTTTCCGGCCTGGGAATTGCCGGCGTGAAGCACGCCATGGACCGCCGCGGATACTACGGCGGGCCGGTGCGTTCGCCGCTGCTTCCGCTGAACGATGCCCAGAAACGGGCCGCCGAAACCATGATCGATTCGCTGGTTGGCACGGCAGCAGCGGATTAAAAAGTAGGACAGGCTTCAGCCTGTCTGCCCTTCCGCGCGAGGGCCGAAAATTTCCAATGCAACGCGAGCCGGCCGTATAAGCCCGGGCGCACGGTTTTGCTTTTCCCGTTTGAGCGATCAAGGCAGACAGGCTGAAGCCTGTCCCACTGTGAGGCAAACCCATCGTGACCCAGGCGCCGGACGAGAAATTGTCGGCAATTACTTCCCTTGAAAAAAAGACTATGCGGGCAGTGGCGTGGCGCATCGTCCCGTTCCTGATGCTTTGCTATTTCGTTTCCTTCCTGGACCGCGTGAACGTGGGCTTTGCCGCGCTGCAAATGGTGAAGGCCTTGCACATGTCCTCCGCCGTGTTCGGATTCGGCGGCGGGCTCTTCTTTGTCTCCTACTTTTTGTTTGAAGTCCCCAGCAACCTGCTGCTGGAAAAAATGGGAGCGCGAATCTGGATCGCGCGCATCATGATTACTTGGGGATTTCTGGCAGCGGGCATGGCCGTGGTCACCGGGCCTTATTCATTCTACGCCATGCGGTTGCTGCTCGGCGTGGCGGAAGCGGGATTTTTTCCCGGCGTGATTCTCTATCTCACTTATTGGTTTCCACGCGAATACCGCGCGCGCATCGTGGGAATTTTCACCGTCGCGATTCCCGTTTCGAGTTTTCTCGGGTCGCCCATTTCCGCCGCGCTGCTGGGAATTGACGGCTACCTGGGCCTCGCCGGGTGGCAATGGATGTTCATTCTGGAAGGCGCGCCTGCCGTACTGCTGGGGCTGTTCTGCCTGTTCGTGTTGAGCGACAGGCCGGCCAAAGCGAGCTGGCTCACGCCGGAGCAAAAGGATTGGCTCAACGGGCGGCTCGCGCAGGAAGCGCTCCGCGCCAAGCGCGTTGGACAAATCTCGCTCTGGCGCGTGCTCTGCAACAAGTACGTGTTGGTCCTGAGCGTGGTGCTGGCCGGGAGCACGGCCGTCAGCAGCGGCCTGCAAATCTGGCAGCCGCAGATCATCAAATCGTACGGCCTTACGAATATGCAGACAGGCCTGCTCAATTCCATCCCGTTTGCGCTGGCTTCGGTCCTGATGGTGCTGTGGGGCAGGCGGTCGGATCAGACCGGCGAGCGTGTGTGGCACACGGCGCTGCCGCTGCTGGTGACGGCGATCAGCCTCGGATCGGCCACTCTGTTCCACTCTCTGTTCGCGATTATCGTGATCCTGTGCCTGGCCGTGATCGGAATTTACGCGGGCAAGGGGCCCGTCTGGGCGCTCTCCACCGATTGGCTCTCGGCCGGCACGGCCGCCGCAGGCCTTGCTCAGATGAACGCAATCAGCAACCTCGCGGGATTCGGCACCACGTACGTCGTGGGGTACCTGAAGCAGGCCACCGGAAGCTACTCGATCGCCATGCTTCCGCTCGCGGCATTGTCGGGGGTCGCCGCGCTTTCAGTTCTGCTCCTCTCGCGCGACCAGCCCGCGAAGCCACTCTCCGAAATGACGCCGGCGGCGGCCGTAAGGAAATAAGCCTCAGTTTTCCGAGGAAGCAACAAAGTAAGATCGTCATTCCGGGCGAAGCGAGGAATGACGACAGTTTTTTTCGCCGCGTGTAAGAAGTTGGTGGGCAGTGCGTGATTTGAACACGCGACCTTCCGGGTGTAAACCGGACGCTCTAACCGCTGAGCTAACCGCCCCTTGAATGTTGATTCTATAGGTTAGCTAGAAAAAATCCTAAAGCAAATCGAATCTATCCAGGAATATTCCCCGTTTCGGCTCACGGCGAATTACGATTCACTTAATTATAATACGAAAAAATGTTCGGAACATCAGCCCGCTCATGTCTTTTCTGTTTCAGCCGATCCTATGAGACACCCGGCAAGTGCAGGGACTGCTGCCCGGGTGCGCCACTTCAAAAGGAGGAGTTCATGGATTTCGATCATGCCATTGCGGCACACAGCAGTTGGAAGCAAAAACTGCGAAGTTATCTCGCCAAGCCGGACCACA
>JAIQFG010000055.1 GCA_020073375.1 Terriglobia bacterium | reverse complement strand
CCTCGTGTTCCATCCTGGCTCATTCCGTCCGCGACAAATACTTCAAGGCGGTCCTTCGGATAGTCGTTTGCCAGAAGAGAATCCAGGCACCTTCCAATGAATTCCTCTTCATTGCGGCAGAGGACCACAATCGAGACCAACGGCAGGTTATCCATGCGAAAGTACCGCCTCTTTTGGAATTTCAGAACCGTATCCCTGCGGAAGCAGGCCTGCGTTGATGTATCTTTCCGATATGCTTTGCACAAAATCGAGCGCGCTGGTCCAGGTATCGTTGCATTCGCGTTTGTTCTCGATTAATTTCCAGAAAATTCGTTCGATTTCGGGCGAAAGCTGGCCGGCGCCAAATGCGGTGGGATGCCAAAGCAGCGATATGCCTCCCCAGCCGTAACGCCTGCTGCTCGAAAGCAAGCGCGCGCAGTCTTCATACCACTTGCCTTCCGGCCGGCCCGATGTGACCAGTCCCTGTTCGATGATGGCGAGCGGGATCTCCAGAAAAGTAGCCGCTCGTTCATGGGCAAAGTTGTATGGAGGAAACGCGAAGCAAGCCCCGGCGCGGAAGCCGATGCAGTCCCAACCCAGAGACGTGTCGTACAGCGCTCCTGTCTCCTCAACGGCTGGGATCAAACGATCGAGCGTAAAACGCAGCCAATGCTGCCTGTTGCCTCGAGGCTGGAACCCTAGCTCACGCAGAATTTGGAATTCGGAATCCAGGCCGCCGGGTTGATCCAGGCTGGTGTAGGAACCGTGGAGTGCAACTTCCATTCCTTGTCTTTCAATGGACCGCATCAGGCTCTTGACGGGCTCATCGTTAATTCCATAGTTGGCATCGCGCCGGTGGGCATGACGGGGAATGAAATAATAGCTGGCTCCCACTCCTTCACATGACTCCCTCTGCAGCAGCTTTGGTGTCTGGTCCAGAGGATTCACTCCCCCCGTGGCCATCGCCAGAGCCATGCCCGCTTGCGCCGCGGCGTGCTTTGCGGATCTGAACACCAACAGAGAAATGAGGGCGTATTTTCCGAGGCGCTGCAGACTGCCGAAATAGCCCGCCGGGAGTATGTCAACGTCGTGGGTGTTCACGATAAAATGAGTTCCCCCGGCGATCCCAAATTCGGGTGCGCGGGAAACTCCCGGCAGGCATTTGCAAAGAGCCTCGTGCAAGAACCGCATCGCGACCGCGGCATACGGTACCCCCACATCCAGGTGGTGGCGCCCCGCATAACTGTCACGAAAATCGATCCGGCCGATCGGGTCGCGCCTTTGAATGCTGTACTCATCCGCGCAGGAGACCCACTCGAAAATCTCGGCGAGCCAATCCGGTTCCGCGCCCGGCGCAGGAGAGTAAAACAGGGCCGTGCTTTCGGACTCCCGACTAAATTTCCTGGGAGCCGGAGCCGGTTCTTGAATCGGACGAGCGCGGTACAGGTTGCTGAGCCGGAGAGCTGGTTTGGGGCGCGGATTCCGGTCTTCAGGGGAATAGACGATCCGGACGTCCGCGGACTCTGCCTCATCGGCAGCAAGGCTTTGGTGGCCGTAAATGGCGCAGAAAAGAGAAAAGGCATACCCGATCCGTGTCTTATGTACTTCGTTATATTCAGGTAAGAATTCCAAATAAAGTCGCATGGAATATTCCGTGGACTTACCTTGCTGGGATCGATTTCCTCTAAATCCCTGCGCGAACAGCTACGGTTTGTGGCGTGTGAATGAACGCGATGGATCGAATTGCCGGCGAATGGCATCGATCGCCAGGTACATTTGCCATGCGGAGACGAAATAGATCGCGCAGCCGCGCCGGCCCGCTTCATCCACCAGCAGGTTGAACGCGGATTCCAGACCGTCCCGGAACAGCACCGTGTAATTCTGTTCCTGTGCGCCATGCGAATACAATTTCAGGAATGCATCGTTGCCGATGCGCGGCGCCAGGTCGATCCAACGCTTTGCCCGATAAGGCGTCGCAGGATTTCCAGCGGCAACTTCGCCGGTCTCCAGCCGGGGAAGGAAACGATCCTTCCAGCGAATTCCCAGAGGCCCAGGAATCATGAGCAAATCCCCATTCACGCTTCCGCCGGGTTCGACGGGGATACCCTGATCGTAGGACTTGGGCCTGGCGGGATCATCCGTGCAGTAGTAAATCGTATTGATCAGCCGCGCTTGCGTGGGGGAATCGCCCGACGGCATCGTGAAATCCGCGTAGCAGCCGAGGTCTCGCAGGATTTGAATCTCGTCGTTCAGACCGCACCAACGGCCATCGGGACGCGAATTATTCAGCGCCCAATTGCCATGGATGAACCCAAACGCCGGCTTGCCTCCCCGCAGCCGCAGCAGTCCGTGCCGGCTGTACAGAACGTCGCAAAATTCGGTGATGCGCTCGATGAAATTCAGGCGCCCTTCGCCGTCGTGATGAAGATGAACCTCCACATCCGCGATGCCACGGCGCGCCATTTCAGCCAGGGGTTCCACCAATCGCGGATCGTATTCTTCCTGCGGAAAGAAAAAGGTGTAGCGTGGAGCGTTGCCGCCGGAATCGGATTTGCAACGCTTCGCAATTTCCGGCCACTCCACGTGCCACACAGCGACGCGCGATCGCGCTGTCGCCCAATCGGCTCCCAGCCAGCGTGGCTCGAAATGATCCGCGAAAGTCACCCAAATGCGTTGGAGTGGCGGATTATCGCGCTGCGCCATGCGGCGCAAACGCTGTCGCACGTAGCTTGGACCCCAGATTTGGGAATTGCGGATCAATTTCATCGGCGTTTCGTGGTGGATACTTGGTCTGCGCCGGCTTATGCGCCGGCAGCCAATTCGCGGTCGGATTCCTGCCTCGGATCAGCGGGAATTTTGAACTCTGCGAGGTCCAATTCTTCCCCAGGTTGCAGGGCCTCGCGGATGACTCTTGCGTATTCAGCGGCGAGTCGAGGCCTCTCAAACCTGCGAATGGCTTCCCAATTTCGAGGGTGGGGATATTTTCCGCCCAGGCCGTGGATTTCAGCCAGAGTTTGCTGGATAGCGCCGGTATCTTCGGGAGAAACGCACCATCCCGAAGACGTCCGTCCCATCACGCGGGCCAGCTCTGAGTCCGGATAGCACAACGCGAGAATCGGCTTCCCTGTGGCCAGATACTCGTAGAACTTTCCCGGAATATTGACGCGGTCTGTCCAAGGCAACAGGAGGACGTCCGTTTCTTCCATGAATCGGCGAGCTTCCGTTTGCGGCACGAAATCGACCAGGCGAATGGAGCTTTGCCGGTTTTCAAAAATGCCGCGATCGAATTCTTCCGCAATGCGGCCCACAAAGCGGGTTTCGATGCCGGCGCGAATTTGCGACAGGCCGTCCAGCGCGTCCAAGTAGGCCTTGGGGGATGCGGGCCTGTAGACCGTGCCCGTATAAGTGAAGACGATCCTGTCCGTTTGGCTGGCGCGCGAGCGGAACTCGGAAAAAACCGCGGGATCGTATCCGTTCGGGATCAGCGCAAACTTATGATCGGGCTGCTCCGGGTATCGAGACCGCATCCGAAGCAGGGAAGCTTGCGTCACGTTGACGATGCGATCGCAGGATTCAACTGTTTCGCGTTCGATCTGAGCGGCGCGCGCAGAGACATATTCGTCGCCGCAAAATACAAATTCCTTCACGAAGTAGTCAAGCCATTCGTCCCGCACGTCGGCGATGATAGAAACATGGGGGAATCTTCGCTTGATCTCATTTACAAGCAAGAATGCGGAAAACGGCGGCGCTGTCACGAGCACGGTCCGGATCTTTTCCTTCCGGATCAATTTCGTCGCTCGGCCAATCGCGATGGGATACCAGAGAACCTGCGGATCCGGACAAATGAGACGCTTCACTCTGCGGGCAAGCAGCGACTTAACTTTCGCTCCAATGCCGTTGTTTACCGTCGCCGATTTGCCCGGCGAATTGATGCAGGACCACAGCTTTTTGCGCAACCGGAAGGGCGGTTCAAGAGTCCAAGTCCGGTGCACTTCGACATCTTTTGGAATTAGCTTCACTAATTCGGCGTCAGACATGGGCACCGACGAATGCGCTGTCAGCACAAACACCTTGAACCCGTTTTGCGGAAGGTAGCGGGCGAGGCTCACAGCACGCTGCACATTGATGCCGCCCGCGGGAGGGAAATAGCAACTGATAAGCAAGACTCTATCTTGCGACATGGGATGCAGGTTCCCGGGAGCCGTGGATTCAGTTTTCATATCTAATTCGGCGAGCGAAGTCCAATCCGAATGCGCTGGAACAATGTTTCATACTCCTTCCACGTCCGTTCAATCTGAAACCGCTCCGAAACCAGCCTGCGCCCTTGGGCGCCAATCGACGCCAGGTCGCGGCACAGCGCCATCTGCGTCATCTCGTGAGCGAGTCCCATCGCGTCGCCATGTTTCGCGAACCGCGCGTTCAACCCTTCGATGGCAGCCTCCTGAATTCCGCCCACTCGAGTGGAGACGATCGGCAACCCGGCGGCCATGGCTTCCAGGACTGCCACCGGAAGGCCCTCATTCACCGAAGTCATTACAAAAATGTCCAGTTGATTCAGGAAGCGCGGCACATCGCGAACAGCGCCATGAAGAACAACCTTTTGGTTCAGGTTCAGCTCGGCGATCAACAACTCGATTCGCGAACGTAGCGGGCCGTCCCCGGCCACATGCAGCTCGGCATGAGGAAGCGATTCCGCGGCCTTGGCGAATGCCTTGAGCAAGGTGAAATGATCCTTGTCCGCCACCATCCGGGAGGCCGTGCCAAATCGAATTCTGGGGCGGAGCGAGCCGGGGGAAGCGGGCCTGCTTAGAAAGGGTTCCAAGGGAGCTCCGTTCAGAATGACATGAGTCTTGATCGAGGGGCATCCACGATGCTCGATGAAGAATTTCCGGGTCGCTTCCGAGATCAACACCACCGCATCTGTCCAACGCAAGCAAGCGCGATAGATCAGATCAGCCTTTACGTCGGGCGAGCTGGTCGTGGCCACGAATCTTGATCCTTGCTCCTTGATCCGCACTAGAGCGCCGTGCCGCGTATTCACAATCGCGGGTACCCCCGCGAGCCGGCCCGCCAGAACCCCGTAATGATGTACAAGGTGGTTGTGAGTATGAAGAATGTCCGGCCGGTCCTTCCTCAGCCTCTTGACCATGGCCCAAACCGTTCCTGGAGAGGGGCCGGGGTCTTTCTGAAATGCCACGACCCTGATGCCGGACGCTTCGGCTTCCTTCGCAAAATCTCCGCGGTGCGTGAGGCAGTATATGATGGGTTCATGCCCCTCGGCCTTTTGACGGCATCCCAGCTCGACGGCCAGCCTCTCGATTCCACCCATGTCCAAGTTATTCACGAACTGAACAATCTTCATTGGATCTTTCCAGCGAAATTTATATTGGGAAAGAGAGAGTGGATTTGGCGTGTCACGAAAAATCGTCCATCGCCGGCTTGATGACTAGTTCTGGAACGTGTGCAGTCGCGGGCAAATCGATCAAGAAACGAACGGCCGAGGCAATGTCCTGCGGCTGTAGGATTCGCTGGCGACGATCCTCACCGGCATCCCCCCCGGGGCGTGCGCCACGCAGATCTAGAAGCTCCGTATTGACCTCTCCCGCGTAAATTACCGTGGAGCGAATTCCGCGACCGCGTTCCTCGCGGCTAATGCAAATTCCCAAAGCCGACTGGGCAAACTTCGCAGCGGAATACGCGGCGCCGCTCACGGTGCTGGCCCTTAATCCGGATAGCGAGGAGATCTGTACGATCAATCCGGCGCCACGCGAGCGCATGGATGGAAGCACAAAATGAATCGCGTTGTACGCGCCCGTCACGTTCGTGGAGATCACTTGATCCCAATCGGCCGGATCGAGCGCCCGCAGGCTTCTTTGCCGGACGTTGAGGCCCGCCGCGCACACAAGAAGATCGATGGACTCAAAACGATCCAGCACCTGCCCGACCATCGCTTGCACCTGCGGGCGGTCAGTCACGTCGCAAGGGAAGACCTGCGCTTCCCGCGCGCCGGAACCAAGCCCGGCGCGAGTCCGCTCCAGCTTATCCGGGTCGCGAGCCACCAGCCCCAGGCCAAATCCAATTTGCGAAAGTGCGCAAGCGATCGCGCGGCCAATGCCGCCGCTCGCCCCGATGATCAAGGCATTGCGTCGGGTCATAGCCGTACTGACCGCCATGCCTCGGAAACTTCGATCAGGCTGGGACCATTGCGGAGCAGCGCGGCTTGCAGCGCAGTGGCGAGTTCCGCGCCATCCCGAGCCTGACACGAGGGAACGCCAAAGGATTCGCCGAATTTGACGAAATCCGGATTGTTCAAATCGCTGTCAATGTAGCGGGACTCATGCCTGGCCCGCTGCATGGCTTTGATGGCCCCGAAGGTAGAGTCATTGTGAACAACCGCGATGATCCGCAGGTTGTGGCGCGCCGCTGTCGCCAGTTCCTGTGCGGTCATCAGGAATCCGCCATCGCCGCTCAAACAGACTGTCCATCGGGCGGTTAAGTCGTCCCCGGCGTTAATTGCCGCGCCAATTGCGGCGGGGAGACCCCATCCGAGTGTCGCGTAGTTCGACGGATAGAAGAAGGTTCGAGGCGCATACGCCGGGAAGTCCGTTTGCATGCGCAGTCCCATCTCGCTGGCATCGGTGAACACAATCGAATTCTCGGGAAGTTCTGAACGAAGGGTGTCGACGAGCCATTCGGGCTTCAGTTGGTCTGCATTGCGCGCGCGCTGCCAGGTCTCCCTCCATGCGCTTTCTTTGGGTGTCAGGGCGGAGACGATGGCCTGCAAAATTGTGCGGGCATCGCCCACGATTCCCAGCTCCACCGGATAGTTTGTCCCGATTTGTTTTGGGTCGATATCGATCTGAATGATTCTCTTCGGAATCGGGAGCGTTCCGGACGCGGTGAAAACCTCGGTGAACCGGCACCCGGCCGCTATCACCAGATCCGCGCGGGAAAGCGCCATTCGCGCGCGGCGGGTACGCCCATGACCCAGTGAGGACTCAGATCGTTCGTCCAGAATTCCTTTTCCGTTGAGTGTCGTAATTACCGGGCAATCCAGCAGACGGGCGAGTTCCTTCACTTGTTCCGCGGCTCCTGACCAGACGCAGCCGCCTCCTGCAAGCACGACGGGGCGCTGGCTAGTGCGAATACTTTCGGCGGCTTGGCGGATCAAATGCTCGTCGGGAATTGCGCGTCGAAATTCAGCCGGAGAAAAATCCGGCGGGGCAAGCGGTGCAGGCATCGCCATCAGGTCCTGCGGCAACAGGAGCGCCGCCGGACCGGGCCGGCCGGAAATCATGGCCGCGAATGCATGATTTACCATCGCGGGGATCTGCGCGTTTTGCATCACAGTTTGAGCCAGACGCGTACATGGCCGGAAGATTGCCTCGAGATCGATTTCATGATACCGGCCGCACTCCTCATGAATCCGGTCGTGGTTTACTTGTCCGGAGATGAGCAAGACCGGGATGGAGTCCGAATAAGCCTCCGCGATTCCCGTGAGTGCATTCGTCGCCCCGGGCCCGGCAGTGGTGCAGATGACCCCCGGACGTCCCGCGGCACGGGCATAACCATCAGCCATAAAAGCGCCCGCTTGTTCATTGCGGCACAGGATGGTTCGTATGCCGCCGTGCTGCTCGATGGCGTCGTAAATATAAGTAGAGTGCGAGCCGGGCATCCCGAAGATGCGCCGAACTCCTTGCGAATACAGGCACTCGACGAGCAGCCGCGCGCCATTCATTACGGCCGGCTTCAACGATGGTGCGCGTTCTTCTATTCCAGCGCGATGATGTAAAGTGATATCCATCCCGGTACTTGTCCAAAGCCAGGAATTCGCTCGATCAGGGTGGCCCCTGCCGATTTGATAATTTCGCCCCATTCGGCCGGTGTTCGCAGTGGCCCTTGGCGGGAAAGCGGATGAATGAACGAGTAATCCAGTTGCGCGTACGTACGAGGCGGAGCGGCGCAAAGTGCGGCGGGATCGGCGCGTTCGCCCTCCAGCATCAAAAGCTTACGGCCGGGAAACTGCTGCTTGAGTTGGGATATCGCGGCCGTAATCGCCGCGGGTCCTCCGCGGCCTGCAAACTCGTGCAGCAGATACATCGCCGTCAACGTATCCACCTTTTCAAGGACGCTTTTGTCCAGCGGCATCGGTTCGGCGGAAAGTTTCGCATGATGAAACGTGAGCCGGTGGGAGACGCCGCACCGTTCGGCATTGACGCCGGCTTGTGCTATGGCCTCCGCATTCATGTCGATGCCAATCCCCGCGCCGTCCTCCCAACGCAGGGCCAATTGAATCAGAAAATCCCCGGAGCCGCAGCCGATGTCCATCACGTAAGTGCCGCCGATTTGTCGGATGAGTTTAAGAATCCAGGGGATTGTTCCGCTTCCCAGGAGCGCGTATCCCGATCCAGAGGCAACCAGCCGGCCGGAGCGGTCAAGCCGGGGATCGTTCAAGCTGATCTCTTTTCTAAGTAACGGGCCCAGATTCACCAGCAATTGGTTATAGCCTGCCAGATGCGCCGTCAGCACGCCGCGCGTGATGTAATTCCAATACGGTTGGCCTTTCTTGCTCAGGACAAACGAATCGCCATCGGGAGCCAGGATGCTCCATCCCACCAGGTACTCAATCAGGGAGCGCAAAACCGCGGGCTCCAGGTTGAGTTCCTCCGCGGCGCCGCTGATTTCGATGCGGCCATGCTCGCGAACGTACTCGTATAGTCCGCTGTCCCACAGTGCGACCAACACTTGCGCGAGATATGCATCGGAAACGAGTCCCACCGTTTTCAGATACGCGCCCAAGGAGCGGCCAACAATCTCCGCGCAGTTCTTGGCTTCACGGTCGACCGCCAGTTGGCTTTTCGGGTTATTCGAGATGCTCATGAGAATCGTCCTTCTTGGATCGGACCGCTTACGGCGCTTGGTTTCTTGAGTCTGAACATGACTTTGGCCGGATTCCCCGCGACAACGCTATAAGGAGGCACGTGATTTCGTACGATGGAACCAGCCGAAACGATGCTTCCTTCCCCAATCTTTACGCCCGGGAAAATGATGCATCGCAAACCGATCCACACGCCGTTTCCGATCACGATTGGGCGGACATCTTCCGCATCCGGGGCGCGGCCCGCCCATCGCAGCTGCGGATCGCCGGGATGGCCGTTGGAATCCATCAGAATCGTGCCGCCGGACAAATTGCAATTGTCCCCGATCGAAATGCGCTTGCCGATTCTGAATTCACAGTTATGGCCGACTGCCGTGTTGTTGCCGACCTCGAGCAGCGGGTGATCCGCGAACCGGGCGGCGAAGGTGATCGTGATTCGGCCGTCAAAAATCACATCGTCACCAAGGACGATGTCTCCCGCCCCTTGAACAAAATGCACATGGCAATCCGTGCGCAATCGCCGCCCGTATTTCTTGCAGTAAGCCTTGAACAACGGCTCGCACACGAACACGCGCGCGGCGAACTGATAGCACTCGCTCGCCGCCATGAACAACCAAAGCAGGGGCCGAATCAAGACGCGAGGCGCCGGCATACTGAACGAGCGCACGGCTCGATATCCGCGACGCAGCACGCGCGGCAGAAGCCCCTGCGACGTCGCCAATTTCCCGCGCAGGCTTTGACGCTCAGCCCCGGTCGAAACAATTTCGGCCCGAGGCGAATCCGATTGAATTTGCACGTCAGAAATCATTTGTAGGCGTGAGAGGTCGCTCGGTCCGCCATCTCAATACGAATGCTTCGGGGCATCTCGGTCCGGCGGAGCACACCACGCAGCATTTCGCGAGGATCCAGTTCCGCATCCGGGGAAGCATTCAGGAGCAACTCCAGATCGAAGTCCTCATCCCCGTCGTTGTGCCGGATGATCATGGTCTTGGCGCTGGCTACGTTTGGAAGTTGTGAAGCCATGCGGCGCACGGCCACCAAACTGATTTTCTCGCCCCTGCGGCTGATGTAGTCGCAGAGGCGCCCCTTGAAGTAAAGATAACCCTCTGCATCCTGTTCGAACGCGTCTCCCGTGGCTGTCGTTCGTTGCCCAGCGGGATCGTGATGCGGCCTTCCCTCGACCGACCCGATGGGACGCTTCATGACGGTGTCGGAGGTAACATACAGCTGGCTTAATCCGCTGCCATCGCTCGCCGGGCGCAGGCAGACTGCCGTGCCTTCCAGGGGACGCCCCACGGAACTGTAGCGGTCAGCAGGTTCGAGGTGGGCGGCCAACGTGGATACGCGCGGACCAGCTTGCGTGAGCCCATAGGTAACGTAAAGCTCACCGCCTTCTCGAACGTCAACCAGGCGAGCCACCAACTCCGGTTCCGCGTAATCTCCGCCGACGCTAAACACTCGCAATTCGCTCAGAAAATCAGCGCCGGTTTGCAGTAAGGATCGGACCAAGACAGGCGTGAGGGATGAAACTGTCACGCCGCATTCCTGCAAGGTCCGCTGATAACGGGCGGCATTGAACGGCGGGCCGCTAATAATCATACGATTCCCGCAAACCAGCGAAGCGAGCGCCTGGGCCACCAGCGCAAACGAGAAATACAGGGGCAGGCTGACCAGCACAACGTCCTCTTGTCGCTGCCCGATCGAATCTGCATGGCGCCGTCCATTCAATAGGAGGGCTTCAAAATCGAACACACAACCGCTTGCAAAGCCCGAGGTCCCGGACGTCAGCAGCACGACCTCTCCCGGCGCGGCTGCAGGTTCCTGTGCCGGAGGAAAGATGGCCACCCGTAGTCCGCCGAACGCCTCATGAGTTTGGACGCTGAATTCCATGGGCGGCAGCCGATACGAGACGATAGCCCGGGCGCCAAACACCTGCCGGAGTTCATGCAAACGTGCGGCAGGCATGTTTGGCGGCACCAGCGCAGGCACGCCCTGGGCCAGGAGCACTCCGAAAAATTGATTCAGCAACTCCTTGCCGCTTGGCAGGCAAAGCAAGACCACATCGCCCGGGCGCAGACCGAGCAACCGCCAACCGTGGGCAATGGACTCACAGCATGGTGTGCAGGCAGATGGGTTGTCTGGCAGGGCATCGATGGTCCTTTCCAAAAAGGAGTCGATGAGATCTGGCGAAAGAAATCTGTTCATGAGTTGCACCGGCTCAATTGCCAATATTTGTGAGCCAGTCAGGCACCGAAGATTGGGTCCGCAGATTGGCTGGCCTCGTTGACTGCTCCGGGTGCGCCAAAAGTACTGCGCGACTAAATCCTGCTGCGGAATCGGTGGCTCTGAATGTTGCCAGCACCATGTACCCGGCCACGCGTCGAGTCAGCCAGGCTGAGCACAATGTAAGGGCCACTGGAACGCCATTGTCCGGGTTCATCGTGAGATTCAGCGTCGGCCCTCGGAATCCGAATGCAATGCATGTCACGCCCACGAGCGATCCGGGACTTGCGGCAGCGTACCGCAAAGGCGAAGAGAAGCCGGTTGCCGTGGCTGCATTCACTTCCGCCATGGTATGGGCCGGTCCCTGATCGCTGACCGCGATCACTCCCACCTCATGCTGTGACACAGCTAAGAGATCCCGGACCTCCGCAATTGCCCGGGCCACTGCCGCGGCCGTAATCCAAGCGGCCGGGTCGGCGTATCTCACCGTCGATCGAGTTCGCGCCTCGAACAATTCAGGCTGGACCGCAGTGGCTTCACCCGATCCGATCACGACCGCGTTGCACAATCCATTCGCAGGTCCGTTCAGCAGGGCTCCCTTCACCGGGCCACCTCGAAGATCAGGCTGGTGTCAAAGCCGCCGAAACCGAGCGTGAGGCTCAGGCCAATCCGGGCATCGCAAGAAACAGGATCGGATACAGGCAAGGGAAGTGAAAATTCCGGAAGCGGCTGCCCCAGACCATGTATTGGCGGAACTCGGCCCGCGCGCAATGCAAGCACGAGCGCGATCGCTTCAATTGCTCCTGTCGCACCCAGCGTATGTCCGAAATTACCCTTGGTCGCAAACACCAGTGGCCGGTCGGATCCGCCAAAAAGCGTCTTGAACGCATTGCACTCCGTGGTGTCATTCATGGTCGTTCCTGAGCCATGAGCGTTAATCAATTCAATCGCCGACACCGGCAGGTCCGCATCCGCCAGGGACCGTTTCATCGCGTACTCTGCCGATAGCCCGGTCATGTCGGCCACGGTCATGCCAGTGGCATCGTTTGCGGAGCCAGTGCCTCTAAGAATGGCAAAGGATTTCCGCTGAGGCGATTCGGGTTCGAGCACCAGGAAGCCGGCGCCTTCGCCAAGCAGCGTTCCGTCATGCCGCACATCGAATGCGCGCAATTGCGTTGTTGACATAGTGCCCAGGGCGGAATGACCGAGCCGCTTACTGGGCGTCACCACGTCCGCCCCGCCGCAAACGCAGCATTTCGCCGCGCCGGCGCGAATGAGTTCCGCTCCGATCAGGATCGCGTCGGAACTCGAGGAGCATGCAGTCGACACCACGATCGGCGGCGCGATGCTGCCGAGTTCTCGGGCTACCGAGACGGCCCAACCGGACAAGGACGTGCGCGATGCCGCGTCATCGAGCATCGCCCCGAGGCTAGTGCTGAGAACCAGCTGCACATCCGGATCGTCCGCCTCGCGCCCTGCATACGAGAGCGCTCGCCGGATCGTTTGGCAGGCCATTTTCACCAGCCGCTCCGGTGGAGGCACCTGGCCATCCATGGCCTCGGCAACCAAGTCGTTGCGAAGCCGGCCGGCAAACGGCACAGGCCGTAATCCCGACTTCCCGTCCAGCAACGCCTGCCACACCACGTCCAAATCGCCGCCGAGCGCGGTGAGCCACGCCATTCCCGTGACTGCGACTCTCATCTGTTCACTTTTCTCAGGCAACGGCTGCTTTTCGCTGGGTCTGCAGGCGGTCGATCAAGTTGGCCAGCAGGCGGATGGAGGTGAAGTTTTCGGGAGTGTAGTCGTCGTCGTTGATTTCAACATTGAACTTTTGCTCGCAGAGCACGCGCAGCTCGACGAAACCCACTGAATCCAGTCCAATCACCGTTCTCAATCCATCGTCCAGGCCGATCTGTTCCTCGGCGATTTCGACGAACAAATCGTTCACGATCATTCTTCGCAGTGCCGCAATTACATCGTCTCTCATGTTCGGGCCCTCTCTTGTTGTATTTACACCTGACATCTAAAACTGGAAATAGATGAACTGCACGTCGCGCCCGTCGAAAATCACGAAAAGCATCAATCCCAGCGCGTACAATGCCGGTCGAACCAGGTACAGGTTGGCCGCGGCCAGCCGCACGTGACGCCCGGCAATGGCATCCAATTTGCATATCTCATCGCGCAGGTAGGGCTCCAAGAAGCAAATGCCGCATACCAGAATCGTCACCAGATAAAAGTTGAGAGAAAAACTGATGCGCGGATTAAACGTGAAGAACATCGACCGCATCATTTCGCTTGCCTGTCCCACGCTTGTGGCGCGGAACGGCACCCAGGCGCTGATCACCGCGATCAACGTCCCGGCCTGCCACAACAGTCGTGCGAACTGAGAAGGCTTCGCTCCAGGCGCCCGTTTCTGCCGCGCACCCTCCCAGATCCGGTAAGCCACCAGGTACGAGCCATGAAGCACTCCCCAGATCACGAACCCCCAACCAACTCCATGCCACAACCCCACAACGGCCATGATCCCCAGCAGGCTGAAGTAGAGCGGCAGAGGAGCTCCCTGAAAGCGCGCGTTCACGGGAAAGAAAAGGTAATCACGGATCCAGCGGGAAAGCGTCATATGCCAGCGCTGCCAAAAATCCGAAGGATTCTTGGCATGATATGGAAACCGGAAATTCTCAGGCAGTGTGATGCCAATCAATTTCGCCGCGCCGATGGCCATATTGGAGTAGGCCGCGAAATCGAAATAAATTTGCAAGCCGAAGGCAATCGCCAGGAACCAATTATCCAGCCAGGTGTTCGCTCCGCTGGTCTGCGCAAAAAATCCTTCGTCCACAAAACGGCTCAGCGGGTCGGCCAAAAGGTTTTTTTGTACCAGGCCCCAGACGAGACGATCCAAGCCCGAGATCAGCATGGAGAGCTCGAATTCTTGGTCAAATTTGAGTTGCGGAGCCAGTTCGCGGAATCGGACGATAGGACCGGCGATCACATGGGGCCAGAACATGATGAATAGAAGCAGGTCGCTGAAACGTTTGGGATTCATCCGTCTCTGCTTCACGTCGATCAGGTAACTGATTGCCTCAAAGGTGTAAAACGAAATCCCCAGCGGTACGGCGACCTGAATCGCCGTTCTGGCAGGGGACAACCGGAAGGTGCGCTCCAGTGCGACCACGGCGGTTCCAATCGCTTCGTGGTAGCGAAATGCAACCAGAAACACCGTCGCGTAAGTAATCCCTCCCCAGAACCACGGCCGTGCCCGGGATTCCAATGTGCATTTTTGCGCGATCAGGAACACGCCGGTGCAGAGCGCAACCGGCACGAGCACAAAGATCGGGCTCCACGTCGCATAGAAACCAACGCTCAGTGCCAGCACATACCAGCGGCGTGTGGGAACTGGCATTGCCCAGAACAAAGCGACAGCGCAGAACAGCAGTACCAGATACGAGTAGGAGTTGAACTGCATTGCTTTAGTTTTTCAGTTCGACGGAATTCAACGCTCCAACCACTAATTTGGCCATTTCTTGTTGTGCCGCGCGGCCCATGTGCAGGGGGTCAGGACCGTTCAACAGGCGGCCCCAATGTTCGGCGCTGATACTATTTTCAAAATCAAACAGCGGGATTCCGTATTGGGCTGCAACGCTTGCGACAAACCGGCGATACGTCTCGCGGTCTTGCGGTGTGCGGTAAAGGTCCACGCTGGGATTTACCGGCGCGTGAAAGAGCACTAGCCGGACATGATTGGACGCGCAGAGCGCTGCAATCGAGTCAACGGCGGACTGCGCGGCCAATAGCCGCGATCCGCTTATGGATCGGGCCGTGCTCGGCTTCAGCCGCAACAAATATAGCCGGCCGCGATACAACACGTTTTCAAATGACTCCCTAAGATCGGCCCGGTGTTGCTGCGGCGACACGTCATTGAGCCATTTCCGGTAGCGCGTCTCCATCGTATAGCCCGGTGTGAGCTGTGTGCTGAATACTGCGGTCAACCCGGAGTTCGACGGGGCGGCGGATTTCGCCATGTCCTTGGCTTCCAACTGGTCGAACTGCTGCAGCGCGTCCTCGTAGGCGGCGGCATCCGCGTGACCGGAAGCCGCCAGCGCTTCCACACGCGCCCGGAATGAGGGACGCCGCAGCATCGGAAGCATGCTCTCGCGGATGCCGCCGGTCCAAAAGGCCTGGTAATTCAGTTGAAGAACAACCATCTCTGGACGCAAGTCCGGATCGTCGAGCATGTAATCCAGTTCCCACAAGACTTCCGGGTAACTCATTCCACTGGAAGAGAGCCTGTACAGGAGTTCATTTGGTTCGGTGCGCCGCACCTCGTCCATGGCCAGGTCGACATACGTTTTTTCAGGGCTGGTGCTGGGGGGTTCGCCCGGCGCAAGGCTGATGCTATGCATCTGCGAATTGCCCGCAAACACAACCCTGCTGGACCCCGAACATTCGTGCCAATACCGCTTCAGCGATTTCAAGCTGGTAATCGGGTCGTCGCCATGCGTAATTTCCTGCGTTCTCGGGTCGACGTAGACATTTGTCACTTGTGTCCATTTCGGCGGAGCGCCGAACAATTTATCCATTGCATCGCAAATGACCCCGAATGGGTCGAAGCGCAGGAGCGCCGCCAACAGCGCCAGGGTGCAGGCCAGCACGCCGATTGCTGAAATGAGCCGCCGCACTGGTTACCGCGCCACTCTCTCCAAAGTCTCGAGGATCAAATCCACGTTGTCGAAGTCGTCCGGCTGAAGGTTTGCCGGAGGAATCGCCACATGCAGTGTTTGCTCCAGGCGAGCAATCAATTTCACAACCGTGAGAGAGTCAATCAGGCCGGACGATACGATCGGCTCGGAATCTCGCACGCAGTGACCGACCATTTCCGTGACCACGTCGCGGACCAGGCATCGCGTGGCATTCGTGCCCATTTTTTATTGCGCTCCTGCCACAGCAACGCGGCTTTCCAACGGCCGCGCAAGTTCGCGCAAGTATCGCTCGCGGGTCTCGCGCCGGGAAATCTTTCCCGCCGTGCTCTTCACGATCCATCGTTCTGGAACCACGCAAGTGCGTCCGGGGCCGATGCCAATCGCAGTCACTATCAGTCTTGCCGTTTCTTTTTCCAGCGCGGCGGCGCGGTTTCGATCGTATGCGCCTTTCATTTCAGCCACCACGATCAGGCTTTCCGTGTCATGAGCGTTCTCGATTCCAAACGCCACCACCCGGCCGGGGTAGATTCCAGAAACAGCGTTGACAACGGCCTCCACGTCCTCCGGAAAAATATTCTGTCCGCCCACAATCACGATGTCTTTCAGGCGCCCGATGACGTACAACTCCCCTTCCGCCAGGAAGCCGTAATCGCCAGTGGCGTACCATCCGTCCCCGGTAAACGAACTGGTCGTGAATCCTTGAGAGCCCCAATAGCCGGAAAAAAGCGTTTCGGTCAATATTTGAATCTCACCGGGCTCGAGTTCCGGGCAATCGTCGCCTTGTGAATTTACAATTCTGATCTGCACGCCGGAGACAGGCGCGCCGCTGGAAACGTACACGTCATCGATCAGATCAAACGCGAGCGGGGCGCGGTTTCTTCCACTCCTCACCGCCGTGCGCGCAATCGTCCTGGGCGACTGGCCAATTTTCGTCTGAGTGACGGCGAATACGTTTTCCGCCATGGCATACGAGGCCTGAATTTGATCCAGTGAGAAGTCCCAGCCCGCGAATGTTTCCGCAAACCCTTGCAGGGATCTCGACCGAACTGGTTCCGAGCAATCGATGAACGCTCGCACGTGGGCCAGCGAATACGGCCCCGTCATGCGTGCTCGCTGGCCTGCCAGGTATGAAAACGCAAAATTCGGAAGCCAGCAAAATGTGCCCTTATAGCGTTCCAGGTGCTCGAACACCAAGCCAGGATTGAGAAGCCACTCGTTTGCCGCGAGCTGTACCGACGGCGCAGCGTGCCACAGCGGAAGCCAGAAACATCCGATCAGGCCCATATCGTGATAAAGCGGCAGCCAGGAGACGACGGCGTCCTCGGATGAGAAATTCAGCGCTTCACGCAAGCTTTCCAGTTGGCGGGTCAGCATCGGCGCCGTGATCACCACCGCTTTTTGCGAGCCAGTCGTGCCGCCCGAGAACTGCAGGAATAGCGCCTCGCTTGGTTTTTGCGACGCTGCAAACGCCGGTTTGGGAAATTCCTCTGCCGAATGTCGAAGCGCGGCTGAAAACGATTCTTCCCAGCGCGCGATGCCTTCCATGGGGCACCCGGCGACGGGATAGCAGAGCGCCGGACCAAGATTCTCGGCGAGCCTGGGAATGGTGATCAATTCCTGTGCAGGCAGGTTCCGGAACTGATGCAGGAGGTTTCTTTGATATTTCTCGGGATCCACGCGGCTGGTGGGCCAGGCAAGGATCGCCGGAACGCGTCCCGTCAAAACCAAGCCGATGTGCATCAGGAACAGCTCGACGGAGTGGGGAAGTAGCAGCAGCACAACGCCGCCGGCAGGCGCGCTCGAAAGCCCGGCCAATCGCTCGCTTTCGCGAAGAATGTCTCCCCCCGTCAGCGCCACGGCATCGCCCCCGGAAACAATGATGCGCAACAGCACGTCGCTGGCGTGGCACTGCAACCGGGCTCTCAGTTCGGAACGGAATTCATCAGGTCTCATATTTGACCATGATGCATATTCGCCAAAATCATTTTGCACCCGTTCCCAGGATAATCACTTTGATGGTGCTAAGAAAAATCAGTAGATCGAGACCCATGGACATGTTCTTGATGTAAAAAAGGTCGTAACGTAGTTTTTCTTTTGCATCCTCCACCGTGTTCCCATATCTGTAACGAATCTGCGCCCAGCCCGTAATGCCCGGACGAATGGAGTGGCGCAGGAAGTAGTAAGGAATTTCGCGGCTGAGTCCGCTGACAAATTCAGGCCGCTCAGGCCGTGGGCCAACCAGGCTCATGTCGCCGGTCAGGACATTCCACAATTGAGGAATTTCGTCCAAACGCGTTTTGCGCAGAAAATGCCCCACGGGAGTGATCCGGGGATCGTCATCCATCGCCCAGGTCGGTCCGGTATCCGCCTCGGCGTCGGCTCGCATGGTGCGAAATTTATAGCAATGAAACACGTTGCCGTCCCGTCCCACGCGCCTCTGCCGGTACAGGACCGGGCCAGGCGACGTGAGCTTGATGGCGAAGACAACGAAGGGAAGCAGGGGCAGTGCGACAAGCAAACCTAGTATGGAGACCAGGACGGAGGCAAACCGTTTGTAGAATAAGTGAAATCGCGAAGCATAGAACCCTGGCGAGAAAAGCAGCGATGCCAGCCGCGTGCACTCGATGGGAACTTTGCCCGTGATTGTTTCATAGACTTCGACCCCGTCTTGAACGTGCACCCCGCGGCACTTCATGGAGAGCAGCATTTCAACAGGCAGCTTGCCGCGGCGTTCATCCATTGCGACCACAATTCGATTCGCGCGAAACGTCTTGATTGCTCGGGGAAGAATCTCGTTCATCTCGATTCCAAACAGGTCCCCGGAAGTTTCTCCCCGGCGGCCATCCGACTGATTATTTCCAATCTCGAATGGGAGGACACGCCCCACAACGCGCAGCCCAAATTCCGGGCGTGACTCGCATTCCTGCTGAAGCAGTTCCGCCAGCGGGCCGTCGCCCAGGATCACGGCGCGGTCGGCGAAATCGGTCACGCTGTTCACCATGTCGAAGAGCTTCCGCCAGCAAAACAGCAGCATGGCGACAAATACCAGGCCGACGACGAAGATTCCCGCGCCCAGGTCCAGGGGAGGATAGAAATAGTAGAGGAGGGCCAAGACAATGTAGACGGTTCCCAGCACCTGTGCCAACCGGATCGGCACCTTCCGCCGGTTTCCCAATATCGCGGAATCGTACAGATCGAAATAGTACATGCAAATGATGATGGCCGCGGATACCACAAGGATCTTCAAGGATCCGTGATGATAATTCAGCATGAGTGCCGCCGGTCCAACACCCAGTCGCGCCACCGTCACCGCCAGGAAGGCCATCGAGATCAGGCAAGCCTCCGAAATCCAGAGCACCAGCGTGCGCGTGGGAAAATAGGCATGCAGGAGGCGGATCAAGCGGCGCCCTCTGATTGATTCAACATCTTGGTGGTCATGCTTGCCCGCGCAGCGGGAATTGCAACGAGGATGATGGATCGTGGCCTGATAGACCGTACGGCTTTGCGTTCATTGTGCGATGGTCCGCGATAAGTACAGTCGCTTACCTGCAACCAGTGGGATGACCTTGCTGTCAACAGTTCAAGTATTCAGCCACCAGCGGATCCACTAGTTTGCCTGGAGAATCTTTTGCCTCGAAGAATTGGAATCCGTGATGTGAATAGGGCCAGAACAAATCGGATCGAGATTGTATCCTTCGGCTCGAATGGACAGCGACCTGCCTAACAATGCAACCGATACTACCAGGCTCATATCCTGATTCTGCCTGACCAGGATCCCCTCGACCCCATCGAGAGCCCCGCCTCGAATACGCACATGCATTCCGACGTTGAGGAAAGGATGCACAAGACAGGGAATCCCCTCGTGGAACACAGTGCGCAAGTTCTCAATCTCCGCATCGGGTATGGAAGCCCCGAGCCCCTGGCCGCCCACAAAACCGAGCACGCCCGCGGTCCTCAGCACTTTCGCTCGCGCCTCGGCGGTTGCCACGATCCGAACGAAGGCATAGCACGAAAAAGCTGGGATCTCCACTTTGCTCCATCGGTCGCTCCAACGGCGCATCTGCTGGAGTAGAGGAAGAAAAGTGAAAATCCTTTTCTCTTGCAGAAGGCCTGCCACGCGCTTCTCAAAGCGCGACCTGGTGTGGATCGCGTACCATTTGGGAGTCTGCCCGGCTAGGTCAAGCGGAGGGCCGGCACAAGCGGATTCAAGGTTGATTGGTAGCGAGGACACAGCTTCGCCCTTTCAGTCCCATTTCCGGGGGTCGATACGATTGACTGCCATTCATCCGGACCGGCTATATCCATCCGGCAACTGCGGGAAATATTTCACGCGGTCCTGGCGCATATTTACCTCTGCCGGCCCGCCTAATTCCTTCCTTCCATTCCATTCGCGAAACCACTGATCATGCCGGATGATTCCTTCGACCCCGCGCGCAGAGTAAATCCTTTGCCAAAAACAGAGAAGCCGCCGCGTCCTTCTCCCGCCAAATTCTCTTCCACTCGCAGGACCTTCATCTCCGCTCTCACCCGGGTGTTCGAAGTAGTGAAAAGTGGTGGAAGTATAATTTCCAGTTGCACCATTTCATCGACGGGCGGACACGTCGCCGTAAATACGTATGCGCCGGCGAGGCCCACGTCGCGTGTCGTCCCCTCGCCCAGGAACGGGCCGTTCAGGGATTTGCCCCATCGGAAAACAACCCGGGCTCTCATTCGATAGCGAGTGCCTTTTCGGCGTTCCGTCGAGTTTGCGGATGTTTTGGAAATTTCTCTTCCTTTCCTTATTCTTGAGGCAAGCCCATCGCCACAAAAAGATTTGCGGAGATTAGGAGATTCCAGGGATGCCCACAAGTGGCATTCTGTTCCCTGCAACCCGGTACGTTAGGCTGCACCTGATTGCTCGGAACATTTTTCACCGTGCTTACCAACTTTGCCGCAATGCAGTCCACACTTTGCGCAGGTAGGTGGTTATCAAAATTGGGGACAGTCTTCGGGAACAAATGACTGGAGAAGAGATAACAAATGTCTACTCTTCCCCCAGCCTTATCTCGCGGGGTATTCCGAAGCAATTGCCCGCTAAGCTACACGAACCGCACCGGATATCATTCGCGCGCGGGTGCAATGCTGTTCTGCCCGGAAGAGCTTTCACCCAACCACGCCGGCGAGGATGCGGTTCGCGTGAACGATTGCAATTCCATTCCGATGGTATTTCGCCGGAAACGGACTCAGGAGCGGCATCGCACCGTGCCGCTGAATCCGGAAGCTCACCGCCTTGCGAGAGGGGGGATAAACAACGGCTCTCCGCGCATACATGACAGGTGGGACGACGGGCGTGGCGGGAGAAGAGGTTGAAACAAAGACGGCCTTATGGTCTAATCATGGACTCCTTGACGGTAATGATGTCGACATTGTGGAATCTGCGTCCGTGAAAATTCCGGGATGAGGCGGATTCAGCCGTCAATGCTGGTGATTTAACCCTTTTTGAAGGCCATGCAATCCTCGTTCGGCGTCCCCCGAACTATTGCAGTCGAATAGTTGCTTGTTTGGAGGCGCCAAGTGTCCCCCTCACATGCCGTCCCGAAAACGCCTATCAGTGTGCTAATCGTCACGCGCGACAACATGACCGGTGAGTTGCTGAAGAATGCGTTTGCCCGCGGGCGAAAAGACTTCGCCGTGCAAACGCTGACTGGCAGCTCTCAGAAGGTCATCGGCCAACTCAGAGCCCATAAGCCCCAGGTCGCCTTGATTACGGAAGAATTGCAGGACGGCCAGGAAGCCGGCGCTAAAGTCCTTCAGAAATTGCGGGATTTCCAGGACACTTCCGCCATCATGCTCTTGCACGATTCAAAACCGGAGTGCGTGGTGAACGCTTTTCGGGATGGAGCACGCGGTATTTTTTATCGCAACCATTCTCTGAAGGCCCTCTCCAAGTGCATCCAGACAGTCCACCGGGGGCAAATCTGGGCCAGCAACGAAGATCTGGAGCACGTGATGAACGCGCTTGGGCACACCAAGCCGCTTCGATTGCACAATGCCGACGGCAAGCCGCTGTTTACGCGCCGCGAGGAAGATGTGGTGCGGCTGGTGGTGGATGGTTTAAAGAATCGCGAAATAGCGCAAAGACTCAGAGTCAAGGAGCATTCAATACGGAACTATCTTCACCGGATCTTCGAAAAATTGGGAGTCTCGACCCGGGTCGAGCTGATTCTTTATGCGTTCAGCCAACGGGATAGTAATAGTTAGGCTTGACCCGACGCTCGTAACTCCCATGCCCGTTCTTGTCCGCGGCCGCAATTCCGCCTCAGCGAGTCCTGAGAGCGCTAAAGCGCCCACTGCACTTTGCGTGGCGGCACATCACGCGTTTAAATCTCCTTCGCGAAGTGGCAGGGGACAGCTTGGTGCGCCACATCGCGAAGCAGGAAGGTTACGCGCCATCGCGGAAGCGGAATCGTTGATTCCTTGTGGCCGAGATCAGAAAATCTTGATGTCCAGCTGGGGCGGCAGATGTTGTCCTCTGCGCATCCGCTGCGTTCGATCGTATTGAGTCAGCATGGGGTCGAAAGCCAGTCCGGATAGCGGCGATAAATTTCGAGCCGGGGAAGGAAGGCGCTGTGTAGCGTAGCCAGTGTTGAACATCGGCTGACAAACATACGACGGGGATTGTCAGTGCAAAACACAGCCAAAATTTGTCGCGAAACATGGCAACGGAGTGCCCAGCATGACGGTCGTGGCCCCCTTTCATGTCAGACACCTTGTGACCGGCGTGGGGGTCGGAGGGTTGTCCGTGATCAATGTGGGACGAGTGGTCCATTTTGAACCCGATTGTGCCAGATTGCAGTCCCGTGTTCTTGCTTCTCGATTCCAGTTCTATTCCTCCCCTTTCTTGATAGTCAGAGTGCCAGCCCGAAGCGCCCGCTCCTTCATCACCGCAAAAAAAACTGGAACCAGAATCAGCACATGAATCGTTGACGTAATCATGCCGCCGACAATGGGCGCAGCAATGGGTTTCATGACATCCGAGCCGATCCCGCTTTCCCATAGTATCGGGATCAGGCTGGCTAGAACTGCCGTCACGGTCATCAGCTTCGGGCGCAATCGCATAACGGCTCCCTCAATCACTGCTGTTTCGATATCTTCGTGTTTAAGCGGGATGCCGGACGCGATGCGCTTGTCGAGCGACTCATGGAGATAAACCACCATGACAACGCCTGTCTCCACGGCAATTCCAAACAATGCGATGTAACCCACCCAGACGGCAACGCTGAAGTTGTAGCCAAGCCAATACTGGAGAAGCAGCCCGCCAGTCATAGCGTAAAACGTCGGGAAGATTAAGACAGCGGCTTCCGTGGCAGAGTGGAAGACTATATAGAGCAGCAGGAAGATCACAAAAAATACGACCGGCACGATAAACTTCAGGCGTTCCTTGGCGCGCACTTCGAATTCGTATTCTCCGGACCACTTGTAACTGTATCCCGCGGGAAGGCGCAACTTTTCGCCGAGGAGCCGGTTCGCATTGGCAACGAATCCTCCGTAGTCCTTTGTTGCGAGGTCGAGATAGACATAGCCGGTGAGCTGACCATCCTCATCGCGAATCATGGCGGGTCCACGCGAGAAATAGACCTTAGCAACTTCCGAGATAGGGACCTGCGCGCCAGTGGGTGTGGCAATGACGACTCTCTGCATCTGCCCGATATCATCACGAAAGTCCCGGCTGTAGCGCACATTGATGGGATAACGTTCGCGGCCTTCGATATTTTCAGCAATGTTTTCCCCGCCAATGCCCGACGTCACGGCGCGCTGGACGTCGCCTACGGTGAGTCCGTAACGTGCCGCTTCGATGCGGTTGACTTCCACATTGATGTAAAAGCCCTCGGCAACCCGCTCGGCAAAAATAGAACGAAGTTCAGGAATCCCGCCGAGGACCTGCTGCAATTGCGCGCCCGCTTGCTGGATACCCTCGACATTCGGGCCTTGAATCTTGAGCCCCACGGGCGTCTTGATACCGGTGAGTTCCATGTCCAGCCGATTTTGCACGGGCATCGTCCAGGTATTCGTCAGGCCTGGGAATTGGAGCTTTTCGTCCATCGCGCGAATCAGCTTTTCGTAAGTCATTCCAGGTCGCCATTGTTCGCGCGGCTTGAGCATAATTGTCGTGTCGTACATGTCGAGCGGCGCATTGTCCGTAGAGCTATCCGAGCGGCCAACGACTCCGAAGACGGTTTCCACTTCAGGGAACGACTTGATGATGCGGTCCTGTTCCTGGAGCAGCGTGGAGGCCTGAGTGATTGAAATACCCGGAAGCGCGGTCGGCATGTAGAGCGAAGAACCCTCGTAGAGCGGGGGCATGAATTGGCTGCCAATGCGCCACGCCAGCGGCAGCGTCACGATCAAGAAAAGCAGATTGAGTACCAGCGTTGTTTTCCGGTGCCTGAGACAGAAACGGAGAACGGGCAAATAAAGTGCTTGAGTCCAGCGCGAAAATGGATTTTCGGATTCTGGTCTGAGATGGCCGCGAATGAAAATCACCATCAGGACGGGCACGAGCGTGATGGCCAGAATCGAGGAGAATGCCACGGAGAGGGTTTTCGTCCAGGCCAGCGGGCGGAACATTCGCCCTTCCTGCGCTTCCAGCAGGAATACCGGCAGGAACGACACGAGGATGATGAGCAAGGAAAAGAAGATGGCCGGGCCAACCTGTTTCGCCCCATCCATCAAGATGCGTCGTCTTTCCTTTTCTGTCAGCTTTGCGCCGGATTCCTTTGTCCGGGCGATATGTTCGGATAAATGGCGGTACCCGTTCTCGACCATCACAATGGCGGCGTCGATCAGCACACCAATGGCTAATGCCAGCCCGCCAAGCGACATAATGTTGGAACTGACTTGCAGGAAATACATCGGTATGAAGGCCGCCAGGACAGCGATGGGCAGAGTCAGGATTGGGATTAACGCGGACCGGAAATGGAACAAGAAAACAATGGTCACGAAACTTACGATGAGAGCTTCTTCCAGCAGATCGCGCTGCAGCGTCTTGATCGACGCCTGAATCAATCCAGACCGGTCATAACCGGATACGATTTCAACGCCTGGAGGCAGCGAAGGCTTGATTTCGGCGAGCTTCTTCTTCACGCCATCAATGACATTCAGCGCGTTCAACCCATAGCGCATCACGATAATTCCGCCAACCGCCTCCCCTTCTCCGTTCCACTCCGCCACTCCCTCGCGGATATCGGGGCCAAACGTTACCGTGCCAAGATCGCGAACAAGGACAGGTGTGCCATTCTTCGTGGCGACCGGCACGGTTTCCAGGTCTTGTAGCGAGCGGAGGTAGCCGAGCCCGCGAATCATGTATTGAGCGCCGCCCATTTCCAGGACCCGTCCGCCGACCTCGTTGCTGCTGTCACGGACACGGTCGATCACCATCGACAACGGAATGTTGTAGGCGCGAAGTTTGTTGGGGTCCAGATTCACCTGATATTGGCGAACGAATCCTCCGATGGAGGCAACTTCGGAAACGCCCGGGACGGTTTCCAGTTGGTAGCGGAGATACCAGTCCTGCAAGCTGCGCAAATCCGCAAGACTACGCTGGTGGGAGCGGTCAATGACCGCATATTCGTACACCCAGCCCGCTCCGGTCGCATCAGGGCCAATCATCGGAGACACGTCTTTCGGCAGCACTCCTTGGAGTTGCTGGATGTATTCCAGAACGCGCGAGCGTGCCCAGTAGAGGTCGGTGCCATCTTCAAAAACTACGAAAATGTAAGAGTCTCCAAACATGGTCTGCGCGCGCACAGCCTTTACATGGGGCGCGGCGAGCAACGCGGTGACAATCGGATAAGTCACCTGATCTTCGATGATATTCGGCGGTTGCCCTTCCCAGGGAACGTGCACGATCACCTGGACATCGGAAATATCCGGCAAGGCATCGAGCGGAATATTTCTGAGAGACCAGATGCCGGCAAGAACCAGCAGCAGCGTCCCCGTAAAGACAAGGAATCGATTGCTCGCGCACCAATCAATGACGCGGGAGATCATGGCTACATCCCCCCTTCGGCATTCGCGCTCAATTGCTTGGCCGCAACTGCGATTCCGTTCTTCATTGCCGTCACAGTGAGTTGCCACGTGCCTCCGCTTTCCAGATTCACCTGGCCTTCATATACTCCGCCGCCTTTCTCGCTCAGAGGCGTTGCGATATTGATCGCGGCCATGCCCATGGCAGGCATTGCAGGCATATAGCTGCGCACGGTGAGCTGCGCGCCTGTGACGGGAGCGCCGTCCGCGCCCGTCAGCTTCACGCGATAAAGGTTCGTTCCCTTACGCGGTGTCGCGGGCTCCGTTGTGAATTCGATTTGCGCAGCGGATTGCGCCGTAGGGGTATTTACGGCCGCCGCAGCCCCAGCTCCAGGCGGTGGAGGGACGAAAGAACCGATGGCCGCTTGCAGTTGGCTTTCCGAATCGACCAGAAAGTTCGCGGAAGTAACGATTCGCTCGCCGGACTTCAGGCCTTTCAAAACGATGTACTCATCCCCCGCCTGAGGTCCCAGCTGCACTTCCCGAGGTTCCAGGTATCCTGCGCCTCGTTCCACGAAAACGATTTGCCGCGTGCCTGACTGCAGGACTCCGCTTATGGGAACGACAAGCTGACTGCCAAGCGGCACCTGCAGCACCACGTTGACGTACATGCCGGGTGAAAGCGTCAGATTCGAGTTTGAAAACAGGAGGCGCGCGCGCGCGGTTCGCGTGGTCATGTCCACATCAGGATAGATGAAATCGACCTTTCCTCGAAATGTGCGCCCGGGGTAGGAATCCACGGTGAGCAACGTCGGAGCGCCGACTCGTATGCGCCCCAGGTCGTTCTGAAAAATCTGCGCGAGCACCCAAACACTGGAAAGGTCGGCGATGGTGTAAAGACGCGTTTCCGGCTGCACATTCAGATTCGGGAGAGCGTTTCGTTCGGTGATGTACCCGGAGGCAGGCGAGTCGATCTCCAGGGCATCGATGACCTGCCCGGTGGATTCGAGTCGCACAATCTCCTGGTCCGGGATGTTCCATTGCATGAAGCGCTCTCTTGAGGAATCCAGCATGGATGCAGCGCCTGCGGCGACACCCGGAACACTGCTTTGCGAAAGATTTTTCGCATTTTGTCTAGCGAGCAGGTATTCACGCTCGGCGACGACCAGTTCCGGACTGTGAATCGTGAACAGCCGCTGACCTTTTGTCACATATTGATAGGTCGCATCCGCGAAGACCTTCTCGATATGGCCGGAGATTCGCGTCTGGACGTAGGATAGCCGTGTTTCGTCGATGGCCACGGTCCCCGTGGCCCGGATTTCGTCCTGCACTGGTTTGCGCTCCACCAATCCAAATTTCACGCCGATGGATTGCAATCGTTCGGCGGAGAGTTGGACAGGTGCGAGCGGAGTCTCTGCCGATGGCGTTCCCGCGCCGGATGCATTGCCCTGACTTGGTTGCGTCGGGACACTCGTCGCGGAAACTGCGGAGGATTGTGGAACGCCGGACCGTCTCGCCGTCCACCAGATTCCGGCCAACACGCAGATGAAGACGACGTTTCCAATTAGTGCAAGGACGAATGGCTTTCGATAGTTGCTCATCATCTTTTCTCCGGCTGCGCTTCTCAGCGCAGCGAAAATCCCGTTATTTCTTCCATTTGGGCCAAGGCCGTCTCGTGTTCCGAAATCGTCCGCCAGTACTCTTCGTCGAACTTGAGGACGTCGAGGAAGGAAGTGAGCAAAGCCTGAAAATCCTGGCGATTTGACTGATAGGCAGCCATTCCAGCCTGTAACTCCGCGCGCGCTTGTGGCAGTAAACCTTCGCGGTAGATCTTGAGGATCTCTTCGGATTTCTCCGCGCTCAGGAACTGCTGTTTCAGCAGGAATGCAGTTTGCTGCGTCTGGTTCTCAAAATCGCTTTTCGCCTGACTGCGGTCCGCTTCGGCTTGCGCGAGTTCAGGCTGCTGGCGGCGTCCGCGATAGACCGGAAAACGGACTCCTAGCGTCACCGAATAATAGGCGCGGAACTGCGTGGGGTCTGTCCTCTGCCACATGTATTGAAGGTTGAAATCCGGGTAGAAATCCTTCCTGGCAAGGTCCACCTGAAATCCTTGCTTCTCAATCATCTTTTGCGCGCCGGAGATTTCGGGGTTGTTCAGTTTCGCCGCAGCCAACAATTGGTCATAGGTATACGGAGTCGTGGTATCGGAAAGTTCGTTTGTCTCGATTTCCGGCGAAGATTGCTGGCGATTCAGAAGCTGTTTCAATTCCGCCTGCATCTTCCCGGCCTCCAGCTGATTCATCGCGATTTCTCTCAGGAGTTTGGTGCGTTCGAGTTGTGCTTGCAGAACTTCCTGCTGCATTCCCATCCCGCTGCGGTACCGAACCTCCGCAGCCTGCTCGACTTGCTGCAGCAATTGGCCGTCTCCTTCTAAAATCGTCCGCTGCTTGGAAAGAAATCCGAGTTGGAAGTAAGCCGCTTTGATGGCTGTCTGAACCGCCCGGCCGACGGATTCGTATTTCTGCTCCGTCACTTCGGCGTCTTTTTTGGCAATCTCCCCGCGCAAGCGCAGCTTTCCCGGATAGGGAAGATCTTGCGAAATGCCGAGCCCCACGTAAGCGAAATCGCTGTTCGTATATCCAGCGAATGGCCTTGGGCTGCCGACGCTCACGTGTTGCAGGACGAATTGCGGATCGGGCCGCGTCGAAACCTGCGTGGGGACCTGCTGCGCCGATTGCCAGCCATGCCGCGCCGCTTGAATCTGAGGATTATTGCGTTCGGCCTCCGCAAGAAGATCGGCGAGTTTCTCTGGCTGGCTGGGAGGCGGCGCCTCTTGTGCCCGCGTTACGATGCTAGCCGACAGAAATATTAGGAGGCTTGCAAACACCACTGCGGAACTGATCTTCATACGCTGTCCTTTCACGGCCCCGGGGCCATGGCCCGCGCTGCGCTTACTGGCTTCTGCCACGAGATTTACCGATCGCTGTCACAAGTCGAGACACGCTTGTGCATTTAGAGGGGGGGGTAAAGGACGGTTTCAAATAAGGAAAACAGACAGACGAGAGGGAGAGGCGGGCGGGGAGAAATCGTGCCGCAGAATGTCTGCAGGAACGGCGCGAACCCGGGGAATGTCACCGGCGGACACGGGAGTGGCTGTGGGTGCCGGCGCGACAGTGGGCGCGGAAATTACAAACGCCGGGTCCTGAGAAGGAGGACCGGAGATGAAACAACAGGACGTCTTCTCTGTGGCGCTCATGCGCGCGCCCGCGTCACCCATGTTCATCCCATCGCAATGCGATGACATCTTTGGGGAAGTGCAACCGATCCGATCGGATGAAAAAAACGAGGTAGCCGAAACTGGGACAACCCCCAGCCCTGCGAGCGCTACGGCCAGCACGAAGATGAACAATCGCCGCATCAGATTGTAGTTTACCAAATCTTTAGACGCTAACCTTCATTAATAAGGATCGCCCTTCTTGTGTTCCAAGACTGTGAGCAATATCACAAAGCAGTATGACAGTGATCACTGCGTATTCAAGGTGAGCAAGCTAGATTGCAGATATGAAGCGGGCATGGCAACTCGGGTCCTTAGCTGTCTTGGCGTTGCTGGTAGTGCAACCGGCGATGGCAGCTTTTGCCTGCGCTCCGTTTGCTGCCGCCAGCGCCGATTGTGTTACCTGCCCGTCGGCCGTGGATCAGATGGGCGATTGCCCTCAAACAATGGCCACCGTCGTCCAGGGCCAGAATTCATGCTGTCAACTCGACGTTCCGGACTCAACCCAGCAGGTTCTTGTCGATAGGTTCACCCGGGACCAAGGAATTGGTCCCGCCGTCATGGAACGGCCGCTATCTTCGTTGGCTCTGCCAACTCTTCAGAGTGTGGAACTGGACCATGGCCGCACCGTGCCGCTCCCTGCGGCATCGTTTCAGTCCCTCTACTGTACATTCCTGATCTAGTTCCCCCGATTTGCCTCACGCAGTCTCGCTCTTCGATAAGGGCATAACTCCGTCCACGGGAATCTTTCAGACGGAGCAACTTCCAGCAATTGCGATAGCTCGGACATTGATCGCGAACGGCGGGATAGGAAGGAAAGGTCAATTCAGATGGGACGCAACGTGGTCACCTCGGGAATTGCCGGGCGCCCAGCGAAACGCTCCAGGATGGGCGCGCCAAGAAATCATCTCGCTGCGCTTCCGATGCAGCAGAAAAGTACGAATGTCATTTTGGTTGGATCTTAAAACAGAAGGAGAATTACGAAAATGTTGAACAAAAATGGAATCAGTAAGCGCGCTCTAACCGTATTTTCACTTCTAGTTGTCATGTTCTGGGCCGGATCTTCCTGGGCTGGACAGGCTGGGAAGAAATCTCAACTAACCGATAATCAGGTCAAGACCCTGATAGCCAGCGCCAGCACTCCCGAGCAGCACGAGCAGTTGGCACAGTATTTCAACCAGAAGGCAGCGAAGCTTGAGACCGAGGCGAACGAGCACACTGACTTGGCAAACGCCTATCACAAGGGAAAAACACCAAACATGGGAAACGCCACCCTCTGCGAACAAGCTGCTGCCGACGAGCGGAAAGCCGCGCAAGAAAATCGCGAGATCGCCGCTAGCCATCACAAGGAAGCAGGGGACCTTCGCACGAGCACCGCGCACTAAGAGCTGAATGTGGCTTCGTCGCGGAGGTCGAGCCCTTCGCGGCGCAAGTCGATGCACCCGATACGGGGCTACGGGCGGAACCCGTAGCCCTATTGGGATGGTTCGAGGAGGAAAAGTTATGGATCGCTTGCTGTCGTTTCTTCTTTTCGCCGCGTTTTTCTACCTCATGATGCGTTTCGGATGCGGCGCGCATATGGTTCATGGGAACCAGGGCGGACACAATCACGAAGGTAGTCAAGGAGCAGATGCCCCCTCCGCTAAGGACCCGGTGTGCGGGATTCCTGTCGCTCCCGGACAGGGCTATTCGAAGCACCACGAAGAGAAAACACCATGTTTCTGCTCCAAGCAATGCCTAGGCAAGTTCGAATCTGAGCCGCGACGCTATGCGGCGTAGAGAAGAGAAGGGAAGACGATGGAAAGCACAATTTCGATTGCGGCGGTGGGTCACGCGACCAATCTGTTCTTTGCAATTTCCTCTGTGCTGTGTCTGGTGGTCGGCTTAAGAGTGCCGGCGCATGACATGGCTCCAGCGTTGCGGCAGCTCCTTAGTGGGTTCACTGGATCAGCTGGGGAAGCTTCTTCTTGGGGCTCGTTGAAAGCTACGGCTACGGCTGGTACGCGACCCTGAGACGAAAAGATACTCGTGGAATCCCGCTTTTCCAAAATTGATTCCTGACTCCTTGCTCAGATGGCGCACGTTTGGATGGAAGGGATTGAGATCTGGCGGCAATCGTTGACCACAGGAATTATAGTTATCTCTCGGTTATCGGTCCGGATGCTGGACCCGTCCGAGCCGCATCCAAAGCAAGCGGTTAGTCCGCTTTCTGCGCCGCGGTGCGCTCTTTGGCATGAGCGACGAGTGCGGAAAAACGGGGATCGGCGTGCAAAGGCTGCAAATCGGGGTCATCGCCCATGACGAGAGCTACACGCGGGAGTAATCCGTGATCGATGGCTTGACGCAAAAGGGAAATCGCTTCGTCGGCGTGCCCATGCTTGGCTTTGAGGATAGCGAGGTTGTACGTGGTTTCCGCGGCTTCAGGACTGTCCGGGCCGAGAACGCGGTGCTCGAGGTCGAGCAATTGAATGGACAGCTTCGTCGCGTCGTCGTCCGCACCCATGTCGCCTTTCATTTGGGCCACGTTCATCATGTAGTGGATGGTCGTGAGGTTTTCGGGACCGTAAACACGGCGTTGAATCTCTAGTGTGTCCTCCTGGAGTTTTTCTGCTTCCTCCACTCGATGCTGTTTGAGAAGAAGAGTGGCCAGGTTATTCATGGAGATCAAGGTGAAGCGGGACTCGGCGCCAAGCACCCGCTTTTGAATCTCAAGAACATCCCGCTGTACCTTTTCAGCCTCTGCGAGATGACCTTCTTCGCCCAGCGTCGTCGCCAGATCTCCCATCGTGCCAATCGTATCCTCGTTTTTGGATCCGAAAACCCGCCGCTCCACCGCCGCTAAACTGCGCTGCTCAGACTCCGCTTCCGAAAGACGACCCTCCTGGTACAGGGTCCAACCCAGTTTCTGCCTGCTTTTGAGGGTTTGGATATTGTCCGGGCCGAGAGATGCCGTGGAAAACTGGATGCTGCGCTCAAAGAGCGACTGCGCACGGGAGTACAAACCAAGATTCAGGTAGGCCATGCCCATAACGTGCATCAAGCGGCCCTGTAGTTCGGGATCTCTCGCGAGACCGGTGTCGATGTCGTGAGCGGCTTTATCGAGAACTTCACGAGCGGTGACAGGGGTAGCCAGTGATTCGTAGGGATCGGAGACTTTGAACATGCCGGTCATGAACTCGGCGATGCGGTCGGCGCGGTCGCGCTCGCGGGTCGTCTTGCGCAATTGAATGCTCTGCACCACCCCGAAAGTTACCAGCAGTGCGCCAATCGCTCCGGCCGCGGCCACGCCAATTCGGTGTCGCCGAACATATTTCTGCACGCGATAGGAAAGGCTCGCCGGTCGAGCCATTACCGGTTCGTTTGCCAGATAGCGGCGTATATCGTTGGCCAGTTCGGTGGGTGTTGCGTACCTGCGGGCACGCTCTCTCTCCACCGCGGTCATCGTGATCCAATCGAGATCGCCGCGCAAAAGCCTTACAAGTTGCCGAGGCTCCGTTCCGCGAGCTGCGGCCTCCGTCTTGGCCGAATCGGTTTGTGTTCCGGCTTTGGTGCTTGGTCGCGGTGGATCGTCCTCCCGCAGCTGCCGCAGCGTATTTTCGAGAGGCTGGTGGCGTCCGCGCTCCATCTCAAATGGCAGCCAACCCGTGAGCAACACATAAAGGGTCACGCCAAGCGAATAAACATCCGCCCGCGTATCGACGTCCTGCACGCTTGGGTCGGCCTGCTCCGGACTCATGTATCCCGGCGTGCCAAGGAAACTCCCCACCCGCGTGAACTGGGATTCCCCAAGCACCTCCGGATTTACTCCTTTGGCCAAGCCAAAATCGATGATGCGCGGCAGCGCCTTGCCGTCCATTTCAACAACCAGGATGTTCGCGGGTTTGAGGTCGCGATGAATAATCGCTTTTTGATGAGCGTGTTGGACTCCCTCACACACTTTAATGAATAGTTCCAGCCGCTCATGGATTTTGAGCTTCTTTTGGTCACAGTACGTGGTGATGGGAACTCCGGGGACGTACTCCATCACAAAGAACGGCTGTCCTTCGGGCGTGGCGCCGGCATCGAATACTTTTGCGATCGCGGGATGGTCCATGATCGCCAGCGATTGCCGTTCAGACCGGAAACGCTGCAGAGCCGAACTGTCAAGCATCCCGCTCTTGATGAGTTTGAGCGCGACCCGCCGCTTCACGGGAGCCGTTTGTTCCGCCAGCCAGACCGTTCCCATGCCGCCTTCGCCCAATTTTTCTATCAGGTGATAGGCCCCGATGGTTTTCGGCTCTTGCGTGCTCTCAAGGGGTTGTTCCAGCCAAAATGGGCGCGACAGGTTATCCGCGTCTTGATAAGCGAGCAGCAATGATTCGATTTCCGCGCGCATCTCCTCGTCGGGCCCGCAGGCGTCGCGCAGGAATGCGTCCCGCTGGCTCGGTTCGCGTTCCAGAGAGGCTTCGAAGAGTTCTTTGATCCTGTTCCACTCACCCCCTCTTTTCATCTTCGCCCCTCCGAATTTCACGGGTGATCCATGCTTTGGCCATCTTCCAGTCGCGTTTCACGGTAGCCGAGGAAATGCCCAAGACTTTGGAGGTTTCCTCCAAGGTTAGCCCTCCAAAGAAGCGCAATTCCACGATGCGGCTCTGCTGCTCGTCACGCTTCGCAAGTTCATTTAGGGCCTCGTTCAGCGCAAGTACGTCCACCGCCGCTTTTCCTGGAATCCCAAGTCCTTCCTCCAATTCCACGCGGTACGCGGCACCGCGTTTGGCGGCCCCATGGCTCCGCGCATAGTCCACCAGGATCTGCCGTATGAGTCTTGCGGCCACGCCGAAAAAATGGGCGCGGTTCTGAACCTCGGGAGGGCCTTGTTTTACGAGTTTTAAATATGCTTCGTGCACCAGGGCCGTACTTTGTAGCGTGTGACCGGCCCTCTCCGCCCGCAGTTGGCCGTGTGCCATGGCGCGGAGTTCCTGATAAACCAGCGGAACCAGGGCCTGTAGCGCCTCCTGGTCTCCGGCCCTCCAC
>JAIQFG010000054.1 GCA_020073375.1 Terriglobia bacterium | reverse complement strand
CCCCTCGCCAAACAACTTATGAGATAACTTTTCGCGGAGGAATCCCATGTTCCGCCGAAAAGGGTTTTTTGAACCGCTTGCCGCCGCGCTCACGATTGCCGCGGCCGCGTTCTGCGCCACGCCCCGCGCCCAAGCCCAGCTCCCCCAGCCGCTGGTCAACGAATCCACCCTGAAAAAAGTCTCCGACCACGTCTACGTCCTCATGGGTTTCCCCAACATCGGCATCGTCGTCGGCTCCCGCGCCACGCTGGTGATCGACACCGGCCTCGGCGCCCGCAACGGCGCCACCGTCGTGCGCGTCGCGCAAAGCCTCTCCAAATCCCCCATCCTCTACCTCACCACCACGCATTTTCATCCCGAGCACGCCTCCGGCCTCCAGGCCTTCCCGCCGAGCACCGTGCTGATCCGCAACACCGTCCAGCAGGAAGAACTCGAAAAGCTTGGCCCCGAAATGACCGACCGCTTCCGCAACATGTCCGCGCAAAATAAAGACCTCCTCCAGGACGTGCAACTGAGGCCCCCCGACATCCTCTTCGACCGGGAACTGAATCTCGACCTCGGCGGAGTCACCGCGCGCCTGTTCTGGCTGGGCGCGTCCCACACGAAAGGCGACGAGCTAATCTTTATTGCAGAGGACAGCGTCCTGCTCCCCGGCGACATCGTCCAGGACAAGCTAATCCCCAATTTATCGAACGACGACGCCAGCGCCAAATCCTGGATCGCCGATCTCGACCAGCTCGCGCCCCTCCAGCCCAAACTGATCGTCCCTGACCACGGCGCCCTCGGCGACGCCTCCTTGATCGCAAAAGAGCGCGCTTTCCTTGTCGATCTCCTGGACAGCGCCCTCGCATTAAAGGCTCAGGGAAAATCCGCCGATGACGCCGCGCAAACCATCGCGGCGCAATTCAAAACCAAATATCCCGACTGGGCCGGCAATGCCGTCGCCAGCGACGTTCATCGAATCTACACCGGGCCGCAGTGAGGGTGGATTTCGCGGGACCTTTCTGGACAGTTTGGCGCTAAATTCAACTTGTTGTTGATAGGTATTCAGGTCAAGCACTGAGGGTTCTCTGACTAATTACTTTATCCTTGAGATCTGACATCGCTTGAAGAGCAATTTCATGCTTCTTCCTTGGATATTCAATCAGCTCGACGTTATGAGTGCTTTTGATAGCAGCTTTTATAGATTCATGCCGTGTCTTTTCCACCAGCGCATAGTGGGGATGTGCACTCGGAGCGGAGAGATTCGCGTTTTCCAGCACAAGCTGAATATCCGGATCGGTCAAACTCGCGCCAACGAAAAGGAGAGTGTGTGTCAAAAATAGAGCATCCAGCAGTTGATAAAAGCCTGGATTATCTCTTTTCGCCCTGTAGTAGCTAGATCTTGAAAGTACAATCTGAGTTGGGTCCGACACGCAGCCGTGGGCCTTAACGACTAGTCGTATCCGCGATCTAATATTTTCTACTGCAAACCTTTCGTAATACTTACAAATGTTGTATCCACTTTCTGCATGCCCAGATTTGCAATAGTGGTCATAAATATCGTCGTAATTCGTGGTGATTACTATTTTCGGATCGATTTCAAGAATTAACTTGTGCAACTCGCTAGGGGAAAAATGGGGCTGCACAAACGTATTGCGTAGGTAGTCTGTAAAGTCAGCCTGATTGCTGCGATCAGCAATGACTTCCGCTGCATCCAAGAGTTGGCTCTTGTTGATTAGAGCCAAAGCGTGCTTCTTGTCGCCGGGATTTTGAACAAGTTGAGCCGCGTCCTTCAGAAATCGTTCCCAGTCAGGAGGATGTCTCACTCCATCCTCCGCCAAACTCCCCATTGATGTCCCGGCCCCCATGAAGACAATGCAGCGACGTTCAGCCAATTCCGTCACTAAAGCTGGGGGCCATTCAATCGCCATCACGGATTTCCCATACCAATATTTCTAGCCAGCGCCTGGACAATTGCGCTGAGATTCTTCGTGTAGCTATCGCGTTGTTTAAATTGACTCCCAACAAGTCCGTCAGATGCCACTAGTTCACGAATCGGGGCATTAACCGACTGAGCGAGCGGAACAAGGCTGTACATGTGGGGAACGTCACCCAGATGCATCGATTCAGGACTCAAACCTGCAGCCGAAAAATCCCCGAGTGATCCCCTAACTTCTTTTGGTATGTCATCAAGCAGTCTCTCGTATGCTTTGGTGGCGCGCCTAACCCCGCCCTTGGATTTTGTGATGTATTGTTGGACGGTGTACCCGACAAAGCCATGTATTATTGCCGGTTCTTTCTTAATATCAAATTCGGCTAGCGCTCCTTGAACATCTCTATTCGAAAGGTCGAATCCAGTCTTGTAGCTCTTAAGCCAGTGAGTTAGCCATTCGGCGATATTTCTTATTCCGAAAATGCTAAAGAGGTCGGCCCCCATCGGGCTAACAAAAAATTGAGTTCCCAGTAATACTGTCCGATTTAGCGAACCAAGGCTGGGCCCTATATCGAAGAAGACAACGTCATATCGATTCGCGAGGGAGGTGCAGAGAGCTGCGCACCAGTTACTTTTCCTCAATCCGCCAATCTTACCGCCCTCTGCTTCGCTCCAAGCTTGGCTCAAGTTGTCCTCAACGATGGAGAGTCTAGGGTGGCCAGCGAGGAGATCTGTCCCAAATCGATTCGAAGAGGCCAAGATCGGAGAAATATTGGCATCAATTCCTGCGTCGCCCACTTGGAGAGGTCGAACAACATCGAGGATCGTGCCTGTTTTAGAGCGTCCTTCACGGTTTTTATAGAGTTTTTGCGTAACTTCGTCACTTACGACAAGTTGCGTCGTATTACATTGGGGATCGCAGTCAACTAGTAGGACGCGTTGTCGTAACTCAAGCGCAAAGTGGGCTGCGACATTGCAAGTTAATGTCGTCTTTCCAACTCCGCCTTTATTATTGAAAAAACAAATTGAGATCATGGTGAAGGAGGATTATGAATTCTATCGAGTAGATATTGCAAGTTATCTTTAAATCATAGATTATGCATGTGGTTAACAATTGTGCTGCTACATCTTTTCCGGAGCTTCAATCCCAAGAAGCTCCAGTGCGGCCACAAGTTTTACCTCAACCAGTCGGCTCAGTTGCAGCAGAAACACCTTCTTCGCGGAATCCTCTTCGGTGAGGACGCGATGATGGTGGTAAAAAAGATTAAACGCCTGCGCCAGTTGAAACGCGTACTTGGCGATGAATGCCGGCTCCTGCGCACCGACGGCGGCTTCGATCTGCGTGCCGAGAGAACCCGCCAGCAGCACAAGTTCCCAAAACGAGTTGCCGTCGATTCCGGTCAACAAGCTTGAAGCAGCAGCCAAATCCACTCGCGCAAGAGACGCCATCGCAAAAGCCGGCTCCTGCTCCTGCAATTTGCGGAAAATATTGCGCGCGCGCACCACGGCGTACTGGCAATACGGCCCGGTTTCCCCCTCAAAGCTGAGCGCGTCCTTGAAATCGAAGGCGATAATCGCCGTGCGCGTGAATTTCAATAGAAAATAGCGCAGCGCACCGATGGCGATGGCGTGCGCGATCCCGGTTTGTTCGTCCGCGGGCAATTCCGGGTGGCGCTCGGCAACCTCGGCCAGCGCGGCGGTTTCCAGACGGTCCAGTAAATCGTCCGCCTTCACGCCCAGGCCTTTGCGGCCGCTCACTTCCACGTACGGCTTCTTCGCGTCTTCCTCGCTGAGCGTGTAGCCGAGTTCGCGGGCGCAGCGCGGCGTAAGCGCCACGATTTCGTACGAAAAATGGATGGACCGGTCGGCCGCGCCGTTGAAACCGAGCGCGCGCAGCCCCGCGACCACCACGTTTTGCAGGTACGCCTGCCGCGCGTCGATCACGTTGTAGACGATCGCGGCCTTTCCGAACGCGGGCGCGGAGGAATCTCCGCCGCTTGACACGCTCGACCAGAGCGTCCGCCCATCCGCGTATGTGTGGAATTTCTCGTACTGAAAATCCTTGCCCAGCAGGCCGAATTTCCACAGCTGGTAGGCGATGTCTTTTCCGACGTAGGTGACCGTGCCGTTCGAGCGCACGATAATTTTCGCGTCGTCGTCCTCGCTCGTGCCTTCGGCAGCGGCGGCGGCATTGCCTGTATCATCTGTACGCATCACCCAGCAGCCAGCATTTTTCCCTGATGCTGCCAGGTGAATCGCGTTCCGCTGTTTCAACTGCTCAAACGCCGAGTCCCAGAATTTCAAATGCAGAATTTCGCTCTCGCGCGGCAATAAATCGTACTCAATCCCCAGCCGTTCCATCGTAGCCAGGTGGCAGCGCACAATCGCGGGCGCAACGATCCCCGCCATCTCGGACGCCGCCCCTACTCCGGATTCAATCGATTGCAGCGTCTCGCCGCGCAAAGCCATCCGCGTTTTATCTTCCTCGAAAAATCGCGAAACGCTTGCATACAAATCCCAGCACAGATAATCGAATTTCGGCTGCGCCGCGAGGGCCTGCACTTCGGCCGGTGATTTCTTCGCGATGTGCACAAAGCCGATGACCACGTCGGCGACCTGCACCCCGGTGTTATCGATATAATTTTGCACTTCCACGCGCCGCCCGGCGCGCCGCAGCACGCGCACCAGCGTATCGCCCAGCGCCGCATTGCGCAGGTGCCCGATGTGCGCGGCCTTATTCGGATTGATATTTGTGTGCTCGACGATGCACTTGGGCGCGTCCGCCGGTGCAAGGGCCGGGGCAGCCTCCGCATCCTTCACAACGGACGCCAGGAACGCGGCGCGCGCAAAAAACAGGTTCACATATCCGCCGCCCGCGACCTCCACGCGCTCGACTCCTTCGATCGGCGGCAATTGCGCGGAAATTTCCGCGGCGATCTGACGCGGCGCGCGCTTCAGGCGCTTGGCCAGATCAAAACAGACCGGCGTGGCAATTTCCCCCATCTCGATCCGGGGAGGTCTTTCGGTGACGACGGCGACGTCGAGGTTGTAGACGCCGCGAATGTGCGCGGCCAGCGCGGCGCGAATGCGTGCTTCCAGTACGTGAACCACAGGGCTCCAATCGGAAGATCAGAATCAGCGATTATAGGGTGCGGGCTCTACTTGGAGCCAGCCGGAAATAAGAACGGGCGACGCCCGGGGCTAGGCGGAATTCGAGATAGGGGGCAGGTGGTAGGTAGTAGGTAGTGGGGAAATACGGGTTATGTTCGCTCTAAACCTTAAAAGCTTTAACACAGAGAGCACTGAGGGCACAGAGTTCACAGAGAAAACATAATGAGATTCGCAAAATGAAAAATCCCCGCGCGCCATTTCAAGAAATCGCATTTCAAGAAACCTAAAATATTTGCTTTTCTCTGTGTCCTCTGTGTACTCAGTGTCCTCTGTGTTAAAGCTTCTGGAATTCCCGCAACGGCGCCGCGCCACCCGCGCCCGCAACAACACCGCAAGCGCCCCCTCAATTCCCGGAATGCTTGCCGCCGGTATACGTCACGCGCCAAACGCTGTTGGAAGCGTCGTCGGTGAAGACCAGCGACCCGTCCTTCGCCACCGTCACGCCCACCGGGCGTCCCCACACCTTGGCATCGTCCAGCACGAATCCGGTCACGAAGTCCTCATACTCGCCGGTTGCTTTTCCGTTCGGCGTGAGCACGTGCACCACCTTGTAGCCGGTGCGGTGATCCCGGTTCCACGATCCGTGCGAGGTGACGAATGCATCGCCGCGATATTCGGCGGGGAATTGCTTGCCGTCGTAAAACGCCAGATTCAACGGCGCCGAGTGCGACTGCAGCAGCGTATCCGGCACCTGGACTTTCTCCTTCAGTTCCGGATGCTTTCCTGCAAATCGCGGATCGGGATTCGGGCCCAGGTAGTACCACGGCCATCCGTAGAACGCGCCCTCCTGCACGTGCGTGACGTAATCAGGCACCAGGTTGTCGCCCAGCGCGTCGCGCTCGTTCACGGCCACCCAGAGCTGCCCAGTCTTCGGATTGATCGCGAGGCCCGCAGGATTCCGGATTCCCGACGCATATATCCGCTGCCCCGATCCGTCGGGATTAAATTCCAGAACGTCAGCGCGGTTATTTTCCGCCGAGTCGTCGCCCACGTTGGATTTGGAGCCGACGCCGACCAGCAATTTCTTCCCATCGTTGGTGAATACCAGGCTGCGCGTCCAGTGCCCGCCGCCAAACCGCGCACCGCCCGGAATGCTGGCCACGATGGTCTCCGCCTGCCCGCTGGCTTTCAGATCGCCGTTTTTGTACGGAAAGCGCACGATGGAATTCGTGTTTCCAACATAAACGTATTGCGGATTCGGCCCCACCGGATAAAACGCAATTCCATAAGGCATGGTCAGCCCCGAAGCAAACACTTCGTTGGTCTGCACCTTGCCGTCGCCGCCAAATCCGCGGACCACGCGGACTCGCCCGGGATTGCTTTCCGCGATAAACAGATCGCCGTTCGGCGCGGTGACAATCGTTCGCGGGCCATCGAGCCCGGTCAGCGCCTGATCGATCTTGAATCCCTCCGGCACCTTCGGCCAGGCATTCCCCGGCCGCGGCACAACCTGGGATTGGTTAGCAAACGATTCAGTAACGTAAGGCTTGGGCAGATCGGCCGCCTTCACCAGGTAGTGTTTGCCGGGCTGCTCTTTGTCCCAATCGTTGAAGCCGCCTTGTCCAGCCTGCACCTGCGCGGCCTTGCCGGAGTTCTGAGCCGCGGCGCCTGCCGGAAAAATCGTGCCCGCCGCAAGCGGCGCAATCAACAGCGCGGACGTAACGCCACGCGAGAATTTGCTTTTCATGTCTACAGACCTCCCCTTGAGAATCTTATCGCGTCAGGATTATTCCAGGTGTTTCTCCATGTGCCAGAACTGGTCTGGCGCGCCAACCCTTTGTAGCGCCCGCCTTCAGGCGGGCACATTGAAACTCAACCCATGCCCGCCTGAAGGCGGGCGCTACACCAACCAAGAGCAAATTCACTCACGCCTTCTCAAGGCCGCGGCCTAATGCCCCAGCATTTTCAGGAACGCATCCGCGCCGGCCTTGGCCACCATTCCATCCTGCGCCGAGGTCCCGCCGCTGACGCCGATCGCGCCGATTACTTTTCCGTCCGCCATCAGCGGCAACCCGCCCTCGACGGTCACCGCCCCGGGCAGCGACAAAATAGCGTTGCGCCCTCCGGCCACTGCATCTTCCAGCGCCTTGGTGGGTCGCTTGAAGGCTAGCGCCGTGTGCGCTTTTCCAAATGAAATCTGGATGCTCGCCAGTTGCGCGTCGTCCATCCGCTCCTGGTAAATCATGTTGCCGCCCTCGTCGAGCACGGTAATCACCATGGCCAGCTTGTTGGTGTTGGCTTCGGCTTCCGACGCGGCCGCGATCTGCTTGGCGGTGGCCAGTGTCAGCGCTTTCTTTTCCGCCAGTTGCGCGTATCCGGACAGGGCGGTCAGCGCGATACCCAGCACGACGCCCGCAAGTCTTCCCGAAAAGAGTTTCAAGGTGGCCTCCAAATGGTTGAGGTTCGAGCTCCCGCAAGCATACACCAAGTGCTCCATTTGCATGCTGGCGTCTTCGGTGCGCACGGGCACGATTAAATGGAACTCCGAAGCCTTAAGAACGGTATATATCCTGAATGCATTGGGCGTGCATCTAACGGGTACTGGCGGCATGGTAGGCGGAACTTTTCACCCGGATAGGGGTTAAGGATTCGGATTGCCCGGCTCGGACCGGTCCGGGCTGTACTTGCAGCCCGGCCCAGTAAAGACCACATGGCAGAAATAGTGGAGCCTCGCGATATCGATCTCATGCGGCGTCTCTCCTCGGGCGACGAGGACGCCTTCCTGGAATTTTATCGGCGCCACCAGGGCGGCCTGTACCGCTTTGCGTTGCACATGTCCGGCCGTCCCGAATCCGCCGCCGACGTGGTGCAGGAGACGTTCTTGACCTTGATTCGCCAATCCGCGAAGTTCGACCAGGAAAAGGGAACTCCGGGCGCTTTTCTTTATGGTATCGCGCGGAACCATATTCGCAAGTTGTACGAAAAAGAGAGCCGCTATGTGCAGCTTCTGGACGAAAACGAATCTCCTCGATCCTTGGATTGGAATGGCACCCCCGGCCACACCAATGGAAACGGCCACGCTCCCGCGAATGTGGCGAGAGTCGAGACCGTGCTGGAGGGTCTGGAGCGCACCGAGATCGAGGATCTGCTGCGAGACGCGGTGTTGACCCTGCCGGAACACTACCGCGAACCCGTGACGCTGTGCGACCTGGAGGGGAAAAGTTATAACGAAGCCGCGGCGCTGCTCGATTGCCCGGTGGGAACGGTGAGGTCGCGCCTGAATCGCGCGCGTTCGATACTGCTGGAGAAACTCCGTCCGGCCAGGGTCGGGAGCCGTGCTATGGGGGCCGGGTTGGGAGGCAAGGAATGAGCGAAATGACGTGCAGGGAATTCGACGAAATCGTGCACGGCTATGTGCGCATGGAATTGCTTGACGTGCGTCTGCGCGAAGCAGCCCTGGAGCACACCGCCGTCTGCAGCCTGTGCGCGGGCCGCTTGGCTGAGGCCATCGCGCTCGCGGAATCTACCGAGGCTGTCAGCCGTCGCGCACAGCACCAGCAGGCTCCGCCGCAAGTGGAGGCTGCGGTGTTGGCGGGGTTTCGCAGCCACCACCAGCGCAATTCCTGGCGCCGCACCTTTGAGTGGTCGTCGATCGGCGCCGCCGCAGCCATACTGTTGATTGTTTTTTGGACGTTCGTGATTCGTTACAGGGTTCCGGCGCAGCCGGCACCGAAAAAAGACGTTTCGTCGCATTCCAGCGCCCCGCTCGATGCGAAGGGGGCCGCGGTTTCTCCGGCCAATGATGGCGCTCAGGCATCGGACAAAGATGAGGCCGACTCAGCAGTGGATGCGTCCACTGTTGAAACGTACGTTGCTTCGGATTTCGTGCCGGTGCCGTTTACCGGTGCGATTGCTCCCGACGACCCGGGCATGGTTGTGCGTGTGGAATTGACGCGCGCTTCGCTCGCGCAGCTTGGATATCCGGTCGCGGAAGCTCCCGACGACGACTTGATTCAGGCGGACGTGCTGGTTGGAGAAGACGGCTGGCCGCGCGGCGTGAAATTGGTTCAATAATTTTGCAGCCCGCGATGGAAGAAAATTTTGGCACCGAGGAAATGCTGACAGGAGACATGACCGTGACAAAGTATGCGATCCGAACAGGGTTGGCGGCGGTGGCAGTGCTTGGTCTGGCGCTGGTGGTTGGGGCCCAGGGGCCCCCGCGCGCCTTTGACGGCCCGGGCCGCGGCCCCGGGCGTTTGATGGATGGCTCGTTCGAGTTCGGTGGATTGATGGGAGGTTTTGGCGGCAAGACCGTAACGGGCAAGCCGTTCCAGGCCACGTTTACGATCACGCACACCGAATCCCTTCCCGGCAACTCCATCAAGAACACCGTTACCGGCACCATCGCCCGCGACACGGACGGAAGCACGTACCGTGACGTCAAATTGCCGGCCATCGGCCCGTGGGCCTCTTCCGGGAACGCTCCCGAGCTGATCTATATCCGCAATCTGACCAAGATGGAGCAGTACATCGAAAACGTCGCTAAAAAGACCTACCAGGCTTTCGCCATCGGCCAGCACAATCCTCCTCCCGGCGATTTCAAGCGTCCTGACCGCGGCCCAAAGGGAGCGGGACCGGCCAACGAAACTGTGAGCGACACGCAGACTACCTACACCGATCCGGTCACGAAAACCGTCTACAAAGCCGACGACCACAAAGTCACGCGCACCATCCCCAAGGGCCAGATCGGCAATGAATTTGACATTGTGACTACTACCGAACGCTTGTCTTCCCCCGATCTCGACGTGGTCCTGCAAGTCACGCGCACCGACCCGCGGTTCGGGGATTCCACTTACCAGCTTTCTAACATCGGCCAGCCGGCGGCTACCTTGTTCCTGCCCGATCCGTCCTTCCAACTGGTTGAGAAACACAGGGAATTCAAACGGGGAGACCGCGATCGGAAAGGCAAGCAACCGCCTCCTACTCCTCAGGACTGAGCGGCCGGTTCGTTTCAGTAATACAAGACCGGACAGCAATCATTCGAGGCGCCCCGATTTTCGGGCGCCTCTTTTGTTTCAGCAGCGCTTTCCGACCCCGGCACAAATCCGCATGAGGAGAGCGATTTGACAGCGCTCGATGCCCCGCTTACTATCGAATTTCTCGAATGAGCGCTTCCAGAGCCAAGCCGAAGTACTACCTGACCACACCGCTTTATTACACCAACGGCCTACCGCACATCGGTCATACGTATTCAACGATCGTTGCGGACGTCATCCGGCGCTACAAACGCATGCGCGGTTTCGACGTCACTATGACCACCGGAGCCGATGAGCACGGCGTGAACGTCGAGCGGTCGGCCAAAAAAGCCGGAATGTCGCCGCAGGAATTTTCCACCGCCATTGCCGTCCAGTGGAAGAAGATCTGGGACGATTTCGGCATCGCCGGCGATGAATTCATCCGCACGACCGACGAACGCCACCACCGCACCGTCCAGTGGCTGTTCAAGCGCTGCCGCGATAACGGCTACATCGAGAAGGGAAGCTACACCGGCCAGTACTGCATCTACGACAACGCCTACGTCGTCGAAGCCGGCCCCGGAGACCCCTGCCCCGATTGCGGCCGTCCCACCGAGACCGTCACCGAGGAAAATTATTTTTTCAAGCTGTCCGAATTCCAGCAAAAGCTTCTGGATTTCTACGCGGCCAACCCGGATTTCATCAAGCCGGAAAGCCGCCGAAACGAAGTCCTGAGTTTTGTGCAGGGCGGCCTGCGCAATCTTTCCATCACGCGCACCACGATCAAGTGGGGCATTCCCGTTCCCGGTGAAGCGCCGCACGTCTTCTACGTCTGGTTTGACGCGCTGATCGGCTACCTGAGCGCGGTGGGAGGCCCCGACTACGACCAGCGCGGCCTGTGGCCCGCCGATCTTCACATCGTGGGCAAGGAAATCATCCGCTTCCATGCCGTGTACTGGCCGGCATTCCTGATGGCCGCGGATTTGCCTCTGCCTCGCCAGATCTGGGCGCACGGCTGGCTCCTGTTTGACAGCGAAAAGATGAGCAAGTCCAAGGGCAACGTGGTTCGCCCGCGCCCGATCGTGGATGTGCTGGGCATCGAACCGCTGCGCTACTATCTGCTGCGTGAAATCGTGTTCGGGCAGGACGGCGGTTTTTCCTACGACGCACTGGTCGGCCGCTACAACGCCGATCTCGCCAACGGCCTGGGAAATCTGGCCAGCCGCACCCTGACCATGATCGAACGCTACTTCGGCGGAGAAATTCCGCAGCCCATCGTGGCGTCCGGAGAGCGCAAGTATTTGCCAGGCACTGCGGAATTCGCCAGTGAAGCGCTGACGAAGATCACTCAACTGTTCGAGAAGCTCGCATTTTCGCTGGCCCTTGAATCGATCTGGGAACTGGTCGCGTCCCTCGACAAATACCTCACGGTGGAAAAGCCCTGGACGCTTGCCGACAAGCCGGAAGACCGCGCGCGCCTGGGAAATGTCTTGTACACCGCGGCCGAGGGCTTGCGCATCATCGCGGCGCTCGCCCATCCCGTGCTTCCGCAAGCTACGCAAAAAATTTGGCAGCAACTCGGGCTGACCGGCCAGCTGAGTGACGTTCAATTGGATCTATTGTCGTGGGGGCAGCTCAAGCCCGGCACGAAAATCACCAAGCCGGAAGGCATTTTTCCGCGCGTTGAAAAATCGGAAGCAATCGAAAGGATTGAAGCCATGGAGCAGGAACAGAATAAACCCGCGATGCCACCCGCGGCAGCGTCCGCGGCATCACCCGCGCCGGCTGCCGCTCCCGCAGCTGCAGCCACTGCGGCAGCCCCGGCAGCAGGCATGCTAAAAATCGGTATCGAGGATTTCGCCAAAGTGGAAATGAAAGTCGGCCTGGTGAAATCGGCCGAGCGCGTCGCGGGCGCCGATAAACTGCTACAGTTGCAGGTCGATATCGGCGACGAAGTGCGCCAAATCGTTGCCGGACTTGCGCTGGCCTACAAGCCCGAGGACCTGGTCGGCAGAAAAGTGGTCGTGGTCACGAACCTGCAGCCCCGGAAATTGCGTGGCGTCGAATCCAACGGCATGATTGTCGCCGCCTCCGCAGGGCCCGACGGCTCGCCCGTCCTCGCGGGGTTCCTGGAAGATGTGCCGGTTGGCGCACGGCTGAAGTAAACCTCTGCTTCAATCTTCGTGGCGCCCGTCCTCGGAAGGGCGCTGCCACTTGACCCGACAACTTGATGGACCTCATCGATTCACACGCGCACGTGGATGTCTCCGATTTCGACGCCGATCGCGACGCCATGCTGGCGCGCGCCCGCTCGGCCGGCGTGGGAACCATCCTCACGATCGGCAACGGTCCGGAAATCGCGCAGCTGGGCGCGGCGGTTCCTTATGCCGAGGCCCATGACTGGATTTACTCCTCCATCGGAATTCATCCCCATGAAGCGCGACATGCCACCGAAGCGCACTACGCGGAACTCGACCGCTTGGCGCGCCACCCGCGCGTCATCGCCTGGGGCGAAATAGGCCTCGACTATCATTACGACCACTCGCCGCGCGCGGTGCAAGCGCAGGTCTTCCGCCGTCAACTCGAGCAGGCGCGCGCGGCCCGCAAGCCAATCGTCATTCACTGCCGCGAAGCCTGGCCCGATTGTCTCAAGATCCTGGAACAGGATTGGCGAAGCTCCGGCCTGGGCGGAATTTTCCACTGTTTCGGCGGGACTATTGAGGAAGCCTTCTCGGGACTGGACATGGGATTCTACGTTTCGTTCGCCGGCAATGTGACCTACCCCAAAGCCCAGAATCTGCGCGACGCAGCCGCCGCAATTCCCATGGACCGCATGCTGATCGAAACCGATTCGCCCTTTCTTGCACCAGTGCCGCACCGCGGCCGGCGCAATGAGCCAGCCAATGTCGCGGAAGTGGCGCGAACCATCGGGAATGTGAGAAACTTGCCGGCAGAAGAGGTAGCTGGGGTGACGTCGGAAAATTTTCGGCGCTTGTTTGCCATCAATCGGGTCCCCAATCGCGACCAGGCAGTTCCGGGAGGAGCATCATCTCACTTCTGACGGCGAAGGAAATTTTTGATCTCGTTCGCGACGATCTGATCAAGGTCGAGCTGGAATTGACCGTGCAGAGCAACGCGGCTATCGAGCCGGTCGCGGAGATTTCCAGTTACCTGCTGGGCGGAGGCGGCAAACGCCTGCGCCCCGCTTTGCTGCTGCTTTCGGCGGGCTACGCCGGATACAGGGGCGATAGCGCCGTGCGCCTCGGCGCGGTTGTGGAGCTGATCCACAGCGCCACTTTGATTCATGATGACGTCATCGACGGCGCCAACACCCGCCGCGGCCGGCCCTCGGCCAATTCCCGGTGGGGCAATCATCGCAGCGTGCTCGCCGGCGACTGGCTCTACATGCAGTCATTCCACATGGCCCTCACTGAACGCAATTTCAAAATTCTGGACGTCCTGATCGAGTTAACGCAAGACATGGTCGAAGGCGAACTGGTTCAGCTCTCCAAACTCGGATGCGAAGACTTGACCGAAGAGGACGCCCTGGAGCTGGCCGCGCGCAAGACTGCGTGCCTGTTTGCGGGATGCGCGCGGCTCGGCGCCGTCCTGGGAAATCTGGACGATGCCGGCGAGCAGGCGCTGGCCGACTACGGCCACTTCTCGGGCCTCGCGTTCCAACTGGTCGATGATGTGCTCGATTTTACGGCCTCGCCCGAGCAACTCGGCAAGCCTGTGCTCAGCGACTTGAAGGAAGGCAAAGTGACGCTACCCCTGATCTACGCGCTGGAAAGCGCCGGAGCCGAGGGCCAGCGCTTGGTGCACACCGTCCTTGAGGAAAAAGGATTCGACACCGTGCGCCCCGAGCAGATCACCGCGCTCGTGCAACAATCCGGCGCGCTGGACCGCACGCGCGCCATGGCCCTGGATTTTGCCGCCCGCGCCAAGGCCTGCTTGGACGGCAACGCCGGCTCCGATTTCGGCCGCGCCCTGCGCACCGTCCCGGATTTTATTCTGGATCGGGATAATTAAGTAGGACAGGCTTCAGCCTGTCAGTTTTGGTTTTGCGTGCCCAGAAGGCAGACAGGCTGAAGCCTGTCCTACAAAATGCTCCCGTTCAAACTCGTCTACCATCCCCAATACGATCTAGACCTCGGCCCCCACGTCTTCCCCTCCAAAAAATTCAAACTGATCCACGATGCTCTGATCGAAGAAGCAATCGCGGAGTCATCCGATTTCATTGAACCCGAACCGGCGCCCGACGAAGACGTCCTGCGTGTGCACACCACGGCCTGGGTCCGCAAACTTCAGACCGATTCCCTGACACTCAGCGAACGCATGAAATTGGAAATCCCTGTATCCGAGGCCACCATCAAGGGTTTCTGGCTGTCGGCCGGAGGATCGATTCTCGCCGGCCGTCACGCCCTCACCGACGGTTTCTGCGCGAACCTGGGCGGCGGCTTCCACCACGCCTACCCCGGACACGGCGAAGGCTTCTGCATGTTGCATGACGTGGCCATCGCCATCCGCGCCCTGCAAGCCGCGGGCGCCATTCGTACCGCGATGGTCGTCGACACCGACGTTCACCAGGGCAACGGCACCGCCGCCATCTTCGAGGACGACGCCAGCGTCTTCACCCTCTCCATCCATCAGGAAAATAATTATCCGCTGCCCAAACCCCCGTCCGATGAGGACATCGGCCTGGCCGACGGCACCCGCGACCACGAATACCTCGACGCCCTGGAAGAGGGCCTGCTGCACGCCCTGAAAAAAATGACCCCTGACCTGATTTTTTATGTGGGAGGAGCCGACCCGTACCGCGAGGACCAACTCGGCGGCCTCGCGCTCACGCTCGAAGGCCTGCAGCAGCGCGACCGCCTGGTTTTCGAGCACGCCCGCCGCCGCAAGATCCCCGTCGCGTCGACGCTAGCAGGAGGCTACGCCCGCCGCGTCGCCGACACCGTCCGCATTCACGTGAACACCATCATCGCCGCCCGCGATGTGGCCAATGCCAGCCTTGCGCGCTGACCCCAAACCCTACAACCCACAACCTACGACCTAATACCTGCCCCCGCCCCTACTGCCCCCAAATTTTCTCCCGCGAATCCTCGAACGGATACACATGCACCATCCACCCGAATATCACCGGATAAAACGTCCCTCCCGCATCCGTGCACGATTCCTTGGTGATGATCGAGCCGGTCAATCCGAACCGCGTCAAGTCCGCGTGCCCGCGCTCGTCCTTGGGCGGCATGCAGAGTTTGGTGTGCAGGTGCCACTGCGCCACGCTCAGCGGAATGCGTTCATTCAGCTGGTCCTCGGTCACGCGTTTCGGCATCGTGTACATGGCCCCAATCAATTCGTATCCGGTTTTTGTCTTTTTGTAGAGAAGGGAAGTGGGCAGTGTAGGATCGAAGCGGAACGATTCCAGGTATCCGTCGTAATAATTCGTGAAGTGATATTCGGCCTGCGGCACGTTCGGCATAAAGATGCGGAATCCGTCCGCCAGCGCCGCGTGGTAGTCCTTGTATTTCTCGATCGACTCGCGCAATTCTTTCACGATCTCGTCGCCCTTGGCCCAATCCTGCGAATTCGACGGCCGCAGCTTGGTCATGTACATGTGCGGGCCCATCTGGTGATGGTGCATGCGGCTCATGGCGTCCATCGCTCCATGCTCGGCCTGCGGATCCTTATCTCCGGCGCCCTGGCCCATGTCCATTCCGGGCATATCGTGATCCATCCCCGGCATGCCCTGCATCTGCCCGGAACCCGAAGCGGGCGCCATCTTTTCCTTTTGCGGCGATGCCTGCTGGCGCGCCGCGACTCTTACCGCGGAAACGGCCAAAGCCACCGAAATCACTCCCAGGAAAGCAGCAAAAACAAATTTTGATCGGTGCATGATCTACTCCCTCGCTGTTCTCCTCCCCGTACTTATTCTACGCACCGGCAGCCGCAAAATAACGCATCGAAAAAGAATTTCCACCCAAGTAGGGGCACGGCATTGCCGTGCCCGTGCGGCTGGCGCCCGGCGAACGCCCGGCAATCGCGCCTCAATTCACCATCCGCCGAAGATTTTCCAGCGCCTGCCGCGCCAGCGTGTAACGCGGCTCGATGTCCAGCGATTTCCGGAACAGTTCCCGCGCGCGATTCAGCAGGCCTTTGGCGAGATACACGCGTCCGAGATTAAAGTACGGAAAGTGCCGTGGATCGTACCGCCTCGCGGCGATAGCCTGCTCGAGCCACGGAATCGCTTCGTCGTAGCGTTCCAGTTCGATGAGGTAGGCGCCGATATCGTTGTAGGGGTTGCCAAAGTCCGGATCGATTTCGATGGCGCGTTTGCACTCAGCGATCGCCTCGTGAACTTTTCCCTGCATGTTGTAGGTCCAGCCGAGAAACGTGTGCGCCTCGGCGGTCGGATGCAGCGCAATCGATGCCTGATAGAGCTCAATGGCGCGGTCGAAATCGCCCTGCATCTGCGCTTCAAACGCTTCCTCAAAGCGCTGCTGGGCCTGCGATTTTCGATCCGTAGACATGCTTCTTGATTGGTAGCACAGGGTTAGCGAGGCGTCAATTTACGTTTGCTGGTGAAAATCTGAAATCTGAAATTCTAATTTTGAAATCCATCCCGAATTGCGCACCGCGACGCTGACACTCAACCCGGAGTGATCCGACTGCCGTCCTCCACCAGTCACCAGTCACCGATCACTACTCACCGATCACCAGTCACGAATCACCTCGATCGCGATTTCTTCCACTGCAGCGGAGGCAACTCAAGCCCGGCCGTGCGTTTCAAGTAGTCCCGCGCATAGGCCGCCGCGCGGTCCTTGCCTTCTTCAATGTCGTCCACCGTTTCGGAAGGAGCAATCCACGTTTTCGTCTTCGCGTTGAAGACGGAAACTTGAATGCCCTGCGCATTGTGCTCGGAAAACAGCCTCAGGTGCTCGCCCTCCACTTCCACTTCGGCCCAGAATCCCCCGTCTAACATTACAAGTCCTGCTTTCCGTGAATCCCACGGTCTCTCATCTTGAGAAACACTTTCGTCGTCACTTCCGCTTTCTCCTGTCCAGCTGTATTTGCACGTTGCACTCGGCGATCTGGTCGTCGATGAGCTTCAGCTCCAGCGCCAGGCCCGTGTTGCCCGGATTTTTCGTGAATTTCTCGGATAGCAGTCTTCGCTTGCCGTTCAATTCGCCGATTCTCGTTCTCAGTGCGTCCAATTCCAGCGGCATTTGCCTTCGGCCTCGCTCACTAGTATGGGGCATTTGCGCCCCGGGTAAAAAAAATTCTCCGGAGGCGTTTCCGTCGCAAACAGAAGGGGCATGTTAGAATCCCAAGGTGCCAAAACAAATCATACGTCCCGCGCGCACCATCAGCGGATCGCTGGAAGTTCCCGGGGACAAGTCCATCTCGCACCGTTACGCGATGCTGGCGGCCCTGGCAGAAGGCGTAAGCGAAATTTCCCACTTTTCCGCGGCAGCCGATTGCCGCAGCACGCTCGACTGCCTCTCCCGCCTGGGCGCCAAAGTGGAAATCAAGGACAGTCGCGTGCGCGTCACCGGCGCGGGCCTCGCGGGCTTGCGCAAATCGCGCCGCTCGCTCGATGCTGGAAATTCCGGCACCACCATGCGCCTGCTCGCGGGTATCCTCTCCGGCCAGGAATTTTCCTCCACGATCGATGGAGACGCTTCCTTGCGCCGCCGCCCCATGCGCCGCGTGATGGACCCCCTGACGAAGATGGGCGCTCGGATCGAGGCGCGCGAAGGCGGCTACGCTCCTCTTAAAATTACCGGAGCGCGGCTGGCTCCCATCGAATACACGCTTCCGGTGCCGAGCGCGCAGGTGAAATCCGCGGTCCTGCTCGCGGGACTATTTGCCGACGGCGTAACGTCGGTGATCGAGCCGGTCCGCACGCGCGATCACACCGAGCTGGCCCTGGCTGAATTCGGCGCGCGCATCGACCGCGAGGGCCGCGCCGTCCGTGTCCAAGGACGTCCGCGCCTGGCGGCGCGCAAGCTGGAAGTCCCCGGCGATCTTTCGTCCGCGGTCTTCTTCCTTGCCGCGGCTCTGGTGCTGCCGGAATCGAACATCGTGATTCATAACGTGGGTTTGAATCCGACGCGCTCCGCCGTGCTCGACGTTTTGGGTTCGATGGGCGCGGCGATCAGCCTGGTCTCGGTTCGCAGCGCACACGGGGAGTTGGTCGGCGACATCGCCGTGCGGCACGAACTCTTGCGGGGCGGAATCCTCGAAGGCGACGCGATCGCGCAGTTGATCGACGAACTTCCGGCCATCGCCGCACTGGGCCCGTACACCGAGCAGGGAATTGAAATTCGCAACGCTGCCGAACTTCGCGTGAAAGAAAGCGACCGCATCGCTGCCTTGGCCGAGAATTTGCGCCGCATGGGAGCAAAGGTTGAGGAGCGCCCGGACGGCCTTCGCGTCGAGGGCCGCTCGGCTGGACGCCTGCACGGCGCAGAGATCGAGCCGCGCGGCGATCACCGCATGGCCATGGCCTTCGCCGTCGCCGCCCTCGGAGCCGAAGGCGACACGTTGATTCGCGATGCCGAATGCGCCGCAGTCTCCTATCCAGACTTTTATGCCACGCTCGAGCGCCTGGTCGAGCGATAGCAGCCGGCGCCGGGTAGCGCTAAAATTCGCAAAAAGCTTTAGCACAGAGAACAATGAGGGCACAGAGGACACAGAGAACCCCATTGATTTCAAGAATTAATAAAATCTCTTTTTGCTCTTACTCTCCCCGATTTTGTTTTTCTCTGGGCCCTCTGTGCCCTCAGTGTTCCCTGTGTTAAAGCTTTCAGGTTTAGATTTCCCCCGGACAAGGACCCCATCATGTTACAAATTGTTCATTTTTCCCTTCTGTTGCAGGCGCAAATTTAGAACTCAAATCCGTGTCATTTCTTGACACCCCCACTGGCCAGCGGTTAACCTCGCGTGCGGATGCGTGGAACTCTTCGCAGGTTATTCATCGCGCTTATCATTCTGGCGGCCCTGGTCGCGCTCGCCTATCAATCCCGCCATAAGATTCATCTGGCCGATTTTACGTGGAGGAAATTCATTGTCAGCGTTGGCAACGCCAATGTCTGGCTGCTGTTGCTCGCTCTGGTCTCGATTTACGGCTGCTATGCGATCCGGGCGGTGCGCTGGCAGCGCTTTTGCCGCTACGTCGGGCCAACAACTTTTCGCAACACATTTGCCGGCACCGTGATGGGCTTCGCCGCCATTTTTGTTCTCGGGCGCGCCGGGGAACCCATGCGCCCGATGCTTCTGGCCCGCAAAGACCGCCTTCCTGTTGCCAGCATGTTCGGGATTTTTTTTCTGGAGCGTTTCTGCGATTTCGCCGCCGCTGCCGCCCTGGCCTGCCTTAGCCTGCTGGTGTTTCCCGGGCGCCTTTCAGATGCGGGCGCGGACATGAATTGGGTGGAGCACGCGCGGCATGGCGGCTGGCTTCTGCTCGTGGGGATGGCTGGTGCGATGGCCGTGCTGGTCTACTACCGCGTGCACGGCGCCGGAGCAGTGGATCGCGCCCTGGCCCGCTGGCGCGATGCCGGCGGCTTTCGCACGCGCATTGCCGCATTTCTTTCCGGGATCAGCGAAGGCTTGCAGGCCATCCGCACGCTGCCCGATCTTTGGGCCGCCATCGGCTATACGGCCGCGCACTGGGCGCTCGCTTCGCTCGTTTACTTGTGGGTCGCCGAAGCGTTCCCAAGCGCGTTCGTTCATTCGGAGATGAATTTTTCGGGGGCCATGCTGTTGCTGGCGGTCACGCTCGTCGGTTCAGTGTTGCAATTGCCGGGAATCGGCGGAGGCGCGCAGATCGCCAGCATCGTCGGCCTCACCGCCATCTTCGGCGTCGAGCAGGAACCCGCCATCGCCATTGCCGTGGTGCTCTGGCTGATTACGTTTGCAAGCTGCACGCTCGTCGGCATTCCTCTGCTGATCCATGAGGGCATGTCGGTCGGCGAATTGCGCCAGTTGGCGCGCGCCGAAGCTGACGCGGAAGAGGTCGGCAAGCATGTCTCGGTGCAGGGAACCAACGGGACTCCCGTTTCCAGCGAAGTGAAAGAGAAAGTGCGGAGAGATTCGGCGCGGTGAAATGTCCATTCTGCACGGCCGTCGAAGACAAGGTGATCGATTCGCGCGAAGGCCGCGCCGGCGACCTGATTCGCCGCCGCCGCGAATGCCTGAAGTGCGGCCGCCGCTACACCACCTATGAACGCATCGACGAAATCCCCTACATGGTCATCAAGAAGGACGGCCGCCGGGAGCGCTTCGACCGCCAGAAGATTCTGCAAGGATTGCTGAAATCGTGCGAAAAGCGCCCCGTCCCCACCGCAAAACTGGAAGCCTTGGTGGATGAGGTCGAGCGCTTCGTCCACGAAGCTCCCGAACGCGAGCGCAAGACCAGCGAAATCGGCGAACTCCTGATGAACCGCATCAAGAAAATCGACAAAGTCGCCTACGTGCGCTTTGCCTCGGTTTATCTCGATTTCAAGGACGTGAAGGAATTCATGTCCGAACTCAAGGGCCTACTGAAGGATCGCGCGAAGAAATAAATTGCCCGGCATGCGGCGTCATCCGCCGGAATCGTTCAGGACAGAGAAACGGATTCCCCGCGGATCTCGGGCACGCTCACAATGCGCACGCCCCGCGGCGGATTTTCCACCGCCCGCGCCAGCGCCCCCACCATCTGATCGATCGTCACCAGGCCCAATCGCCGCGCCGATTCCCGCGTGGACGGAATCTGTTCCATCAGCCAGTACATCGGCTTCAAAAAAATGGGCCAACGCCGCCCCGGCCCCAGCACGTACCAGGGGCGCAGAATCGTGGCGTTCATCCCGGTCTCGCGCAGCATCGCCTCGGCCTTGGCGCGTACTTCGATGTAATATTTCATCACCGGCGCGGGCTGCGCCACGCTCACATAAACGAAGTGCTTGATCCCCGCCTCGCGCGCCGCTTCGATGGCTGCTTTCGCCGAGCCCAAATCCACGGCCTGAAATTCATTTTTCTTTGAGGGATTGGGGTGCGTCACTCCGACCAGCTGGACAAACGTATCCGCCGGCGCTATCTGCGAAGCGAAGGAATTTTTGTCGAGCGCGTCCCCGGTGACGGCCGCGCATCCCGACGGAAGTTTGCGCTTCGAGCCGCTGCGTACCAGCGCCTTCACCGAAATTCCGCGGCGAACCAGTTCGGCGATCAGGCGCCGCCCCATGAATCCGCTTCCCCCGTTACAAACACTGTCGGCTTCGCGTCCGGCATAGGTTTGGCTTTATACCTCTGGATCGCCCGCGTGCCAACTGAAAAATGGATGGGAAACAAGAAAACGAAAACGCCGGAGGGCCCGATGGTTCCGGGCCCGCCGGCGCTCCAGAGAGGGAAGACAACCCGTCAGCCGATTTGTAAATTGTTGGTTACGGAGAATACGTTCGGGACCGTGTTCGCAACGATCCCCGCTATGTTTTTATCCATCTGATTCATGACCACGCCTTCGAGCGTCACATGTCCGTTCTTCACAAGGATGTGAAACTGCGGCACCGCTCCCATCGTATATCGCCCCAGATCCCCCCTGGAAAAAATGGTCCGGTACTCGGCCCGGCGGATCTGGTCGTCAAATTGGGATACCGGCAGCACCTCGATGTTGTTCACGACGAGGGTTACGCCGGGAATGCGTTTTACGGCTTTTTCCGCGTCGTACTTCGTCACCGCGTGCTGGCTGATCACCTGCCCGCTGAGGATCACTTCGCTGCCGTTGACCTGATACTGGAGATTGTCGAACAGGTTATACCAAGGCAGCGTGACGAGGTCGTGACGCACCTGGCTGCCAATGGTTGCGGCATCGGGCGTGATCCCCGTTGCGGCATTCGCCCCCGCAACCCCCAGCGCCAACCCTGCCAGAACGAGCGCCCCCGCCAGAGAAATAACTCTTGCTGCACGAGAAGCGATTCTCATGGAACACTCCTTTCTGCTTTCTTCCCAGCCCGTTTCTTTCGCCTTCAAATAATTAGATGCGGCCATGTCGCGAAAAGCAGCCTGGAAACAGGCGATGCCGAAGGCCTGCAAACGCTCTTGCCAAGTCTGCTACGATGGCGTTGGGATTGGATCCATTTCCTGCACAAAATGGGATTGCGGAGAGCCGAGTGTCCGTTTGGGTCGTAGCGCATCGCGGTGCCTCGGGGCACGCGCCGGAAAATACGATGGCGGCGTTTCGCAAGGCCGTCGAAATGGGCGCGCGCTTTATCGAGACCGACCTGCAGATCAGCAGGGACGCGCGAATCATCGCCATCCATGACACGACCCTGGACCGCACCACCAGCGGCCACGGCCAGGTTCACATGCAATCGCTGGAGCAGATCCGCGCCCTGGACGCCGGCACCTGGTTTGGTTCGCGCGCGCCGGTTTCCTACGCCGGCGAGCGCGTCCCCACGCTCGGCGAAATCCTCGAATTCTCAAAAGAACACGACGTTAATTTTTATCTGGAAATAAAGTCCGGCTCCGCCTGGGGCGTGGAGCACTCGGTGGTCGCCGCAGTGCGCAATGCCCAGGCGTTTGCGCGAGTGATCATCCTTTCGTTCGATTCCGCCACGCTGGATTCCGTCTACCGCCTCGATGAAACGGTAATGACCGGATTTCTGTGCGAGATTCCCTCCAGCGATCTGGTCGAGCGCGCCGTGCACCTCGGCGCCCGCCAACTGGCGCCGCGCGGCGACCTGGTCACGCCATCCCTGGTGAAAAAAGCTCATGAAGCAGGATTGCAAGTTGTGGCCTGGACCATCAACGAGCCCGACCAGATGCGGCGCCTGATGGATGCCGGCGTCGACGGCATCATGACCGATTACCCGGACCGGTTGATCGACGTGATCCGCGAACAAGGGGCATGAGCGGGCGGGTTTTATCGCGCCAGTGAAAAAATCAAAAAGCGAAAAGCGAAAAGCTTTAACACAGAGAACACCGAGGGCACGGAGAACGCAGAGAAAATTAAAGGAGCAAAAAGCAAATTCCACCACAGCCCGCTTTATCTTGTCTTCTCCTCCAGTATTTTGGTTTTCTCCGTGCCCTCTGTGTTCTCGGTGTTCCGTGTGTTAAAGCCTTGGAATTTTGGTTTTAGCGCCCCCGCGCCACCCGAAACACCCCCGCAAGCTCCCCCGCAGTCAACTCCTCAGCTCGCGCGCCCGCCGCAACCCCCGCTTCGAGCAGCACGCCTTCGGCCTGCTTCCCCAGCCGCGCCCGCAAATTGTTGCGCAGCGTCTTCCTCTTCTGTGCGAAGCATTCCTTCACGAATTCGAGGAACGCTCCTTCATCGTCAACCGTGATTTTCGCGCGCTCCCCCGGCATCCGGAAACTCACCAGCGCGGAATCGACTTTTGGCGGCGGCCGGAACGCCCCCGCCGGAATCGGATACACGATTTCCGGCCGTCCGAACCACTGAGACGCCACCGAAAGGTATCCGTAATCCCGTCGCCCGGGCGCCGCCACGATCCGCTTGGCAACCTCCAATTGAATCACGATGTGGATCGCATCGATCCTCTCCGCGTGCTCGAACAGCCGGTGCAGGATCGGCGACGTAATGTAATACGGCAGGCTCCCGTAAACGGAAAATCGCGCGCCGCCGGTGATCCTGCCGAAATCCACGGCCATGACGTCGCTTTCAATTACTTCCACGTTGAGATAGCGAGCCATATCCCGGCGCAGATGCGCGGCCAGGCGCGCGTCAAGCTCAATAGCGAATACTTTCTTCGCCCGCCGCGCCAGCCGCATCGTCATTTCTCCGTGCCCCGCGCCGATCTCCACCCACACGCCTTCATCGATGCCTATCGCGCGCGCGATGCGTTCTTGCCAGCTGCTCTCGGAGAGAAAATGCTGCCCCAGTTTTTCCGGTGACATAGCCTGCAAGTGTACCAAGCCCGCCGACCTTCGCGCGCTCCCCGCTTTTCAGTAGGACAAGCACTCTTGCCTGGCCCCGCAACCGTACCGAGGTTGACCGGCACAGGCACGAGTGCCTATCCTACAAAAGTTCTTTCTTGCTGGTATTGCGGAGTGTTCTTGACGCCGCCAAAGCCTTTCAGTACGTTGGAGAGCTTGAAACGCACATGAAAATCCTTTTTGCCGCACCCGAAGGTTTGCCGTTCTCTAAAACCGGCGGTTTGGCGGACGTGATCGAAGCGCTGCCCAAGGCGCTGGCCGCCCGCGGGCACGATGTCGCAGTGTTGCTCCCGCGGTACCGCGACTCGCGCACGGTCTCGGCAGCCGCACCCAGCCTCACTATTCCCATGGGCGGCGCCCCGCGTTTTCCAAAGATTGCCGACGGCGGCCTGGTACACGGTGTGCACTACTACCTCGTCGACGATCCGGAATATTTCGATCGCGAGCAACTCTACGGCGTGGCCGGGAAGGATTACCCGGACAACGCCGAGCGCTTCGGCGAATTTTCCCGCGCGACCATCGAGTTCTGCAAACGCGTTTGGATGCCCGATCTCATCCATTGCCACGACTGGCAGACAGGCCTGGTTCCCGCCCTGCTCAGGACCGAATATGCCGATGACCCCGCCGTGCACTCCCTCCCCGTGGTTTTTACCGTTCACAACATGGGCTATCAAGGCGCGTTTCCCAAGGAAGCGATGAAGAACTTAGGCCTGCCCGAAGCCCTGTTCGCGGTCGATGCCCTGGAATTTTACGGCCGCGTCAATTTCCTGAAGGGCGGGTTGGTATACGCCGACTACCTGACCACCGTCAGCCCCAAATACGCCAGGGAAATCCAGACGCCGGAATACGGCCACGGCCTGGACGGCGTTGTGCGCAATCGCGCCGCGCATCTCAGCGGCATTCTCAACGGCGCGGACTATTCGGCCTGGAGCCCGGAAAAAGACAACCTCATCGCCGCGCGCTATTCGGCGAAGGAGTTATCCGGGAAAACAGCCTGCAAGAAAAATCTCGTGGAAGCTTTCGGCCTGCCCGGCGACACCGTCCGCAAACCCCTGATCGGAATCGTCTCTCGTTTTGCCGGGCAAAAGGGTTTTGACCTGATCGAAAAAATTGCGCCCGACTTGCTGGCCGCGGATCTGGCCCTGGTGGCGCTGGGAGCGGGCGAGCCGCGCTACGAAAAATTAATGCGCGACCTGCAGAAAGCCCATCCCTCGAAACTCGGTGTGCAAATAAAATACGACAATGCCCTGGCCCACAAGATCGAGGCCGGGGCCGACATATTTCTCATGCCCTCGCATTACGAACCGTGCGGCCTGAACCAGATTTACAGTTTGAAGTACGGCACCGTCCCCGTTGTGCGCGCCACCGGCGGCCTCGACGACACCATCGAGGCCTTCGATCCCGCCACAGGAAACGGCACCGGCTTCAAGTTTCAGGCGTATGATGGAGATGCATTGCTGGTGGCGATTCGCCAGGCTCTGCACGTCTACCGCAATGACCCGGCGTCCTGGCGGCGCATTCAGCTCAACGGCATGGCCAAGGATTTTTCCTGGCAGGCATCCGCGATTGAATATGCCAGGCTGTATGAGGTAGTTTGTAAATCCAGAATCCGAACTACGGCAACTACATCTAATCTAGCCGGGGTAAAGTCGGATAAGATACCCCCGGCGGTTCCTACAGGAAAGGGTTCTCATGGCAGATAACGTAACCAATGTGACGGACAGCACGTTTCAGGCCGAGGTCATTGACGCAAGTAAGACCCAGCCCGTGATGGTCGATTTCTGGGCCGAGTGGTGCCGGCCATGCCTGATGCTGGCGCCCACGGTGGCCGAAATTGCCACCGCCTACAAGGGAAAAATCAAGGTTGTGAAATTGAACGTCGACGAAAATACGAATTCCGCCGGCATGTTCAACATCCGCGGCATCCCCACGCTGCTCATCTTCAAGGGTGGTCAGGTCGCCGAACAGGTGGTCGGCGCCGTGCCGCGCGACGCGATCGAAAAAGCCGTTCAGCGCCACCTCGTCTAAGAGCTCCATGCCAGGTCGAAATCGCGCCGGGATCGCGCCCGCGGTGGGCTCTGCTTCAGAGCCCGCCGGTGCCGCGCCCCGGCCGAGGTGCGTCTGGGCGCAGAGCGACGTCATGACCCGCTACCATGACCTGGAGTGGGGCGTCCCTTTGCACGACGACCGCACCCTGTTCGAATTCCTGATCCTGGAAGGCGCGCAGGCCGGGCTCAGCTGGGAAACGGTCCTGCGCAAGCGCGACCGCTATCGCGAGGTCTTCGACCAGTTCGACGCCGAAAAAATCGCCCGCTATGACGCCAAAAAAACACGCGCCCTTCTGGCCGATCCCGGAATCATCCGCAACCGCCTGAAAATCTCCGCCACCGTTTCCAACGCGAGCGCATTTCTCGCCGTGCAGCGCGAATTCGGCAGCTTCGATTCCTATATTTGGAAATTTACCGGCGGCCGGCCCCTGCAGCACTCGCGTCGCGGCCCACGAGGCGTACCCGCGTCAACGGAGATCTCCGACGTCATGAGCAAGGATTTGAAAAAGCGCGGTTTCCGCTTCGTAGGCTCCACCATCTGCTACGCATTCATGCAAGCCACCGGCATGGTCAACGATCACGCGCGCAACTGTTTCCGCTGGACGGAACTCCAGTAGGACAGGTTTCAGCCTGTCGCTTTTGCCTTTTCATGGACTAAAAACAGACAGGCTGAAGCCTGTCCTACCGTGTTATCTTCCAGAATTGTGAATGCTACTCCAGTGAATCGACCGGAAAATATCCAGGCATCTGCCGCACCGGCCAACGCAACCCGCGACCCGGTCCCCATTGCTCGCCCGGAAATTCACCAGACCGTCGCGCGCATCCTCGCTCCCTTCCCGCGCGGCAAGCTTCTCGACGTTCCCGCCGGAGAGGGCGCTCTCTCGCAGCGCCTGACGGAAGCGGGTTTCGAGGTGCAGGCCTGCGACCTGTATCCCGAAATTTTTCGCGTCCCGGGCATCACCGTTCGCCGCGGAGACCTCTCGGGTGTGTTGCCCTACGCGGACGCCGAATTTCAGTACATCACGTGCCTGGAAGGCCTCGAGCACATCGAAAATCCCCACCAAGCCATCCGCGAATTTGCCCGTATGCTCGCGCCGGGCGGACAACTGGTGATCAGCGTCCCCAACATTCTGAATATCGAGGAGCGCGTGAAGTGGCTGTTCAACGGCTACACCTCGCACTTCAAGCCCATTTCCGAAGAGCATCTGCGCATGAGGCACGAGCAGTGGGGCGAAAAAGAGGAAGTCGTCCTGCACATCAACCCCATCGCCTACACCGAACTGCGCTACATCCTCGAAAAATACGGCTTTGAACTCCGCGGCGCCTATCGCGATAAACCCAAGCCCAACATCTGGCTCTATTGGCCTCTGGTCGCGGCGATTCGCATTTTCGCCAAACTGAAATCCGAGCGCAAACGCCGCGAGCGCTGGGCGGAGGAGTTGACTTCAGACGCAGTGCTGATGGGGGGAAATACGCTGGTCTTGCACGCCGCGAAATCAGAACGCGCCCGCGGGGCATAGCAGTCGTGCTCTCCTGCCATGACGAGAACCCACGCGCATCCAAGGTTTTGTAGCTCCGGCGTCCCGCCGGCAGTTTTTCCGCGCGTTCATGTCGAGCACTGCCGGCAAGATGCCGGCGCTACAATACTGAATCACGTGGACGTTGCTGGCGGCAGTCCGGGACAACACAAACGGTTTCGACGGCAAGCCGCGCGGCATTCAAGAAGAGGAAGGCTGTGCCCTTGCCTTCCTCGTTTACCCCATGTAGCATAGTCCTTCCGCGAGCACATCAATCCCTCCCTATGAATCCGATGTTGTTGGAGAGGCGCGGAGGCGTGTGGGCGGACCGGCGAAATGATCCGGGGCCATTACTTTATGCGCGTGTCATTCCGTTCGCGGAGAACGTTCCCGGTGAACCGAACCCGCGATTTTTGCGGGTGAGGAATCTCTCTTGGATTTCTCGTCCTGGCGACGAAAACCGCAGAGAGATTCCGCGGTCCAAAACCGGGCCCACGGAATAACTGTTTGTAGCGTGGGGCAGTGCGGAAAAATTATTCAGCAGGGAAGCGAATTCAGGTGGGAGCAACTGGCCGATGAAGTCAATCGTGGTCGTAGGCGCGCAGTGGGGCGATGAAGGCAAGGGCAAGGTGGTGGATTACCTTGCCGCATCCTTCGATTACATCGCGCGGTGCGCGGGCGGGCACAACGCGGGGCACACAGTCATCACCAACGACAGCCGTTTCGTCCTGCAGCTGATTCCATGCGGCATTTTGCGTCCGGGAAAACACGCCGTGATCGGTTCGGGCGTCGTGGTCGATCCCGCGGCCCTGGTAGCTGAGCTCGATACGCTCGCAAAGTCCGGCATCGACGTAACCGGGCGCCTGCATCTTTCCAATCGCGCGCACCTGATTTTCCCGTATCACCGCCAGATGGAAAAGGCCGCGGAAGCCGCGCGCGGAGCCGGAAAAATCGGCACCACGTCGCGAGGAATCGGCCCCACGTACGAGGACAAAATGGCGCGCCACGGAATTCGCGTCGGCGATCTGCTGAATCCCGAGCGATTCCGCGAAAAACTCGAACGCGTGATTTCCGAAAAAAATGCCGTCTGCCAGGCCACCTATGGCGTCCCGCTCGATACGGCCGGTCTCGCCGAGCAGTATCTCGCGCTGGGCGAGCGCATTCGTCCGCTCATCAGCGATTCCTCGGAACTTATAAACGATGCACTCGATGCCGGAAAATCCGTCCTGTTTGAGGGTGCGCAGGGAACCATGCTCGACATCGATTTCGGCACCTACCCGTTCGTCACGTCCTCCAACGCGATTTCCGGCGGCGCCTGCACCGGCCTGGGCGTCGGCCCCACGCGCATCAACGCCGTCGTGGGTGTGACCAAGGCCTACACCACGCGGGTTGGCAGCGGCCCCTTTCCGACGGAGATGCCCGACCTCGAAGCGACCGAACTCCGCGCCCGCGGAAAAGAATACGGCGCGGTCACGGGCCGCCCGCGTCGCTGCGGCTGGCTCGATCTCGCTGAACTACGCTACGCCGTGCGCATCAACGGCATCACGTCGCTGGTGGTCACCAAGCTGGACGTCTTCGACACCCAAAAAGAAATTCAAGTCTGCACCGGCTATCGCTACAAGGGTTCGCCGTTGAAGGAAATGCCCGCGGCCGCCGAGGACTTGGCGGAAGTCACGCCCGAATATCGCACGCTCCCCGGCTGGCAAACCGATACCTACGGCGTGCAGGACGCCGCAAAGCTGCCGCGCGCGGCCACCGACTACCTGAAATTCATCGCCGATTTTCTGGGCGTTGAAATTGGTATGATCTCGACCGGACCCGAGCGCGACGCGACCATCGTCTGCGCCGGCACCCAGCTCGCTTCCTGGATTTAGGCGGCAGGTTTCATGCTCTCTTACTCTGACGCGCGGCAAAAAGTTGTCGATGTCGCCGGAGCCATCCGGCGGCCGTTCCATCGCGAAATTATCGAAATCGAACAAGCCTTCGGCCGCATCCTCGCCGCGCAGGTGAATGCCGACCGCGATTACCCCCCCTTCGACCGCTCTGTCCGCGATGGATTCGCGGTGCGCTCCGCCGATGCATCCGCTGCGGGCGCGCGCCTGGATTGCATCGGCGAGTTGAAAGCGGGGGGAAGTTTTTCGCGCGTTGTTGGTCCGGGCCAGTGCGTCGAAATCATGACCGGCGCTGGCGTGCCCAAGGGCGCGGACGCCGTCGTAATGGTCGAGTACACCAAGCGCGAAGGCCGCACGATCGCGCTCGAACGCGCCGTGAAGGCCGGCGAGCACATCGTGCCGCGCGGCAACGAAGCCCGCTCCGGCTCGCTGCTGGTTCCCGCAAAAACGCGCATGGGCTACGCGGAAATGGCTCTGGCCGCCCAGGCGGGCGCAACGCGCCTTCAGGTTTTCGCGAAGCCGAGCCTCGCAATCCTTTCCACCGGCGACGAAGTGGTGGATGCGCGATCCACCCCGGGGCCCTTGCAAGTCCGCAACAGCAACGGAATCTCGATTGAAATTTTGGCCCGCACCGCCGGCGCCGACCCGATCCAGATGGGCAACGCGCCCGATGAAAAAACCGCGCTGCGCGCCGCCATCGAGCGCGGCCTGGAACGCGACATCCTAGTCCTTTCCGGCGGCGTGTCGATGGGGAAGTACGACCTGGTCGAGCAGGTCCTGGCCGACCTGGGGGCTGAATTTCACTACACCGGCGTGGCCATCCGCCCCGGCCGGCCTGCGGTGTTCGGCACGTGCCGCAACAAACTCGTGTTCGGCCTGCCCGGAAATCCGGTTTCGACGATGGTCACGTTCGAGTTGTTCGTCCTACCCGCAATCGATGTCTTTAGCGGCGCGCCGCCCCGCCCGCTTCCGATTTTTCGCGCCAAGCTTGCGACGTCAGTAAACGAGAAGGGCTCTTTGGTGCATTTTCTTCCTGCCCGCATCGAATGGGAGGGCAAGGAAGCGCGCGTCTCGCAACTGGCCTGGCAAGGTTCCGGAGATGTCGTCGCCCTGGCCTCGGCCAACGGATTTCTGGTAGTCGGCCCCGAGCAGCCCGAGATTGCCGCCGGTGAATTGGCCGATGTCCTCCCCCGGCGCGGAGCAATATAATCGACACTTGAACGTGTAGGGGCATCCGCCGCGGCGGACCGTGCCCCTACCGCCCAGACCATAGGCATAATGCCGAAACTGACCCACTACCGGAAACGCGGCGAAGTAGCCATGGTGGACGTCACGGAAAAATCCGTGACCGAACGCACCGCCGTGGCGCGCGGCTTCGTGCGCATGTCCCCGGTGGTCCTGCGCGCTCTGCGCGCGCAAAAACTCCCTAAAGGCAATCCCCTGGAAATCGCCCGCATCGCGGGCATAGCGGCCGTCAAGCGCACCGCCGAATGGATACCTCTTTGTCACCCCCTCCCCCTGACTCACATTGATGTGACCGCGCGGCTATGCAAGAATGGCGTGGAGATCGCTTCTCGCGTCACGGCGACTGCGCGCACGGGTGTGGAAATGGAAGCCCTCGTGGGCGTCTCGGCCGCGGCCTTGACCGTGTACGACATGTGCAAGGCCCTGGACAAGGGCATGGAAATTACCGACATCGTTCTGGTCGAGAAGATCGGCGGCAAGAGCGGCCATTATCTGCGCCGGAAGAAGTAGCGGCGCGGGAAGACCTGTTGAAGAAATGCCGATGAAAACTTCCTCACATGACGTCAACGTGCTGATTGTCGACGACAATCCGCTTATCCGCGACCTCATGTGCCACGGCATGGAATCGCACTGCACCGTCATCCCCGCCACCGACGGCGCCGACGCGCTTCTCAAATCCATCGACAGCCCGCCCGATCTGATCATTTCCGATTTCCGCATGCCCGGCCTGGACGGCCGGCAACTCTTTGAAAAATTGCGCGGCCGCGAAAACACGCGCAACATTCCGTTCGTGTTCGTCGCCAGCCGCGGCGATATCGAGGAGAAACTGCGCCCCTCGGTTGGCAGCGGCGTCGAGGATTTTATTCCCAAACCGTTCTTTATCGCCGACCTTGTGCGCCAGACGAAAAAAATCGTCGACCGCCTGCACCTGGAAAAAATGCAGAAGCAAGCCTCGCGCCCCGGAGTCATTCAAGGCCGCCTGGAAGAAATGAGCGTCACCGAGCTGATGCAGTCGCTCGAAATGGGCCAGAAATCCTGCCGCCTGACGCTGCGGCGCAATGGGGAAGAGGCGGAGCTTTATTTCACCACCGGACAATGCAAGCACGCGCGCCTGGGCGCCGCCGAGGGCGATGGCGTCGTCTACCAGACCGTGAATTGGACCGACGGCGAATTTGAAATCGATTTCGGCGCCAACACCGACCGCGAAACCACCACGCACACCACCACCGGCCTGCTGATGGAAGCCATGCGCCTGATGGACGAAGCCAACCAAAGCGTGGAAAGCTGACCCTGCCCTATGCGCGTAGCCGTCATCACCATCAGCGATTCCGTTTCTCAGGGTGTCCGCGCGGACGGCTCCGGACCTGCCGTGAGCGCGCGCTGCCGCGAACTCGGTTGGGAAATCGTTTCCGAGACCGTAATTCCCGACGATCCCGCGTTTGTCCGCGATCGCCTCACCACGCTGGCCGATGGCGGAGTTGTGGAGTTGATTCTTACCACGGGCGGCACCGGCATCGGCCCCCGCGATTCCACGCCCGAAGCCACCACGCAAGCCTGCGAAAAACTCATCCCGGGAATTCCCGAAGTCATGCGCGTGTACGGCCGGGAGAAGAATCTGCGCGCGGTCCTGTCCCGCGCGGTGGCCGGAGTGCGCGGCACAACCTTGATCGTCAATCTCCCCGGAAGCCCGCGCGGGGCGACCGAGTCGCTGGACGCGGTCGCCGAACTTCTCCCGCATGCGCTGGAAGTTCTGCGCGGCGCGCGCCACGATTAGCGAATGCCCGTACCCCGCTGATTCCATTTTTTCAATTCAAGACCGATACCAAGGGAAGGAACACGGTTGACGCGCGGCCCATCGTCGTCAACAATGCAGACACCATGAAAACGACAAAATCAGGCAAATTGGCAAACAAGCGCCTGGCCGTGCTGGGCGCGGGAAAAATCGGCGGCATCCTGCTGCGCGCATTCCTGGAGCAGAAGCTAGTGCCCGCGAAGAACGTCCACGCCACCGCGCGCCACGCGGAAAAGGCGCACGCGCTCGCCAAGCAGTTGGGAATCTCGGCCTCGACCGACAATCGCGCCGCCGTGCGCGATGCCGATATCATTTTGCTCGCCGTGAAGCCCCAGGCCGTTCGCGAGGTTCTCGAGGAAATCAAGCCGGAGATGAAGCCCGGAAAAATGATCGTGTCCGTGGTCGCCTCGGTCTCCACGCAAATGATGGAAAAGCTTCTGGGACTGGATCTGCCCGTGGTGCGCGCCATGCCGAATACGCCCTGCGCGATCGGATGCGGAATGACCGGACTCGCCAAAGGCGTCCACGCATCGAAGGAGCACCTGGAAATCGCGCAAGCCATGTTCGAGGCCGTCGGGCGCGTAGTGGTCGTGGACGAAAAACAGATCGACGCCGTAACCGGCCTATCCGCCAGCGGTACCGCATTCATTTACATTATTCTGGAATCGCTCGCCGAAGGCGGCGTAAAGGTGGGCCTGCCGCGCGACGTTTCCACCCTGTTGGCCGCGCAAACCATGATGGGCGCCGCGCGCATGGTTCTCGACACCGGCGATCACCCCGCGCTGCTGAAAGACGCTGTCACCACTCCCGCAGGCTCCACCATGGACGGCATCCTGGAACTGGAAGACGGCAAGGTGCGCGTCACCCTGATCAAGGCCGTAATGAAAGCCACACAGCGCGCCAAGGAATTAATTCTGGAGCCGTAATAAATATTTCTCGCGGTAATCCCTATCCGGGGAATAAAGGAGGCGCAACCTTCGAGAGACAACCGCTTTTCGTAGCGCTGGCGTCTCGCCGGCTCTTTTGCTTGAATTTCGCATTGGAAAAACCCGCCGGCGGGACGTCGGCGCTACCATACCTTCCGCAATCGCGATTTGTACGCCGTTTCTGCCAAGAGCTGCCGGTTTTGCGAAATGCGGCCGAATGAACCAGAATCCCACTTCTACGTCAAATGGAACGAGAACCACCGCCCCAGCCCGACCACCAAGAACCAGGAACTGATCGAAATCACTCCGTACACTCTCGCGCCCAGCGGCGCGACCCGGTCATTCTTCCACGTTTCCACGCTCTTATACATGGTTGTGTGAAATACCAGCGCGTTCACTCCCGCGACCAGAATCATCAGCATTTTCACCCAAAACAGCGAATTCAGCGCCGATCGCGTGGCCTCGGCCGAAAACATCAGCAGCCCGGTGGTCACCTGGATGGCAAACCCGCTCCATACCCAGGGCAGGATCCACTTCGCCAGCTTTGGGACCGGTTCATCCCGCATCGGCCCGATGCCGAACAGCCGCATATCCAGCAGGAACGCGGACGTCAGCAGGAACACAATCCCAAAGATGTGCAGCGTCTCCACGATCGGAAAGGAATACAGCGACTCGCGCATGTACCTTCCAAACGGAGTCTTGTCCATCCACTGAGCAAAGTTATAAACCCACGTGGGCAGCCATTCCGGCATTCCAGCACCTCATCTTTTTTATTGTCTTGGCAGGAATAAATAGAAATCCCTGCACAGGATGGACTTCTTCCAATCTCTTAGGAGACGCCCCGATTATCTAATGCAACCGGAAGATTTGCAATACGACGGAGATCATCGCCAGGAAAGTGGAATGAAGCCAATGAGAGGGCCGGGAGGGGAACGACGCCATGCAATCATTGTAGCGCCCGCCTTCAGGCGGGCATTCCGGGAACAAACATATGCCCGTTTGAATGCCGACGTTCAGAAGTTGAACACCAGCCCGCTCACCACCTGAAAATGCCTCTGATTGGTGGAGAAGAACCGCGACCCGATGAAGTCAGCCTC
>JAIQFG010000133.1 GCA_020073375.1 Terriglobia bacterium | reverse complement strand
GCCACGGCGGCCTGGTCGCCCTCGACGTCATCGGCCGCCGCCTCCTGCGCATCGATCCGAAGAAGCTCGCGATCACCACCATCGCCGACGGCCTGCCGGTGCGCTACGGCGTCGTCGGCTCCGGCGCGACCTCGGTGGAGTTCCCCGCGCTCGCGCTGCAATCCTTCCAGCACCGGGCGGTCGTGCCCCAGCGGGTGCGGGCGCCGCGTCTCGCTGAACCGCCGCAGCAGCGCCTCTTCGCTGGCGTCGATGAACACCAGGGTCGCGGGCTGCTCCGCCCGCAACTGGCGCAGGATCGCGGGAAGCTGCTCCAGTTGCCCGCCCTCGCGCGCGTCCACCAGCAGCGCTGCGCGCTGGATCTGCCCGCCCGCCTGCATGTGCAGTTCGCTGAACGTGGGAATCAGCGCGACCGGCAAATTGTCGACGCAATAAAAACCCAGGTCTTCGAATGTTTTGAGGACGGTGCTTTTGCCCGAGCCGCTCAGCCCGGTGAGGATCACCAGTTGCCGGGTGTCGCGCGCGGGTCGGCGCTTCACTTGGGCCGGCCTAAACCTTTACCCGGCGCTGGTGGGTGCTGGGAATGCGGAGGTCTTCGCGGTACTTGGCAACGGTGCGCCGGGTCACGTGGATTCCGGCATCGTCGAGCTTCTTGGCGATCAGGTCGTCGGTGAGCGGGTGAGCGGTGTCTTCTTCCTCGATCATTTTCTTCACCAGCCGCTTCAGCGTCTGCAGCGACATGTTGTTGCCTTCGGGACCGTTGACCGATTCCGAGAAAAACGATCGCAGCTCGATAACTCCCTGCGGGGTGTGCGCGTATTTGCTCGATACCGCGCGGCTCACGGTCGAGGGATGCACGCCCACTTCCTCGGCCACTTCCTTGATCATCATGGGCTTGAGCTGGTCGGCGCCGTGATCGAGGTAATCGCCCTGGCGCTGGATGATGATCTGGCAGACGCGCAGGATGGTGTGTTTGCGCTGCTCGATGCTCTTCATCAGCTGCAACGCGGCCGTAAAGCGTTCCTTGACGTAATTTCGAACTTCGCGGTCGGCGGCATCCCGCGCCAGCAGCCGCCGGTAGACGGGTGAAAGCCGCAACTGCGGCACGTCGTCATCGTTCATGAATACTTGCCACTGGTCGTCCACCTTGCGGAAGTACACGTCCGGCTCGACCAGGCGTGGCTGCGTCTTGTTGTACCGCAGGCCGGGGCGCGGATCGAGTTTCTTGATCACGTCCACGGCGCGCTTCACCAGTTCCACCGGGCGATTGAGCGCCCTCGCGATTTCCTTCAATTGGTTTGCTTGAAGTAGCCGCGCCAGAGGCGTTTCCGCGCTGAGTTCCTCGGCTTCGCTGGCCGCCAGCGGCTTCTTCGGCAGGCATTCGGAGACGATCTGTTGCGCCAGCGTGTTTTGCCCGTCCAGGGTGCGCAACTGCGTCAGCAGGCATTCGCGCAGGTTGCGCGAGGCCACGCCCAGCGGATCGAATTCCTGCACTACGGCCAAGGCCTCCTCAACGTCCTCCATCGAGTGCTTGCCGTTCTGCGAAATTTCCTCGAGCGACGCGCTCAGATAGCCGTTTTCGTCCAGATTGCCGATGATCGCGTCGGCAATTTCGCGCACCTGGTCGTTGCAAACGGTGACGCTCAACTGCCAGGTGAGATGTTCGGCAAGCCCCTGCGCCGAGGAAAGAAATTTATCGAACGAAGGCCGCTCGATGGTTTCCGTTTCGCCGCGCTCGGGGTTGCCGCCGCCGCTGTTCAAGTATTGGTTGAAGAATGAGGCGACGTCGAAATCTTCGAACGGGCTGGGAGGTTCGGTGGCGGGGACTTTCTCGGTTTCGGCTTTCAGGAAGGCTTCGGAGCTGTAATCCTCGCTGGTAACCGGGTCTTCGGACAACTCCTCCAGCATCGGGTTCTCGACCATTTCCTGATTGATCATCTCGCGCAGCTCGAGGCGGTTCAGGGCCAGCACGCTGACCATCTGGACCAGGCCAGGGGTAAGGATCTGCTTCTGCGCGATCCTCAGATGTAGTTTGGGCTGCAGCCAGCTCATGGTCGTCAGTTCAAACGGAAATGATCTCCGAGATATACCCGGCGGACTTCTGAATTGCCGCTCAGGTCCGCCGGAGTCCCGGCGGCAAGAACTCTGCCATTCTGCACGATGTAGGCGCGATCGGTCACGCTCAGCGTCTCCCGCACCTGGTGGTCGGTGATCAAGACCCCGATGCCTTCCAGGCTCAAGTCCTTGATAATCTTTTGTATATCCACCACCGTCAACGGATCGATCCCGGAAAAGGGCTCGTCCAGCAGGATGAAGGCCGGCTCCAGAACCAGCGACCTGGCTATCTCCAGCCTGCGGCGCTCGCCTCCGGACAGCGTATAGGCCCCGTTGTACCGGACGGTTTCTAGCTTCATCTGCGCCAGCAATTCTTCCAGCCGGTCGCGCCGCTGCTCGGCGGTCAGAGGGAGCGTTTCCAGGACCGCGACCAGGTTTTCTTCTACCGTGAGCTGGCGGAACACCGAAGGCTCTTGGGGCAGATAACTGATTCCGCTGCGGGCCCGGAGGTACATGGGGAGGTCGGTAATATCGTCCCCGTTCAAGAGGACGCGCCCGGAATCCGGCCGGGCTAAACCTACCAGAATATAGAACGTCGTCGTCTTCCCAGCGCCGTTGGGCCCCAAAAGCCCTACTACTTCGCCTTGACTGATCTCCATGTCGAGGTCATCAACGACTTTTCGTCCTTGATAAGACTTACTGAGCTCGACCGCCTGGAGCTTGAGCATGCCACGTCATTTCTCAACACGGTGAAGCGTAACGGTTTTTGAGCCATCCGCCGAATCCACAACGATCCTATCATCCGCAAAAAAGAAGGTCAATTGACGCCCCGTCGTGGTGTCGCCAGTTGAGCTATATAGGGTTGGGTTACCCTCGGAAAGAACGAACTTGCCTTCCGCGGCCGTGTATTCGGCGCGGTTGGAAGTCCCCCGGCGATCCTCCTGGCGCACGGCCACGTCGCCGTTGGCCACGGCGCGGGAGAGCTGCTTGTTTGCACTTGCGGCATCGGCGCCGGAAAAGTAGAGATCGATTTGATTGGCTTGGATCGAGCCTTGCTCGGAATCCACGCGCGCTTTTTGCTCGATCCGCGCGCGCGATTCCTGGTCCCAATACGTCAGCAAACCTCCCCAGACATGGCCCAGCGATGCGGCGGAATTTCCGGAGGCCTTGGAATTTTTGTTGGGAGTTCGGCTATGCGTTTGCAGGGAGCCTTGCCCGGGCGCCGGGCTCCACGCCGCTTCCGGAAAAACTCCGCGAACATTTCCCCGGGCGAGCACGGTACGCGATGGGCTATCGAGTTCAATGGTGTCCGCCTGAATCACCGATTGCCCCTGCCACAAACGCCCGCCTCCGGAATAAACGGCGTGGCCGCGCGCCGTATCCGCCGCCAGGTGCTCGGCGGACACATGCGCCGGCTCGGGCGCAAAATTGGATACGCTTCCGGCGGTGGCATTCAACTCCGTGGTCAGTACGTTTCCGTCGGCCCGCAGGGTGCCTGAGACTTGCGAGAAAATGGCGGTCCGCGCCGTTGTGCGCGTGGCGGCATCGGCAAAGACCACCGAGCCGTCCAGCGTGACGTCATTCGCGGCGCGATCCGCGTGCGCGCGGTCTCCCTGCGCGTTGCGCTGGCCGTCGTGGAAATGGACATCGCCGGTCTGGTCGATCGTGGACCACTCCCCGGCGCTTGAAAATTTGGCGACGAGATCCCGCGACGCCGTGGTTTGCTCGGGCGCGTCGCCCAGCTTGCGCGCGACTTCCACGCCGCCCGAGCTCACCAGTTGCTGCAGTTGATTTTGCGCGCCGAATTTCAGATTCATCCGCTGGCCGCTCATGCGCATGGTCTGCGGCACCTGCTTGCCGTTCACCAGGGAGACGTTGCGCCAGTCGGCGTGAGCAGGCGCGAGGGTGTTCACGGTTTCCACCTGGGTCTGGCGGGTTCGCGGATTATTCGAGAAGTGGACTTCCAGCGCATCGCTTTGCACGCGCCGCGTTCCGCCGCCGGGGGCCACGCTGGTGGACGTGAGCGTGACGCCGCTCGATGCGGTCAGCAGGCGCAGGACATTTTGCGACGTCGCCAGGTCCATGTGGACAAGCCCGGCCTGGAGTTGATCGTTGCCGGCGGCGGTGTTCCGCGCGCCTTGCACACTGCCGGACGCATCCACGGAAGCAATGGATCCGTCAGGCCGCCAGGCCGACGCAATTTCATCGGCGGTGAGCGTGATCGGCCCCTGCGGATCGGATTCGCGCAGTTGCGGATGGCCGCTGGCGACCAGGCGCCGCGCGTGGAAGGCGTCGTCCAGAGTCAGCAGCAGGTTGTCGGCGGTGAAGTCATGCGTCAGCTGTTGCGCGTGAACGTCGCCTTGCACTTGCGCGGTGCGCGCTTCGCGGTGAAAGACCATGCTGTTCCCCGTCAGGTGAAGATTTTTTTCCGGGGACGGCTCCGCGCTTTCCTTGTTCGCATTGGGAGCAGGAGAAGCCGGCGAAGCAGGTGAAAAACGAGTAGAAGGAGAAATGCTCAGGTCGACATCGCGCACCAGGTTAAGCGTGCCGACGTTGGAATCGTACACCACGCCGACGGCGCGGCCCTCGCCGGAGGGCCAGCGGAACGTCACCGGCTTATCCGTCCGCGCAAGGCCCGAATCGCGATCGAACGAGACCCCTGAAGTCACCACCTGAATGGCATTGGCCGCGCCCGACGCGCCTTCATTGGACTGCAGCTTGATCTGGACGTCCCCGGCGCAGCTGATTCTGCCCGTATTGGAAATAAAATCGCAGGCGCGCGTGCGCAGAGTGTCGTTGCGCTCGCCCTTTTTCCCGTACACCACGATATCCACGTCTTCGAGCAGATTCCGGCTGCCTTCCTTGAATTCCGTGGTGCGCGACGCGCGAATGGTGTAGATCGTGCGCTGCCCCTCGACCTTGGAATAGGAAAATTCGTTGGACCGCTGCTCGATCGTTGCCGGGACGGCGGGCGGCGCCTTTTTCGCAGCTTGCTTGGCCAGCCACAGATTCTTCAGGTACACCCCGGCCACGATCAGGGCGAGCAGTGCCGCCACCGTCGCCGACCATCGCGCGTATCGCTGCGCTTCGCTGTTGCGCACTCCGGGAGCCTCAGGGACTTAGAAGCCGAGTATAGGGGAGGCGTTGTGTTTTCGGAATGCGCGATTTGCGGGGTTTAGGTGTATCCGCAATTCTTGCCGGTGCCGTTGAGGAAAATGATTCGCCAGCGCTGGCCAAACGTCCTTGGGCAGAAAGTCAAAAGACCCGCCCTTCAAACAACCGAAGGACGGGTCACCCGAAATTCAAAATCGTTCAAAGCCCGGGCCACCCGTCCCATTGATACGCGGTACGTGGACTAATCGATATTTTTTTGAATCGCCACGGAGTGTTTGCGACGGGCAGTGCGAACTTCTTCCTTGATGATTTCCAATACCTTGGGAACAATGCGGCGCACAATGAGGTTCGCCACACCCATCTGGTAGGGCGGTATCGGCATCTCGATCTCAACGCTGGCCATGAGCCGTTTTGTCAATTCCTTCTGATTGATCATTTCGTCCCGTTTCGAAGCGGAGACCGCCATCCTGAGACACGGCTCTCTTCGGCGCGTGCATTGGCTCCGCAGTTCTAGAATGTTGGGGACGGGCGGATTGTACACCAACATCCAGTTGAACGGGGTTATCTGTATCTGGGAAATTGCGCGATGAGGACTAAAATCCCACATTCCGAGAAGATGGGTGGTCTCAATGGGTCGATGCAACACTTGGCCGTGTGGCCCGGGCTTTGACCAATTTTGAGTTGCCCCCCTCTCCACGCGGGACGAGTGTGAATTGCGAATGAGCTATCCGTTTTTTTCAACCGCCTGTTAGACTCCAGCGGGGTGATCGCCATGATTCCTGCGCTACTTGTTGGACATATTTTAGGCCTGGTGTTTTGGGTGGGCGGCTTGCTGGTGACGTCCATGGCGCTTACGCGGCACACCCAGGAGGCCTCGCCGGAAGCACGGGACGCATTGGCTCGCCTGGAGCGCATCTACCTGCGAGGACTGGCCGATCCCGGAGCACTACTGACCATACTGGCCGGCGC
>JAIQFG010000053.1 GCA_020073375.1 Terriglobia bacterium | reverse complement strand
GTTTGCGCCGGATGCTACTTGGGACGACCACTTGCCCCTTTGTCGAAACTGTCGTGGTACTCATGGTAAGACGATCTTACCATGAATAGGGTCGCTCGCGAGGAAGGTTGGTGGGCCTGGGTAGACTTGAACTACCGACCTCACCCTTATCAGGGGTGCGCTCTAGCCACCTGAGCTACAGGCCCAATGCAACTTTGGCTACGAACTGTGCCAAACATCATAACGGGCGGGAGAGTGAGGGGTCAAGTGAAGAGCCCACTTAGCGAAGATCAGTTCTTTCCCCATTGCAGCATGCCGCAAATCTTGGCTCCAGAGAAAAAACGAGGGCTTGCACCCGGCAAGCCCCCGCATGGATCTTCCCAAACGGCCTACTGCTTATCCCATTTCGTATCGTTATTCAACGTCTTGCCATCGGGCAGGATTCCCTTGGCCACGATCTCCAGCGTCTTCCCATCTTTGGAGACCGTGAACGTCGTGGACTCAACTACCTTCCCGGCCTTCGTGAACGACGCCGTCATCTTGTTGGCGCCCACTTTCTTGGAGGAGATTTTGTCGGACCCGTTCGGGATCGAGCCCGATACCGGATACTCTTTTCCATCGCCATTGATCGTGTAGCCGTAGCCCGCGGTCTTTCCGGCTGCGTTGACGCCGGTAATGTTCACGCTGCCGTCGGCGTTCCAGGTGCGCGACTGGCTCTGCGGCGGCGGTCCCGGCTCAAATTTGGATGCGGCCACGTTCATTTTCCAGGTCCCGACGAACGGGTTGTCCTGGGCCAGGGCCAGGCTTCCGGCGGCCAGAACCACCGCGCAAACTGCGAGAATCGATAGCTTTCGTTTCATTCTTCTCCCCTTTGTCTTCTATTTGGATCCAAATGATTTGGAACGATATGCCGGAGATTACGCCGCGCAGGCGGCAACGTCAAGCGCCGCAAAGCCGGGTTAGACGTAAGTCACCCGACCCGCTTGAGGCACCGCCGCCCGGTAGCGTATGATTCATCGGCGGAGACGTGCGCGGAACCGCGCATCGAACAATGTTCACACGTAAAATCGGAGAGGGCGGGCGCTGGCTGCTGGAGAAAATCGTGGACGTGGTCGCCTCGACGGGCATCAACCCGAACCTGCTCACGTTCTTCGGCCTGCTGGTGAATTGCTGGGCGGCGGTCATGTTCGCGCTGGGAAAATTTCGCTCCGGCGCCATGATTATTTTCTTCGCCGCGTTTCTGGACATGCTCGATGGACAAGTGGCGCGGCGCGAGAAGCGCGTGACGGCCTTCGGCGCATTTTTCGATTCCACCCTTGACCGCTATTCGGACATGGCGCTCTACATGGGCTTGCTGGTGTACTACGCGCAGGCCGGGCGGGGATCCTACGTGATCCTGGCCGCGGTGGCCACGGCTGGGTCAGTGATGGTCAGCTATTCGCGCGCGCGCGCCGAGTCCTTGATCCCCCTGTGCAAGGTCGGCTTCATGGAACGCCCCGAGCGCATGGTCCTGCTCATCCTGGGCGGCTTGTTCAACCGCATGGCCCCCGCTCTGTGGGTCATTTCCGTGGTCGCCACCATGACCGTCATGCACCGAATCTTTTTCACCTGGCGGGAAACCAAGGCGGGGCGCACGCTGCCGGGCATCCGCCTCTCGCTGTAACTCCTCCCCGGATACGTCAGTTCTTCCGAGACGCAATAAGCCCTTCGTCAATCGGCCCCGAAATAATGGCATGCACCCGGTCCCGCAGCGCCGGAACATCTTCCTTGCGCAGGTCCTGTGTCTCGATCACATCGTGCAAATATACGGTGACCGTTCCCGGGCGCAGCAGCCAGCTCGTTTTCTTGTTAAATGCAAACGCACCCACCACGCTCACCGGCACAATCGGCGTGCCGAATTGCAGCGCCATGCGGAACACGCCGTCCTTGAACGGACCCACGCGCCCGTCACGCGTTCGCTGCCCTTCGGGAAACACGGCCAGGCTCACTCCGGAATCGATCGCGGCGCGACTCAGCCGCCACATGCGCTTCAGGTCCGAGGGACGGTTCTGGTCCGGCACGGGCACGTTGCCGAACCGCTTCATCATCCAGCCGTACACGGGAATGCGGAAATGCGATTCCAGCTCCAGCCCGCGGAAGAATTGCGGAATCGTGGCGTACAGCACGAATGGGTCGAACAGGTTGACGTGGTTTACCAGGAAAAAAACGTTCCGCCCCGGATCGAAGCCCGGCGCGCGGCGCACCACCAGTTTCGCGCCGGCCAGTTTCATCGTCACGCGGCACAGCATCCGCTGCGCCCCGTCATTTTTACGCGGGTCGACAAAAATTCCCAGCAGCACCAGAAAACTGCACACTGGAAAAAAATACGCCGCGCACAGCAGCCAGCGATACGTGCTCTGCACAATCGCCCATGCGCGCCGCGCCCCGTGCTCGCCCGGCGATCCGGCCGCCGCGGGAACCGCCACCTGCTGGCCGCTTTCGCCGCTCATACCATCACGTCCAGCGCCCCCGGCAGCACTTCAAGCGATTCCACGTCCAGCGTAAGCACTTCGCCGTCCACCACCACGTCCACGGGCCCCTTCAAATCAAACTCGATGCGCCCAGCCGTGCGCCGCGACGCCAGCTTGTGCTTCATGTGCGTGCCGTCAAAAAGTTTCGGCAAATTGCGGATTAACCCCAGCCGCCCGATCGGCCCCCAGTGCACGTATTCAATCGCGCCGCTGTCCACGGCCGCATCCGGCGCAATCATCATCTTACCGCCGGTATACTTGCTGTTGCTGAAGGCCACAAACAGGCAACGCCGCTCGTCGCGCTCGCCGTTTGCGCGTAACGGAAACGGACGCCGCCGCAGCCGCGCCAGCGAAACCAGCACGCCTACCAGATAACCGAACTCTCCCAGAAATTTCAGGCGCCGGTTGGTGAGCGTGGCAACGTCCGCCGCGAATCCCATGTTCAAGGTATTGATGTAATACAGCGATTCCCCCGCGTGGTTCAGTTGAATCACGTCGCAGGGCCGCCTGCGGCGCTCCAGAATTGCTTCGATGGCGTAGTCCGCGCCGCGATTGGTGAAATCGCGCAAGAAGGAATTTCCGGTCCCCAGCGGAAGAAATCCCAGCGCGGCGCGCCCGCCGGTGAGCGCCGCGGGAAACAATCCGTTGACGATCTCGAATCCCGTGCCGTCGCCTCCGACAGCGATAAAATTACGAAATCCCGCGGCGTAGGCCTCATGCGCCAAAATCGTGGCTTCGCCCGCAGCGCGCGTCTGGCGCACTTCGAGCGCAAGGCCCGCGCCGCGCAGCCGATCCAGCGCCCGCGGAGCCAGTTTCCCGCAGCGCCCGCCGCCCGCCGCCGGATTCACGATTGTGAAATAAGTTTCGTTCACAGGGAAACCACCGCCGCGCGGTCGAGAGCCTTGCCGATTTCTTCCGCGAGCACGGCGCGCTTGATTTTCATCGAAGCGGTGCGCGGGAAATCCCGGTCCCACACCACGTATCCGCTGACGCGTTTGTAATTCAACAAATGCATGTTGCGCCGGGAAATTTCCGCGCGCAGCGCGTCATCCACCGCGCGCCCCGTTTCAGGGTGCAGCACCAGCACCAGTTGCTCGCCCACCATGGACCGCTGCGGCCAGACAAAGTTCGCGGCAAAAATGCAGTACTCCTTCACCGCCAGTCCCGCGAAGGAATTCTCGATGTCCTCCGGATAAATGTTTTTCCCCTCGGACGTGACAATCATGTTTTTCTTGCGGCCCAGCAGCTGCAAATGCCCCGCGTCGTCGATGCGCCCGAAATCCCCGGTCATCAGCCAGCCGTCCACGATCGTCTCCGCCGTCAGCTCCGGATCGTCCAGGTAGTGGGACATCACCGTGTTGCTGCGCACCGCCACTTCGCCGATCCCCTCGGCGTCGGGTTCCGCGATGCGCAGCTCCACCCCCGGCAGCGGCCGCCCCACCGTGTCCGTGCGCACCGGATTAAAATCGTTCAGCGTCACCGCCGTCCCCGCCTCCGTCAGCCCATAGCCGTTCGCCACCTGGATTCCCAGTTCGTAAAAAAATTGCAGCGTCTGCGGTTCGGTGAACGCGCCGCCCACAAACAGCGCGCGCAACTCTCCGCCGAACGCCTGGTGCACCTGCTTCAGCAGCCGCCGGCTCAGAGCGAGATTCGGCCGCCGCCGCGTGAGCCGTTTGTTGGCCGCGAGCAGTGCATTGAATATTTTGCGCTTCAGCGGAGGCAGCTCGGCAAACCGCTGCTGCAATCCTTTTTGAAGGTTGCCGAGCACCAGCGGCACCAGGCTCATGTATGTGATCTTGTAGCGCGTGAACGCTTCGCGCACAAATTCCGGCCGCAGCGTCCGCAGATGCACCACGGTCGCGCCGCATGTGAACGGCCCGATGAATCCGACCATGAAATCGATGGCGTGATTGGTGGGAAGAATGCTCAGGTAGCGCACGCCGGGCCAGAACGGATACAGCGCCGTGAGCGCGCGACATTGTTCCAGATAGTTGCCGTGCGTCAGCACGCATCCTTTCGGCCGGCCGCCCGTGCCGGAGGAATACACGATGCAAGCCATGTCCTGCCGCGAGCGGAGCCGAAATTCCGGGGCGCGCGCCGCGTGAAACTCCTCCCAGCGCCGAGCGCCGGCCAGACCAACGTTTGGCGGCGCCTCCGTGACCAGAACCGTTTGCACAGCCAGCGCGGAAAAGTCCGCGGCCTGCGTGATGGCGCGCCACAGCGGATATTCCACGAACAGAACTTTCGATTTGGAGTGCGCCAGCAATTGCAGGTGCTCTTTGGCGGAAAGTTTGTAATCCAGTGGCACCACCACTCCGCCCGCAAAAAACACGGCGTACGCCGAGATCAGCCACTTCGGCTGATTGGTCATGATGATCGCCGCTCGGTCGCCGGCCGCAAATCCGGAATCCTCCAGAGCCGCCGCCAGCGGTTCGGCCGCCTCCTGGAATTGTCGGTAGGTCAGGCGCGACTTCTCGCGCTCGCGGTCGGCCTCGATCAGGCAAACTTCATCGGGCCAGCGCGCCACCGCATCGCGCAGCGCCGCTCCCAGCGATTCGTATTTCGTCAGGTCGAGCATAAAAATTGCCACAGAGGCACGGAGACACAGAGAAAAACAAGATTATAGGGGGAAATCACGGGAGGATTCGCTTTATTCGGCGTGGCGATCAGAGCCTCGCTTGGATCCGGGAAGCCAGCGTGGAAAAATCGCTGACGCCCTGGACTTCGTAGTCCGGTAGCTCCACGCCAAAATGATTTTCAAGCCGCGTGAGCAGTTCCAGGGCCTGCAAGCTGTCGATGCCGAGCTTCTTATAAAAATCGTCGCTGGCCTGCAGCCCGGCGCGCGGCACCTTGAAATGCGTGGCCGCCAGAGTCAGGATTTCCTCGGTTGTCTGTTCGATGGTCTTCACGATCACATTCATTTTACAGGAAGACTGCACAGTTCTGCCACGAGCGGCGAATCACGGCAGATAAGGCATCGCGTCCGTGCTCTCCACAAATTTAAGCAGCGCTTCCATCACCGCCGGCCTCGTGAAAAGCTCGCAAAAAAGTTCGATCTCGCGGCGCAGTTCCTCGGCCGGGAGCGGCTTGATGAATTCCTTGGCGGCCGCTGCCGTGGTGCGGTCGAATTTCGTGGTTTGCGCGGCGGTCGAGCGGGCCACGCGCAGCGCTTCGCCTTCGGCCGCCACCTGGCTGGCGAGTCCCACCGCCAGCGCCTTGGTCGCATTGATGCTCCGCCCGGTCAGGAGCAAGTCGCGGACCACGGCGTTTCCAATATCGCGCTTCAGCCGCGGAATCCCGCCGAAGCACGGAATAATTCCCAGGCGAAGTTCCGGAAAGCAGAAGCGCGCCATCTTGTCCGCCACGATCAAATCGCAGGCCAGCGCCAGCTCGAATCCGCCGCCGAAACAAACCCCATGAACCGCCGCGATGGTCGTGAGCGGCGAAGTGTCCAGCCGGTTCATCACCGCGTGAATCCGGTTCAGAAAATCGCGGACTCCCTTGACGGCCGAAGCCATCTCCATTTTCTGCGCCTGCGCGTAAAGTTCGCGCAAATCCGCGCCGGCCGAAAATCCCGCCTTCTGCTTACTGTAGATAATAAGAGCGCTCGCCTTCAATTCCAGCGCCGGCAGCATGGTGATGAACCGTTCGAGGTCCTCAAGCATGGCCAGCCCGATTTCATTGGCCGGCGCGCGGTCCAACGCCAGCTCGATGACGCCGTCGGCCACGCTCCAGGAAAGCGATTTGCCTTTGTATTCGTCCATGGTGTTCGTCAATTCATTCATCGAGCGAGGGCGAAAAATAGTCCATTCCTTTGCTCATCCGCCCCGTCACTCCGATTTTGCGTACATCCGTTCAATATCCTCGGCAAAGCGCGCGGCGATGGCATCGCGGCGCAGCTTGCCGTTGGCCGTCAATAGGCCATTTTCAATCGAAAGAGGCTCCTTCGCCGAATGAAACGCGCGAATCTTCCTGTAGTGCGGCAGTGTAGCGTTCAGCCGTTCCAATTGCGAATCGATTTCCCCTCTAGCAACTTCACCGGTGACGATGGCCGCGAGGAAGCTGCGCCCGTTACCGACCAGCACCACCTGCTGCGCCCCGCGCACGCTGCGCACGAGTTCTTCCTCAATCGGTTCCGGGGCAATGTTATGCCCCGAATTCAAAATAATCAGATTCTTGATTCTTCCGGTGATGCGCCAGTTTCCCTGCGCGTCCACGTTGCCCTGATCGCCCGTGTGGAACCAGCCGTCGCGCAGCACCGCGTCGGTTTGCTCCGGGCGGCGCCAGTACCCCGGAAAAATATTTGCCCCGCGCACGAGAATTTCATCATTCTCGCCCAATTTCATTTCAATGCCCGGAATCGCCGGCCCCACGCGTCCCGGATCGATGCGCGCGGGATCGTCCATGGTGCAGATGGCCGTGGTTTCCGTGAGGCCATAGACCTGGAGCACGCGAATCCCCAGCATCATGAAGAAAAGCTGCGTATCGCGCGCCAGCGGAGCCGAGCCGCAAATCAACGCGCGCAAATTCGGCCCCAGCCGTTTGCGGATGGAGGGAAAAATCACCAGGCCTGCGAGGCCCAGCCAGAAAAAATCCCAAGTATGAGGCGCTTTGGCATTCACGCGCGCCCATGCCGCCGTCGCGCGATCGAAAATCTTCGCGATCATCCCGCCGCGTTTGCGGATGTTTCCCTCGACTCCCGAGCGTATGCGCTCCAGCAGCGTCGGCACGTTCAGGAAATAATTTGGCGCCGCGACGCCGATTTCCTCGGCAAGTTTCGTCAGGTCCATGGACAGCGTGAGCATGCTGTTCCGCGACAAACACGACAGCAGCAGAACCCACGATCCCGCAAAACAAAACGGCAAGTAATGAAACACGCGGTCCGGCGTTTCCCGCGCGCCCATCAGTTGATCGAGCCGCGCTCCGGTGCAGAAAAGCATGTGATCGAGGTTCGCCACGGTCAGCATCACGCCCTTGGCTTCGCCGGAAGTTCCCGAGGTGTAGAGAATCGCTACGGTGTCTTGCGGGGCGAGAGTGGCGTGCGAGGGCGGCTCAACTAAAGAGGATTCCGTATCGGCACTGAATATCTCGTCAAACAACACGGTGCGCAGCGCATCCCGCCAGGCCGCCGCAAGCGCATCGCGCAGCGCCGCATCGCCGCAGCAAATCAATCCCGGTGCGGCATCGCGCAGCATCGCGGCCAGTTCCGCCGGCGCCTGCCGCGCGTAGAGCGGCACCGCGATCAGTCCTTCGGCGACGATCGCCAGATCAAGCGCGGCCCAGCGAATGCTGTTGGGAGCAATCATCGCGCAGCGATCGCCTTTCGCCAGACCCGCCGCGCGCAAATAGGCGCGCGCCACGGCAATTTGCGCGAGCAGCTCCGAGCCTGTCGCGGTCTTCTGCGAGGCGGCCTCGCCGGAAGCAGTCATCCCGCCGACGTGCGCCTCGGCCAGCACCACGCGATCCGGCGCCGCCTGCAAGCGCGAGAAAATGTTTTCGAGGAAATTCATTTGGAATTCGTCAGAGCTACTGCCAGATTTCCATGAGTGCTGCGCCGGCAAATCCAGGTGGCACAGGCTTCAGCCTGTGCGGTTTAGATGCGAGCTATGCCGGAATGGCGCACAAGCTGATGCCTGTGCCACCAACCCGCATCAATCCTCAACGCGCACTCAATTCCCGGCCGCCGCTGCCGCCGCCCCGTCATATGTTTCGAGGAGCCGCTGCAGATTCGGGCTGAGCGGCGGAAGATACTCCTCCCACCCGTGCACTCCCGAGCGCACCGGAAACTCCGGATAACACGTGTGCACCGCGCGCTCCAGAAACACTCCCATGCGCGCCATGGTTTTCAAATTCCGCACCACGGAGTACGCGATGCCCTGTCGCACGTCATCGGCCTCCGACGCCAGCCGCTCCAGCACCACGAGCAGCTTCGCTTCCAGGTCCGAATCGTCCACGGACATCAGAAGGTGTTCGTGCCCGCGTTCGCGCAGCAGATTCCGTATGCGCTCGTCCATCGTGATTCCCGCCGAGGGCACCAGGCCCGGCATGGACGTGACCATGGCGTGATAGCGCGACGAAACCATCAGGCTGCAGCAGCGCAGCACGCTCACCAGTTCGTACATGTCGTGCGCGTCGGACGTGAACACCGGCGCGCCGCCCAGCAGCGGAGCCAGCGCCTCGCACGCCCGCGCGTCCAGCCGCTCCATGGCCACCAGAATAGGAAACACTTCGTGTTTCGCGCGAAATGCTTTCACGGCGCCGGCAATCGATCCCAGATATTTTTGATATGCGGCGTCCACCGCCGGCCCGGAATTGTGAAAATAGACCGAGCTGTAGTGGCTTTCCTTGTACGCGCCAAAACATTTTCGCGCGATCAGCTTCGCCACCGAAGGCCTTACCGGCCACCAAAATGGATTGATCGGGCAAATTGCCAGCACCGGCGTCCGGCCGTCCCATCCGGCGGCGGCCAGCGCCTTTTGCCCGAATTCCGCAGGATGCGGCTCAAAGGTCCAGGCGGTGTCCGTGCCCAGTTCGGTGGGAACGCCGAGCTTGCTGAGAATTCCCTGTGACTCTTCATTGCGTGTGATGACCAGCGAGCGGCGCAGGTAATGCGCGCACATTTTTTCCAGCATCGGGTCCATCGCGCCCGCTTCGCCGCCGTAGCCGACGGAGAGTTTGTTTTCCGCGGCGGCAATGCCCAGCGCGCCGATGGTCATGGTCGAAAGCGCGTTGGCGAATTTGCTCTTGAACATCGAGCCTTCGCAGGCGATCACGCCGTCGTATTTCCGCGCTTCGCGAAATAAAAACGGCGGGAAGATCATGGGGAGCTGCACCTGGCGGGTTCCCGAAAAATAGCCGCGCGAGCGCGCCGGATCGAAGGTCATCACGCTGAGCGCGACATTGTTTTCGCCCAGCACGCGCCGCACCTGCCGCAGCATTTCCTCGACGCGCACGTCCGACCCCGTATTGCGCGTGCCGTTGTATCCGGCAAACAGCAGCTTCAGCGGTTCGCCCTGCTGCCACGCCCGCCCTGCGCCGAACTTCCAGAGCGCGCGGGACATTTCGATCAGCGAGCTCGTCCAGGCTTCCAGGACGAAGTCCATCATGGGTGCGACCCTCGCGCATTCGCCACCGCGGCGGCCGCCGTTGCATTCCCGGCCACCCTCGCGGCCCCGCCGGGCCAATCCAGGTACGGATACGTGAACTTGTGATCCCGGCTGAATCGCAGCAGCGGATAACAATATTTCGAGAACGGCTCCGGCTTGCGGCCCATTTCCGCCACCACTCGCGAATTTTCAAACACCGTGTCCCACACCAGGTACGGCATGAACACCTTCAGCAGCGATGCGCTCCGTCCGATGCCGCTGCGATAGTTGGCGAGCCAGTTCACGGTAGCCGAAAAGGGACCCTCCAGCTCCGGCCAATAGAGCGGCTGCATTTTTCCGGCGGCCTCGGCCAGCGCGCGCGTCAACTGGCCAAAGGTTTCGGAACCGGTGCCCGACGAGAGGTGATAAATCTCATGCGCCGGATTTTCTTTCTGATGCAGCAGGACCACGGATTCCGCCACGTAATCCACGGGAACGATATCGATCCGGTCGGTCGAGCGGAAGGGAAGAAACGGCAGTCCCGCCAGAAACACGAACGCGCGCACCATGTCGAATTGCGTGGTTTCCGCGCGCCGGCTGTCTCCCAGCACGATGCTCGGGCGAAAAACGATCCGCGAAACTTCCGGGAGCAGCTCGCGCACCATGTGCTCGGTAAATTTTTTCGTGCGCGCGTAGGGATCGTAATCCGAACGGTCCCAGTCGATGGAAGCGTCCTCGGTGACCACTTCGTGGCTGCGTTGCCCGGCCACGGCCACGGTGGAAACCTGGCTGAAGCGGCGCAGGCCGTGCGCATCGTGGGCGCGGCGGCCGAGCTGCGCGACTTCCAGCGTGCCCCGCAGGTTCACGTTCAGGCAGGTTTTTTCGGACTTGCGATTCAATGAAGCCGCGCAGTGAATCACCGATTCGGTCGTGCCCACCAGTCGCGCGTACTCGGCGGGCTCCAGCCCAAAATGCGCATCGGTCAGGTCGCCGCGGTAGACGGAAATGCGCGATTCGAGGGCGTCGCGAAATTCCGGGAAATCCATGTGCAACTGAAGCGCGTGCCACAGCCGCTGGTTCGCTTCCTGCTCGGTCTTCGCCCGCACCAGGAGATTCAGCCGGTCCGCGTGGCGCTCGAGCAGAATGGCGGCAATGTGCGCGCCGATGTAGCCGGTGGAACCGGTCAGAAAGATGGCCATGGATTAGGCTTGAGTCCCCGTGCCCGACGCCGCGCCTGCGTGAGGCAGCTCTTCGCGCGGCGGCGCTCCGTTTCCCGCGTGCTGCGGTGAAAAAACGCGGCGCTGCCGCGCTTCCGGCGCGCGCCCCTCGATCAGCGGATACACCCACCGGCGCAGCGCGGGAATATGGATGTTAATCCAATAATCCCACCAGTCAATCGTGGAGGGCTCGTAGCTGAAGGCCGCGCGTTCGTCCTCGGGAATTGCCGCCGAAAGCAGCTGCACGTTTTCGGATTCAAACACCTGCTCATTGTGCAGGATAAACGGCTCGTAGAGCTCGATGAGTTTTTCGACGCGGATCAGGTCGCGCTCGGCCCTCGCCAGCGGCGGCTTCTTCATCTGCAGCGCGGACGCGGCGCGATTGATGCCGTGCACCACGGCCTTCTGCGCGGGCACCGAGAATTTTTCGTAGCGCGATTTGGAAACGGGAATTGTGTCGAACTGCATGCGCATCCAGTTTTCCAGGCTCTGCTGCGCGCGGAAATGCTTGCGGTGCGCGAGGCCCGTCAATTCGATCGACCGGCCCATGTCGCACGGATTGCTGGAAGATGTGGCGAGCTGATAAATCGGTTGGTGGCGTCGCGCGATAATCGCCGCAGCGATCAGCGTCATCCCCCGGCAGACCATGTCCACGGGAATCACGTCCAGGCACTTGCGCTCGTTGGTTGGCAACTGCCGGAAATAAGTTCCCAGTAAATAGGAAAGCGGCGCCGAGGTGTTGATCCCCTCATTCCATCCTGGAAACGGCTGGTCGGTGGACGTCTCCACGATCGACGGCCGCACGATGGCCATGGGCAGCCCGGCCGCGTGGCGCACCAGGAGCGACTCGGCCAGCGATTTCGTCAGCGTGTACGTATTGGGCCAGCCGAGGTGCCGCGCGCGTCTGGTTCCCGCGCGCGTCAGGCGGTTTCGCAGCCAGCGCATGCGATTCTTTCGAATCAGGTTTTCCAGTTCCGGGCCGGAGGGGTCCTCGCTGCCTCGATGCCTGCCCAGCGCCTGCCGGTGCAGCGCGGCCGTGATCTCGGTGCTTTCCGCGCGGGTTTCGGCGTGGGCAACTACCTCAAGTAAAGATTTATATTCGCGATCGGCGTCGAAATCGGGCGCGCCGATCGGCGTGTAGTCCGGCTGGACCCGCTCGGCTACGCGGCCATCCTTTGAACCTACGACGTAGCAGGTGGAAAGGTGCAACAGGCCCGCGTGGGACGAAGCCTCCACGAAATCGATCAGGTGAAACACCGGCGCGACATTGCTGGCCAGGGCTTCGCGAAGGTCCGGATTGAAATCCGTCAGCCCGGAACTATTCACCACTAGGTCCAACGTGCGGCCCAGGCGTTCCCGCATCTCCGCCGAAATGCCGAGCCCCGGCTGGCTGACGTCGCCTTCGACGACTTCGACGCGCTCGGCGACGAAGTCCGCGAACCGGTCGCCCAGGCGCTCCTGCAGCTGGTCGAACACCGGTGACTCCTCAAAAATTTTCTCGAAGCGCCGGTGCGCGGTGGTCGTGCGCTGCCGCCGAATCAGTAGATAAATCTTTCCGATCTGCGGAACTTCGCTTAGCAGCTGCGCGAGCCAAACCTTCCCGATGAACCCAGTCACGCCGATTAGCAGAATATTCTTTCCCGCCAGCGTCCCGCGAACCGAAAGCGGGCTGGATTGCGCATTCCCGTCGAACACAACCAGCGCGCGGTGATTGGCGGCCTTGGGCCTTTCCGCCGCTAGAATGGCTTTCTCCAGGCGTTCCGGATGTTTTGTGAGCCCCAGATTTCGCAGCAACCGGTCTGCGGGCACGCTGCCATCGGCGCCGCGCTCGAAGGCCCATGCCAGAGGGCTGCGCGGGCGGATTACCGGGTCGAGCAGGCGCCCGGTGGCGACGCCGTCGCGAAATTCCAAACGGTTGGACACCAGATGCGTAACTCCTAAATACTGCGCCAGCGGGCGCATCACGTGCTCCAGCCCCTGGCTTACGAGCACCACGTTCGCCGCGCCCTTGGTGGCGACGCACTGGCGCAGGCGCTCCACTCCCTCGGGCTTCAACTGTTTCTTCAGGATGTATTCGAAATATTCCTCGCCCAGCAGGTCCAGGCGGTCGCGCGTGACTCCGGAAAGCAGCGTGTGCAGCACGCGCGTGGCGAAGACGCGGTGGCTGGCATACAGGAAGGGCCGCACCAGCGCCAGCGCCAGCATTCCGCCGCGCCTGGCCCAGCGGCCGATGAACGTGTGGGAGTTCCAGGTGAAGTAAGCCACCGGACGGACCGCGCCGAGGTCCACCAGGCTGCCTTCCACGCGCCAGAACGTCAGCGCCTGGAGATCCGGTCGCCAAGGGACGGATGGATTGTTGCTGGTGGAGTGGCTGCCGTTGCTTGACCCGTTTTGGGCGGTCTGTTCAATCAATGGTGATTTCCAATCCAGAGACGTAGAGAAGAATCACCCTGTCTGGCCAGACTGAAGCTATCATTCCCGGCCCCTGCATCGCAAGGGGCGGAGCCATCCGGATGAGCTGCCAAATACACTTTACGCAGACCGGGGTTTCGGAATGAGCGGGCTCAATTATACGTTTGAAGTCTTGCTCGGAGCGGGCGCTTCGGCCATTTCGGCGAGCAGGCGCTCGCCAAATTCCTGGCAGCCGACGCGGGTGGTGCCGGGCCCGACGATGTCGGGCGTGCGAACGCCGTTCACGAATAGGCGGTCGACCGCCGACTCGATCCACTCGGCTTCCCGCGCGAGGCCGAAACTTTCGCGCAGCATCATGGACGCGGAGAGGATGGTGCCCACCGGGCAGGCCACGTCTTTTCCGGCCAGCGACGGCGCCGAACCGTGAATCGGTTCGTAGAGCGAAGGTCCCCGACCGCTGCTCATGGACGGGATCAGGCCGATCGATCCGACCAGGGCCGCGCCAAGATCGCTGAGGATGTCGCCAAACATGTTGGACGTGAGGATGACGTCAAACTGCGCGGGCGCGAGGACCAGTTGCATGGCGGCGTTGTCGACGTACAAATGTTCCAGCTTTACTTTAGGATGTGCCGCGGCCATTCGCGTGACCGTACGTCGCCAGAGCTGCGAGGTGGACATGACGTTGGCCTTATCGACCGAAGCGAGGCGGCCGGTGCGGGCTTCGGCGCGCGCGAAGGCGTATTGCGCGACGCGCTCGATCTCGCCCGTCGTGTATACGGCTTCGTCGACGGCTCGCTCTCCGCTTGCATGGGGCTCGACGTGATGTTTGCCGAAATAAATGTCTCCGGCGAGTTCGCGGACGAAATCGATGTGGACATTTTTGGCGCGATCGGAGCGCAGCGGCGTGAGGCTCGCGAGCGACGGCCGCAGATCGATGGGCCGGAGATTGATGTACAAGCCCAGGGCCTGGCGCAGGGCCAGCAGGCCGCTCTCCGGGCGCTTGCCGATTGGCTGCGCGTCCCATTTGGGGCCGCCCACGGCGCCCAGCAGGATGGCGTCCGCGGATTTGCATGCGGCCAGGGTTTCGGGAGGGAGAGGTTCGCCGGCAGCGTCAATCGCGGAGCCGCCGAAAGGGAACTCGGCGAACTCGAAGAGGTGGCCGAATTTGGCGGCGCAATCCTTCAGCACGCGGACCGCGACGCCGACGATTTCCGGGCCGATGCCGTCGCCGGGGAGGAGAACGATTTTTTTTGCGTCTGCAGTGGTCATATTTGCGTTCCGCGCCGCACGGTGAAGAAATTCGTGTGTCGCGGCCCAATAGTATAGTCCGGATTGAAGGTCCTGTCAGGGCTGGAGTAGGACAGACACTCTTGTCTGTCCGGGTTAGATTTGCGACGCCGCGCACAAACCCGGACAGACAAGAGTGTCTGTCCTACAAAAGGCTTGACACTTGCCACGCATGGGTATATTAGTAAACCGTATGGTTAACTATAACCGGAGGCTGGACGCCACGTTTGGGGCGCTGGCCGACCCCACGCGGCGCGCGATTTTGATGGCGCTGATGCGCGGACAGTCGTCGGTCTCGGAATTGGCTCGGCCGCACCGGATGAGTTTGCCTGCGGTGATGAAACACCTTGGCGTGTTGCAGCGGGCGGGGCTGGTGTCACAGAAGAAGATCGGGCGTTCGCGGCGCTGCCGGCTGGTGGCGCGGCCTCTAAAGAATGCGGAGGCGTGGATCGCCCAGTATCGCGCGTTCTGGGAAAAACAGTTGGACTCGCTCGATCGGTATTTGATGGAATCGAACCAAACGGGGGTCACGGAATGGCCAAGGAACAAATAACGCCGCTGCCGGCGGTGCGGGTGAAGCGCACGTTTCAGGCGCCGCGGGAAAAAGTGTTTCGCGCGTGGACCGATCCGAAGGAACTGGCGCGCTGGTTTCACGTTTCGGCGGATTACTCCACATTGGTTCCTGAACTGGACCTGCGCGTGGGCGGAAAATACCGCGTCGAAATGCATCACAAGGGCGGGAACGTTCACAAGCTGTTCGGAACGTACCGGGAAATCAAGCCGCCCGAGAAAGTTGCGTTCACCTGGAGCTGGGAAAACGATCCGACCAAGAGCGAGTCGCTGGTGACGGTGGAGTTCCGCGACCTGGGGGCGGCCACCGAGATTCTTCTTTCGCATGAACTGCTGCCAGACGCCGAGCAGCGCGGCAGGCACGAGCAGGGCTGGGTCGGGTGCCTCGAGCAGTTGTCTCAATATCTGTAGAAGAGATTGCAGGGCGCGTTTCGGCGCCGGGAGTTTTGTGGAGTGGCTTTATAGTACCGGCGAGAATAAACCCGCCTCTGATCCCTCTCTGCCGTTCGGGACAACAGAGGCGGGCGACAGCAGGGGTCCCAAATATTCAAATCGCAGGCCGGAAAAAAGGAGCAACCATGGCAATCGTCGATTCAATTTTGATGGAAATGGATCAGGAAGCAAAGACCACGCAGCGCGTATTGGAGCGCGTGCCGGAAAACAAGTTGGCCTGGAAGCCGCACGCCAAGTCCTATTCGCTCGGACAACTGGCGCTGCATATCGCGCAGGGCCAAGGATTGCTGGCCGATGCGGTGAGCAAGGATTCGTTTGAGATTCCGAATTTCGCCCAGCAAGAACCCAAAAGCCGGAAAGAAATATTGGACACATTTGCGCAGAGCACGGCGCACGCCAAGGAAACACTTGCGAAACTGGATGATTCGAAAATCATGGGAATGTGGAGCGCGACCGCTGGCGGGAAGACGATCTTTACTTCGCCGCGCATCGGATTCATCCGCGCAATACTCCTGAACCATATCTACCATCATCGCGGGCAGCTTTCCGTGTATCTGCGATTGCTGGACGTGGCGGTGCCGTCGATTTACGGCCCTAGCGCGGACGAAAATCCGTTCATGTGATTTGGGCGCGAGCGCCGCGCTCCAATGGGGCCGGCAACAAAACGATTGCGAAATAATTTAGACTGCCGTCATTCCGAGGGCCGGTTTTGGTCCGAGCAATTTCTCCTGGTTCTTACGAGGAAAGAAGGAGGGATTCCTCGGCGAAAGGCACGCTTCGGAATGACGCGGGTGTTTAGTTGACCTTTGAGCACCGATTTATTTTCCAATCGGTACGCAACGCCTAAAGTCGAAGATCCGGACGCCGCCGGGAGCTGCGTCCCAGCCAAAGGGAGGAGAACGCAATGGACGTTAGGATTCAGGGTGAGAGCGCCGAGTATCGAAAGCTTCGCGACCGGTTGCTGGAAGCGGAAATCGCGCTCAAGGATCAGACTGAGCGCGTGGCGGCGCTGCGCAGGCAACTGCCGGAAGGGCCCGTGGTCGAGAGCGATTATGTTTTTCGGGAAGGGCCCGCGGACCTGAGCGACGATTCGCCCGCGAATTTCCGCGACGTGCGCCTTTCCGAGCTGTTCGCTCCGGGCAAGGACACCCTGATCGTCGATCACATGATGTGGGGGCCGGGCGACAAGCTTCCGTGCCGGATGTGCAACATGTGGGCGGACGGGTACTCGTCGATTGCCGCGCACTTGAACGACAAGGTGAATTTCGTGCTGGTCTCGAAGGTAGAACTCGGACGGCTGCGGGAATGGGGGCGACCGCGAGGATGGGAAAAGATGCGCCTGCTTTCGAGCCGCGACAACACGTTCAACCGGGACTTTTTCGTGGAGGATGAAAAAGGGCAGCGGCCGGCCGTCAGTGTGTTCCGGCGCGGTGGCGACGGCAGGATCCGCTTCACGTACACGACGGAAATGTCGCGCGCGCCGGGGCATCATCGGGGGATCGATCCGTTCATCGGGGTTTGGAATCTGCTCGATCTGCTGCCGGAGGGGCGCGAGAACTGGATGCCGAAGCATTTTTATTGATGCGGATGCCTGTCTAACAAAAGCGAACCTGAAAGGCGGATCGGATATGGCTGACATCAAGCACATGATTCAGGTGAACGCGGCGCCCGCGGCGGTTTTTCCGCTGGTGGCTACGGCCGCGGGTTTTTCGCGATGGTGGGCGGCGGACGTGACCGAGGACAAATTGGCCGGCACGGTGGAACTCGGATTCTTCAATCGCGCCACGGTGTACGGACTTCGCCCGGTCGAGATCGCGGCGCCGGGGAAGGCGCACTGGCGCTGCGAGACGGGGAACGAATGGAGCGGGACGCGGCTGCTCTTCGATCTGGCGGAACAAAAGGGGCAAACGGTGCTGCGGTTCACGCACGCGGACTGGCAGGCGGAAACGGATTATTTTATTTCCTGCACGACGGCGTGGGGCGAGTTGATGTTCCGGATCAAGGGCGCGGCGGAGGGGAAAAATCCCGGGCCGCTATTTTCCAAGGATGGAATGGCTTATTGATTGGGTTTCGGCGCGCATGAGTTGGCGGAAGCGGGCGCGGGATGGGGTCAAGTAGGACAGGCTTCAGCCTGTCGCAGTGGTGGATCGCTCCAGGTCAAAAATCGACAGGCTGAAGCCTGTCCTACTGGGGCGTCGTGAATCTTTCAGGGCGCGCTGTGGCCGGCGCATTTCAGCACGCCGAGGTTTCGGCTCCACGGGCCTACGGCTTCGCGGTATTGGTGGGCCATGACCCTGGAGACTTGGTGCAGATGCGTCAAATCGTGAGCTGCCCAGCTTGCCAGCAGCTGTGACAGGCTAACGACCCCGAGCGCGGGATGGCTTCCGCGACGATTGAGATCCTCGGGCCGCAGATTCATGGCGCGCAGTTCATCCAGTTTTTCCGAGCGCACACGAGTGAATTCATCCAAAAGTTGAGCGAGTGATTTGCCCTCGCTTGCTTGTACGTGCCCCCAACGATCGAAGTTCTCAAATGCCTTCGTCTCGCCAAATTGCAGGATCGTCCGCGCGCGCGGCATCCAATTCACTCGGTCGGCGTAAATCAGGTGGGCGACGATTTCGAACACGCTCCAGGAATTTTCTCCTTCGTTTTGATGCGTCCACGTTTCCGGAAGATCGCGCAGAAGCGCGTTCAGAGCGGCGGGGGTGCGGGTGAGCAGGGAAATGGTGTTTTCTAAATTTTGTTCCATGGCGGCCTTCCGGATGTTGACACCGATTGTTGCAAAAATGTCCGGCGGAAATGTCGGGTGCGAAAGGGTTTGGGTAGCACAGCCACTCTTGGCTGTGTGGTCTTTGGCACTCGTAATTTAGGTCGGCGGCGTCCCAATGGTCCGCAAAACCACACAGCCAAGAGTGGCTGTGCTACCGGCTTATTCCGCAGTGAGGGCGGTTTCGCTGCTGTGTTTGCGCATCACCTGGTGGGCGATGGCCAGCAGGTCGCGCGTGCTGACGGTTTTGGCTTCGTCGGCCAGCGCGGAGACGCGCTTGTAGCATTGATCGAGTTCCTCGGCCGTGGGCGTATAGCCGATTTCAACCAGCGCGGCGCGCAGTGCGTTGCGGCCGGAATGTTTTCCCAGAACCAGGGAGCGCTTGGGAACGCCGACCGCTTCGGGAGAAATGATTTCGTAGGTGAGGGGATTTTTCAGGATGCCGTCCTGATGGATGCCGGCTTCGTGCGCGAACGCGTTTGCGCCCACCACGGCCTTGTTGGGCGATACGGGCGCACCGGTAATTTCAGTCAGCAGGCGGCTGGTGGCGTACAGTTTATCGAGGTGGACGTTGGTGGTCACGCCCAGCTTGGCCTGGCGCACGTTCAGCAGGACGATCACTTCTTCCAGCGCGGCGTTGCCCGCGCGCTCGCCTATTCCGTTGATCGTCAGCTCGAGCTGGCGCGCACCCGCCTGCACCGCGGCCAGGGAATTGGCCACACCCAGTCCGAGATCGTCGTGGCAGTGCGCGCTCAGCGTGATGCCGGGTGCACCGTCCAGGAACGCGATCACGTCGCGGAACATGGCAGCGTATTCCTCGGGCACGGCGTAGCCCACGGTGTCGGGAAGATTGATGATGGTGGCGCCGGCGTCGACGGCCGCTTTGACCGCCTTGCATAGGAAATTGATTTCGGTGCGGCTGGCGTCCTCGGCGGAAAATTCCACCTCGGCGCAGTGCTGGCGGGCGTAGCGCACGTTGGTGGAGATGGCTTCCAGGGCCTCTTCGCGCGTGAGGCGCAGCTTGTGGTGCAGGTGCAGATCGGAAGTCGCGAGAAACGTGTGCAGGCGCGGGTGCTTGGCCTGGGAGATGCCGTCGAGGGCGGCGTCGATGTCGTCGCGGCGCGCGCGGGCCAGCGCAGCCACGGTGCAGCCCTTGATTTCGCGGGCCACGGCGCGCGTGCCTTCCAGGTCGCCGGGGGAGGCGATGGGGAAGCCGGCCTCGATGATGTCCACGCCGAGCGATTCGAGCTGGCGGGCCATGCGGATTTTTTCCGGCATGGTCATGGAGAAGCCGGGGGATTGTTCGCCGTCTCTCAGCGTGGTGTCGAAGATTTTTACGTTTTCGACGGGCACTTTTTCGCCACTTACGTTATCCATGGCACTCTCCTACAGTGGACATTTCACACCGGATGGGCAAGGCAATCAAATTTATAATAGTTTTGAGTGATATAAAGACTTATTATGGGGGAAACGTGGGCTCTTGGTGGCACAGGCTTCGGCCTGTGCCACTAGAAACGACAGGCTGAAGCCTGTCCTACTGGAGACGCAACTTTGGATCTATCTCAATTGCAGGTGTTTCTTACCGTCGCCCGGGAGCAAAGCTTTTCGCGGGCGGCGGAAAAACTGTTTCGCACCCAGCCGGCGGTGAGCATCGTCATCCGCAAGCTGGAGGAATCGGTGGGGCAGCCTCTGCTGGTGCGCGGGGCGCGGCAGGTGAAGCTGACCGATGCCGGTGAACTGCTGCGCGATTACGCCGAGCGGCTGCTGAACCTGCGCGACGAAATCCAGAAGGGCATGGATGATCTCAAGAGCCTGGGACGCGGCGAGCTGCGGCTGGGCGTGAACGAAAGCTCGATCCACGCACTGCTGCCGGCGCTGGCGCGGTACCGGAAACTCTATCCCGGAGTAAAACTGATCATGCACCGCACGCTTTCGCGCGACATCCCGCAGGAGGTGCTGAATTACCGGCTGGACCTGGGCACGGTTTCCTACATGCCGCAGGACGCGAAGCTTGCGGCCGTTGAAATCCTGCGCGACGAGCTGACCTTTGTCGTGCCGCCAAAGCACAGGCTGGCGCGGCGCGGCTCGGTGGACATCAAGGAACTGGGCGAGGAGACGTTCATCGCGCACAACGTCGATTCGCCCTACCGCTCGCGCGTGATTCAACTGTTCGAGAAGCACCGCACGCCGCTGCGGCGCGACGTCGAGATGCCCACGATCGAAAGCATCAAGCGGTTCGTGCAGATGGGCATGGGCGTGGCCATCGTGCCGCGCATGTGCGTGCAATGGGAAGTCGAGAGAAAGCTGCTGGCGGAGGTGCGCATCCGGCAGCTCAAGTTGCCGCGGTCGCTGTACCTGGTGTCGCGGCGCGGGGCGCGGCTTTCGCATGCCGCTGTGGGATTGATGCGATTGCTTCACGGAGAAACCCAGTAAGCTGGCTCGGAGGGCTGGGAATTACGGGCCGCTCGAAGCGGAGTTTTCATTTTGATAGCGGAAGGGCAAGTGGAAGGCCCGAGAGAACTCGGGCCAGAATTCGCGGATCACGTCAAAACCCGAATCGAAGGCAAAGTCAAAGCCCACGTTGCGCGCGGTCGCGGAAAATCCGCGTTCGGTTCCCGGGTGATAGAGGTTGGCCAACAACTCGCCGGTTGTGTTTCCAAGCAGTTCGGAAATATTGAACATGCGGTGGCCGTTATCCCGGTACGCGATCACGGAGTGCGAAACCGCATGAAGCGTGCGTCTTCCCACGCTGCCGTGCGCCAGCCGGTAGTATCGCGGATCCTCGGAAAACACCACCGGATACGCGAATTCCTTGAAGAACCGGAACTGCACCTGATCGACATAACTTGAGCCGAATCGCTTTACATACCCTCCCGCTCCCTGGCCAAAGGTGGCGTCGTCGTTGCGCGCCTGCGAGAGTCCGGCATTGAAGCCCGCCTGGAGAAACGTGACCGGGTCCACCGATTCCCAGACAAACAATTTGAATTTATCCTTTATTTCAAGAGAGCAGAGCACCGTGTTTGGTTTGTAACGCGGTGAAAGGGGCGCTCCAACCGACTCGCGATCGATCTTCTGCGCGAAAATGCCCAATGCCTTGTGAAACGGTCCCACATAATCCTGCCAGCTTACCGGTGGCGGCGGCTGAACGCACGGCTCGGCGGGGTTTTGCACGGTTTGGACTTCCTCGATCGCGGGGGGCTTGACGGGTTCGGCGGGTTGCGGCTGCTGCGCACGCGCGGCTGCGCTTGCCAGCAGCATTCCGGCAAGGGCCGATATGCGCAAGGACAAATGACATGGATGGCGCCTCATTATTTTTATCGTACTCCCCGATGGCCTTGAAAAATAGAGCTTGGCGGGTTCTTCCTATTCTCTTAGATGCGCTGAACGCCATTGCGCAGCGATGCTCGTTTTTTGTATGCGGCTTTAGGCTTGATGCGATTGCTTCACGAGGCGGGGAAGGAAGACGTCGTAGAGAAATTTAGTGCGGGTTCAAGATATATACTCCTGTAGCCGCTACACGAAAACGAGGGGGTTCGTCCATGCAAAACCGATCCGCCGGGCTTCGTTGGTCTCGCATTCTGATTATCGTGATGGTCTGCACCACGGACGCAATCCCTTTTGGAGCGCAGTCGCAACAATCCGCGCCGCCCTCCAAAGACGTTAAGGTTGTTTTCCTGGGAACAGGGAGCCCAATTCCCAATGCCGATCGCCAAGGACCTTCGCTCGCGATCGTGGCCGGCGGAAAGGCTTATCTGGTTGACGCCGGATCGGGCGTGTCGCGCCAAGCCAATTCGGCCTTCCAGCGCGGGATCCCCGCTCTCCGGCCCGACGATCTCGACATTGCGTTCCTGACGCACCTGCACAGCGACCACACGCTCGGATTGCCTGACCTGATTTTCACTCCCTGGATTGTCGGGCGGGCGAAACCGTTGCGTCTCTTCGGACCGGAAGGCACGAAAGAAATGGCCGCGCACATTCTCGAGGCTTTTAAGGAAGATATTCAGGTGCGCACCACAGGGCTCGAGAGCGGCGATACGACCGGTTACAAAGTCGACGGGCACGACGTGCAGCCGGGAAATATTTATCAGGACGGGAACGTCAGCGTGAAGGCCTTTCTTGTGAAGCATGGGTCATGGAAGGAAGCTCTGGGATACCGCTTCGATGCGGGCGGCAAGTCCATCGTCGTTTCCGGAGACACGGCGCCCGCCGAGTCGGTGGTCGAGGCCTGCTCAGGCTGCGACGCGTTGGTTCACGAAGTGTATTCCGGGAGGGCGGCGAATTCCCAAAAACCCGCTCTGTCCTTGGAGCAATGGATGAAGTACGAGAGCGCGTTCCACACCAGCGCACCCGAGCTGGGAGATATCGCTGCGCGCGCCAAGGCGAAGATGCTGATTTTGACGCACTGGGGTCTGCTGGGAAATGCGAAGGAAGACGACATGGTGCGCGAGATTCACGAGAAATACAGCGGCCCGATTGTGATCGCACGCGACCTGGATGTGATTGCGCCGTAATGCTAGGTCAATCCCCCCTTCGCTCCGCGAGGATGGGGCACCCTCAAAGTCAAAGGCCGGGCCACCCGCCACAAGGCAAGACAATAGCCGGGTGAATCCACAAACGACAGTCAATTTCCAATCTCTCGGCGCCGAAGGCGCCGATGGTGAATAGCCCAGGGCAACGCCCTGGGTACGGAATCCGTTGATTTTGGTGCGCCCTGAAAGGGCGCAAGGGCCCTCCGCCCTTTCAGGGCGGGCGATGAGGCCTTGGCACGATCCCGGGGCGTTGCCCCGGGCTAGTCACCGACGACGCTTTCAGCGCCTGAAAATTTCAGCACAAGACGGGTTCTAGGATGTCGTCATTCCGAACCTGCTCCTGCGGGTGAGGAATCTCTCTCTGGTCTGGTGTAAGGTCAGTTGCTCTCGTGAATCTAAACCCCGCCCTTTCGAAAACCACGAAGGAGCAGGCACCCGCAAATTCAAAGGCTGGCGCACCCGGCACCCTCAAAGTCAAAGTCCGGGCCACCCGCCCTAATCAGTCTGAAGTATTTGGTTTTGACCTGGTACCAGAGTAATGTTTGGGCTGGCAGAAAATGGATAAAATAGAATTAAAGGATCGACTGGATTTAACTGCTCGTGTCGGCGCAATCGCGCTGATTGCGCTGTATGGGGCAGGTTACCTTGTCGTCTCCATTCATAACGCTTGGTATGGGATTGTAGAATTTGGATTATTTCGGACCAGACTTATATCTGCAGGCATTGTTTTTGCAATATTCTTTGCCATTCCGTTTCTGGAAACCTGCAAAATCTATGGTCTGTTTTGGATAGAGCCCTGGAAATCAAAATCCTTTGGACAGGAAACGGTTTTTGCGTCGTCACCGTTCTGGAGGTGGTCCTCCAAACTATTTTCATTCTTCGTAGCTACGTGGGCTATTAGTTTTGTATTACGCAGCTTGCTGGTGAATTATGATGCGGAATCTCAAATATCTCGCTGGTCTTATGTCGCTTTCGTTGTCCCTATTGTTGTTAGCATAGGAGTTGGGTGGGGAATTCTGCGAAATAAAATTATCGGAATAATATTCACGATTCTTGCCTTCGTATCAATAGCTCTATCGGTCATCGGTTTGATTCGCAGCAAAGAATTTGTTTTCGTAGCGCTGATTGTTTGGTTCGCCTCCGTAGGCTGGTTCACACATGAAATACACGATCCAATTAGAGAGCCAGCCAAGTTGCGGGACGTGCGTTGGGACATCGTAGTTGTAAATATCGTTTCAGTATTTACTATCTTTGGCGCTTGGATTTATCCCAAGATACATTCTGAATTTGGTGGTGGCCGACCATCACCCGTGGTCCTTCAATTCGTAGGGACTTCGCCAATCGATAGCTCTGTAAAGATGGACGTCTGGCTTGTTGATGAAACCGATAGCGGCTATTACTTCGTGCAGAAAGTAGAAGACCGCAAAGCGATATTTGTTCCCAGGTCGTTGATTTCAGCGGTGTACTTTCAAAGTGACAAATCACCATGAGTGCCTTCGACTTGAAGGCGAACCGTCTTGCTCTGATAAGAGCTTTTGCCGTCGCGTTGTTCACACCAACAAAAAAGCCCTCCCCGGTAAAGGGAAGGGCTTTTGCGCGTTAGCACTCTTTGAAAAACCGAGTTTCGATGAGATCTGACAGAACCCGCTCGAAGATTGAATCGTTCGAGCGATGACCTCGGATCCCCGTGAGAGGTTCCGAAGCTTGGCCAACTTCTCCTGCACACCAGCACAGGGTCGGTTTGGCGCTATGTTTAGAAAGGAGGTGATCCAGCCGCAGGTTCTCCTACGGCTACCTTGTTACGACTTCACCCCAATCATGGGTCATACCTTGGGCGCGTGCTTCCTTGCGGTTAGCTGCGCGACTTCTAGTACAACTCACTTTCGTGATGTGACGGGCGGTGTGTACAAGGCCCGGGAACGTATTCACGGCGCCGATCTGATGCGCCATTACTAGCGATTCCAGCTTCATGCAGTCGAGTTGCAGACTGCAATCCGAACTGAGCACGGTTTTCTCCGATTAGCTCCCCCTCGCGGGTTCGCAACAGTCTGTACCGTGCATTGTAACACGTGTGTAGCCCTGGACATAAAGGCCGTGCTGACTTGACGTCATCCCCACCTTCCTCTCCGTTATCCGGAGCAGTCCTCGTAGAGTTCCCCCTTGCGGGTGGCAACTACGAATAAGGGTTGCGCTCGTTGCGGGACTTAACCCAACACCTCACGGCACGAGCTGACGACAGCCATGCAGCACCTCTACTACTGTCCCTTGCGGGAAGACGATATTTCTACCGTTGGTCAGTAGCGGTTCAAGCCCAGGTAAGGTTCTTCGCGTTGCGTCGAATTGAACCACATGTTCCACCGCTTGTGCGGGCCCCCGTCAATTCCTTTGAGTTTCAGTCTTGCGACCGTACTCCCCAGGCGCGGAACTTAACGCGTTAGCTACGGGACGACCCGCCTACGCGGGCCACCCCAAGTTCCGATGGTTTAGGGCTAGGACTACCAGGGTATCTAATCCTGTTTGCTCCCCTAGCTTTCGTTCCTCAGTGTCAGTTGCGATCCAGTCAGCCGCCTTCGCCACGGGTGTTCCTGCAGATATCTACGCATTTCACCGCTACACCTGCAATTCCACTGACCTCTCTCGCACTCGAGCGCGGCAGTTTTGAAAGCAGCCTCTGGGTTAAGCCCAGAGATTTCACTCCCAACTTGCCGCACCACCTACGAACCCTTTACGCCCAGTAATTCCGAGCAACGCTGGCCCCCTACGTATTACCGCGGCTGCTGGCACGTAGTTAGCCGGGGCTTCTTATACCCGTACCGTCAAACCCTTGCGGGTCATTCGTCCGGGTCGAAAGGGGTTTACACTCCGAAAAGCTTCATCCCCCACGCGGCGTCGCTGCGTCAGGCTTTCGCCCATTGCGCAATATTCCCCACTGCTGCCTCCCGTAGGAGTCTGGACCGTGTCTCAGTTCCAGTGTGGCCGGCCATCCTCTCAGACCGGCTACCGATCAAAGCCTTGGTGAGCCGTTACCTCACCAACTAGCTAATCGGGCGCGGGCCCCTCCTTAGACGCCCTTGCGGGCTTTGAATCCAGGAACCGAGGTTCCCGGAATATCATGCGGTATTAGTCCCGCTTTCGCGGGGGTATCCCCCATCCAAAGGGCAGGTTGCCCACGTGTTACGCACCCGTGCGCCGTGCGCCATCCGTATTGCTACGGACGCGCACTCGACTTGCATGTGTTAAGCACGCCGCCAGCGTTCGCTCTGAGCCAGGATCAAACTCTCGTTTGAAAATGGCTGCCTGAAAAACAAAAAGCCCGACTGTCATTGCTGAGAGTCGGACCAATTTAGGGGCTGGCTGTAAGTACAGCCCGCACCCGTGTTTTTCAAGCGAACTTTTTTATCGCTCGATTCACTCAATCCCCTGGCACTTGCATGCCAAGGTCAATCGAACGGGTTCTGGCACATCTCATCTTACCCAGTTTGTCAAAGAGCATTTCCCCCTGTCCAGCAGGCGGGTTACCTTCAAGCCCAACGATCATAGCATCGGTTTCCTGAATGTCAAGCATAAGTGCGGCGGAAGATGAGGCGAGTTTGTGGAAAAGCTGTGGGTGGTTTCTTCATTTCAAAGCAATTCCCGCCAGCCAAGTTTGCCGATATCCGCATGTCCATCGTTGACTAAGGTTCTTAGCCTTACCGCGCCAACGGCGCGGAGGTAACTAGCCCAGGGCAACGCCCTGGGTAACCGATCACCTGTCAATGTCCGCCCTGAAAGGGCGGAGGATCTTCGCGTCCGGCAGAGATATTTCGCTCAATCCCAAATGTAACGCTCGTCAAATTCGATTTGATAGCGTTTTAAGAATGAGCGGAATTCTTCTTCGAATGTTTTGACGCGGTGATGCTCGGCTTGATTGGCGATATACGTCTTAACTTCATCGACGCCGGATTGACCGATGGAGAAGGCTCCATAGCCGCTTTGCCAATGAAATTTCGCGAATTGTTTTCCTTGGGTTTTAATCCATTTGGAGGTCGCGCGTTTGACCTCCATGACAATTTGAGCCAGAGAACGATTTTTGCTTAGCGCGAAAAGAATATGGACGTGATTGTGCCACGCGTTTATGGCGATTACGTGCGAATCGAGGTCGCGCAACGCGGCCGACGCGTAGAGGCATAGCGGTTCTCGAACAGGTTCGGTCAAGACCGGCTCGCGGTTTTTGGTGCTGAAAACGAGATGGACGAGGTTTTTAGCAAGCGATTGCGGCATCGCAGCATCCCTGCGCCCCTTCAGGGCGCATACGAATTATACCGTCGTAACCCGGGGTGTTACCCCGGGCTGTCCACCGCCGGCGCCTTCAGCGCCGCGAACTCGGAACTTGCACTTCAAACTTGGGTCTAGTCGAAAATCTTACGCCGCGGAGGTTTGGCCTGTTTAGCTCTCCTTGGAAACAGCGAATCCCCTCTGAGCCGGTCAAGTTTCGCGAACCACCTGGCAACCTTCGATGAACGGCGTTTCTTTCGAGCGGAACTGACGGCTTTTTTCATTTTCATGTTCGGCCCCCACTCTTCCCCATGTCCGGCAATCCTAACCCGCCCCTGCTGGCGAGGAATCCCTCTTCGCCAGAAAACTAAGAGGGATTCCTCGCTTCGCTCGGAATGACGATGGTTTGATGTGAGGCTGGCAAACCGCTACTTCTTCGGATGCATCTGCAGTTTCTGCACGCGCCAGTTGAGCAGTTCTCCGACGTAGATTTCGTTTTCCGAGGGGCAGGCGATTTCGTGGATCCAGCCGAATTGTTTCATCTCCCTGCCGGTGCCGCCCATCATGCCCAAAACCTTTCCGTCCAGGCTGAGTTTATAGACGCGGCCGGGGAAGGCGTCGGAGGCGTAGAGCACCTGGTTGGGGCCGGGGGTGATGCAGACGGTCCAGGGGGCGCCGGGGCCCATGGTGCCAACCAAATCCACCGGGGGCTTATTGCCGATGATGGGAACGGTGTTGGCGTACTCAAACGGTTCGCTGATTTTGATGTTGCGGAGATATTTTCCGTCGCCGTCGAAGACTTCGATTCTTGAGTTGCCGCGGTTGGCGACGTAGACGTTGCCCTGGGCGTCGGTGGCGATGCTGTGGGGGGTGTTGAGCTGACCGGGGCCGCTGCCGGGTTCGCCGAAGGACTTGATCCACTTGCCGTTTTTGTCGTACTTGGCGACGCGGGAATTGATGTAGCCGTCGCTGATGAACGTGTCGCCGGCGGCGTTCCAGGCCATGTCGGTTACCTGGCGGAACATTCCGTCGACCGGAGCGAGCGGCGGTTTCGGATGCTTCAGCGGTTCGGTGCCTTCGTCGGAGGCTTCCTGCTTGCGGCCGAAGACCATGATGACCTGGCCTTGCGGATTAAATTTAATGACCATGTCGGAGCCCTTGTCGGCGGCCCAGATGTTGTCGTCCTTATCGATGCGCACGGTGTGCGCGAAAGACCAGGCGTAGAGATTGTGGCCGATCTCGCGGATGTATTTTCCGTCGCGATCAAATTCGAGCAATTGCGCCGCGCCGGCGGCATACGCCGGGCCGGTGGTATTGCCGCGCGAGAAGATGAAAATGTGCCCCTTGGAGTTGACGGCTACGCCGGCAACTTCGCCGAGGTACATGTTGTCGGGCATTTTTACGACGTTGGGCGCGGAATCAAAGGGGATTTCGGGAGCGGCCTGCTGGGCAAGCAGCGCCAACGGCGCGCACAGAAAAAAAGCCAGAGCCAAAGCAAAGCGTTTCATCGTAATTCCTCCTCAAAATGGTTCTGGATGTAAAAGTTTGCGGTGGAGCGAACCTTCGGCAGGATATATCGATTTGGCCCGCGAACGCTAACGGAAAAGCGGTGCGCCGGCGGTTCCTGCTCTTGCGGGAAGTCGTATAAACTACGTGGTGCCAGGCGTTATGAAGGAGAATTGCATGCCCCAGGATTATCTGCTCAAGACCGAGCCATCGGAATATTCCTTCGCTGATTTGGCGCGGGACACTGAGACCGAATGGGAAGGCGTGTCCAACCCCACGGCGGTGAAGAATCTGCGCGAAATGAAGCCCGGGGTTCGGCTGATCATTTACGAAACGGGAACGCGCCGCTGCGCGGTGGGGACCGCGACCGTTGTGTCCGTGGACGCTTCCGATCCCAAGAAACCGAAAGTGAAGATCAAGGCGGGGAAGGCGATCGCAAAGCCGGTTTCGCTCGAGGAAATTAAGGCGAACAAATTGTTCAAGGATTCGCCGCTCGTTCTGATGGGCAGGCTTTCCGTGGTTCCGCTCACGGTGGGTCAGTATCAAGCCCTGCTCGGCGATTGAAGCGCTCTTCCAGTTTTGAATGAAAATGCTTTCGGTGTTTTTCGCCCCTGGAATGACAACCCTTGAAAATGTCCGGGAGCCGGGGATTCGCGGAGTGTAGCGCCCGCCTTCAGGCGGGCATGTGCTCAATCGCAAGTGCCCGCCTGAAGGCGGGCGCTACATTGCGGAGCGCTGGCCGGCAGTTCCAGCGCGGGGTGAATGCGACGCCGATTCCGCCAACCGGCGCAGGGACTCCGTGTAGGGCGCGCGGGCCACGCCGCGTTCGCAGATGATTGCGGTGATCAGGCGCGCAGGGGTCACGTCGAACGCGGGATTGGCCACCGCCACTTCCGGGGCGATGCGCACGCCGCGCAGGTGGGTGACCTCGTCGGCGGGGCGCTCTTCGATGGGAATCTGCTCGCCGGAAGAAATGGTGAGGTCGAAAGTGGAGATCGGCGCGGCTACGTAGAAGGGAACGCCGTGTTCGCGGGCGAGGACAGCGATCTGGTAGGTTCCGATCTTGTTAGCGGTGTCGCCATTGGCGGCGATGCGGTCTGCCCCGACCACAACCGCGCCGACGGTTCCGGTTTTCATGAAATGGCCGACCATGTTGTCGGTGATCAGCGTGAGCGGGACGCCGCCTTCGTGAAGTTCCCATGCGGTGAGGCGTGCGCCTTGCAAGTAAGGTCGCGTTTCCGGTACCAGGACGTGCAGTTTGTGGCCCTGCTCGACGGCCACGCGAATCACGCCCAGCGCGGTTCCGATTCCTGCGGTTGCCAGCGCGCCGGCGTTGCATTGCGTCATGACTTTCCCGGCTGCGGGCATGAATTCGGCGCCGAAGCGGCCGATGGCTTCGTCCGTGGCGCGCTTTTCTGCGTGGACGGCGCGCGCTTCTTCGACCATCGCGCTACGGACCGCGTCGAGCGATGCGTTTGCCGTGGCGAGCTGATCGAAGCGGCGCTTCATGCGCTCGATGGCCCAGAACAAGTCCACGGCCGTCGGACGCGTTTCGGCGATCGTCTGGCAGATGGAAGGAAACTTGGCGCGAAGGTCATCCAACGTGGCGGCGCTGGAACGTTCGACTCCCAGAGCGACGCCCATGGCGGCGGCCACGCCGATGGCGGGCGCACCGCGAACGACCATGTCCCTGATCGCGGCGGCCACATCGCGATAGTCGGTATAGATGTGATGAACCACTTCTCCCGGCAGGCGGCGCTGGTCGAGCATTACCACGCCCTGGCTGGTCCACTCAATGGGTTGGGCAACGTTCATCGTTGTTCGGTGTTCCTTCCGTTCGATTTTGAGTCGCACAGGCTTCAAGCCTGCGGGGGTTAGTCGCGGCAAGATCGATCCCGCTTGGATCAAACCCACAGGCTGAAGCCTGTGCTATAAAGGCCAATGCGGCTTTTTGCTATCGCTGCCCGCGTTTTTTTTGATGGGCCGTTAATGGCGCAATCCGCCGGCTAGGTAGATCAGATACCCCAGCAACTGCAGGCCATTGTATCCGAGATGCACAAAATAGCTGGCTGCCACCGTGCCGGTGCGCGCGCGGACCCAGGTCAGGACGATACCCACGAGCATGAGCAGCGCGATCTGTCCCCAACCTCCCCACAACTGCACCGCGTGAAGCGAACCGAAAAGAATTCCCGTGATGACGATGCCGGCGGTGATGCCGGCGCGCCGCGCAATAATCGGATACAGGAATCCGCGGAAAATCGTTTCTTCCACCAGCGGCGCGACGAGCACTCCGAGCACGGCGAACAGCAACATGCTGACTCGCGCCTTGAGCAGCTCTTCAATCGGCAAAGCTTCCTTGGAATTCAGGAACGCGCCCGCGAACGAAACCACCAGGCCCAGGACCGCCCCGCCGCTGACAAATTGCAGGGCCGTCGCGCGAAACGATCCCGCTCCGGAACTGAGGCCGCGCCAGCCGATCGTCGGCCAGAACGGTGCAGGCGTGCGGCCCAGCACCATCAGGTACAGGTACAAAATCGCGCCCGCATCGAGCAGCGCCTGGCTGATCAGGACCACGACCGATTTCGCCGTGCTCATTGCGGGGCCGAACATCTCGTTCGGATTGACACCGAATATCCGGATCGCCGCCTCGGCCATCCCGCGCGTGACCACCACGCTGGCGATCACGCCCAGAACCACGAACAACAGCGCTTCATGCCAGCCCCACGGGACCTGCAAGTCGTCGGAAACTGCCGCGCGGAGTTGCGGGGCGGGCAGAATGCCGGGCAAATTCGGCGGCTCGGAATCGATGGGTTCCATGGCGGTCTGAGGGATTCCTTCTGCATCCGAAGCGCCATCCGGAGGATCGCTCGCTCGCGCCCTTACCGGGGCAGCGCCGGACAGGTTGTGTTCATCGTAAGTCATTTCCGGGTGTCAAAGCGGAGCCCGGGACAGGCGCGCCAGGTCACTAGAACCAATGTACTGGCAGTTATCGCCGGGCGCAAGTGCGGGGGAAAACGGCAGCCGTCAGGAAATGGGAGGCTCAACTCGCAACGAGCCCCCCATGTCAATGATCTGCAAGGCAGCTTTAGCCCATCTGGCTGGTCGAGCGGCCAAAATAAAACGTGGCCGCGGTTTGATCGTCCCACCCGGCGTTGCACGGGGGGACGGTCCAGCGCGCGACTTTCGTGGGCTCGGTGATGGGTTTGCCGAGCGCGGGGCACGAGAGGCAGTAGGCACCTTCGTGCGTGCCGATCCAGATCAGATTGCGGTCCCACTCGACGAAGACGTCTTCGGTGGTGCCGCGCCACCAGGTTTCGTATTTTTCGATTTCGCCATCGCGCGGCGGGACGAACCAGGCGACTTCCTTGGGCTCGGCGGGATTGGAAATATCGAACACGCGCACGCCGGCATTGAAATACGACATGACCATGATGTGCGACTTGGACGCGCCCGGCGCCAGCCAGCACTGCGTGTTGTGCGAGCCGAAACGGCCGCGCGCGAAGCAGAAGTCGCTGTAGGGAGCGTCGGACGGGGCCGCGGGGCGCGGGAAGAATCCGATAATTTTTGGATTGCGCGGATCCTTCACGTCGACGACGTAGGGCGTGTGGTACGGGCTGCGGCAATCGGCTTCGAGAATTTCGTGCGTGGCGACCACCAGGTTGGAAAGACGCGGGTGCGCGGGATCGGGAATCACGGGATAGCAGGTGTGGAACGGAATATCGCCCAGCGGATTGAATTCATACTGGACGTGGCCGTAGGGTTTCGGATTCTTGATGTCCCTCAGATCCATCGCATACATGCCAAACGCGCCGAAGCCGCCATAGCCGACGGTGCCGCCGTTTTCGACGCGCTTGGGAACGCTGAGCGCTCCGTGATTTCCGGTCCAGGAAGCGTGGTCATCGGCAAAAATATATTTTTTGTACTCCGCTTCCTCGCCGAAGCGCTGTCCGGGCACCCACCACTTCGAGACTTCCTTGACGGCCGAGGGATCGGATATGTCCACGATCATGATGGCGTTGCTGGTGGGGCGCTGGTGATTTTCCATGCGCAGCTGATCGTCCCAGCCGCAATCGAGATAGGCGTACTGGCCGCCGTCGTAAAAATTGTGGTGCGTGCCGTTGCCGGTTTTTCCCGTGCTGAATTCCTGCAGCAAATTCGGCTTGAGTGGATCGGTGACGTCAAACGTGCGGATGCCGCGCAGGCCGGTGAAGTTGACGGAGCGGTCGCGCAACGGCTTGTCATAGGCGCCGTGCGGGAATTCAGGCGTGGCGGAGGTGAGCGGCGCGGCGGCCGTACACATGGCGATCCACTTTTTGGTTTTCGCGTGATACACGGTGGCGTTGAAACCCAGGCCGCGCACTCCCTTGATCGCTACGGCCGGCTTTTTCGCGTCGCTGATGTCGACGTATCCTCCGCCCGTCGGCAGCATGCGCTGCTTGCCCTTGGCCCACATGGCCATCAGCGGCTCGCCGCCGGCGGTCGCCGCGCCGGGCAGGTGCGAGACGATGTCCATGTTGTGGATGTACTGCTTGCGGTCCAGAAAATCGAGCGCGCCCAGCGGCATGCGGTTCGGCGGGACGGCGCCGTCCGGCGTGAGTCCGGAAACCTGCGCGCGCGCGGCGAGCGCTCCGGTAAGGCTCGCGACTGCCGCGCCGAGGGCCGCTCCGGCGGACTTTTTCAATAGAGAGCGCCGGGTCAGCTTGCCGCGCTTTGCTGTGTCGGTGGACTTCATCGGTCGTTACCTCGCTGGTTGATTTCCCCCGGGGCGGCGGGTTGCCCGAACCGGAAAATTATCGAAATTCGGTGACGCTAGCGTACTTTGGTTGGTATTGCGACGGCGGTTGCTCGCGCCGGGTTACAAAATTTTGGGGCACGAAGGCCGGGCCGCACACCATGCTGTTTACAACATAAATTCGATTTTGGATGGCTGGTTCGGAGGATAACGTACACCTGTCCCGGCTTGTGTGCAATGGCGGCCGGGCTGCCGCCCCTTGGCTTGCATCTTGGAGTTGGAGGCTAGTCCTCCGCTGCGGTCGAATGCCTGGTCGTTCGGAAATTGAAAAGCTTTTCAAAGCGTGGTCCGCCCGCGCCCGCGATGCACACATGCGGCTTGGCGGCGTAACCAGAGGAGGATGGGAAAACAGAGGCAGTTCGCTTCAAATGAGCCGCGCTCGCACGGTTCGCCTGAGATTCATGGAGTAGCGCGTCGCGGCCGCCTATGCTCCGCGCAAGGGGCAATCCTCAAGAACCTCTTCAATCGTGAAACCCTCTCCGGGCTGTGCAAGTTCCCCGGCACGCATAGAGGCTTCCGATTTGGTTGGGAAACACTCCCAGTCCAGGCTCTTTTTGTGCGTCCAGCGAATGTGGAAGTGTGTGTGGACGCTATCGGGGTGTAGTTCCATAGAGCCCTTATGGGAAGGGGCGATTCCGCGTCCTTCCCAGGTAATGAGTCGATCCAGGGAGTAGCGACAGCGTTATACCGCGAACGGTAAGTGGAAAGCAAGGCAAGCCGCGGCCGAAAGCAATTGCCGCCTTCAAACTGGACGGCGGAATTGCAAAATGTTCTTAAAGCGTGCGCCGGGAGCGCGTATGCCCGCGGGCGAGGACACTAGGGGGCCCGCTTGCTGGTCGTTCGCCGGGGCTTCGACTTGCTTTTGGCCTTGAGATTAAGCGCCACGGCGGCGTGGATGAGATCCTTCAAGGCCGCCTCATCGATCTTCTCGCCTTCGTGGATGTCGATGGCGCGCCGGACGTTCCCGTCGAGGCTGGAGTTGAACAGGCCGGAAGGATCCGGCAACGCGGCTCCCCTAGCAAATGTCATCTTGACGACGCTCTTGTACGTCTCTCCCGTGGAGACGATGCCGCCGTGGGACCAGACGGGGGTTCCCGGCGATGTCGCCTTCGCCCACTTCCACTCTTCGACGATTTCAGGGTCCGCCTGGTGCACGAGTTCGCGCACTTTCGCGAGCGTCTTTCCGCGCCAATCGCCAAGTTCCCTGATTTTCTGGTCGATTGATTTGGAGGCGGAAACCGCCGGGACGGGTTTGTTCATGTGGGCCTCGCGCACTCGCGCTTAATCTAGATGCGTTTAGCGTAACCTGCAGCCTTCGCGAGGGGAAGGCTCTTCTGGTTCGATGGCGTTTCGGAAGGATGGTGGCAACCCGCGGAGGTCACATCAAAACCGACCCACCCCTTCGGGAAGCACGAAAAGTGGGGCACCCGGAAGTTCAAAATCCTCTCAAAGCGTGGGCCACCCGTCCTCACTAGAGCAAGTCGGCGAATTCGTCAGTGGTGAGGCCCGCTTGTTCGATGATCGAAGCGAGGGTTCTGCGTTTCAAATCCTTGTTGTGGAAGGGAACTGTGACGCGAAGATGTGGTTCTTCAGGATGCTTGAGAACGTGATGGCTGCCTGAGGTGTGGTGGATGAAAAAACCTGCCTGGCCAAGCGCCCTCAAGACTTGCTTGGGCTTTACCGCGGGCAGGCGCCTGCTCATGCGGGAATCGCGACGCTGATCTTTTCTTTGACCGGGTCGAGCGCTAGTTTCAGGTCTCGGGGAATGGGCTCCCCATCCTTACGCAGGCTTTCCAGATACGCGCGAATCGCATCTCGGGCCATTTCCCGGGCTTCGGCCAGAGTATCGCCTTCGGTTACCAGACCTGGCAGCGCCGGGCAGGTGACCACGTAGCCGCCCTCGGCGGCCGGCTCAAAAAATACGGTGAAGCTGAATTCGTTTGATGTTTCCCGCTTGGTTGAGTTGTGCTTTTTGTGCTTCATGGATTTCCTTGATTTGCCCGGGAAAGTACCTTTCTTGCCTACTAATCTAGCCTATCACCCCGCACATGGAAATTAATAGCGATTCTGGTAGGAAAGGCACTCTTGCCTCTCCGGTTTGGATTCTCATCGTCGTGTGAAATTCAAATCGAAAGCCCAGGGAGGGGGCTGGGCGTTTGTTCTCGTAATCGTCGCGTGAACTTCAAATCAAAACCACCCACCCTTCGGAAATCTGTCAAGTCCCGGGACATCCCTTACATTTTGTCCCTAGACATCCTTTACCTCACGGGAGTTGAGCCGTCTTGGAACCCAGCGCTCGATGATCGTCGAGCGCTGGGTTCCAAGATCGAGTTCGCGCATCAACGTCGCGCAATAAAACACCATCATTCGGTCTTCGACCTTCACGACCTGGACTCT
>JAIQFG010000132.1 GCA_020073375.1 Terriglobia bacterium | reverse complement strand
TACCGCGACGGTAAGAAACAAGAGTATTAAGAACCGATGGGGTTCGAAACATGATGTCGCTTCGAGGGCTGTCTTTCAAAAAGACATCTCTCGATAAATTTGCAATCCCCCGCAAATTGTGCGATATTTTTTTGTAGCACGCTGAACCCTCAGGACGCTGATTCGTACCCACTTTTCGCGGGATTATATTTTTTCAATTCCCTTAAATTTCAAATGTTGTTGTTCCAAATGTCGCACCCGCGCGCCATTTTGGATTTAGGAGCACATCTCATGGCTAAGAAAGGTCAACATCAAGCCCCGGAAACATCCCCGACGAATACCACGGGAAATGCGCCGAGCCCACAGTCGGGCAAGCAAGGCCAAGGCACTCAAAGCGGAACAAACCTGGCGGCCACTCGAAATGCCACTGGGCCACGAACCAAACTCGGCAAGAGGAGATCCAGCAAAAATGCGATCAAATTCGGCATATTTTCGAAAGCCACCCTCCTCGAGAGCGAATCTCGCGCGGAATATGCATCGCTGCGGGCGGCACTTTGGAAATCGAAACAGCCCGGGGATGAATTCGAAGAAATTCTCCTCGACAAGATGGCCAGCAACCTGTGGCGCCAGCGCAGGGTGCTGATTGCGGAAGGCGCAGAAATTCGTAAAAACACCGAATTCCTGGAATTCGATCGTTGGCAGAAGAAACTTGAAGAAGCGGAAGAAATTAGCCAGAAAGTCTATCAGGCAGCAAAACCCGGGATTGCTCCCGAACCGGTTGGCTTGGTGTGGTCTGAAAATTTGGAAGCTCTCGAAAGTTCCTTGGAAATTCTCTGCGAATTGAAGGAAAGTTTTGAGGCCAAAGGGTTTGACGAGGATGATGAGTTTAAGCTTAAACAAATTTATGGTCTCTGGGGTGTGATTCACCTTCGTCGCACGCTTCAGGACGATTATATGGACTGGGCGGTGACAGAAAACTTGACTGAAGAGGAGAGGACGGCGGGCGGCTATCTGACGTCTGATGAGTGCAAGCAGAATGTGGCAGATTTGGTCGGTGCCGAAATCAAATGGCTCAAATCGCACAAGAAAGATCTCGAATCGAGCGAAGCCAAGCGGATGGAGGTAGAAATTCTCCGGCAATGCGTTCCCGACTCCCCCGGATTGGACAGCCTGCTTCGTGTCAGCAGTAATTTGACACGGGATTTTGATCGGATGCTGACCCAGTACGATCATGCGCAGCGGATGCGCAGGGGGCAACCGCCGCCGCCCGAAATCAACGTCAAGATTTCATGATCCCGGGAGCGGCGTACCATCCACTCCGTCCCCGCCCTTGCGCGTCACCTTCTTGCATTAGGAGGTGGCGCGCCAAACTTCCCCTGCCAATTTGCGGAGGAGGTTGACGCACGCTGCGTATTAGTCAAATTCTTAAACAGAGTGAGACGGGATACCCGATCGCCCCTGTTCGTGGTTATGGGTTTACTGTCAATGCCCCGCTTTGCGTGCTTCCGTTTATGGATCCGGAAATGGTCGTCGTGCTGACCGATCCGACAGAATGACTCGTCACCGTGAAGTTGGCCGAGGTCGCACCAGCCGCCACAACCACAGTCGCCGGAACCGTTGCCGCCCCAGTATTGTCGCTCGACAGGGTTATCGTTCGTTGTGCCGCTGTCCCCACCGCAGGAACATTCAACGTCACCGTCCCTGTCGAATTTGCGATCCCCCCTTGAACGCTGGTCGGATTCAATGTAACGGAGACAACCGCAATCGGATTTACAACGAGTGTTGCGTTAGCCGATCCGTTCAGGCTGGCCGAAATCACCGGGTTGGCGACCGGTTGCCCCGCGAGGGGTTATCGGAATGTGGCCGGCACGCCGAGCTACAAAGCTGGTGCTTGTTTCGAGGTGGGGGTCAACTCCGACCGTCTTTGTTCAGACAACGCTGACCCTCTTTTGACACGTTGTAAGAAGGAGTGGTTCAATGACAAAAGTCATTCTCGTTCCATCGTATAACCTGCGGACAACCCCCTTGCAGCACCTCGTTTCGCGGTCGTTCAGTCACCGTATGCTGGCAGCAATGATTGTAGTCATCGCTTTCATTGCCGTGCGTGTCATGCTAACTGGTAGCGCGTCGGCCCAACAGGCACCGCTTCACCTCAATCCCGCCGTTGAGAAACTCGCGCGCGGAGAACCCATCATCGGCACACAAACCGACGATATGTCGCTGCAGAATTGTCACTCGCTTGCCCGCCTGGATTTCGACTACTCGTATGTAGACATGGAGCACGGGCCACTGAATCTCGATGGCCTGGCTTATTGCGTGGCCGCCATGGTCGATAAGGCCGCGATTCTCAAGAAGGGCAACGCGCAACCTAACGTGGCGCTGTTTGCGCGATTCCCGCCATACGGGCGCGATCTCGAAAGCAACGACTGGATCGTCAAGCAGGCGCTGGACATGGGCCTGATGGGCATCATCTTCAATGGTGTGGAGAACAAGGAGCAAATGACGCGCTTGATCCAGTTCATGCGCTACCCGCAGAAGAAAACGTCGAAGTACCAACAACCGTCCGGATTGCGTGGGTACGCTCCGGGGAATGCAACTTTTGCGTGGGGTGTCTCCGCGGCTGAGTACGAACGTCATGCCGACGTTTGGCCCCTCAATCCGGAAGGCGACCTGCTCGCAATTCCCATGATCGAAACGCTGGAGGGCTTAAAGAACATCGACGAGATTGCGGCTGTTCCAGGAGTTGGTGCGATCTTCATCGGCGCCGGAGGAGATTTGCATCAATATCTTGGTGTGCCGCAAGATTCGCCCGAAGTGGAACAGGCCCGTCAGACAATTCTGGCGGCATGCAAGGCCCACAACATCGCGTGTGGCATCACTGCGCTCACCAAGGCCGATGTAGATAAACGGCTCAAAGAAGGCTGGAAAATGATTCGGACGGGGCGTGGAGAGTGATCAAGATTTCCTGATCTCAGGGACAAGGAATCAACGATTCCGTTTCCGCGCTGGCGCATAACCTGCTTGCTTCGAGATGTGGCGCACAAAGCCATCCCCTGCCATTTCGCGAAGGAGCCTGACTCGCGATATGTGCCACCGCGTAGAGTGTTGCATGTGCCTCAGCGCTTGCAGGAACAATCAGACTAACGATGGAACTGGGCCATGGTCGTGTTGAACGAACGCGTGGCCAACTCATCGAGAGGGCGCTGGCGCAGTTCTTTATTAAGGACCTCGACTCCAATCGGGCCGCGGTAGCCCGCCTCCCAGACGTGATCGAGAAAACCGGGCACATCGAACTCGCCTTCGCCGCAGAGTCTCCTGTGATTTACGGTGTCTTCGACCAGGTCCCAGGGAGCGGTGAATGTGCCGTCATTAATTTCCACGCCGAAGAAATACTCCATCGGAAAGCGGGCGACTTCCTCGTAAGGGATGCCCAGCTTCACCACGTGCCACAGGTCGAAAATGATGCCGCCGTTTTTAGCCCCGGCTCCCCTGAGCATGGCCAGCGTGTCCGGCAAACTATCAATCATCGCGAATGGCATGAGCTCATAGACAATCCTGGTGCCATGCGCTTCGGCATCCCTGCACAATGCCGCGAAGGACTCGATCACCTGGGGGATTGGAGTATCCGTGTGGAAGAAGTCGCCGACTTTGATGTGTCTCGCACCCAGGAGCGATGCGGCCGTCAGCAGATCATTCTTCACGATATCGGATTTCTTCTTTTTTTCGCCGGTGAGGAACCAGTCGCCGAGAAATTCCAGCTCGATATGTTTCATGCCGTTGTCGTCGAGGATGCGCTTGATTTCGGTCAGCGGTCTGCGCTTGAGGGTATGGACCAGGTCCGCATGCCAGATGCCGATGCCCTTGAATCCGACCTTGGCGCAGGCTTCAACGCGGTCCTTGAAGTCAAAGAGGCTGTATTCGTGGTCGGTATGCGGCTCGGCGCCGCCCGCAAGCGTCCAATACGAAGCGATCAGCTCGACATCCTTCTTCATGGCGGGTTCCCCTTTTTCTTGGACGATCAGGCGGAGCCGTGTTTGAGCTCCACGGTCAGCAGGTGCACGTCCGACGCGCCGACGTTTTCTACCGAATGGGGCGGCAAGGGTCCCAACCACTCAATCGCTGGTGTTTTCGGCAGCGACCCTATCTTGCGGGAATCGAACAGCACGCGGCCCTGCCCGTCGCGACGGATGAAATCGCTTGTGCTTTGCACATAGACAACGCTGGGCCAGCGGTGCGTGTGCACGGGAACGAATTCCCCCGGATGGATGATGACCTCGAGATAGCGCACATGCTCATTTTCAAACAGATTTCGGTGAAATGAGGCGGCGGCAATCATCGCATCCAACTCGTCCGGCCAGGGCCACACCGGCGCGGCGGCAGGTTTCGTCTCCATGATTGGCGCTCCTTGTTCACACCTGAGGGGCAGTCCCTGCTCTGCAGAACGTTATATCAATTCAAGCGAGCCGCAGCGAAAGAATTGTCCCGGCCGCGTCCGATATTCGCGCAGTGACTTTATTCCCTATCTTCCCCGAAAACACAGTCTTGGTGTACGCTGAGGCATTGGGTGCAGGCAGAGGCGGCGTGAGGAATTCCCAAGGTGAATGCCGCGGCCCGCAAATTATTTACTGTTCTTTTTCTGATTCTTACTCCGCACGTAGAGTTATTGCTCGATGCAGGAGGAGTGCCCATGGACCAACTCGTTACCCTGAACCGGCGGGAACTTCTGAAAACCACCACGGGGCTATTGACGGGGTGGGTGGTCGCAGGAAGTCCATTGGCTCTGATCGCACCCGGACGCGCCTGGGCAGTGGATTTGACGGCCCTCACCAGCTCCGAAGGAACCGCGCTCATGAGCATGGCGCGCACAATAGCGCCGCATGACAAGCTGGACGACGCGGCTTACGCACTCGTCATCCAGTCCGTAGATGGCGATGCGGGCAAGGACGCGAACACTCTCAAAATGTTCAAAGGAGGTCTGGCATCGCTCGGAGCAAGTTTCGCAGCCAGTTCCGAGAGCGAGCGTGTCGAGGCATTAAGAAAGATTGAGTCCTCCGCGTTTTTCCAGACCATGCGCGTGAAAACGCTGCAGGTCCTGTATTCCAACCCAATCGCCTATGCCTACTTCGGATATGAAGGCGAAGCGTTCTCCAAAGGCGGCTATCTTCGCCGCGGATTCAACGACTTGCGCTGGCTGCCGGAAGTGCCCGCCGAGGACAGTGGTCCGCCACCGGCTGGCGGGTAACAGCAGAGAGGAGAGACATGGCCCTCGTTGAATTCCAGGACGAAAGCGCGGTGGTCATCATCGGCTCCGGCGCCGGCGGCGGGACTCTAGCGCACGAGCTGACCCGCCGGGGAATCAAGGTCGTGGTGCTCGAAGCCGGCAAGCGGCAGTCGACGGAAACTTTTTCGCAGGTCCCAGGAGAAGCCTTCCTACAACTGACCTGGCTTGATGCGCGGACACAGAGCGGCGATTGGGGAGTGGCAAAGAACTTCCCTACCCTCCCGGCGTGGCATTGCAAAACTGTTGGTGGAACAACGGTGCACTGGACCGCGGCCACACCACGTTTCGAGCCTTGGGAGTTGCGCGCAAAAAGCACCTACGGCAGTATCCCCGGCACTTCGCTGATTGACTGGCCGATCTCTTATCAGGAACTCAAGAGGTATTACTTGCTGGCGGAGCGGCGGCTTGGAGTGACACGGCGTAATGGCGTACCCGGCTTGCCTGCATCCAATAATTTTAAGGTCATGTACGCGGGGGCAAGGAAACTTGGCTATAAGCGTGTGCATACCGGCCACATGGCAATTAACTCCCGCGCCCAGGACGGTCGGGGCATGTGCATCCAGCAGGGCTTCTGCGTACAAGGGTGCAAGATGGGCGCCAAATGGAGCACGCTGTACACGGAGATTCCGCGCGCCGAAGCGACTGGCAACCTGGACTTGCGGATCGAGTGCATGGCTACACGAATTGAGCATGGGACGAACGGGCGCGTCAGCGCGGTGGTCTACCGGGACGCCCAGGGCCGTGAGCAAAGGCAAAAGGCACGCATTGTCTGCATTGCGGGCAACGGCATCGAGACGCCGCGGCTGCTGCTGCTCTCGGACTCCTCGAAATTTCCGCAGGGCTTGGCCAATTCCGCCGGGCAAGTGGGGCGGAATTACTGCCACCAGATCATCGGTTTCGCCTGGGGAATCTTCGACAAGCCGGTTCATTCCTGGCGCGGCGCGACGCTGGCGGGCGTCATCGAAGACGAAGTGAAAAACGATCCGAGTCGCGGCTTCGTGGGGGGCTACCGGATGGAGCTGTGCACTCTCGATCTGCCTACTCTCCCGCTGGTGGGCCTGCCTTATGGATGGGGCCGGGATTTCGCATCCATCATGGAGAACTACCGGAATATCGCCGGCATGATCATCAATGG
>JAIQFG010000052.1 GCA_020073375.1 Terriglobia bacterium | reverse complement strand
ATGATGGTGTCGCGTCCAAGGTTTCCGCGAACGTTGGCGCACGTATTTCCTGGAGTGCGCGTTGCATCGCAGAACGCGGCGTTTGCAGCGGTTTGCGGCACAAGACTCATGCAGCTCACCTTGAGATAGATGAGAGTGTTGCGATAATTGGGGGCCACGAGACCTTGCGGCGAGCAACCAGAAACGACGTTCGGAGGCTGATTGGTCGTAATGATTTCGCCCGCTATGTCCGCGGCGTTGTTAAATGCGGTCATCGAGGCCGATTCCGGAACACCGCTAGCGATCGACATAATGACACCTAACTGCCACCCTCCGAGCGCTTTTTCTCCAAACGTGCCCCCGAATTTGGGTGTGGGGACATTCCAGAGGCCGTTAATTACGAGATTGTGTCTTACGTCAAAGTCTGACAAGCCCTTGTTTAGGCTCATGTCATACCAGGGCTCACTGACGATGTCGAGCTGGAAGGTATCGCCGGCCGTGCTGCCAGACGAATCGTCCATACTCTTGCTCCACGTATACGCAGCCTGGACCTGGAACCCGTGGCTCAACCTCTTGTCGAGTTTCACCTGCATGGCGTTGTACCAAGACCTGGCCTGCCAGTCCGTGTTGAACATGCCGGAAGCAGTCGTGGTATTCAGAAGGAAGCAGTTTTGGGGTTGTGCCGCTAGCCCTCCGGGGAGGGTGGAACACGGATGCGCTGCATCACCGTAAACCCCGCCGCTGGGGTTCCCCGGTACTACTTGGACTGTCGTGGGTTGCGTCAGGGTATATTGCTTTGGCCAATAGTAGGCTCCTGTCGTCGGATCCTTCGTCGGGATTACGGTATTGATCGTATCCGCCTGGAACGGGTTATGCAACGCACGCGAGCCGGAGTAGCCAATCAGGAGTGACAAACTGGGGGTGAGTTGCCGCTGGATATTCAAATTGTACTGATAGACATAGTTGCGCTTTGGAGCTTGTTCGACGTACATGAAGCTCCTCGACAATGGGTTAAGGCTGTGGGCAGAAGTGAGCGATGGAACCACAAACGGCCATTCGGCTTGTGCATTCGCCGCTGTCCCGGCAGCAACCGACGGGGGAGAATTCTGGAGACCGCCGCCAGTCGGGCCTAGAGGGGCGTAAGTCTGACGCCATGGGGCTGACGAATTGTTGTTCAGGATCAGCTCATAAGGAAGCGGCAGGGCGTAGAATATTCCAAAACCTCCCCGGACAGACGTCTTGCCGTTGTGGAAGGGATCCCAGGCAAAACCAAGCCGTGGCTCGAAGTTTTTCAGTGTAGGGTTATGGGTGAAAAACTGATGGCTCAAGACGGATTCAGGTGCGGTGGTGGCACAAAGGGGCGGCGCCACGCACGGCAGAGGTGTGGTCGGTGATGGGATATCCGCCACTTTGCCATATTTCTCCGTTGGGATCGTAGACATCTCATAACGCAGCCCCAAGTTCAGCGTGAGGCTTGGGCGAATACGCCAGTCATCTTGGAAATAAACGCCGAAGATTTTATCGCGCAGATAATGCTTGTTAACGAAGGAAAGATCGGCGGTCCGAGTTGCACTGAGTGGCTGGTTGGTCAGAAGATTGACTAGCGCACCGCAGGAAGCGTCATAGTGCGTTCCATTAGTGTCTGGAAGAGTGAACCCTGGTTTTAAGCAACCTGCCTGCGCGGCAGTAGCTCTCTGAACGCCGCCGGTGGGCCCAATTGTGTAGACCCCCCTGGCCGAGAACGTTCCGCTGCCGTTCCCACCTGCCAACGGAGTGTAACCGTCTACCTGTTGCGCCAGGACAGAAAAACCGAACTTGAACCCGTGATTTCCGTGGGCGTAAAATGCGTCATCGTAGAGTTGCCGGATCTGACCCCAGAAATCTTGAATCGAGGCAGCGAAATTCTTTCCTCCCGGTAAGGTCGTTACCCCTGTGCCCGTCAGGGCGATTTGGGAAGAGAAGAACCCCGGAAGTTGAGCGAGGGACGCGTCAGTTGCCAAAGGATTGTTGGCAATAGGGCTGTTGCCGCCATAGTTGCTAGTCCGGTCGAGACCCCCTCGCACCGTATTGGTGAAGGAAGTGCTAAACACGTGGGTTTCTTCCACAATCACGCCTTGCCGATAAGAGGTGAAACCCTGCTGAACATCGTTGAAGTTCAGGGGGCTATTGAAATCCGATGTGTCTCGTAGATAAGTGGCGAAAATGCTGTCTCTATCAGAGAACCTATAGTCTCCCCTGAATGTGACAAAGTTTTCCCCCGCTCCGCGGTGCCCCAGAAACGGGGCATGGGCAGTATTCGCGTTTATTGCGCTTCCGGACGGATGAGGAAACAATCCCAAATATTTTTGGATATTGGGATCGATCGAGGCCACGGTCACTGTACTAGTACATCCGGGGGTGCCCGTCGGACAGGAAAGGTTTGCAACAGTCCCGTTACGAACGGCATCAGAAATCGTGACGTTTGAGCTGATGGGGATCCCGGAGGACAAGCGAACCCCCTCGTAATCTCCAAACAGAAACGCCCTATCCTTGAGGATTTTGTATCCCGCCGCCGCCCCAAACTGGTTCTGTTTCAATGGGTTCTTGCCCAATCCACCTGCATTGGCGAAAAAGTCGGTAGCGTCGAGTTTATCGTTGCGGAGGAAGTCAAACGCGGTTCCGTGGAACGAGTTGGTGCCCGACTTAGTGATCGCGTTAATTACGCCGCCGGAGGTGAAGCCGTACTCGGCCGAATAGTTGCTGGTCAGGACCGTAAATTCCTGAATCGCGTCCACGCCCAGGTTCTTGCCCAGCACGCTTCCGGGGCCCGCGTTGGAGTAGTCATTCATGATGGCGCCATCGAGGCGGTAGCTGTTCTGCGTGGGCCGGCCTCCGCCGATGCTCAGCTGGTCGCCAAACCCTCGCCCTCCGCCGCCACCGACGTGGGTGACGTCAAGATGCGTGCGGGATTCCACGACGCTTGGCTGCAGAGTGGCCAGCGACGCCCAGTCGCGCCCGTTCAGGGGCAATTCGCGCATGGTTGTGGAGGTGACCTGGTCGCTGATGGTGGAGGAGGTCAGCTCGATTTGCGGAGCGACCGTGGAGATCTCGACGGTTTGCGATACGTCCCCGACCGTCAGCTCGACATTCAAGTCTTGCTTTGCGCCGACAGTGAGCGTGATCTTGGATACAGCCGTCTTGAATCCGGCGGCGCCCACACTCACTTCGTAATCGGCGGGGTTGAGGTTGGGCGCGGTGTACAAGCCGGAAGAATTGGTTACGGTTTCCACCACGTTATTGGTTCCGAGATTTTTAATGGCGATTTTTGCTCCGGCCACCACGCCGCCCTGGGCGTCGGTGACGAGGCCGGACAGGGTCGCGCCGGAAACTTGCGCGCGAGCAGGAAGAGAAACACCCACAAACAGACACACCACCGCCACGAAAAGCAGGCACTTGAACGCTCTGGGGTTCATAGCCCGTTCCTCCAATTCCCTTTTAGGGATACGTCTGGCTCTTTTTGAATGCGACTACCCGACCGAATGCCCTGGCATTTCTAGCGCGCAAACGCCACACATCCCCGCATTTCCAATGTGATAAACCCAGACCCGCCCGGGAGAAAAACGTAAATGTTGGGTGCTGTGTAGCACACACGTTTATCCGTGTCAATCATTTAGTGTGCTATTCAGGGTGCCAATTGAAATTTCCCTGTCTTTGCATAGTAGGAATATCCGGGGGGAGCAGGATCGGCCGAAGACAGCGCAGGCTAAGCACGCAGGGGGGCGCACTTTACTAGAGGTCTAAGAATGCCCAAGAGTAAGCGAAGCTTAAGATGCGCTGAAGAACATAAGCGGCGCGCGGCGGCAGAGAACCAACCGCCGCGCACCGCTGAATTCTAATCAAGGGCTTGCTTTGTTAGGCGACCAGCAGGCTCTAGGATCGGAGCAACTGGTCTCACCGATTACCAGACTATTTTCAAGGCGAACTGCACTTCTCTCATGGGCACTTGAGTGGCCTGGTCGATCTGGCCGAAACTCGGGTTATCGCTCAAGAGAGGGTCTTGTGCAACTAGGTTGTCCGTTGGACCTGGCAAATTCGTGCGATTGAAAATGTTAAAGAGTTCCGCACGGAACTGCACATTGAAGTTTTCCGATATTTTTCGAATGTGGTTGTTCTTGATGAAGGACATATCGAAGTTGACGAGACCCGGCCCAATGATCGCGTTGCGCGGCAGGTTGCCCAATAGATTGGTACAGGTAAGTGGGTTTAAGCCAGCCTGTGCGATCGTTAGACCATCGAGGTTTGGAGTCTGATTGCAATTGGCGTTCCAGAAGCTCTGGTTCGGTGCGACTGGATAGATAAAGCAGGAAGGCTTCAGATACTGAAGATTTCCAGGCTGGACAAGATTCTTGGTGGTGCAACCTGGCGCCAATGACGGAATATCCATCGGTTCTCCGTTGTTTTGCCCCAAGGGATCCGAATTGAGGCCGGTCAGCGGCCACATGGGAACCCCGTCGCTGACGGTCATGACTCCGCCGGCGCTCCATCCGCGAGCTATCCATCCCGCAGGTCCCGCGAAAGACGCCGGTGTCGGGATCTGGTACATCCAGTTGATCGACAAATTTCGGCTGATATTAAAGTCCGACAACCCTTTGATAATCCCCAAATCCCAGAAGGGTGTGGCAGCAGTTGGGTTGGACGAATAATTGTCGCCCGCGAAGCTTCCCGACGAAGTATCCGTCGAATTCTGCCAGGTATAGGAAACCTCAAACTGCAGACCGTGGCTCATTTTCTTTTCAAAACTGACCTGCAGTGATTTATACCAGGATTGGGACAAGAAGGCGGTTGACAAAATCAAACCCTGCCCGACGATTGGGTTTACGAGTGTATTCGGAACAATTCCAGTGGGGGTTGGACCAGTGAAGGGTCCTGAATTGTTACAACCGTTATTGGCAACGGAAGGGTTTGGAAAGAGCCAGCCGGCGGAAGAATTGGTCGGGAAACATGTATTCAGAGTGTCGGTCTGAAAGGGATTGTGAATTCCGCGTGATCCCGCATAGGCGACCATTATCGACGTGCTGGGCGTGATTTGCCTTTGAACATTAGCATTCCATTGCATCACGTAATTGCGCTTCGGATTCGGATCGGTGTATTGCCACCGCCCGTTTCCCGCCGCGGTGGCGCCCGCAGCGGCCGCCGCAATACCTTTCACGAATGACCCTTGCGGAATGGGGCAATCCGACGGCGTTACGCATGTGGTCTTATTTGTGAGGTCTACCTCAGCCCCGGATGGGGACGCCTGCAAGGCATTGAGACCGAACATGAACGGAAGGGGCAGGACATCAAACATCCCAAATCCGCCGCGAATGGAAGTCTTGCCGGTCCTGAATGGATCCCAAGAGAAGCCGATCCTCGGTTCAAAGTTCTTAAGTGTTGGATTCGAATCGAACACCGAAGTCCTTAAACCTGAACATAGCGAAGCAATGGGCAAACCATTGATGTCTTCTGAACAATTGCCTGGATTACTCCAGAGCTTCGGCAGAAGCACGAATTTGCCATTGACTTCGTAAGGAATTGTGGACATTTCATAGCGCAGACCCACATTCCAAGTCAGGTTAGGACGCATTTTCCAATCGTCCTGAACGTAGACGCCGAAAATGGAACTGCGGTTGTAGTGCTTTGTGTTTCCGGCTGTAAACGGGGGAATAGTAGGCTCCCGAACGGTGAAGGGGATATTCTGGAGAAAATCCGATATAGAGCGGAATCCAACGCTGCCATTCCCGTTCCCATTAAGCAAGTCCGTGTGGTTCCTGATAAACTCGACGCCGAACTTCATCGTGTGGTTCCCCATCGTGCGGGTCATATCGTCGAACAACTGATAGTTTTGGACCCAATCGCTGAATCCGCCTTGCGGTGCAAATCCACCGAACGAAGTCAGACCTTGAATGTTCGAGCCGCCCCCTTGCCCGGAGAGTCCGGGCCCGAATGTTGTGCTCGTGATTCCGAGTGCAGAGTCAACCTGAGCAGCAAGAGAATGTGTCAGACCGGGGTTGGTAACGATGGATTGGGCATATCCGAATCGGATGCTATTGACCATCGCGGGACTGAAGATGTGGGCTTCTTCCAGCGATGCGGCTTGATTTGGAAGAATATACCCGGTCGTTATATTGTCAAAAGCGTTAGGCTTAGACCAGGAAGAGTGATCGCGATAATAGCTGGAATTCACGCTATCCTTATCTGAAATTTTGTAGTCGGCTCGAAGTGTGAAGTAGTTATCGGTCACCCCTTGTACGCCCCCATACACGTTGGAACAGGTGTTGGCAGGACTGCAATCTGTTTGGGGCAGTGGATCAAGAGCATCAAAATACGATTTAACGAAGTTATCAACGCAGACGCTTGCCGCGGGATCCAATTTGGTCGTATTGGGAAGTGTGCATGATCCAACCGGGGAGCCACCACTTAGAATGCCTTTCCTCGCATTCAGCGATAGCACTTTGGCGGTGACAGGAATACCTTTGCTCTGGCGCAGCCCTTCGTAATCGCCAAAGAGGAAGAGCCTGTCCTTCAAGATTTTCCATCCGCCGGACCCCCCGAATTGATTGCGGACAAAAGGCGGCTTGTTTGCTCCTGAAAGATAATCGGAGGAGTCAAACGCCTTGTTGCGAATGAACTCATAGACACTGCCATGGAATGTGTTCGTGCCGGATTTGGTAATGGCGTTGATGACTCCGCCGGAAGTGAATCCGTACTCGGCCGAATAGTTGGCGGTCAGGACCGAAAATTCCTGAATGGCATCCACGCCCACGCTTGCGCCAAGCACGTTGCCAGGACCGGCATTTGAGTAGTCGTTCACAACAATGCCATTGAGCCGGTATACGTTCTGTGTGGGCCGATTCCCGTCAATGGTCATCTGATTGCCTAGGCCGCGCAAGTTGCCGCCGGGCTGCGTGACCTGCTCATGAACGCGCACAGAAACGACGCCGGGCTGCAGCGTAGCCAATGAGGCCCAGTCGCGGCCGTTCAAGGGGAGCTCGACGATCTGCTGGCTTTCCACGTTGCCGCTGATGGTGGCGTTGGTCAGCTCGATGATGGGTGCCGCGCCGGTGACTTCCACGGTTTGCGACACTTCCCCGACGACCAGCGCGAGATTCATGGTCTGCTGGGAGCCGACGGTAAGCGTAATTTTGCTGACGGCCGTCCGGAAACCCGTAGCGGTCGCGGAAATGTCGTAATTCGCGGGAAGGATGTTAACCAGGCTATAAGCACCCAGGTTATTTGTGGTGGTTTCCGTCGTCACTCCCGTGGCGGCATTTTTGGCGGAAACTTTTGCGCCGACAACCGCGGCGCCTTGTGCGTCGGTAATGGTGCCGGACAATGTGGCGCCGGCGACTTGCGCATAAGTAGGAAGGGATAAGACAAGGCAAAGGCATAGAACCACTACGAAAGGCAGGAACCTCGAGGCTTTCGGGTTCATAAACCAATCCTCCTGATCACATTTTGTAAATTGACCGGCCCAGCCTCGCGCGGATACACACACTCCGACGTCACCCTGGTGCTGACGCGCGAACGATGCAACCCCATACCCCGACGTGGTCTTTGTTATTTTCCTCTTTGGTTATGACTTACATAGAGGAAACCCCGACTGTTGGCTGGGATTTAGCACGGGAAACCGGCCCTGTCAATCAATTAATGTAAAATAATGTAAAAACTTTTGACTGGCCCGGATTTTGTTGCTTGTCAATAAATATTGTGATACACCTCAAACCAAATTGTTCCGGTGAGAGTCGCCGCATGAGCTTCTCTTCCGGTCTTAGCACCCTCGCGAATCAGGTTGTGCCCGTTGATTCCCGTTCAAAGCCGGCAGGCATTCGTCGTGAGAGGTTCCTAGGAGACCAATTGCTCTGCTGCTGCCGCTGTTCGCGGCGCCTTCCCTGTTCGCGCGAGACAGATGGAAACCCATACCTTTCCTTCCGCGTGGTGAAGGATTTCTTCCAGCTTCCTAACGACATGTTCATGGCCATTGAGTGCAGCTATCGCTTTGACAAGATTGCGCTGCAGCAATTTGTAGGCCAGACACTTTTTTCTGCCCTCTGCGGTCTTGCGAGGACTGACGGGGACAGACAAGAGTGTCTGTCCTACAAGAGCATTTCTATGGTCTGTCCCGTGGTGATTTGAGGGCGCTGCCAGGGCATGGGGTTTGGAAGGAAATGGTGAAAATATTATGCCAAATGGCAAAATTTTGGCATATTTGGACAAAACAATTCTGTCACATTGTAATTCTCTAGGGGGATCGATCCCGTCCGCGCCTAAGTTCGCCTATCTCATTCACGATAAAGACTTTAAATAATTCCCCATAAACCGTTTGTGGCCCAGTTGGCCCGCCAAATGCCCTTCATCCTGCCGGTGGCGGTCCGTCGTCCGTTCAAATGACGTGTTTTCAAGGTCTTCCAAATTGCATTCGATCATTCAACGATATTATTCATGCGCTCGAAGAGTGCAATCAGGCAGATCCCGCCAGCCGGGCGCGTCCGCTCGCCGCCAGCACCTTTTCCCTCTTGCGTTGTTCTTTCTGGTTGGATTGTTTGGGTGCGGCGGAGGAGGAAGCCAGTCCGCATCCAGCCCTCCTCCTACTTCCTCTCCCAGCATCGCCAGTCCGAACACCACGAGCTTCATGGCAGGTTCGGCGAGCTCATTTGTTGTGGTCGCTTCCGGAAACCCAGCGCCGTCGCTGAGCGAGTCGGGGGCGATGCCGACCGGCGTGACATTCACCGACAACGGAAACGGAACTGCGACTCTGGCATGGATAGCCGCGGTGAATCCGCCGGGGATCTACCACTTCACGATTACCGCGCACAACGGCGTGGGCTCGGACGCAACGCAAACCTTCACGCTGACCGTAAACCAGGCGGCTGCCATCACCAGCGCGAATACCGTGGCGTTCACAGTTGGATTCTCGGGTTCTTTCACAGCGAATGCGACCGGGTTCCCGATACCATCGTTGTCGAGAACCGGCGCGCTTCCCGGCGGCGTTACTTTCACCGACAACGGCAATGGATCCGCGACACTCGCGGGCACGCCCGGCGCGGGCAGCGGCGGCAACTACAATTTTACGATTACCGCGCATAACGGAGCGGGCGCGGACGTGACGCAAAGTTTCACCCTGAGCGTCATGCAATCAGCGGCCATTACCAGTCCGGCCGGATCGAGTGTGGCGTCCTTTGCGGTAGGCAGCGCGGGAACAGTTGCGGTGACATCGACCGGCTTGCCCGCCCCAAGACTTACGTGCACTCCTCTGCCCGCGGGAGTCTTGTTAACCGACCACGGCGACGGCACGGCCACGATTGCGGGAACTCCGGGGACCGGTACCGTCGGCTCCTATACAATCACGATTACCGCGCAGAATGGCGTGGGAGCGGACGCAACGCAAACCTTTACATTAAATGTGAATAAATCCACGCCCGCCATAACCTGGCCTGTTCCACCGGCAATCACATACGGCACGGCGCTGGGCGGCGCGCAGCTGGACGCGACGGCGAACGTGCCTGGTAATTTTGCATACAGCCCGCCCGCGGGAACGGTGCCCGACGTTGGAAATCAAAATATTTCCGCCACATTCACGCCAAGCGATTCAGCCGACTACACCATAGCCACGGCGAACATCACTCTGGCAGTCAACAAAGCATCCGTCACCGTGTCCCTCGGAAATCTTACGCAGATTTATGACGGCGCTCCGAAGCCGGCAACGGCGACAACCAATCCGTCCGGCATTTCCCTTGCGTTGGCCTACAGTGGAATCAATGGCACGGTTTATGGGCCATCGGCGACCGCTCCGACGGGCGCCGGTTCCTATTCCGTCGCCGCGACCATCAGCGATCCAAATTATTCCGGCAGTGGTTCCGGCACACTCCTTGTGAACAAGGCAACGCCTTCGATCGCCTGGAATAATCCGGCGGCCATTCCCTACGGCACGGCGCTCAGCGCAGCGCAACTGAATGCGACCGCGAATGTCCCGGGCAGCTTCGTGTATTCGCCCGTCCTCGGAACCATTCTCAATGCGGGAAACCAGAATCTATCCGCCACGTTTACACCGACCGATAATGCGGATTTCACACCCGCGACAGCGAACGTTTCGCTGATCGTCAATCAGGCGGCGGCGACAATCGCACTGGGCAATCTGACACAGACCTACGACGGCAGCGCGAAAGCGGCTGCGGCCACGACAACTCCTGCGGCCCTGAGCGTGACATATTCTTACGTGGGCATCAGCGGCACCGCTTACGGCCCTTCGGCCACCGCTCCCACCGGCGCCGGTTCCTATTCTGTTGCGGCCACGGTGAACGACGCCAACTATACGGGCGGCGCGACCGGAACGCTTACAGTGAGCAAGGCCGCGCCCGCAATCACTTGGACCGCGCCCGCAGCCGTCACGTTCGGCACCGCGCTCAATGCGGCGCAACTCAATGCCACAGCAAGCGTCCCTGGAAACTTCGTCTACAATCCGGTCGCCGAAACGGTGCCAGCGGCCGGCAGTCAAAATCTCTCCGTCACATTTACGCCGACCGACGCCGCCAACTACGCGACGGCCACGGCGAACGTCACGCTCACGGTGAACAAGGCGGCGCCATCGGTCACTTGGGCGGCGCCCGCGGCGATTACCTATGGCAGTGCGCTCACCGCGGCGCAACTCAACGCAACAGCGAGCGTGCCCGGAACTTTTGCTTACAATCCGGCTGCGGAAACGGTGCTCGGCGCAGGAACCCAAAACCTCTCCGCGACATTCACGCCGACTGACGCCGCCGACTACTCCACGGCAACGGCAAGCGTCACGCTCACGGTCAACAAGGCTGCGCCCTCCATCACCTGGGCCGTGCCCGCTGCAATACCCTACGGCACCGTGCTCGGCGCTACGCAGCTGAATGCCACTGCGAACGTCCCCGGAACTTTTGTTTATTCGCCCGTCCTTGGGACCATTCTCAATGCGGGGAACCAGATTCTTTCCGCGACGTTCACGCCCACCGACGCCTCCAATTACACGACAGCTTCGGCGAATGTCGCGCTGACCGTGAACAAAGCGGCCGCATCGGTGGCGCTGGGCAATCTTGCGCAGACTTACGACGGCTCGCCCAAGGCGGCTTCGGCAACGACTACGCCATCGGGCCTCGTAGTCGCGTTCCAATACGCAGGCACCAGCGGGACGACCTATGGCCCCTCGGCAACACCTCCCACGAGTGCGGGAACGTACTCTGTGGCGGCCACGATCAACGACGCTAACTTTACGGGCAGCGCTTCCGGCACGCTCACGGTGAGCAAGGCCACGCCGACGATCACCTGGGCGAATCCGTCGGCTATCACATTCGGCGCCGCGCTCGGGGCGGCGCAACTCAACGCCACGGCGAACGTCCCGGGAAGCTTCGTCTACAACCCAATTGCGGGAACCGGCCTCAACGCCGGAAATCAGAATCTCAGCGTCACGTTCACGCCGGGCGATTCCGTCGATTACAACACTGCATCGGCGAATGTCACGCTCACGGTGAACAAAGCGGTTGGAAATGTGGCGCTTGGAAATTTGTCGCAGGCTTATGACGGAACACCGAAAGCAGCTACTGCTTCCCCAACTCCCGCCGGCTTGAGCGTGTCGGTTTCTTACTCCGGAATAGGCGGCACGATTTATGGCCCCACGGCGACGGCTCCCACCGGCGCGGGAACGTACGCAGTTACAGCCACGATCAACGACGCCAATTACACGGGGAGCGTTTCCGGCACGCTGTCCGTGACCAAGGCCACGCCTTCCATCACCTGGGCGACTCCCGCAGCCATTTCGTACGGCGGAGCGCTGGGCGCGGCACAACTGAATGCCACGGCGAATGTCCCCGGCACTTTTGTTTACAATCCGGCGGCAGGCACCGTGCCAAGCGCGGGAAATCAAAATCTTTCGGTGACATTCACGCCGACCGATGCCGCCAATTACGCGACTGCAACGGCGAACGTGACGCTCACGGTGAATAAGGCGACACCCACGATTACGTGGGCGACGCCGTCGGCCATCACCTTCGGAACGGCCCTCGGCGCACCGCAACTCAATGCCACGGCCAACGTCCCCGGCGCATTTGTTTTCACTCCGATTGCGGGAACGATTCTCAACGCCGGTAGCCAGAATCTCGCCGTGACCTTTACGCCGTCCGATACGACGAACTACACGACGGCTACGGCAGGCGTGACTCTCACCGTAAATAAAGCGGCAGCCACGGTGACACTCGCAAATCTATCGCAGACGTACGACGGCTCACTGAAAGCCGTTTCCGCCACGACCGTTCCGCCGAGCCTCGGCCTCACGTTCAACTACCTGGGAATCAGCGGCACCATCTACGGGCCGTCGGCCACGGCTCCCGCCGGCGCCGGATCATATTTGGTTACGGCCACCATCAGCGACGCCAATTATTCCGGCAGCGGCTCCGCCACGCTAACGGTGAACAAGGCTACTCCATCGATCACGTGGACCGCGCCCGCAGCTATCACGTCGGGGACAGCGCTGAGCGGCGCGCAACTGAATGCATCGGCCAGCGTGCCGGGAACTTTCGTCTACGCGCCGCCCTCGGGGACGATCCTTGCTGCCGGCACGCAAAATCTTTCGGTCACGTTTACACCGGCCGACGCGGCCGACTACACCGCGGCCAGCGCGGCCGTTGCACTCACTGTTTTGCAAGCCCCCGCAATCACCAGCGCGAACAGCGCCTCCTTCCCCGCCGGTTTGGCCGGCTCGTTCACGGTCATGGCTTCCGGCTTTCCCGCGCCATCGCTGACCCGGAGTGGAGCGCTGCCCTCAGGCGTGACCTTCACCGACAACGGCAACGGCACCGCCGCGCTGGCCGGAACGCCGGCCCTCGGCACTGGAGGCACATTCCTGATTACGATCACCGCGCATAACGGCGTGGGCACGGATGCTGTCCAAACATTTACCATTGCCGTGAGCCAGCCCGCCGCGATTACCAGCGCTGCAAGCGTCTCATTCGCCGAGGGCGCCGCGGGCGTATTCGCCGTTACGGCAACAGGGACTCCGGCTCCGGTAATTACGCAAGCCGGCGCGCTTCCTGCAGGTGTTTCATTTACTTCCGCAAACGGAACCTTGAGCGGCACGGCCGGTGCGGCAACTGCTGGAAGTTATCCGCTCACCTTCACGGCGCACAACGGTATCGGCGCGGATGCCACGCAAAGTTTTGTGTTGAACGTGGACCTGACTCCTGCGATTACCACGCAGCCGGCGAGCCAATCCGTGACTCTGGGGCAGACGGCGACGTTCAATGTTGCGGCGACCGGCACAACCCCTCTGACATTCCAGTGGCGGAAAAACGGCGCGACGATCGCGAACGCCACGTCGTCCACGTACACAACGCCCGCTACAACGGCCGCGGACAATGGGGCGTCCTTTGACGTGCTGGTGACCAACGCCGTGGGGAGCGCAACGAGCAATCCGGCGACCCTGGCAATTAACATGCCGCCGGCGATCACCGGCTTCACGCCGAGCCAGTCGGTAGTCGCGGGCCAGCCGGCCACCATCATGGTTTCGGCGACGGGCTCCACGCCCATGACGTTTCTCTGGTACCGGAACGGCGTGGCCATTCCGGGCGCGACGCTTTCCAGCTACACGATCCCGCAGACCACGATTGGCGACGACGGCGCGCAATTCATCGTGACGGTGAGCAACGCATACGGGCATGCCACCAGCCCTTCGACAGAAATCACCGTGAACCCCAGCAAATCGGTCGACGTGCTCACATATCACAATGACATTTCGCGCACCGGGAAAAATTCCTCGGAAGCCCTGTTAATGCCTGGGAACGTGACCTCCGCGACGTTCGGAAAACTCAATCAATTCCCCGTCGACGGACGAGTGGACGCGCAGCCCCTGTATCTCTCGAATGTCGCCATCCCAAGTAAAGGCACGCACGACGTGGTTTACGTGGCCACCGAACATGACAGCGTCTATGCATTCGACGCCTTGACGGGCCTGCGGCTCTGGAACAGGTCCCTCCTGGGATCCGGCGAAACTCCCAGCGATCCGCGCGGCTGCGACCAGGTTTCGCCGGAAATTGGGATCACGTCCACGCCGGTGATCGACCGCGGGCGCGGCGCGATCTATGTGATCGCCATGTCCAGGAACGCGGCCGGAAATTACTTCCAGCGGCTGCACGCGCTGGACATTGCCACCGGCAACGAATTGTTCAGCGGCCCCAAAACGATACAAGCGACATATCCCGGGACCGGCGACAACAGCAGCAGTGGAAACGTGGTGTTCGATCCCGCGCAGTACAAGGAACGCGCGGCTCTGCTTCTGCTCAACGGAGTGGTCTACACGGCGTGGGCCTCGCACTGCGATATCCGGCCCTACACCGGCTGGGTCATGGGTTATGACGGAGCAACACTGAATCAAACCGGCGTGCTCAACATCACGCCAAACGGCAACGAAGGCGCCATCTGGATGAGCGGCGCGGGAATGGCCGCGGACGATTCGGGAAACATCTATCTGCTCGCCGGCAACGGCACGTTCGATGCGACGCTCAACGCCAACGGATTCCCCAGCCAGGGCGATTACGGCAACGCGTTTCTGAAGCTTTCGACCTCGGGTGGGCTGCAGGTGGCCGACTATTTTGAAATGTCCAATCAGTCGGCGGAAAACGCGGGCGACGTGGACCTGGGGTCGGGCGGCGTCCTGGTGCTGCCGGACATGATCGACAGCAAGGGAAACACGCAGCAACTGGTCGTGGGAGCGGGCAAGGACCAGAACATTTACGTGGTCAGCCGCAACTCGATGGGAAAATTCAATTCCAATGCCAATAATATCTATCAGCAGATTACAGGGATCTTCCCGGACGGCTCTCCCGCGGGCATTTATTCCGCGCCCGCCTATTTCAATAACACGATTTACTTCGGGTCGGTCGGAAACCCGATCATGGCGTTCGGAGTTTCGGCCGCGGAACTCTCCAGCACGCCCACGAGCCAAACGAATACTTCCTTTGCGTATCCCGGAGCCACGCCGGCCATCTCCGCGAACGGCACGGCGAACGGAATCCTGTGGGCCGTGGAAAATAGCAGCACAGCCGCGGTGCTGCACGCCTACAACGCAACAAATCTGGCGAACGAACTGTACAACTCGAACCAGGCCGGCGGGGGCCGCGATCAATTCGGCACGGGAAATAAATTCATCACTCCCACGATTGCAAACGGGTACGTCTACGTGGGCACGATAAACAGCGTGGCGGTTTTCGGGCTGCTGCCGAGCTATACATCCACGCTCACACTGCCGGCGATCACCACGCAGCCCGCCAGCGTAATGGTGGACGCAGGCCAGACGGCGACGTTCGCCGTCGCTGCATCCGGGTCCGCTCCGCTGACGTATCAGTGGCGCAGCAACGGTTCCGATATCGCCGGCGCGACTTCCTCTTCCTACACCACCCCGGCCACAATCGCGCTCGATGCTGGAACCCGGTTCAGCGTGGTGGTCAGCAACCTCGCCGGTACCACCACCAGCAATGCGGCGACGCTCACGGTCAATTCGCCTCCCTCGATCACCACGCCGCCGGCAAATCTGAACGTGCTGGCCGGAGAGACGGCGACGTTCTCGGCCAATGCCACCGCGTCCCCCGCGCCAACCTATCAATGGCAGATGAATGGCGTGGACATTCCCGGGGCCACGGGATCAACTTACACAACGCCGGTTACGAGCCTGGCCGATAACGGCGAGCAGTTCACAATTCGCGCCACCAACCCGCTGGGATCGCAGGTGAGTTCCGCCGCCACGCTGACCGTGATCGCGCACGCTTCGCCGGAAACGTATTACGTGGACGCCGATGCGGGCCTGGATACCAATAGCGGCCTCAGCAAGAACGCGCCCTGGCAGCACGCGCCTGGCATGGCCACGTGCGCCTCCAACTGCGGTTCGATTGCTCTCGCCGCCGGCGATCGTGTCGTGCTTAAGGGCGGCGCTGGGTGGAATAGCGCAAACTTCCCCATGGTTGTAAATTGGTCGGGAACGCCTGGAAACCCGATCACTTACGGCGTCGACCCGACCTGGTTCAAAGGCGCGGCATGGACGCGTCCGCTGTTCGATCTGACCAACGGCGTGTGGAACGTGGCGCCGGTGCTCGCCAACGCCGTAAGCAATGTTGTCTTTGACAATCTGGAAATCGCGAATCAACAGGTGGAACGCAATTATTCCTGGCCTCCGAGAAGCGCCATCTCCGTGAACGGCGGCTCAAACGTCACCATTCAGAATTGTTCGATTCATGGGTGGAGCATCCAGAATCCGGCCGTCTACAGCGATTTCGATCCGCTCGGCGGGATTGCGTTCTACAACGGATCCACCGGAGGCGTCGTCCGCAACTGCGTGCTGGACGCAAGTCCGGAGGCGGATTCGGGAGTCGGCGTTTACGGCGGCGCGGTGATCCAGGGAAATATCATCAAAAATATGCCGAACGGCATTCAGGTGATCGATCCGGGAACTGACGTCAGCGGCAACCAGATTTTCAACGTGACGTATTCGGCCGATCCTGCGCAACCGCAGAACGGAATTCTCGTGCAAGGCGGCGGAAACATTTACAACAACATCGTGCACGATGTGGAGCCCGGGGCCTTTGCCCTATATCTGGAGTCCGCGTGGTTCGGAGCCGGCAACACGCAGACGGTTTACAACAACCTGGTCTGGAATGCGGGAGACAATTCGCCGGTCACGGTCGATCCCGACGCGATGGCTTATCCTTTGCAATCGAACCAGTCGATTTACAGCAACACACTCGCCGCGGGCGCCGCGCCCTGCGTGAGCGTTGTGCCGCGCAATTTTTCTCCCACGAATCTGATGGTTGAAAATAACCACTGCATTTCGGATTTGCCGGCCAGCCAGGCTTGGTGCTGGTTCGTTGCGGGAAGCAACAACGATTGCGGTCCCGTTCTGCACCTCATCTTCGGCAACAACGTCTTGATGACCTCCTCCAAGGCCGCGACCGAGGGCTATTCCATCGCCAATAGTTTCCAGCCATCCGCTGCGAATAAAGATACGGTCGGCGCGGGCTTGAACCTTGCATCGACTTGCGGATCGGTGGGCGCTTCTCTATGCAGCGACCGCATCGGGGTGGCGCGCCCCGCCGCCTCAACGCCGTGGGATGCTGGCGCCTACCAGTTCCAGGCCGTGCCGCCGAACCTTGCGCCCGCGATCACGTCGCAACCCATGGACGCGGCGATTATCGTCGCCCAGACGGCAACGTTCAGCGTGGCGGCCACGGGCACGGGCCCGCTCAGCTACGCGTGGTACAAGAACGGGGCTGCAATCGCGGGTGCTACCAGTTCCGTGTATACGACGCCCGCAGCGGTCGCCACGGACAACGCGGCACAGTTCACTGCATTAGTCAGCAATGCAGCGGGCAGCGTCACAAGCAGCGCCGCAACGCTTTCGGTCGACGCCACCAAGGGCCAGCTTGTGCCCAGCACATCCAATTTGAATTTCGGAATCGTGAGCATTGGCGGCAGCAGCACGCTGGGGATCACGCTCACGAATCCCACCCTTTCTTACGCCACCATTTTGAGCGTTGTTCTCTCAGGCCCGGGATTCGATGCAAGCGATCTTCCGACAGGATACATTGTGCCGCCCGGAGGCTCACTGCTCATGAACGTGGGCTTCGTTCCGTCCAGCGCTGGAAACGCGGCCGGGACCCTCTTGATTTCCAGCGACGCGTCGATTACGCCCATCACGATCAATCTTTCCGGAGCCGGACTGCAACCGGTGCCGCACGCGGTTGCGTTCGCCTGGGATCCGGTGCCTTCGGCGGCAGGATACTATCTGTACCGGAGCACCGTGTTCGGCGGTCCGTTCTCCAAGCTGAATTTCGCCGTAATTTCGGGGACGACGTACACCGACACAACGGCGATGGCCGGCGGGACCTACTACTACGTGGTCACTTCAGTTGATTCTGCCGGCGTCGAAAGCCTGTACTCAGATCCAGTGACCATCGTCGTTCCGATCCCGTAATCCAGCTTGGCAACGTACCGCGGGTTTCGCGTTCCGGAGCCGTTCACATTCCATTTCGCGTTTCTCTCTCATCCCCCCTTTGCAGTCCATTATCTCGCGCCCTGCCCCCGCGATTGTCCCTGGCATGGCATCTCAATTTGGCACAGTCGTCCAGGTTCGCTGGTTGAGAATCCAGAACAAGCTATCTTCCAGGCTGGGTTTCGGTACAATCGGAATCAACGGTCGATATTGGGACCGATTGAGACCGGGTAAGCAAATTGTTCCGCGCTCGGCCAACCGCGTGCTGGAAGAAGCAAGCCGGCTTTTTGTATCGCACCCTCGCGCGCCGGACACGTTGCAATTCGAATCGTGTGCGAAAGCCCGGCCCCTAGTTCAAGGAAACTGAAATGTGCCTCGCCATACCGGGAAAAGTCCTGACATCGGAGAACCGCGGCGGCGTGCGCGTCGGGCGCGTGCAGTTCGGCGGAATCACGCGCGAAACCTGCCTTGATTTCGTGCCGGAGGCGCAGGTGGGCGACTATGTGATCGTGCACGTGGGCTTCGCGATCAGCCGCGTCGACGCCGAAGAGGCCAAAAAAAGCTTCGAACTCCTGGAATCCATGGGATTGCTGCAAGAGGAATTGGGTCCGGAGACGGAAATCTCCTGAAGAAACGGCAATGAAATACCTCGACGAATATCGCGATGGAACTATCGCCCGCGGGCTGGCTGCGGAAATTGCGCGCCGCGTGACGCGCCCCTGGGTCCTGATGGAAATCTGCGGCGGGCAGACGCATACCTTGATGCGCTTTGGAATCGACGAAATGCTGCCGCCTGGCATCGAGATGGTGCACGGCCCCGGATGCCCGGTGTGCGTCACCTCGCTCGAGACGATCGACAAAGCGATCGAGATCGCGTCGCGGCCGGGCGTCACTCTGGTTTCCTACGGAGACATGCTGCGAGTGCCGGGATCACGCACGGATCTGTTTCACGTTCGCGCGAACGGCGGCGACGTGCGCATCGTCTATTCTCCGACCGAAGCGCTCAAAATCGCTCGCGCCAACCCGCTGCGGCAAGTGGTGTTTTTCGCCGTGGGATTTGAGACCACGGCTCCGGCCAACGCCATGGCCGTGTGGCTGGCGAAACGCGAAGGGCTCGCGAATTTCTCGATGCTCGCGTCGCACGTGCTCGTTCCGCCCGCCATGAGCGCGCTGCTCGGTTCGCCGCGCAATCGCGTGCAGGGATTCATCGGCCCGGGGCACGTTTGCACCGTCATGGGCTATCACGAATACGAGCAGCTCATTCGGAAATTCCGCGTGCCTATCGTCGTTGGCGGTTTCGAGCCCGTGGACCTGCTGGAAGCCATCCTGATGCTGGTCACGCAGCTCGAACAGGGCCGCGCGGAAGTGGAGAATCAGTACGTGCGCTCCGTTTCGTACGCCGGCAACCTGCCCGCGCAAAAAATCCTCGCCGAAGTATTTGAAGTCTGCGACCGGAAATGGCGCGGCATCGGTGGAATCCCGGAAAGCGGATTGAACATCCGCGCGGAATACGCCGAATTTGACGCCGACCGGATTTTTCACACTGAAAAACTTTCCGCGGAGGAATCTCCCGACTGCATCAGTGCCGAGGTGCTGCAGGGATTGAAGAAGCCGGTGGACTGCACGGCGTTTGGCGTGCGCTGCACGCCGGAAAACCCGCTTGGCGCGCCGATGGTTTCATCCGAAGGCGCGTGCGCCGCCTATTACCGCTACCGGCGCCACGCGGTGGCCGGATCCGGGAGCCGTTGATGGCGGATAAAATGGAACTCGACGCAGGATTTTCATGCCCCGTACCCGTCGCGGCTCGCGACGCTGTGCTGCTGGGCCACGGCAGCGGGGGCAAAATGAGCGCGGATCTGCTACGCGACCTGCTCCTTCCCGCATTCCAAAATCCCATTCTTGCGCGGCAGGACGATCAGGCCGTTGTTGAAATCAACGGCCTGCGCCTCGCCTTCACGACGGATACTTTTGTGGTGAAGCCGCTGTTTTTTCCGGGAGGCGACATCGGCTCGCTGGCCGTGAATGGAACCGTCAACGACCTTGCCATGGGCGGCGCGGCGCCCTTGTTCCTGAGTCTGGCATTCATTCTGGAAGAAGGGCTTCCGATGGACGTGCTGCGCAAGGTCATAGAATCGGTGAGCGGCGCGGCGGCTCGCGCCGGAGTGCAAATCGTCACCGGGGACACGAAAGTGGTGGAAAAAGGCAGCGGAGACGGCCTGTTCGTGAATACTTCCGGAATCGGACTTGTTCCCGATGGAGTGCGGCTATCCGCCAATCAGGCGCGGCCCGGCGATTCGGTGATTCTCAGCGGCTCGATTGGGGATCACGGCATCACGATTCTCTCTCAGCGCGAAGGATTGGAGTTTGAAAGCCCGATCGAAAGCGACACTGCGGCCCTGCACACGCTGGTTGCCGACATGCTGCGCGCGACGAACGAAATCCGGTGCCTGCGCGATCCGACCAGGGGCGGACTTTCCAGTTCCTTGAACGAAATCGCCGCGTGTTCCCGCGTGGGAATCCAGCTCCAGGAGGACGCAATTCCGATCCGCGAGGAAGTGCAGGGCGCATGCGAGATGCTGGGGCTGGACCCGATGTACGTCGCGAACGAAGGAAAACTCGTCGCCATCGCCGGCCCCGCTGCCGCCGAAACTCTATTGGAAACGATGCGGCGAAATCCGCTGGGCCGCGAGGCACGGATCATCGGAGCGGTCACGGACGCGCATCCGGGCATGGTGACGATGCGCACGCGCCTGGGCACATCGCGAATCGTGGATCTGCTGGCCGGGGATCAGCTGCCCCGCATCTGCTAGGACACTCGATGCACGAAATGGGAATTGCCAATTCGATTTTGGAGGCGGTTCGCACGGAAGCTCAGCGATTTCCCCACGGCCACATCTGCAAAGTGGGCGTGCGCATTGGGGAACTTGCGGGCGTCGATCCCGACTCGATGAGCTTCTGCTTCGGGGCCTTGGTGTGCGATTCGGATCTCGCGCCGCTGGCGATTGAAATCGAGTATTGCGCGCGCCGCCATCGTTGCCGCGCCTGCCAAACCATTTTCCCCGCGCCGATGGAGGGCGCGCGGTGCCCTGCGTGCGGCGGAACGGATTCCGAATTCGCAGCCGGGGATGAACTGGAACTTTCCTATTTGGAGGTCGAAGATGGAACGAGTGCCGCTGGAGCGTAAAGTCCTGAACGAAAACGGGCGCATTGCGGAAGAGCTGCGCGCACGTTTCGCCGAACACGGCGTCCTCTGCCTGAATCTGATCAGTTCGCCCGGCTCGGGAAAGACCACGCTGCTCGAGCGCACGCTCGAAAGTTTCGCGCCCGGCGAGTGCGTCGCAGTCCTGACCGGCGATATCCAGACCGACAACGACGCGCAGCGCTTGTCGCGCTTTGGCTTTCCCGTCAAGCAAATCACTACGGGAGGAACGTGCCATCTCGACGCGCGCATGATCGAGAAAGCGCTGGCCGATTGGCGCCTGGAAGACATCGACCTGCTGATCATCGAGAATGTGGGGAACTTGGTTTGCCCATCCAGCTATGACCTTGGGGAAGCTGCAAAAATCGTGGTCCTGAGCGTGACCGAAGGCGAAGAGAAGCCTCTGAAATATCCCTCCATTTTCTTCAAGTCCGAACTGATGATCCTGAACAAGACCGATCTTCTGCCGTACGTGCCTTTTCAAATTGCGCTCGCCGAGGAAAATGCGCGGCGGGTCCACGCGGGAATCGAAATTGTCCGGACCAGTTGCCTGAACCGGGAAGGCCTGACGGATTGGCTCGCCTGGTTGAGCCGAAAACGCGCGGCAGCGCGCAAGCCCGCGGCCTCGGCCGCCTTCTAGTAGCCACATGCAGATTCGCAGAGAGATCCGCGTCACGGGAATCGTGCAGGGCGTCGGTTTCCGGCCATACGTCTTCCGCCTGGCCATCGAACGGGGCCTGACCGGAAATATCTGCAACACTTCCGCGGGCGTGACCATCGAAATTCAGGGCCCTGCCGACATGGTCGAGGAATTTTCCGCGCAACTCCCCGCCGGGGCGCCTCCTCTCGCGCGCATCCTGGGCCTGCGGATTCAGGATCTTCCGTGCAACGGCGATGAGGAGTTCCGGATTGCCGGCAGCCATGCGGGCGAAGCGGTTCGCACCCTGATCTCACCCGACGTCGCCGTCTGCGACGATTGCCTTGCGGAACTTTTCGATCCTGCGAACCGCCGCCACCTCTACCCTTTCATTAATTGCACCAACTGCGGCCCGCGTTTCACGATCGTCCGGGACATTCCCTACGACCGCCCACGCACATCCATGGCCGTATTTCCCATGTGCGGCGACTGCCGCGCGGAATATGAAACCCCGCGCGACCGGCGATTTCACGCGCAGCCGAGCGCCTGCTGGAAATGCGGCCCGCAATTGGAGTTGTGGGATACTCAGGGAAAATCGCTGAAATGCCCGGACCCGGTGAAGGAAGCAGCCGCGCGCCTGCACCGTGGAGAGGTTGTCGCCGTCAAAGGCCTTGGCGGATTTCACCTGGCCGCCGACGCCACAATTGCCACGGCCGTGGAGCTGCTCCGCCGGCGCAAACATCGCTTTGGCAAACCCCTCGCCGTCATGGTCCCGGATCTGGAGGCGGCTGAATTCTTCTGCGAAATCGAGCCGCAGGCAAAGGACGCTCTGGCCTCACACCGGCGTCCGATTGTTTTGCTTCCTCGGAAGCCCGGAGTTGCAATCGCCGAAGGTGTCGCTCCAGGCCAGCACGATCTCGGCCTTTTTCTTCCATACACGCCCCTGCATCACCTTCTGTTCGCGGCCGGGCAATTCCCCGCCCTGGTCATGACCAGCGGAAACCTGAGCGAAGAGCCGATCGCGATCGACAATTGCGAGGCGGCCGCGCGGCTTACGGGAATCGCGGACGCTTTCCTTGTGCACAACCGCGAGATCCTATTGCGTTGCGACGATTCGGTGGTCAAGCCCATCGCCGGATGCGTCCGCCAATTCCGCCGCTCGCGAGGCTTTGTTCCTGAGCCGCTTGAATTGCACAAGGAAGTTCCGCCAATCCTCGCGGTTGGCGGAGAACTAAAAAACACGATTTGCCTGACGCGAGGCCGCGAAGCGTTCCTTAGCCAGCATATCGGCGACCTGGAAAATTCCGAGGGCCTGGATTTCTTTCACGAGGCCGTGGAACATTTGCAAAGAATCCTGGAAATCCGCCCGGAAATCATCGCCTACGATTTGCATATTGGCTATTTGTCGACGCAATGGGCGCTGGCGCAATCCGGCGTGCGCCTGGCGGGCGTGCAGCACCACCACGCGCACATCGCCAGTTGCATGGCGGAAAACGGCATCGATGGAAAAGTGATCGGACTGGCTCTGGACGGAACCGGCTACGGCTCCGATGGGGCGGTGTGGGGCGGCGAGGCGCTTGTCACCGGTTATGACGGCTTCGAGCGCGCCGGCCATTTTGGGTACGTTCCTCTTCCCGGAGGCGCCGCGGCCATTCGCGAACCGTGGCGAATGGGGGTCAGCTATCTGGCGCACACATTCGGCGCGGATTTCCTCGGCCTGGGCATTCCCTTCACGAATAAACTCGATCGGCAAAAGACGGAAACGTTGCTGCAAATGATGAAGCGCCGCGTGAATTCCCCGCTGACCTCAAGTTGCGGAAGGCTGTTCGACGGCGTCGCGGCCGTCATCGGGTTGCGCGAGACCGTCGAGTACGAGGCGCAAGCCGCAATGGAGTTAGAGTCCGCGGCACTGGCCGCGCCGAAGGATGCGGGCGCCTACCCTTTTTCATTGACTCGCGAGGGCAACGCCTGGCAAATCGGCGTCCGCCCGCTGTTCGAGGCCATCGCGGAGGATTTGAGAAAACACATCCGCGTGGAAACCATCTCACTGCGATTCCACCAAGGCTTGGTCGAAATCCTGTCGCGCCTGGCCGAGCGCCTTCGCGAAGACTTTTCTTTGCAGCGAATCTGCCTGAGCGGCGGCACCTTCCAAAATCAAATCCTGCTGACGAACCTGCTCCAGAATCTTGAGGCAAACGGATTTCAAGTGTTCACGCATACTCAAGTTCCAGCCGGAGACGGTGGGCTGAGTCTGGGACAGGCCCTGGTGGCCTCTTCCATGGCGCCCGCGTAATTCACACGTGTTTGCGGCAATTCTCTCGCAAGGCAACCAGCACAATTTCACAAAAGAACAAGCCCGCGGCGAATTCCAATGGATACGGCTTCGGTGCGGCTTGCCGCGCCAAGTTTCCCGAGGATCGAAGCGACGTGGAATTTTGCCGTGTGCTCGGAGATCGCCAGCCGCGCGGCAATCTCCTTGTTCGCCAGTCCGCTCGCAAGCATTTGCAGCACTTCGCGCTCGCGAGGCGTAAGCGGCTCGGCAAGCTCTGCGACGGTGCGCGAAGCCGCTCGCGCCGCCGGAAACATGGCGCCGGCCTGAGCAGGATGCACAACAATCAGTCCTGCCGCAACGGCTTCCAGGGCCGCGACAATCTGCGTGGCCGGCGAATCGCCGGGAAGCACCGCGCGGACACCTGCCCGCAACGCTTCGCCCAAAGATCCTGGCTCGCCATGATCGGAAAGAATCACGAGGGCGGCTTCCGAGGCAAGTTGCAACCCGGCAAGCGATTCAACCGCCTCTTCCAATGGTTCGCCGCCCGCATCGATCAGCACGACGTCCGCTTCCGCGTCCGCCCATCGCCCTCCAAGGGACTCCAGGTTTGTGGCGCTGCCGACGACTTCGATTTCGCGCGCCCCGACCAGGCCTTGCAGGCCCGTTCGCGCAAGCGAGGAAGCGGCGACGATGAAAACGCGGATCACGCGGCCACGGAACTCCTTGGCGAATCCGGAATGCCCAGCTGCACGGTCACGCGTCGCACCTGCGAGTAGTCCCCGCGCAGGAACTCCAGCCTCAGCAGGCGCGGGCCCGCGCCTTCCAATTCCTGTGACAGATCTTCGACAGACGAAAACGTTTTTTGTTCCGTCCCCAATAGAATATCCCCCGGCAAAAAGGACGCAAAAGACGCGGGACCTCCCGGTTCCACATCGAGAATCATCAACCCGACTTTGTGCCGGCTATTTCGCGCCGGACTCGCTCGCGGAATTCGCACCGGATGAATGGTGACGCCCAGCCATGCCGAGGACGGACCCGCGGCAAGAAAGTCCAAAACAATCTTGCTAGGCACGGCAAGCGCAAGGCTGCCCGCAACCATCGTGTTGATCCCGATCACGCGGCCGCGCGCATCGGCGAGCGGCCCGCCGGAATTTCCGGGCGCCAGGCGTACATCGGCCTGCACCCACGACCGCGTTCCGAGCCCGGCCAGCGGGCCCACAGCGTGAATCACTCCGGTGGTAAGCGCCCCGACAAATCCGAGAGGATTGCCGATGGCGATGGCCAATTCACCCGGCCGCACCTGTGAAGAATCGGCGACCATGGCTGCGGGCAAGTTCGTCGCGCCGATCCGAAGCACGGCAAGGTCGCGGCGCGAATCGCGCGACGCGACCGTGGCCGGAAATTCGCGGCCGTCCCAAAGTTGCAGGCTCATCCGGCTGCTGCGCGCGACGTGCGCGTTGGTGATGACCGTCCCGTCGCTCGTCCAGATCACGCCCGAGCCGGCCCCGCGGTCCCCTGCTTGGATGAGGACCGTGGAGCGGCGCAGCTTTTCCGCGATTTCACCGAATCCCGTTACGCTCATCTCAATCGCCTCCGTGCGGGCGCTCCGCGACTGCAATGCTCCCTTCGTGGATCGCTCCGCCGCGAACATATTTCAGCTCCAGTGTTTTGTCGATGGCGTCGCCGCCCAGGTGCGACTGAATATCCTCGAGTCGCGTGACCGCCTCGCCCGAAAGCGAGACGATAATGTCGCCAATAATCAACCCCGCCTTGTCCGCGGGTCCTCCTGGATGCACATCCATAACGATCGCCGCGGTTTTTTCATTCCAAGCAAGCTTTTCGCGAAGCGCATCCGGCAAACGCACCGGCTGCAATCCCACGCCCAGATATCCGCGCGGGATGTGCCCCTTCTGCAGAAGGATCTCCACCGATTGGTTTACGGACGCGACAGGCACGGCAATGGCCCCGAATCGCGCAAACCGCGGCGTCGCCAGCCCCACGATTTTTCCATGCGCCTCGATCACCGCACCGCCGACGGCCGTGGGTTGCATGCCCGCGTCCAGCCTGATGTATGGGATGAGCGATGCGCCCGTCCAGGTTCGGCGTTCCTGTGCAACCAGGCTGACAACTCCGAGGGCCGCCACCGGACCGCTGGCGCGCGTGCGGCCGACAACCAGTGCAATGCTCCCGGGTTTCACAGCGGCCGCGTCGCCGAATTCGGGCGCTGCGCCGGCGGCCTCGGCGCATTTCAATACGGCAATGTCGGTCGCGGGATCGCGGCCCGCCAGCGTGGCCGGCGCAACGCGACCACTCGGCAGCGTCACTTGAATTTCCTCGTCCCGGCGCAGCGCGTGCTCTGACGTAACAATCACTCCGGAACGCCACACGATTCCACTGGACGATCCTCGCCTCTCCGTGTGCACCGCGACCACGCTCGCGGCAGCGCGTTCGGTCGCCTGCGCCAGCGCATTTGATAGCTCAATCAATTCTGTGGACATGTTCAACCCTCCGAGGGAAAGATGCCATAAGCCGCCGCACAACCGCATCCGCCGATCGGCTAGGACGAAACCTGGACAAATGGCTGGGAAAGAATGTGGCGGAGAGTAAGTTTCGGGTTGAGGACGCGTGCCCGCGATTGATCAGAATCCACCGAATAGCGCCGCTTGAAAGCGGAAAGCCAGTTTTTCAAAAAATCCCTGGCGCAGTCTAAATCAAAGGAGCCGAGGCTTTCGCATCGCCTTTCCCGTTGCCTGAAAAAGCGCCCTTCCGTGCCGATCGGGACTTCATGCGAAACCTTGCCGGCGGAGTCCCAAACTCCCGCTTGAAGGCCCGGTTAAACGCCGGTTCGGATTCGTACCCGACGTCGCCGGAAATCCGGGCCACGCTGAAGCTGGTCGAAGCCAGCATCCGTGCAGCCAGCTGCAGCCTCCAGCGGGAAAGATATTTCATCGGCGGCTCGCCCAGGAAATGCCGGAACCGCTCGGCCAGCACCGAGCGCGACACGCCCACGCGCTGGGCAAGATTTGCAATCGTCCAGGGATGGTCCGGATCGCGGTGCATGTGCGCCAGCGCCGCGCCCACTTCCGGATCGCGCGCCCCGGCAAACCAGCCGGTTTGCTGCTCCGGCAAATCCGACATGTAACGGCGCATGGTTTCCGCAAAAAGCGCTTCGGACAGCCGCGCGAGCACGGCGTGGCTCCCGGCGCGGTTAGCGCCGGCCTCTCCGGCTGAAAATTTAATGGAGTTTTCGAGCCATTGCCCGCCGACGTCGTTCCGGATATTCACTTTGAACACCGGCGGCAATCCGCCCAGAAACATTTTGCACAATTGCGGGTCGCATTCCATATAACCGCACACGAACCGTGAGCTCTCACCTCCCCCGCCGTCGCGGGCCAAGGTTAGTCCCTGCGCGAACACTTCTTGCAAGTGCAGGGCGTTGTCCACGATGCGCGCAGGTGAGCCATTGGAAAGTATGTGCGCGTCGCCGTGCGGAAACACCACGATGTCCCCGGGAACCAGGTCAACGCGATGCGCGCTGTGCTCCACCTCGCCTTGCGCGCGCCCCGATGTCAGCAGGTGATAGATGATGACGTGCCGGGGCCCCTTGCGGAGAAATGCCGCCACATCGCACGCCGGCGGCGAACGGAACCCCCAGGGCGCGGTAAATTCGGCGTTGTAAAACACCGCGCCTTCCAGTTGCACCGATTGCAGAATTTCCGACAGGGCATCCATGAATACTCCGATGCGGATTCCTGGATAAGGTTTCCGGACGTTTAAGCAAGTAACCCACATGCTATCTCGTGCCGGGCAATATTGCCAGACGCTCGGATAAGCAGGAGCGCGCCAGGGCTGCGATAGTCAGACTGGCGAGGGCGGTCACGGCTCGACCTGCACGACCATCACCGGATTGAAGCGAGCCTTGATCCGCAAATGGGGTTTTCGCGAATAGCGCGAGTCTGTCGAGGGCACCGCATCGCGCCAGGGCGGAAATTGCTTGCCGCAACTTGCAGTGCGTGTAATTTAATGGAAAAGGAGCGCTAGGAATGAGTGCAACAGCAAAAGGGACACAAACGGAAACAGAGTACGAGCAATTCACGACCACAATCGACGCGAGAGGAGGCTTCATGAGCCGCCGCGCGCACGTCCTTGCGGAACGCATCGAGGAAGGCGCCGCAGGCCTAGCCAAATTTGCCGAAGGTCTCTCGGAAAAGGAATGGAACACGCCAGTGTCGGCCACGGACAGGCGAACGGTGGGCGTCATCGTGCACCACGTTGCCACCATGTACCCGATTGAGGTTGACGTGGCGCGAGTCGTCGCCGGCGGCAAGGCGGTCACCGATGTGACCTGGCAGGTCGTGGCGCAATTGAACGCCAAACATGCCACCGAAAATGCCGCGGTGACGAAAGCTGATGCTCTCGAGCTATTGCGGCGAAACAGCAGCGAAGCCGCAGCCGCGGTACGTGAGCTCACTGACGAAGAGTTGGACCGTGCGGCCCCGTTTTCGTTGAGCTTCGGCGCGCCCGTCACCGCGCAATTCGTGATCGAGGACCACGCCCTGCGCCACAGCTGGCACCACTTGTCCCGCATCCGGGCAGTGCTGGGCCGGTAAGAGCCATGTCCTGCGTGAAAATGGGCGCATGATTGGCTTGCTGAGTGCCCATCCCCACCGTAGGACAGACACTCTTTTCTATCCGGTTTAGATTCTCGTCACCGCGCACTAAACCGGACAGACTAGAGTGTCTGTCCTACTAACCCCACCCCAGCCGCAATTTTTGCGAAGTGCGTCTCCCATGCTAAAGTTGACGCCAGTTTTTTTGCAATACGGGAGACCTGAATGCAGTTTTTGGAAAAGTTGCGCCCGCTGACGCTGCTCTTATTGCGGATCGGAATTGGCGTGGTATTCATGCACAACGGCTATCCGAAGTTCACCTGGGAAAAGCAAGCCTCAATGCACGAAATGGTCGAGAGCGGGCTCCCGGACTACTTTACCTACGTCGCCGGCACCCTGGAATTGGGCGGCGGAGCGGTGCTGATTGCCGGACTCTTCACTCGGGTCATTGGGTTTCTCCTCGCCGGAGAAATGACGATCGCTCTTTGGCGCGCCGAGCGCATTCTCTCGCACCCCTACAACGTGGGCCACTATGAACTGGCGCTGGCACTGGGAGTGGGTGCGCTTGCGATAGCGACGTTCGGCGCCGGGCCCATTTCCTTGGACGGCCTGCTGTTTGGCGAGGGAAGATCGCCGCGCCGGACAAAATCCAAGGGCTGAAAATCCGGCCGAGCCATACCCGCACAGTTTAAAATGATTCCTGATCGAGTGGGAGATTCCAGATGAGCTTCATTTTTGCCGATGCCTGGCTGATCACGATGAACGAGAGCCGGGAGGTGCTCGAGAGCGCGAGCGTATGCGTCGAAAAAGACCGCATCGCAGCCGTGGGCACCCGCAAGGATCTGCAGCGGCGCTTCCCCACCGCCGAGGTCGTGGACTGCGCGGGGCGCATCGTGATGCCGGGAATGGTGAACACGCACACGCATCTTTTCCAGACGCTGCTCAAAGGGCTCGGCGACGACATGGTGCTGAAGAAGTGGTTTACGTGCATGACCGGGCCCAGCGGCGTTCACCTGAGGCCGGACGACGCGCACGCCGCCGCGCTGCACGGGTGCGTGGAATCCATTCGATCGGGCGTCACCACGCTGGTCGATTTTATGTACATCCACACTCACCCGGGCATGATCAAGTCGGTGGTCGACGCCTACGAACGGACCGGGATGCGCGGGTTTGTCTGCCGCGGCTTCATTTCCCTGGGCGAGGAATACGGCGTGCCCCGCGAACTGATTGAAGAACCGGAACACGCCATCGGCGATGCGCGTGAGCAGATGCTGCGCTACAACAAGCCCGGCGCACGCGTGCAGGTGGGCGTGGCCCCGAACATGATCTGGGCCGTCGATGAAAAAGGGTACCGGCTGACCCGCAAGCTTGCCGATGAACAGCACGCCCTGATCACCACGCATGTCGCGGAAACGACTTTCGAGCTGCAAACCGCGGCGACGCGCTACGGCCAAACCGACACGGAATTCCTCAGCGAGATCGGTTTTCTCGGCCCCGATGTTCTCGCGGCCCACTGCGTGCACTGCAAGCCTCACGATATCCGCATCCTTCTTCACCACAATACGAAGGTCGCGCACAATCCCTGCAGCAACATGTATCTGGCTTCGGGGTGCCCGCCGATTCCCGAAATGTTGATGGCGGGCGTCACCGTCGGCCTCGCGTCGGACGGCCCGGCGAGCAGCAACAACCACAGCCTCTTTCAAGCCATGAAATTCGCGGCCCTGATCCAAAAAGGTTTTCATCAGGACGCCACGATCATGACGGCCGAAAAGGTCATGGAACTGGCGACCATCGACGGCGCCCGCGCCGTGGGACTGGAAAAGGAAATCGGATCGATCGAGGTGGGAAAGAAGGCCGATCTGATCGTGATCGACTTCAACAACGCCTTCATGACTCCGATCCATCACCCCGTTTCCGCGATCGTCTACTCCGCGCTCGGCAACGAGGTCACCACCGTAATGATCGACGGAAAAATCGTGATGCGCGATGGAGTGGTAACCGGCGTGAACGAGACGGAAGTGCGGCGGCAAGCGCAAATTCATGCCGATGATCTGGCAAAGCGCGCCGGTTCGGACCGCTTCAAGAAGCGCCCCTGGCGCTCGATGGGCATTTAATTGGTAGGACAGGCTTCAGCCTGTCGCATTTGATTTCTTGACGCGCGAGAAAAAGTCTAAACCCGGCAGGCTGAAGCCTGCCCTACCAATCACTCCCGGTCATAAGGCACCATAAGCGCCGCCGGCTGCACCGCCTTGCCCCCAAACAATCCGGAAATCGCCAGAATCGTCACAATATAAGGCAGCGCCAGCAACAACTGAGACGGCACATGCGATCCGAAAATCTGCAGCGACAACTGCAATGCGTCGCAAGCGCCAAAAACCATGGCGGCCACGGCAGCTTTCAGCGGGTTCCACCGCCCGAAGATCACGATTCCTAGCGCGATGAATCCCTGGCCGGAAACAATGGATTCACGAAAAAGCCCAACCTGCGCCAGCACCAGGTACCCGCCCGCCATTCCCGCGCCCGCCCCCGAGATCAACGTTCCCAGGTATCGCATGCGCGCCACGGAAATTCCCGCGGACGCAGCGGCCGCCGGATTCTCACCCGAGGCTCGCAGCGCAAGGCCGAGATTTGTCTTGAACAGAATGAAGTAAGCGATGCAGGCCAGCAGCAAAGTGGCGTAGAACAGTATCGTCTGGCCGAATAACACGGGGCCAAGGATAGGAATCCTGGTCAAGCCGGGGATGTGCAGCGGCTGGAACATCGCGATGCTTTCGGGCAGCGCGGAATCCCCCATTGCTTTCCGATACACAGTGCTCGCGACGCCCACGGCGAACACGTTGAACACCAGACCCGACACCACCTGGTTCGCGCGAATCGTGACGTACATCCACGCCAAAAACAGATTGGCCGCGATGCCCGCGAGCACCGCTGCGATCAGGCTGGCCCAGATCATCCCACTGTAAAAGGACACCAGAAAGCTCGCCAGCGCCCCCAATAACATCGTCCCTTCGATTCCCACATTCAGCACGCCGCTCTGCTCGGCGAAGGTCTCTCCGAGCGCGGCCAGCAAAACGGGCCCGGCAAGCCGCAAGCTGGCGGTAAGCCAGGTGACCACAAACGCCGACAGCACGAAGGAAGGCCCGTTCATTCGGAAACCTGCGGGGCGGTAGACGAAGGCGTCCCGCGGCGAAAATCGAAATTTATTTTGTAGTAGCGCAACACGTCGAACGCCAGCACCAGAAGGACCGCGAGGCTCTGCAGAATAAACGTGATGGAAGAGGGAATGCTCGCGCGCCTCTGCATGGCGTCGGCGCCCACCGACATTCCTCCGTAGAGCAGCGCGGTGGGAATCACCGCCAGCGGATTGAGCCGCGCCAGCAGCGCCACGACAATCCCGACAAAACCTACCCCTCCGCTGATCCCGTCCATCAGCCGGTGCTGCGAGCCGAGTGCCTCGGTCAATCCCGCGACGCCGCCCAGCCCGCCGGCAAAAAACGAGGCCAGCAGCAGGCGCCGCCCCACGTCAATGCCCGCGTATCTGGCCGCGGATGGACTGAATCCAGTCACGATGAATTCGTACCCCAGCGGCATTTTTTTGAGCAGCACCCAGACGATTCCGGCGGCGGCAATCGCGATCAGAATTCCCGCGTGCGCTCGCGTTCCGGGCAAAATGAACGGCAACCACGATCCTTTTGGAAATAGCCGCGATTCCGGAAGACTTCCCGGTGCTCGCAGCGGGCCCGATACCAGATATTGCAGGATGAAAATCGCAACGTAGTTGGACATCAGCGAAATCAGGACTTCGTTCCCGCCGAGCCTTGCGCGAACCAGCCCAACGATTCCCGCCCAGGCGCCCCCCGCGAGGTAAGCGGCCAAAATTGCGAGCGGCAAGAAAAGAATAAAGGGGATTGGCCCGATCGCCGCTCCTTGCGCCGTCAGCAGCGCAACCCAGCCCGCCGCGGCCGCGCCGACCACGAAGCATCCCTCAAAACCTAGATAGCTGAACCCGGAACGCCAGCTCACGATCGTACCCAGCGCAATCAGCGCCAGCGGAGATGCCCTTACCAGGGAATATCCGAATCCGCGGAGCGTGGCGAATGGCTCATGAAACAGCGCGTAGTAGGCTTGGAACGGGCTGGCGTCATACGAAACGAACAGAAACGCGGCGGCGAGCATGGCCGCGAGAAACGCCGCACTCGTCGTGGCCATGATCGCCGCGGGGGAATCCGCCGGAACCAACCGGCGCTCAAACAGTCTCGCCACTCGGTGCCTCTTTCATTGTCGCTCCCGTGTTCGCTGCTCCCGCAGGCCGGATCCCCGCCATCATCAATCCGATCACCTCCACCGACGCTGCCACCGCATCCACAATCCCCATGATGCGTCCCTCGAACATCACCGCAATTCGGTCGGCGAGATTCAGCAGTTCGTCCAACTCCGCCGAAATCAGAAGGATGGCCTTCCCCTCCTGCCTCGCGCGAATCAACTCCTGCCAGACCGACTCCACCGCGCCCACGTCCAGTCCTCGCGTCGGCTGTTCAACCACCAGCACCGCCGAGCCGCGCAGAATTTCGCGGCCCAGGATCAATTTCTGCAAATTGCCTCCGGAGAGCTTCCCTGCGCCCTGATCGATTCCGGACCCGCGAATTCCGAAACGGGCCGTGAGCTTTTCCGCGGATTTCCTCGCTTCGTCAAGGTCCCGGAACAATCCGCGCACGTATTTTCTTTGCTGTCCGAGAATCGCGTTGTCCGCCACGGACATTTCCGGAACCGACCCGACTCTGCGCCGGTCCGCCGGAACGTACGAAATACCCCCGGCGCGATGCTCCGCAACGCTGCGGCTGGTGACGTCCGCGCCGTTCACTATCACCTGGCCGCCTTCGATCCTCCGCAAGTGCAGGAGTGCTTCGGCAAGCTCCGATTGGCCGTTGCCGTCAACCCCGGCCACGCCGAGAATCTCGCCGGCATGAACTTCCAGACTCAATCCACAAACTTTTTCGCGCCCGGACTCGTCTTCAACGCGCAGGTCCTTGACTTGCAAGACCGCCGCGCCCGGTTTCCGCTCGGGCTTGATGGCGCGGAGATTGACATCGCGCCCGACCATCAGCCGGGTCAACTCGTGCTCCGAAGTCTCGCGCACTTCTCGCGTGGCGACGACCTGCCCGTCGCGCATGACCGTGACGCGGTCGGCGCATTCCATGATTTCCTTGAGCTTGTGCGTAACGATCACAACCGAGCGGCCGTCCTGTTTCAGTTTGCGCAGGATCGCGAACAACTGATCCTTCTCCTGCGGCGTCAGCACCGCCGTAGGCTCGTCCAGAATCAGCAGGCTCGCATCGCGATACAGCAGCTTTAGAATTTCGACGCGCTGCTGAACGCCAATCGGCAGCGATCCCACCCTCGCGGCCGGATCGAGCGCCAGGCCATGCCGATTGCTCAACTCCTGCAACTTCCGCGACGCTTGTTCCAAATCCAGCAGCGGCCCGCGGCCTTCCCGCATACCAAGCACCGTGTTCTCGACCACCGTAAATGGCCGCACGAGCATGAATTCCTGATGCACCATGCCGATGCCCAGCGCGATGGCATCCTTGGGGCTGTCCAGGCGGATCTGTTTTCCGTCCATCCGGATTTCGCCGGAATCCATGGAGTGGAATCCGTAGAGAATCTGCATCAGCGTGCTCTTGCCCGCGCCATTTTCGCCGAGCAATGCGTGGATTTCGCCCGCGCGGATCGTCAGGTTGACGCGATTATTTGCCACCACGCCCGGAAAGCGCTTCACGATGTTCCGCATTTCCAGGAAGTCCTTCACGTTCCGCTCCCATGTGAAATCGTTGAAAATTCGGGCGCTGCAAAAATGGGCCCTGCGCCGCCGCGCACACTGGATGCTATGTCACCAACGCATCGACGTTGATTCTTCCGGCGGCCAGGTCGCTCCACACATTCTGAAATGTTTTCCAAGCGTCAGCGGACACCAGCCGTGGATTGTGGTCCCCGTTCTTGCCGCATTTTTGCAGCCACATCTGATTCACCGGAGGCCTCCACTCGACGCCCCCCGCAAATGTCCCCGCGGCCACTTCCTTCGCGATTGAAATCACCATTCCGCCAAGGTTCATTTCAAAGCTGGTCGCCATATTGTTCGGCGCAAGATCGGTCTGATCCGAATAGCACCCCATCACTTTGACGTTTCCCGCAACCGCGCCCTGAATCGCTCCGAGGCCAGTCACGTCCGCCGCGTGCCAGATGACGTCCGCGCCGTTTCCGATCAGGATCGACGCGGCTTCTCTTCCCTTCGCCGCATTGTCATAATCTCCCGTAATGATCGCCAGCGCGAGAATCCCCGGAACCGTTCGTTGCGCCCCCGCGATGAACGCTTTTTTTATTCTCTGCTGGTTCGGATCGTCATCTCCTCCAATGAAGCCGACTGCTTGCTTTCGTTCCGAAATCAGCGCCGCAAGAACCCCCGCGCCATAGGCCGCGCCGAAATAACCCATGTTGACGTACATAATGTTCCGCGGCACTTCCTGTTGCGGCAGGAAAGTCGTTACGAAATACCGCTGGCCGGGATAATCCGGCGCAACCTCCAGCAGCGTGCTGCTGAATTCCACGCCGTGCCCGATGACCAGGTCGAAGCCGTCATCCGAATAGCCGCGTGCCACTTGGTCCATCTGCGCCAGGGTGATATTTTCCGCGTAGGCAGTTTTGAAACCGAAGTTCGCCTGCAACTCCTTCAGCCCGTTGTACGCCAACTGGCTCCAGCCGCCGTCTGTGATGACTCCGGACATCAGCAGGGCCACGCTGGTCTGGCGCAAGGGCAATCCCCATGCCGATTCCAACGCCGAACACGCAACGATGGAAACGATAAATTCATGGAACGCGCGCCTGGATACTCGGCCCATCTTTGCTCCTGAACAATTAAAAATTCCAAATATTGCCCGGGAATCCCCATGATTCATCAGTGACAATCGCAGCCTATCATCCCGCCAAGCGCAGGCCAACGCTTCCGTGGATTTTGGCCACCGCATTTATTTTCATTCTTCATTTGAATATTCGATTGGACAACGGAGATGCAGTCATGAAGTGGATAGCGAGCGCTGCGACGCCGGCCGGAGCAACCCCTCGCCTGATACGCGGCGCGTGCGGAGTTTCTCCTGGCCGGCCTTTCTTAATTTGTTCAGTTGCTTCCTTCGCGGCGGAAAATTCACTATCAAATGACAACACGGCTGTTTCCGTACGCGCCTTGTATCTGCTAGCCTGTATTGCCTCCTACGTGGTTCGTATGCCATTCCACAGTTTCCCCGCGATATTCGGCATTTTTGCCCTATGCCATCCGCGCAATCGCGGCAATACCGGGTTTACCGTATTTGATATTCACGCCCGTTAATTTTGTGGAAATCTTGTGATTCAGTGCAAAATCACGCTTTTTAAGCACCCACGGGAAGACTGGTTCGTAAGGAGAAGCGCCTGCTGG
>JAIQFG010000131.1 GCA_020073375.1 Terriglobia bacterium | reverse complement strand
CGGCCGCGCACGCCGCCGACGATACGGCGCGCTTCTATGGAACCTGGCAGGCTCACATCGATGTGAACGGCCAGATTGTAACGGTGATTTCCATCCACGATGACGCCGGCTACAAAAATTACGTCCGCCAGCCCGCGGGCGATACTCCCGCCGGTGAAGGAACATTTTCCGCCGCGAACGGAAAATACAGAACCAGCGCCCCCAGCCCCAACGATGCAGGCCTCTACTATTTCGCCGGCAATGACACCGCTGTCTGCACCAATCTGGCGGGACAGATCGTCACCTGGAGGCGCTTAAAGACATCCGCGGACGCGCAACCGAAATCAGTCGACGCCAACGTGGCCGCGCACAATACCACGGGATATAATCCGCCGTCCGGCCGCCCGGGCAATGGGCCCGTCAATCCTGGCGCGCCTCCTCCGGCGGCCGTCCAGCCTGCTGCCGCGCCCGCGCCCGACATGGCTCCCGATCCCAACCTCCCTCCTGAAACCAATGCCGCCATCGCCGCCTTCAATCGCAAGGATTACAACACCGCCTGGCGCAATTTCATGGCTGCAGCCCAGAAGGGCGACTCTGAAGCCGAAGCCGGTGTCGGCGCCATGCTCTTCAATCATCTGAATCCTCCGGGCACGGGTTTCTACGCGCAGTGCGAAAAATGGCTTCTCGCGTCCGCCAACCAGGGCAACACAAAAAGCATGAGCTTCCTCGGCCAATACTATTACCGCAGCGGCGTCTCCATCGCCGGCGGCATCAATCCCGGCGTCAATAACGCTCCCATTCCTCCCCAGGAGCAGGCGCAAGCGGAACGCCAATTCGCCCTGGCTCGCCAATGGTTTGAGCGCGCCTCGGCCAAGGGCGATCTCTATGCCATGGGCAATTTGGCCATCATGCTCGACGGAGGAGTCGGCGGCCCGCGCGACCAGGCGCGCGCCGCCCAACTGCGCGCCCGCATCAAAGCCGGCCCGGACGCCGAGTATGCGCACCGCGCCACCGCCGATCCCGGCAGCCTCGCCATGGCCGCCGCCTGGCAATCCGGCCACTACGCCGACGCCATCAAGGACGCCCAGGCCAGCGCCGCGCTGGGCGACGCCAAGTCCGAATCCCTGCTCGGCCGCGCCTATTATGAGGGCGTCGGCGTTCCCCGCAATTACGCCACCGCGCTGATTTGGCTCAACAAAGCCGTCGCGCAAAATAACGCCGACGCCATGTTTTTCCTCGGACTCATGTACGAGCATGCCTATGGCGTTAATCAGGACATTCCCAAAGCCATGGACCTGTTCGACCGCGCCGCCGAAAAAGGCCAGCGCTACGCCCAGATGGAAGCCAAGGGAATGCGCATGCAGGGCGAGGCCAACGCGCAGGCCGCGAGAATGCACCACGGCGTTATGGACACCGCTTGCGAAACCGCCGGCGGCATTGCAGCCGGTGGCGAGTGCCTGAAGGGCGGCGGCTCCATCGATCCCTTCAACGCGGAACAGGCCGCAAGCCCCAGCGGAAATTTTACTGAGTAGGCCGCTGCGATCGGCCGTTTCCAATACAAAATTCATTACAGGTTCCAGGCAGGGTGCGGCGTCGGAAGAAAGATGCTCCTTCCTAAGGACATTTTGGAAAAACAATTAGCCGCCAATGTCGGCAAGAGGCGCAGTATCGAGGCCACGCTTCGGCTCGGCCGGCATTCGTCTGAGAGCTGAAAGTATTTCAGCCTGTCTTAAGAAGTTCGCAGCATGACATCACGAGCGAATGAAATGCGGCGTTCAGGTGGTTTGCCCTCCCAATCCACAAAAGATAGCTTCTCCTCTTCTCTGTGCCCTCTGTGTTCTCTGTGTTAAAAGCATTTGAACTTGAACCTCACCACCCCCACCCAGCCTCCGCCAAGCATTCGCCCTCCCTATACACCGCTTCCCCCCGATTCGACTAAAGCCGCGCCACTTCATGCCGATATTCCCAATGCCAGTGGGGCCTGGGCGCAGGACAGAGGGGTTTTTCTTCCAATGCCGATTTCACAAGCATCGAGACTTGGACGTGACCGATGATATCGCCCCCGGAAACCGCAAATCAGAACCCTGAGATTGGACTCGTGGCCTTCCTGGCCTCGCTGGTGGAATGCTCCGACGACGCGATCTTCGGGTTGACCCTGGAAGGCAGGATTTCCAGCTGGAACAAGGCCGCCGAGGAAATGTACGGTTACACCGCCGAGGAAATCGTGGGCCAACCGGTCATCCGGCTGTCTCCCGAGGCGCGGATCGGCGAAATGGAATACAACCTGGAAAGACTCAGGCGAGGAGAAAAGATTCCGCATTTTGACACCGTGCGGATCACAAAAGACCGCCGCCTCATCGACGTTTCCGTGCGCGTCTCCCACGTCAGGGACTCCTTCGGAGCCGTCACCGGCGCCGCGGTAATCGCGCGGGACATTACCGAACAAAAACGCGCCCGCGAGGCGCTCGCCTCCGCCAACCGCATCAAGTTTCAATTTCTGGACAACATGAGCCACGAAATTCGCACGCCGCTCAACGGCGTCCTGGGCATGACCGAACTCGTTCTGGACTCCGAGCTCACCGCCGACCAGCGCGAGTCCCTGAGCCTGGTGAAAGTTTCCGCCGAATCGCTGCTCGCGGCGATCGACGATATGCTCGATTTTTCCCAAATCGATGCCGGAAAACTCAAACTGGAATTCATCCCCTTCGATTTGCGCGAAAGTCTCGGCGATACCATGAAGATGCTCGGTTTCCGCGCGCAGAAAAAGGGCTTGGAACTGGTCTACGAAGTGGCCAGCGAAATTCCCGTCGAATTAATCGGCGATCCCGGACGCCTCCGCCGCATCCTTCTTAATCTGGTCGGCAACGCCATCAAGTTTACCGAACGCGGCGACGTCGTCATGACCGTGCGCCAGGAATCGCTGACCTCGGAAGTTTCCACCCTCCATTTCACGGTTGCCGATACGGGCATCGGGATTCCCGCCGAACAGCACGGCGCCATCTTCGACCCGTTTTCCCAGGCCGATGGCTCATCCACGCGGCGCTTCGGAGGCGCGGGCCTGGGGCTAGCCATTGCCTCGCGTCTGGTCGCGTTAATGCAGGGAAAAATCTGGTGCGAGAGTGAATTGGGAAAAGGTAGCACCTTCCATTTTGTCGTCCCGCTCCAGGTGCAGGAAAGAAGCCGGTCCAACCCGGCCCCGGTCAACCTCGACGCACTCCGGGGCCTGGCCGTTTTGATCGTGGACGACAACTCGGTCAGCCGCCGCGTGTTGCGGCGAATGCTCAGCCGCTGGGGAATGAATGCCGCCGATGTCCCCAATGGCGCCGCGGCCCTGGAAGCGATGCGCATTGCCAAGGACATCGGCCACCCTTTCCCCCTGGTCCTTCTGGACGGCCACATGCAGGAGATGGACGGCTTCATGATCGCCGGGGAGATCAAAAAAAATCACGGCATGGCCGGCGCAACCATCATGATGCTGACTTCGGTGGGACACGTGGGTGACGCCGCCCGTTGCCGCGACCTCGGCATCGCCGCATACCTGGTCAAACCCGTCCGCTTAAGCGAACTTGTCAGCGCTATATGTCTTGCCCTGGAGAAGACCGCTGGAGAGGCTATTCCCGCCCTGGTTACCAGGCACATCCTGCGGGAAGTAAGAAGCCGCCTTCCGGATTTGAAGTAACGTGATTCTCGATCGGTGGAACGGAAGCGCTGTATGCCGGCTCGAACATCGAGGGGCGAGTGCAATGGCTGCGCGCCGGCCCAAATGACGCAGCCGGTCTGCCTGCTCGAATCCCGCTTTCTTCTTCCTCCGTGCCCTCTGTGTTCTCCGTGTTAAATGTTTTTCACGCCCAGTGCGTCCGCTCGGTAGCCCGGTCGGGAACGGACTTTAGAACTTGTACGTCGCGAACGTATACACGATGGACGCACGCTCGCCGGCCGAGTGTTCGGTCAAAAATCTTCCGGCGAACAAATACCCGTATCCAGCTCCGATGGAAATGTTTTCGCGAACATCGTACTTCGCCAAAAGGTCCGGCTCCTGCCCCACGTCCCGGTGCGGCGCGCCGGTAGCGGGAGTCTTTACGAGCACGCTTCCGGCGGAACCATAGAGCGAATCGTTTCCATTCGCCAGATAAAGATTCCGGAAATCGAAATTCACACTCAGCCGGTTCAGAGGCTTCACTTCCACTCCGGCGCGCTCCTGCGCAATGTTTCGCCATCCGAACAAATCTACCAGCCCGAATACATCGTGATTGCTGGGATACAGCTGATCGAAAGTTCCCGCTTTCCCGTCCTTCGCCCGATTATCCCCGGACGCGTAATCGTATTGGACCAGGAATCGCGGCTGCAACGGCGCTTTGGGAATCGAATAGCCGACGTTCGCGTACCCGCCCCAGGCCCCGACGGCGTCGGACGAATAGTTTCCCGCCTGCTTCGCGGCCTCCACGGTGTAATCGAAATTCATGGGCAGCTTTCCGGTCCAGCGAAATCCGTAGGTCCACAGGTTCTCATCACCAACCGTGCCTTCTTCACTCTTCACCAACGGAAGCGCTCTCCAGAAAACGAACGGCTCAACGCGCGCTTTCGGCACCAATGAGGAAAAGGAGCCGTACATCCCGTGGAAATTCATTCCCCCCGCGTGCTGATCGAAGGCTTCGGGATTATTCACCACCACCGATGCGCTGAACACATCCACGTGATCCCTGTTCGTGCCCAGAGACAAGCGAAACCCGTCGAACACGCGCGGAGCGTTGGCCCAGTCGCTTACTCCGATCAGCCGTTCCTGCCCGAATCGCAATTCCTGCCGCCCGGCTCGAAACTGAATCCAGCTTTTCTCGCCCTTCTGAAACTGCACGTAGGCCTGCCGCAGATCGAACACATCCTTGACCGACGTTGCGATGTGAGCCGGAGCGATTCCCATGGCCTCCGAATCCTGCGCCTGAACAAAAGCGGTGAACCAAGTCGTGGGCCTCATTTCCAGGTTCAACCGCATCCGGCTCAGGAAAAATCCGTCGTTATTGCCCGGCGCGAAAGAGTACGCCGTGTGCTCTTCCGGCCGCACTCTGTATTCGCCGCTCAAGCGCAGCCACTTCGGGAATTCCTTGTTTACTTCCGCGGCGGGAAATGCCGTCAGAGCCATTCCGCTCTGCGCCTGCGGTTTCTCGCTGGATAAGTTCGACGGGGTTGCCGGGTTCGCCGCATGATTCGCGGCCGTTGCCTCCATTGCAACCGCACTCGCTCCCGTCGCCTGCCCAAAAGCTGGAATCCCTCCGGCCATCGCCAACAGAAGTACAAATAAAATCATATGCGGCCATGAAATCGATGCAATCCTTCTGGACCCGTATTTCAATCGTTTCAAAACGCTTCCTCTTTCGGATAAATTGCGAAATAAATTTCAGCACAAACTTTCTAAGTACGTCACGCCACACCGGTGGCTAACTACACCCGAGGAATTCGCACTCCCGGATGGATCAGTGCATGAATGGCAAATGTATTAAAATCAACACATTGCAGGATTCCTGAAGCCTTCCGAATGTCGAACCTGCGCGGCAGCAGCGGCGGGTTGGCCCGATATCTTTTCTTCCATCACAACTGTGAAAAGCAATGTCACGGAAAATATTTTAATGCAAAACAGCAAAATCGTCTCGAAAATAAATCGCTCGCATCCGGCGGCTGGTTTAGAAAGTGAACCAGTTTATTAATCGTGATAAACAATGAATCTCAATTCTCCTCTCTGTCTCTGCGCCCTCTGTGTCCTTTCCGTTAAATATTTTTCACGCCCAGTACGTCCGGTCGAGCGTCCGGTACTGAATCGCCTCCCCGATATGCCGCGTCTCCAGATTTTCCGACCCGTCCAGATCCGCAATCGTGCGCGCCACTTTCAAAATGCGGTCGTGCGCCCGCGCCGAAAGCCCCATGCGTGAAATCGCATTCTCCAGCATTTTTTCGCCGTCCTCGCCGATCGCGCAGTGTTTCCGAATCAACTTCGGCGGCATCTGCGAATTCGAGAACACTTTCTTCTCTCCGGCAAATCGCGCGGTCTGGATGCCGCGCGCGCGCATCGCGCGTTCGCGCACCGTGCAGGAATCCTCAGTCACGCCCGTGCCGCGCAGCTCCTTGTATTTCACGGCCGGCACTTCGATGTGAATGTCGATGCGATCGATGAGCGGCCCGGAAATTTTTGAGACGTACCGCTGGATCTGCGGCGGTGAACAGTGGCACTGCCGGGTGGAATCCCCGAAAAATCCGCATGGGCACGGATTCATGGCCGCGGCCAGCATGAACCGCGCGGGAAACGTGATGGACGTCGCCGCGCGCGAAATCGTCACCGAGCCGTCCTCCAGCGGCTGCCGCATCACCTCCAGCACGTTCCGCTCGAACTCCGGCAGCTCGTCCAGAAACAGCACACCGTGATGCGCCAGCGAAACTTCCCCCGGCCGCGGTATCGCTCCTCCCCCAATCAGCCCCGCGTCACTGATGGTGTGATGCGGCGAGCGAAACGGCCGCGT
>JAIQFG010000130.1 GCA_020073375.1 Terriglobia bacterium | reverse complement strand
GGAAGGGTTGGTCTTGCAGCTTAATTTTCAGCCCATGTTTGAAAAGCTCACATGAGCACAGATCCGCCTCGAAAGGGCCGAAGCGTACCCGACGCGATTGAGTGGGCACTTGCATGTCGAGCGAAACTTGAGGGAGCTTACCACCTTTTTACTTTTCGGACGAATACGCTTGCCCGCCATTGTCCACCCAAGTGCCTTTTTTCCAATTAGTTGGACCGACAGAAATATCTTATGTTCGGGCTACTCACGGTCCATTGACAGTGAGGCTCCCTGGATCGAGACTCGCCAAATCAATATGTTGGTGAGCGCTCCAATACCCTAGTCGATCTCCTGCCAACGCCGAGAATGAACCAAGAGGCAAATGTGCGAGGGGAACGGCTTTCGCAGGCGCAAGGAGGCACCGTGAACAGGCAGAATTGGAGATTTGTTATGCTGGCCGCTATGGCAGTAAGCTTTTCGGCCGGTTGCGGCAGTACCACCATTAGCCCAGCAGGCCAAACCAGCCCGCCAACCCAGTCGCTCCTGACTGTCAGCGGACAATACGATCTGGTCCTGACTTCCACCAGTGGAAGGGGCACCACAAACATCTATACAAACTTTGCCCAAACCGGAGGGACATTTACAGGCGCTCCAAATACCCTCGTCTGCCCATCCAATAATTTATCCCAATGCAAAGGCATTGATTTCCCGGTTACTTCCATCACTCCCACCGGAACGATCAGCGGAAAAGATGTCACGATTGTGCTTTCCTTCCCGGCCACCGCGGGAGTCGATACCGTCATCATGGCGGGCTCGGCAACGGGAACAACTCTTGCCGGATCTTTTACGGATAGTTTGGGCGACTCCGGGACCTGGACTGCCTCTACTGCAATCCGCCCTATCCCCTTTTTCCCGGCCGTTTACGACTATACCGGGACATTCAATTCGGCTTCCAATCCGCTGCTGATTTCCCCAACCATTCATCTGGAACTCGGCCGAGACATCAACTTCAATCCCAACTCTTCTATAATTCAGGCAGGCGCGACCATCCTGAATTCACCATGCATAACCTCGTTGGCCTTTTCAGGGCAAGCCATCGGGGATGCCTTCAGCTTGACCGATACCGCGAGCAAGGCAAGCTTCATCGCCTTGCCAATCCTGCCGGCGGCGAACAGTTTCACCTTCAACTATAGATTTGAATCAACCGCCCCCAGCTGCATCGGCGACTTCGGAACCGGACAACTGACAATCGACTCGCAGCCTTGGGACTACTAACAACCCGCCAGGCTGATGCCGAGTCCCGATAATTCTTATCGGAAATCGGCATCTTGACCACGGCGAGCAGGGCCGCTCACGCGCTTGCTCCTGCCGACAAACGATTCCTCAACCAAATTCCTGTCAATTCACCACGCCAAACCGTTCCCCCGCGGCCAGCCGCGCCCCATTCGCAAATTCCTGCGCCGAGATCCGCTTGCGCCCCTCCACCTGCACAAACTCCACCCGCAATCGCGTCCCCCCGCCGCACCCCACCTGCATTTCCTTCCCCGAAAAAACAATTTCCCCCGCGGCAATTCCGCCCCCGCCACCCGCGCCATCGCCAGGCCGTCCCCATACATGACAGATCTGCCCGCGAAACGCAGTGAACGCCCCCGGCCACGGCGCAAACCCGCGCATCCGGTTGTAAATCTCCCGCGCCGTCCGCCCCCAATCGATCCGCCCGTCTTCCTTCTTCAAAATCGGCGCGTACGAAACATTCGCCGAATCCTGCGCCGCCGGAGCTATCTCCCCGCGATCGAATTTCAGCAGGGTATCCACAATCAGCTCCGCCCCCGCCTCCCTCATCCGCGCCGAAAGCTCGGGCGAAGTCTCGTCCGCCCCGATCTCAATCTCCCGCTGCAGCAGAATCGGCCCCGTATCCATCCCCGCGTCGATCTGCATCGTCGTTAGCCCCGTCAGCGTTTCTCCATTCGCAATCGCCCAGTGAATCGGCGCCGCCCCGCGATATTTCGGCAGCAGCGACCCATGCACGTTGATCCACCCCAGCCGTGGAATCCCCAGCAGCCGCCCCGGCACGATCTGCCCGTACGCAATAATCACCACCGCATCGGGAGCGATGCGCGTCAAAAAATCCGCAGAAGATTCCGATTTGATTGTTTCAGGCTGGTAAACGTGCAATCCCAATTCCAGCGCCGCTTCCTTCACCGCGGAACCGGTAACGCGCCCACCGCGCCCGCTCGCCCGGTCCGGCTGCGTGATCACCGCCTCGACCGAAAACGAACCATGCCCCGCAAGAGCGCGCAGAGAGGGAACCGCAAATTCAGGCGTGCCGCAAAACACAATGCGCATGAGTAACCACTTGGAACCTGCTGCACAACTGAGCCGGCTGCTAGTTCTGCCTCAAATTAAAATTTCAATTGTCATTCCGAGAGGCGTTTTCAGGTAGCACAGCCACTCCTGCCTGTGTGCCTTTGTAATCCCCGCGCCCGCCCTCGTCGCACCGTCAATGCAACCCCACACAGCCAGGAGTGGCTGTGCTACACCCCTACCACTCCCCCGTCTTCTTCAACTTCCGAATCCGCCGCTTGATCAAATCCCGCTTCAGCATGCTCAAGTGCTGAATAAACAAAATCCCGTTCAAATGATCGATCTCATGGCAAAACGCCCGCGCCAGCAGCCCCTCGCCGCGCATCTCGTACGTTTCACCCGTCACGTTCTGCGCCCGCACCGTCACGTACGCCGGACGCAGCACATTCCCGCGAAACCCCGGCAGCGAAAGACACCCTTCCTCCTCGCGCTGGTCCCCTTCGACGCTGATAATCTCCGGATTGGCCAGCACCAGCCGCGCCTCCGGATTTTTCCCCACGCTCACATCGATCACCGCCAGATTTTTCGACATCCCGATCTGCGTCGCCGCCAGCCCAACTCCCTGCGCCGCGTACATCGACTCAAACATGTCCTCGCACAGCTTCGCTAGGTCCTCATCGAACTTCTCGACGGCCCTGGTCGGCGACTCCAGCACCGCCTCCCCATATCTCGTAATCGGATAAATCATCTCAGCCCTTCACCTGAATTCTTGGAACCACGGATGCACATGGATGAACACGGATAAAAATTATTGTTTCCTTCCCGGCGAATCCTGCGTTGCTCGGAAACTTTCAAACGACGAGCCTCCGGTATTGAAGCTTCGGGCGGCCGAAGTTAATTAGGAGCCCCACATGAATGCCAGTCGCCTTCAGATAATTTATGAGTTGGGCTTCATGAACAGAGTCGAGCCCGCTGGCCGCTTTGCACTCCACAATTACTTTTCCATCCACAACAATGTCAGCCTGATAGTCCCCTACAATTGCTCCCTCATAGGATATATGGATTGCCTTTTGATTTTCGACGGCCATCCCGCTTCGCCGCAACTCCAGGCACAATGCATTTTCATAAACTTTCTCAAGAAATCCAGCTCCAAGCGTATTGAGCACTTTGAACGAAGCGCCGAGAATCTTCTCCGTTCGTTCTCCCTCGATCAGATGAGTCCCAGAAGCAGGTTTTGAATCCGTGTTCATCCGTGTGCATCCGTGGTTTCAAAACTCTTTTAGTTGCTTCGCATAGCCATCGAAGTTGCGGCGAGTTTCCCCCAGCGAATCCCCGCCAAACTTCTCAATCATCGCCCCCGCCAGCACCACCGACACCATCGCTTCCCCCGCCACTCCCCCCGCGGGCACCACGCACACATCCGACCTCTCATACGCCGCCGACACCGCCTGCTTCGTCACCATGTCCACCGTCCCCAGCGGCGTCCGCAACGTGGAAATCGGCTTCAAATACCCGCGCACCGCCACGTCCTCTCCATTCGTGATTCCGCCCTCGAGCCCCCCCGCGCGATTCGTCCCCCGCGTGAACCGCCCGCTCGCCGCGTCGTACCCGATCTCGTCCATCACTTCCGACCCATACGAACTCGCCGCCGCGATCCCCGCCCCAATCTCCACGCCCTTCACCGCCTGTATTGACATCACCGCCTGCGCCAGCCGCGCGTCCAGCTTCTCGTCCCACTGCACGTGCGTCCCCAGGCCAGTGACCACATTGTGCGCCACCACCTCGAAAATTCCCCCCACCGTGTTTCCCGCCCGGTGCACCGTATCCACTTCGCCTTTCATCTTCTCTTCCACCGCCGCATCCACGCACCGCAGCGGCGAATCCAGATTCGCGCAGATCGCCTCAATCTCCCCCCACGAAGCGCTCCGCTCCAGCCGCGCCTTGCCCACGGAAATCACGTGGCTCAGCACCTCGCACCCGAACTGCCTCAAAAATAATTTCGCAATCGCCCCCGCCGCCACCCGTGCCGCCGTCTCCCGCGCCGAAGCCCGCTCCAAAATGTACCGCGCATTGTGCAGATTGAACTTCTGCGCTCCCGCCAGGTCCGCGTGTCCCGGCCGCGGCGAAGTCAGCGCCCGCCGCGAGCTTTCCGTCCCCGGCACATCCTCCACCGACATGGCCTTTTCCCAATTCGCCCAATCGCGATTCTCAATCCGCAGCGCAATCGGCGCCCCGATCGTCTGCCCGTGCCGGATCCCCGAAATCGCCTCGACGCGGTCCTTCTCGATCTTCTGACGCCCCCCGCGCCCGTATCCCAGCTGCCTCCGGTGCAGTTCCCGCTGCATGAACTCAAAATCGATAGGCACACCCCCGGGCAAGCCGCTGACCCACGCAATCAGCGCCTGACCGTGCGACTCTCCCGCTGTCACAAAGCGAAACATCGAAGGCACCGCATTCTATCGGACCCGGCACACCGCGTAAAGCCGCCACGCGCCCGCTCGCCGTCTGAATCTGAAATTTCCGTGAGTCGCTATAGTAGTCGGAGGTCCGAGTTTCAACTCGGACATTACCGCTTGGTCTGTCTTAGACTTCAGAATGTGTGTGAAAATCTCGAAATCCTTGTGGGTCGTGGCTTTAGCCACGACGTAAGTGCATGCGGAGGTATAGGCTTTAGCCGCTGGCGCATTTGAATTGCGGTACCCTCACACACTCTTTAGCCCAAAGAAGCGCGCGCCAACACCTGCCTCCGGGAATTTTTGAGACAACCCCTCAAAAAGGGAAGCACACACCGTTCCCACACAATTCCCTGGATCAACCGGAGGCCAACCGCCTCGCCCCCTACTGCACCTGCGTCGTCATCGGCAAGCCCTTCTTCACCAGGAACGTCGCCAGCACCTTAACGGTCGTAGTCCCGGTGTTGCTCCCCTCGTGGACTTTGTCGGCATCGATGTACGTACTCTCCCCAGGCTTGTAGCTGGCGGTTGGTTTTCCTTCGTAGTACAACGTGAGCGTTCCCTCTTGCACGTAGATAATGGCCGAGCCCGGATGCGTGTGCCGTCCTTCCCGTCCGCCCGGCTGAATTTCCACCAGGGCCAAGTCTTCCTCAAATCCCGGAATGGGCGAATCCTGTTTCAGCAGGATCTTCCGCGACACCGCCGGCTGCTGCGCCGCCGGAGCCGCCACCAGCACCGCCAAACTGGAAACCGCCACGACCACCAATGCCAGACCCGCAACCTTCATCGATTTCCTCATCCTCGTTTCTCTTCCCGCATGCCGCAAGATCGGCACGCTAGCTGAGAGGTCTCAGCGCAATTTTAAACCCGCGCGACATCATAAGCCCACTTCCCCCACCCCGTCTTGCACAAATCCATCCCAACCACTCCCGCCCCCGCAATCCGTCCGGAAGGCCCCTCCTCTGCGCGGCGCAAAGACTCACCAGTCTCCCTGGCGTCATAAGAAACGCATCTACAACCAATCTCACAAGAGGTCTTTGTGAGTCGCGGCTTCACAGGCTCCGGAAAAACTCCATAGTCGTGTCATTCCGGCGCCCGGAAGGGACCGGAAATTACTCCGCGAGGAATCTCTCTTTGATTTAGGTCCACTTAAGGAGGGATTCCTCGGCGAGAACGCGCCTTGGAATGTGGCTATTTCTCAGGTCTGCGGAGGCAACTCGGCGAAGCCGATCACATCGTCATTACAGTCGCTCCACCCTGAATAATGCAATTCTTGCTGGTCCTGCCGTTACACTTATGGTTTGTTACCAGATCGACGGCTATCAGGGCTTGCTTTTCGTCCCCGGAGCTTTCCACGATTCTCACATGGATAATTTCGCCGATCATTGCAACCCACAATTTAGTCTCCACTCTTGCTGAATGATGAAGAAATTGCCCGTCAACCTCCGTAATGAAAAGGATCTCCCTTTCGGGAAGGCATGAAGGCGCTACGGTGGACTCCATTACCCAGTCAGGGCCATGGAGGAGGGCGACCCGTTTCGGTTGGTTCATTGCAGCCAGGGAATCGATACATGGGAACATGCTGATGGTCGGGGAAGAGGAAGTTTCGAGTCCGGCTATTGGCGATTTTGAGCCCCGGTGGTAATCGAAACGTTTGCTTGACCAGCTACCGATGACCAATGCCATGCACACGAATAAGGTCAAGACGATTCGTTTGCTCTGCGCACGGTACTCAGGTGCCATCGCACTAGCTTAGACACCAGGATTGTA
>JAIQFG010000051.1 GCA_020073375.1 Terriglobia bacterium | reverse complement strand
AGTCCACCGCCGCGCCCGGCTCTCCGGCGGCGGCCGCGGTCGCGACCGGCGCCGCATCCTCGGGCCGGGGCGCCGGCGGGGTCACCAGTTCGGGCGCGAGCGTCGAGATCCGCGTCGGCGGCAGCTCGGCGGGGCGCCGGTCGGCGGCGGCCGCGCGCGCGAGGATCGAGGTCAGCACCGTGCGCAGGGCCGGCGTCATCGCCGCGGCCGGTCCACGCGGCGCGGCGAGCGGGGCCACGGTGCGCGTCATCAGCGCGGCGGCCTGGACCGCGGCGAGCGGGATCAGCGGCGAGTACGCCTCGACGCGCGACAGCGTGTCGCCGCCGAACCCGATCCCGGAGATCGGCGCCGGGCGGCGCGCGGCGATCGACAGCGACGGCGCGACGTACTCGTACAGCGCGGCCGGCATGGCCGACGGCGCGGCGACGGCGACCGCGGCCCGGGCCGGCGCGACGTACGTTCCGCGGGTGGTCAGGAGGCTGGGCTGGGCGCGGCGCGCCTCCCCGGTCATTGCCTCGGTCTCGGTGCCGGACTGGCGAGCTGCCGCCATCCAGTCGAGCTCGTCCTGGTACCACGGCCGCGGGAACACCCACGACACCGAGCCGGCCGGCCGCTCGGCCGGACCGCTGCTCGCGTACTGCTGGAACAGCCGCAGCGACGCGGAGCGCTGCGCGGTCTCGATCCATGGCGCGACGAGGCGATCGACGAACCCGAGCGCATGCATCGATCGCACGCGCTTTGCGGTCGCCTCCGGCGCCCAGCGCTCGACGTGGCGATCCGCCGCGTGCATCACGGCCCCGTGGCCGCGCGTGACGAACGCCGGCGCCGCGAGCGCCGCACTGAGTGCGCGTGGTTCGGTTTCGTTCGCCATTCGTGGTCCCTTGCTAACGCCTGGTGTGCGCTCGGTGTCCGGTGGGTTCGTCGCGGTCAGTCCGCGGTCACGCGGCCGAGAACGTCAGGCCCTCGTGCGCGATCTCCAGGGTCTCGATCGCGAGCTCGCTCTTGCTCGCGTCGAACTCGCCGATCTCCCACTTGCACGGCCAGCCCCGGACGAAGTCCCATTGCGCGGCGGGCTTCAGCGCGGTGTCGAGCTGGATGATGGTCCCGCCGGTGCGGTTCATCTCGCCCTTGAGCCACTTCTGCCGCCAGGTCATCAGCGCGGACGAGCTCGTGAACCCCTGCTTGAACACCAGGTTGCCCCACTTGGTCGCACCCGGCAGCTGGAACGTCGTGTCGTTGGCGCCGCCCGCGCTCACCGGGACCACCTCGGTCTCGAACTTGAGCCCGCTCACGCTCTTGAAGAAGCCCTCGACGTTTCCGGGCAGGTTGGTGAAGCGCACCAGGAAGCAGAAGACCGGTAGCGGATCTTTCCGGGTTGCCGAACAGCAGGATGAAGGAATGTTTATTTAGGCTCGATTTTTTTCACGCAAACAAAGAAAATCCATTCCGTTACGCAATCGTCAAAAATTGGTTTTAGTAGGACAGGCTTCAGCCTGTCGGTTTTCGCCTCCGCCGCCCAATCCTCAAATGTGATCCTGCCTGAAAGAAATTTAAAAAGACCGTCCTTCCGTTCACGGTGAACGGAAAATAGAAATCTTGGTTTATCGCTCTTATTTGGGGTATTTCCGGGGGGGCGGTTTTGCTCGCACTTAACCCGACAGGCTGAAGCCTGTCCTACCGGGGGCTATCGGATCCAGCCGCCGCCCAGGACCACGTCTCCGCCGTAAAACACGGCGCCTTGGCCTGGAGTGATGGCGCGCTGCGGCTGATCGAACCTGACGCGCGCGCTGGTGTCGCTGAGCGGTTCGATCGTGGCGGTGGCGGGATCGTGGCGGTGGCGGATTTTTACGGCGGCGCGCACCGGGGTTTCCAATTTTGCCATCGAAATCCAATTGATGTTCTGCACAATGCAGGTGTCGGAGCGCAGGTCGGCGTCGTCGCCGACAATGACGCGGTTCGCGGCGCGGTCCAATTCCACGACATACAAAGGCCGGCCGGCGGCGACGCCGAGGCCCTTGCGCTGGCCCAGCGTATAGTGGTGCACGCCGCGGTGGCGGCCGATCACTTCTCCCGAAGTGGTGACCAGTTCGCCTTCCTGTTCGGGCAGCGATTCGCCGCGCTCGCCGAGGTAGGCGTCGATAAATTTCACATAATTTCCCGACGGGACGAAGCAGATCTCCTGGCTTTCGGGCTTTTCCGCGACGGGCAGCGCGGCGCGGCGCGCGATTTCGCGCACGGCGGCCTTGTCCAGTTCACCGAGAGGAAAATCGGTGCGCGACATCTGCTCCTGCGTGAGGCCGAAGAGAAAATAAGTCTGGTCCTTCGCGGCGTCCACAGCGCGCAGGAGTTCGTAGCGGTCCGTGGCAGCATTGCGGCGAATGCGCGCATAGTGGCCCGTGGCCAGGCGCTCGGCGCCGATTTGACGCGAAGTCGCCAGCAAGGGATCGAACTTTACGTGATTGTTGCACTGGGTGCAGGGAATCGGCGTGCGTCCCGCGAGGTATTCCTGGACGAACGGCCGCACCACGGTGTCCTCGAAGCGCTGCTCGTAATTCACCACGTAGTGGGGCATGCCCAGGTGCTGCGCCACGCGCTTGGCGTCATACACGTCATCGAGCGAGCAGCAGCGCTGGCCGTGCGAGCCGCTGCGGTCCAGCTCCGGCAATCGGCGCTGGTTCCACAGCTGCATGGTCAGGCCGACGACGGCAGAGCCCTGCTCGACCAGAATTGCGGCGACCGTGGAGCTATCCACGCCGCCGCTCATGGCGACCGCGGTCATCGGCCCGGGATTGGTATTCGTGTTCATTGGCATCAAGGTGCATCGTAGGGGCACGGTCCGCCACGGCGGATGCCCCTACAGAGCGAGAGTGCTAATTGTAGCATCCCATCAGGCGTTTATCGGCTTCTTGTAGACAGGGGAAAGCAACCGCAGGCGCTCGATCACGGCGGGAATTGTTTCCAGGGCGAAGTCGATTTCCTCCCGGGTGTTCTGATGACCCAGGCTCAGGCGCAGCGTGGCGCGCGCATCTTCCGGAGACAAGCCGATCGCAGTCAGCACATGAGACGGCTCGACGGCGCCTGAGGAGCACGCCGCGCCGGTGGAGCAGGCGATCCCCTTGAGATCCAAGGCGATGACCATGGCTTCGCCTTCGATGAACGGGAACGTCATGTTCGTCGTGTTGGGCGTGCGCGGGGCTCGCGCGCCGTTCACCCAGCAATGCGGGACGCGCTCCAGCAGGCCTTTTTCCAGGCGGTCCCGCAACGCGCCGATCCGCGCGGCTTCTTCCTGCAGATTTTTTATGGCGAGATCCGCGGCCTTTCCCATCCCGGCGATGGCGGCAACGTCTTCTGTGCCGGGTCGGCGGTCGCGCTCGGAATGGCCGCCATGCAGCAGCGGTCTTAGCTGCGTCCCTTTGCGGACGTAGAGCGCACCCACCCCTTTGGGGCCATAAAATTTGTGCGCCGCGATGGAAAGCAGATGGACGCCGAGTCGCGCGACATCGATGGGAATTTTCCCGGCGGCTTGCACGGCGTCGGTGTGGAAGACGATGCCGTTTTCCGCGGCGATTTTGCCGATTTCTTCGATGGGCTCGACGGTTCCCAATTCATTGTTCGCGAGCATCAGGGTGATGAGCGCCGTGGCCGGGCGGATCGCGCGGCGAACATCTTCCGGATTCACGAGACCGTCTCGATCGACGCGCAGGAAAGTAACGTCCACGCCGCGCTTTGCGAGTTCCTTGCATGAATCCAGGACCGCGACGTGCTCGATGGCGGAGGTGATGACGTGGCGGCCAGGTTCCGGAGCGCTTCCGAGCACGCCAAAAATAGCCTGATTATTGGATTCGGTGCCGCCGCTCGAGAAAGTTATTTCCGAGGGTTGCGCCCCCATTAGCGCCGCCACCGACAAACGGGCGCGCTCCACGGCGCCGCGCGCGTCCTGCCCGAATGCGTGAATCGAACTGGCATTGCCGTAAGATTCGCCGAAGTACGGCAGCATGGCCGCGAGAACCTCCGGGGCCACCGGCGTGGTCGCGTTGTGGTCGAGATACACGCGCTTCATTTGCAGATTTTCCATGAGCGGAAACGAAAAATCGATTGACGCATTGAGAATACCGTTCGCGCGAGGGCCGGTCAAGGCATCGGCAAGTGCGGGGTAATTCCCCATTTGGAATCGGTCATCGCCCCTTGCTCATGTTCCATTTTGATCCTGGGGAGACTGAATCCTATTGACGTGTTTTGTACATCGGCGCATCGTGGAAGATGAGCAGAAAACTCGGCTCAGCAAGTAGTCCGGCCGATTCACTCCCCCCCTTCCGTATTCCTGGCCATGCTGTGAGAAGGCAGCCCGTTTGACGCTCGGCGATTTCCCGGCGGATCCAAATTCACTCCAGACCAGCGCAGTTCAGGCGCGCCATAGAGGGACCGGGGCGAATCACTTTGCATAAAGAAGAATATGAGAATTGAAACCGAAGGTGCGACAAGCAAGGCTGCCTCGGGCCGCGCACGAGGGGCTACCGTTGTGCCAAAACGCGCATTAGTGGTCGAGGATGAATTGCCCATGCGCGAATTGATTCAGGAAGTCCTTGGGGGCATCGACATTCAAGCCGTCACCTTGGCCGACGAGTCCGACGCGGAGCCCCATTTCCGCGATGAAAAGTTTGACGTGATCCTCGTCGGGTTTCGCGAACCGGACTCGGATGGAAGCGGCCTGGTGCAGAAAATTCGCAATTCGAACCTGAATCGCATTACGCCGATCATCATGCTCAGCGGCGACCAGCGGCCCTCGGCTCTCTCGCGGGGTTTTGAGGCGGGGGCCACTTTTTTCGCCTACAAGCCGATTGACCGGCCTCGTTTGATGCACTTGATTCGCGCCACGCAGGGTGCCATCGAGCGAGAGAAGCGGCGCTTCCGGCGCGTCGCGGTCCAGGCAAGGGTCCGGATTAAATCGGATAAGATGGATTTTGAGGGCGAAACGATTGACCTGAGCCTGAACGGGGCATTGATTTCCGCTCCGCATACCGTGCCTGTGGGATCCCTGGTGGAATTCAGCCTCTTCCTGCTCGCCGGAGCCAAGCCGATTGTCGGCCTGGGAACCATCGTGCGCATATTAAACAATGGCCAGATGGGAGTATTAATCGACCGCATTCCTCCCGCGGAAAGCGGACGGCTGCAGGAATATCTGCTGCCCAGAATCCTCGACTAAGACCCCCGCTGACCCCGGTCGGGAAGATCCAGCCTGAAAAGCACACGCCACTCCTCAAATGAATCGCAATCGCATGATTGGGCCTGCGGCCATTTATCCAGCGAAGACCAGGCTGTATACTTTGGCCGAGGCGAATCATGTCAGCATTTGAACGGATCATCTGGATCGTGCTGGATAGCGTGGGGATCGGCGCGCTGCCCGACGCGGCGGACTACGATGACGTAGGCCGCAATACGTTGGGCCACATTGCAAAATCGCGGCCATTGGCGTTGCCGAACCTGGTGCGGCTGGGGCTGGCCAATATTGCGCCGCTCGATCACTTGGCGCCTCCTGCGAATCCGGAAGGGTGTTACGGCAAGGGAGCCACGCATTCGCCGGGGAAGGACACGACCACCGGACACTGGGAGATGGCGGGGATCTGGCTGCCACAGGCGTTTCCGGTGTACAAGCAGGGCTTTCCAAGGGAATTAATTGAGCAGTTCGAGAAAGCTATCGGGCGCAAGACGATCGGGAACAAGCCTGCCTCGGGCACGGAAATTATCAAGGAGTTGGGCGAAGAGCACGTGCGGACTGGGTTTCCGATCGTGTACACGTCCGGCGACAGTGTCTTTCAGATTGCCGCGCACGAAGACGTGATTCCAATTGCAGAGTTGTACCGGATGTGCGAAATCGCGCGGAAAATGCTGGACGGGCCGCACAAAGTGGGGCGCGTGATTGCCCGGCCCTTTACGGGCTCGCCGGGAAATTTCCGGCGCACCGAGCGGCGGCACGATTATGCGGTCGAGCCGCCGCGGCCGATGCTGATGGACGTGCTGGTCGAGCGTAAAGTGCCCATTTTCGGGATCGGAAAGATTCACGACATTTACAACGGGCGTGGCGTGGACCGCTACGTGACCACGAAAAACAACACGGACGGGATGCAGAAGTTGCACGCCGCGCTGGGCGAGCAGAAGTCAGGCCTGGTGTTTGCGAATCTGGTGGATTTTGACATGCTCTACGGCCACCGGAAAGATGTGGAGGGATTTGCGAAGTCGCTCGAGGAGTTCGATCTGCTGCTCGCGCCCCTTTTGAAAGCGCTCGCGCCGCGCGATCTGCTGATGACCACCGCCGATCATGGCTGCGATCCCGACCCGGCCTGGCCGACCACGGACCATTCGCGGGAATATGTGCCCATCGTGACGTACAGCCCGGGAGGGAAGCGCGGCGTGAACCTTGGTGTGCGTGACACGCTTGCGGACATGGGGCAGACGATTGCCGAAAATTTCGGCGGGGTGATTCCGCACGGGAAAAGTTTTTTGGCGATGATTTCCGGCGGTTGAGTAGGACAGGCTGAAGCCTGTCCTACCAAAGCGCAGCCCACTCCCAATGGCTCGTGAGAGAAATATTTTTCACGAATCACGAGTCACAAATCACGAATCACTTTAATTTCCGGAGGCCGGCGTACGCGGAGCGTAGTATCCGGAGCGCGTGCGCACGCTGAGTTTTCCCATGCCTCGCGGGGGAACAACGTCGACGGCCACGGCGCGGAACGAGCCGTCGCGCGCGGCGTTGGTCGGGTAATAGGCCAGCGTGTACTGGTTGCGGAGGTCGCGAGCGATCTGCGTACAGATGGCTTCGGTGTCGTCGGCGCTTTCCGGGAAAAAGGCCAGTCCGCCGGTGGCGTTGGCGAGTTGGCTGAGCGCGGTGCGGGCGCGTTTCATGGCGCGGTGATCGTGCTTGATGTCGTCGTCGCTGAACACACCCACTGCATAAATGAGCGCGTTATTGCGCTGGGCCTGCTCGACGGTTTGTTCCAGGGTGTGGCGGCTGGCGTTATCCTCGCCGTCGGTGACCACCAGAATTACTTTTTTGTCGCGCGTGCCCTTTTTCAGGTGATCGAGCGAGCCGATCACGGCGTCAAACAGGGCCGTGCTGCCACGCGCGTCGATGCGTTCCAGCGCGGTTTTCATTTCGGCCAGGTCGCTGGTGAAGTCGTGCTCGGTGTCGAGGTAATAGTCGTCGTTAAAATTGACGACGAAGCCTTCGTCCTGCGGGTTGGACGTTTTGATGAAGGTCAATGCCGCGGCGTTGACCTGCGGGCGCTTGGCGCGCATGCTGCCGCTGTTGTCCACGACCAGGCCGAAGCTGACCGGCACGTCTTCCTGCTTGAAGACGGAAAGCTTTTGCTCGACCTTATCCTCGAAGACCCGGAAATTTTCTTCCTTCAGGCCCGGCACGAAGGCGCTGCGGTCATTCAGCACGGAAGCGTGCAGCACGACCAGGTTGACCGCCGTCTTGATCTTGTAGGAGTCCGGCGAAGGTTCTTGCGGGGCAGCCGGCGGCGGCGCGGGCTTGCTGGATGGGGAAACGGGCGCGTTTTGCTGGGCCAGAGCCACGGTCGCCAGGCACACACCCGCACAAGCCAGAAACAAGGTGAGCAGGAAAGGCGTCAGGCGGCTACTGCGCCGGGGCGTAATACCCGGTTTTCGCATAGACGGTGAGGGGAGGAAGCCCTCTGGGGGGGCGCAGCTTGACTTTGATCTTTCGCCAAGTTCCGTTGTGTACCGCGTTGCTTGGTTTATATCCCACGACATATTGATTCCTCAGCTCCATTCCGATTTTTGCGGCGATGTCGGGCAATTCGCCGATGTTGCCGACCGGAAAGGTACGGCCTCCGGTCATTTCGGTCATTTCGGAAAGCAGCGAGGGGCCGTTCAATTCTTCGCTAGTTCTGGATCGAACGCCGATATCGTCGTAGATACCGATGGCGTAGAGCTGGCAGTCGGCCTCTTTCAAAAAGTTGCGAACATCGTTCTCGCTGTACCGACTATGATTATCTCCCCCATCCGATATGATGAGCAAGGCCCGTTTGGCGTTGTGTGCACCCCTCATCTGGCTGAGGCCCAGATAGACGGCATCGAGCAGCGCGGTGCGTCCCTTGGAGGCGGTGAACATCATGCGGTTCTGGAGTTCCTCGACGCTGCTGGTAAACCCGCTGGTCAATTCGGCGCGGTCGTTGAAACTTACCAGGAAAAACTGGTCGAGGGGATTCGCCGTGCGCATGAATTGCACGGCGGCCTGGCGCGCTTTGTCGACCTTGTCCGACATGCTGCCGCTCATATCGAAAATCAGGCCAATGGAGACGGGCACGTCTTCACTGGACATGGTTACGACTTCCTGCTCGATGCCGTCCTCGTAGACGCGGAAATTATCCTTTTCCAGGCCCGTGACCAGGCGGTTGAGCGGGTCGGTAACGGTGACGTTAACCAGAGCCAGGTTTACGTCAACCTTGATTCCTTGCCCCGGCTTAATTTTTAATTCGTCGGAGTGCTTGGGTGGAGAAACGGGGCCTTGGTCCTGCGCGTAGACTGCGGTGCAGAGAAGAGCGCACACAGCAAGGGCGAGTGCGCGTGCATGATTTCGAGTTGGTTCTGCCATCACCGCTTTGCCTGCCTTTGCCGGCGCTGCCCGGGCGGTTGCGGTGGTTCCGATTCCGAACCTGCCCCATTCTACCACTGGTCCATTCCCGCGCAAGGCCCCCGATCTGGATGTGACAATTTATTTACTTCATGTACCATACCCGGCATCGCGAACGGGAAAGAAATCGGGCCGCTGGTCGATTACGATGCCAGTTAGACCCAGGAGTTGCCCATGCGTAATTTTGACAGTGCGCCGTTGAGGGGGCGCGCCTGAGTCGGCGAACGGCCGCGGCATGTGATAGCATCTGAAATATTGCAGCGCGCAAATCGATGATCGGCGCGCGGTGAAAAAACTTTATGGCTATTGCCGTAATACCCTCTCGTTACGCCGCCACCCGCCTGCCGGGCAAACCCCTGGTCTCTCTGGGCGGAAAATCCATGATCGAACGGGTATGGGAGCGCGCGCGGCGGGCGAAAAAAATATCGCGAGTGATCATCGCCACCGACGACGAACGCATCCTGAAGGCCGCGGCCTCATTTGGCGGTGAAGCGGCGATGACGCGGGCCGAGCATCGCTCCGGCACCGAGCGCGTCGCCGAAGTCGCCGCCGGCCTGGCCCGCGAGGGCCCGGAAATTTTCGTGAACGTGCAGGGAGACGAGCCGCTGATCGAGCCGGACGCCATCGACGCCGCGGTCGAGGCGATCGAGTCGGACGAAAGCGTGCAGATCTCGACGCTGATGGTGCCCATTGCCAAGCCGGCCGACATCATGGACCCGAATATCGTGAAGGTGGTTCTGGATTTCGACGGCAACGCGCTGTATTTTTCGCGCGCGCCGATTCCCTGGGTGCGAGACCGCGAATCTCCCGTGCATGTGCAGCACATGAAACACCTCGGGCTGTACGCGTTTCGCGGCGCGGCGCTATTGGAGTTTCCGACGCTTCCACTGGGAGACCTGGAGCGCATCGAACAGCTTGAGCAGTTGCGGTGGATGGAGAACGGGTACAAGATCCGCGTCGCGGAAACCGCGCACGATTCGGTGAGCGTGGATGTGCCGGAGGATGTCGCGCGGGTGGAGCAATTGTTGCGCGAGGCGCGATCGGCGTAGGCCCCTGCAGGTTCCTTACACAGACCCAATCCTGAATTAAAACCGGCGGAAGAGCATGCCGCTTGCGGGGAGAGCCGCGTCGATGCGGATCAGCAGGATCTGCTGCGCGGGGAGAGTCTGGGGAGAAGTGAGGACGTAGACGGCGTAATTGCGCGTCTGGTTCAGGGGGCTGGGGAGGGTGAGCGCAAGGGTGCCGCGTTGGGCCGAGGACGACGCGGCGTACGCGCCGGTCACGGCCACGGCGGGAGAAAGAGTTCCGCCGGCATTGAGGTCGATGGTTCCGGAAGATACGACTCCCGCCCCGTCGGCGGCCAGCTCACCGGTGACCACTTCCGCGGAAGAACCGGCGAGGCCGCTTGTGGCCAATGCATAGTTGCCCGCGATCTGTGCTTGCGAAAATGCCGCGGCTTGCTCGCGCGCAAGAAGGCCGTCGTTTGTGGGATGGGCCAGGTCGGTTTGCTGGAAAATAGCGTTGCCGATCGACGCGAGATAAAAAACGTACGTGCGTCCGCCGGTAAAGGTGGCAACGCCCCGCCCGTTGGCCGTGACGCTGTAGGTTCCGTTGAAGGCCAGGTTCGCGGTCAGCGCGCCGCTTGAATTTTCATCGAGCACGCCGCTGGTCAGGTTGCCGTTTCCGTCCGCCGAAAAACTTCCGGCCGAGGCAAACGTGCCGCCTGATGCGGCATTGGACAGCAGAAACGCAAAATTTCCAAGCAGTGAAGCGGCGCTGAACGTCGCATTCGGAGTCTGCTGCGAAGTTGCGCCGGCAACTTGTTGCGAGGCATCGGTACCCACGAACTCGGCCGAGCCGCGCGAGACGACGTAGAAGTTGAGATCGAATGTCGCGCCCGAGGTGACCAGCGTGGCGGTCCCCCGGCCGGTGTTGGAATTCACCGAATAGGTCCCGCCAGTAATGGCGATTTGCGGATTGGCCACGCCGCCGGCGCTCGAATCCATCAGGCCGCGCGTGACATTTCCCGAGCCATCGGCCGTAAACTCGCCGACTTGCGAAAGCCCATTCGCTCCCTGCACGCCCGCGAAATCGAATACATAGGTGCCGGAGAGAGCCGCATTGCTGAACGCGGTCACGTCCCGCGCGAACGCTTGTCCGCTGGCGGCGCCGGTATTGTCGAAGCCTGTGATCTGCAGTTGATTGCCGTTGACCAGGACGAAATCAAACGTGGCTGGCGAATGCCCGTCGGCAAATTGCAGACTGCCGCGCCCATCGGCAGTCACCGCGTAGGCGCCGGTGAAGGACAACCCGGGAGTTACTCCGGATGCTTCGTTGATATCTTCCAATCCGCTGGTCAATCCTCCCGAGCCGTTCGCCGTAAAGCTGCCGGCGCGAAAGAACGGGCCTGAGGCGTTGCGGCCCGAGACCGAGAAGGCAAACTGCCCCTGCAAGGAAGAGGTAGAGTAGCCCGAAATCGTTACGGCTGCACTGGCGGAGGAAAGTGGGAAGTCGCGCGAAACAGCCGTGACCGTGACGGCCGAGCCCAGTGGCGGCGTTCGCGGAGAAGTGTACACGCCATTGGCATCCACGGTGCCGAGTAAGGCGTTTCCGCCCAGAATGGGATTAGTTCCCGGGGCTCCCACATACCAATCGACGTTGGTGGTGGCGGCGCCGGTCACGGTCGGAGTGAAGGCCTTCGTGTTAGCCGTTCCGGCCGCCATGGTCCAGGAAGTGGGAGCGATGGTTACGACCGGAGGCGGCGTGATGGTCACCGTGGATGTGGCGGAAACATTCATGTCCTCAAAGGCAGTGGCAGACACCTTAACGGTGGAGGGAGAGGGGGCGGCGCTCGGAGCACGGTAAAGGCCGCTGGAATCGATCCTACCCACGGTGTCATTGCCGCCGATGACGTCATTCACCTTCCAGACGAGGATTGAGTTGGTGCCGCCGGAGGCGCTGCCGAAAAATTGCGTGGAGGCGACGACGTTGACGGAGATGGTGACGGGCGAAATGGTGACCGTGATGCCGGTCACCGGGTCGGTACATGAGGAAGAAGACGAAGAGCTGGAGGTGGTAGCGTCCGTGGTGGTGCAAGCCACCGCCGTGCTGGCGGTTGGGGTACCGTGACACGAGGCCGTGCCGATGGCGGCAACCAGCAGGGCAATCAGGGAGAGACGTTTCACCGCGCGGCCCTCTTCCACCGCGGCGATTCGCGGCGCTGGGCCCGCAATTCCTGGCATGGTCCGTTCGTCTGCTTCACGTTCAACAATCTCTCCAAATCGCGAATTGACTTGCCAAACTTCCCGGCAGCGCACCGGCAAGGGCGTGCCGCACCGCGCCCCGGGACTGTGCGCCGCGCGGCCGTCCGCTAGAATTGTTGAAACAGCGAGCCAAGGGCAACGCCCGCCGGGGCGGGATCAATGCCCATCACGAATAGCTGCGTCGGGCTGACCTGGTACAGAACGAAATGCTGTGTCGTGGGTCCCGCCGATGTGAGCGACAGGAGCGCGCGGCTCCCCGCGGTCATCGCGCCCCCCGTGAGCGCAATGCTCTGCGTGGTGCCCAGGCCGTCGGCATTGTTGATATCCAGCGAGCCGAACGATCCGCCCGCATTCGCCACCACGCTGCCGGTGCTGCCCACATTGAATTGACCGAGCAATTCTTTCCGTTTCGCGTTGGCACCCGCGCCGTTGGTTCCGGCCAGGCTGAGCGCGAAGCTGCTGAGCGGCTCCAGCGCGACCGATCCGGTCTGCGGCTTGACCAGGAACCCGTGGCCAACGATCCCCGCAGTCGTTTCCTGGACCACAGCGGAAGACGTCGAAATCATGTAGAAGACATACGAGTGGCTCGCGGGGGTGCCCAAGGACAACGTGCCCCGGCCGCATTGCCCGGCGGTACTGTCGATGTTGTACGCGCCCCCGAGGGAATTTCCGGAGGAAACGACCCCGGCATTATTTTCATCGTTCGATCCCGCGGTGGCCGCACCCGTGCCATTGGCTGTGAATGCGATCAAATCGGTCACGCTGCCGCTTGCGCTCTTGCCGTTGGTTTGCAAAACGGCGGAGCCGTTGAGCGAGTTTGTGCCCCAGGCGCAGGGTGAAGAATTCTGCTGCTTGATCGCATCGCCCGCAACCACGGCGTTGCCGTCGGACTCGATGAACACGGCGCGGCTGGCCGAAACGATGTAAAGGTTGAACGCCAGATTCGGAAACGTCGGGTCGTTAGTGAGCAGCGTCGCCGAGCCTTGTCCGCTGGAATTGATGGAATAAGACGATGTGCCGGAAATCTGTGCCTGACTGAGGTTGCCGCCGTTGTTGATGTCCAGGATTCCGGGGATCGTGGAGATCACCGAGGGCGTGATCAAGCCCTGGCTGTTCGCGCTGAACTCTCCCACCATCGACAACTGCGTGGTGCCCGTCAGAATTCCGGAAAAATCAAAGGAGTAGGCTCCGCTCAATCCCGCCGTATTGAATACGGAGGGTTCCTGCAGAAGCATCTGCCCGCTGGCCGTGCGCGGTGCAGTATTCGATCCGGGCGCGCTGAATTCCTCGATCTGAACCTGCTGCGCGGAAATGACGGCCACCTTGAAGAACACGGAAGCGGCCGAAGCCGAGCAGTTGCTGGCGCTAGTGTCTTCGCAAAACAGCATGACACCCCGGCCGTCGGCGCCGATGTTGTAGCTTCCGATGAAAGTGTGCTGCGTCGCCCCGCCCTGTCCCACTTCATTGTAGGTCTCAAGCCCTCCGCTGATGGCGCCGGACCCGGCCGTGAACCGGCCCGCGCGCGCGAAAAACGCGTTGGTCGAAATCACCCTTCCATTGGTGGAAAATGCGTAAGCGCCATCGAGGGATTTATTTCCGAAGGCCAGGATCACCGGCACGCAAAGTGTCTGCTTGGAGTCGGCCTGCGAAACTGCCGTCAGCGCGATCGCACCGCCGGGTGGCGGGATTACGGGCGCTGTGTAAACTCCCTGGTTGGTCATTTGACCGAAGGGGAAGGTGTTCTGCCCGTTCACGACCACGAGGCCGTTTTGGGTCCCGAGTGTCGAACTGCACGTGGGGCTGTTGTTGATGAACCAATTGACGCCGATTCCCGTGCCGCTGGAAAACGTCGCATTGAACGTCACCTGCGTTCCGGCCACCACGTTGGCACTGGCCGGAGTTTGCGTAATCCCCGTAATCGTGGCCGGGGGAGTGATGGTCAGGTTGGACGTGGCGGTGAGGCTGGTTTGCGCCTGCGCGACGGCCGTAATCACGACTACGTTATTGGGTGTGGGCGGCGTGGGAGGCGCGGTATACAGGCCATTGGAGTCGATCGATCCGGTGGTCGCCAGGTTCCCGCCGATTACTCCGGCCACTTCCCAATTCACCAGCGTACTGCTCAGGTTCGCGATGATGGCGGTGAACTGCACGGTGCCATTGACGCTCACGCTGCTTGCCGCCGCGCTGATCGAAATCGTCGGCGCGGCAGGCGTCGTGGAACTCCCGCAGGAACTCAAAGCGGCCAGCGCCGGCAGCAACGCAAAAATCAGAAAAAAATGTGGCCAGCGCGCCCTCCGGAGTTGAACATCGATTCTCGATGGAAACACTAGAAGTCCCCCCCGCCTTTATTACAGCGGGCTCCAAATAGAGCCCGTACCCGTCTCTAGCGGGCTCCAAGTAGAGCCCATACCCGTCACCACGATAATTATCCCAAGGCACGCCCGCGCACAAAGTCCAAAGGCCAGGCCGCTCCAAATCCGCACACTTGCAACACCCCGGGCTGGCTGGCGCTAGGATGCTGAATAGGTTCACTTCCCCCGCGTGGCATAGATGCGCAATCGCATCATTGTGTCGCCTGCACTGTGCGGAGTGAAACATTAGATCGTTCACCCGGCATAATGTCAAAAGAAATTTGAGATCCCTCGCGGCCGCTGGCCCACTTCCCAATCCCGCAGGGGTTTGAGGGCGAACGAATGTACCCCAAGGAATGCAAGAATTCTTGCTAAAGCATCAATCGAGGAGATTGCGTTCGATCCACGCGGGGTTTTGCGCAGAAACGAACGCCGGAAAATTCATGTGAGATGGCTGCTGTCTACAGGAATGGCGTCTTAGGTGTAGGGGCACGGCATTGCCGTCCCCCGGCCCGCCGCTAAGATTGCGGCAACCGGAACGCCAGCAACTCGCCCGGGTAATCGCGCCCGCTGATGGCGACCACAATATACTGCTGCCCGTTGACCATATAGGTCATCGGCGAGCCGCTCTGCGGCGCCGGCATGTACACCGCGCCGACTTCGTTGCCCGTGGATTTGTCATACGCGCGCAGCATTGCGCCCCGGGCGCCGGAAGGCGTGGTGAAAAAACCGGCTTCGCCGGCGATCACCAGCGTTTTGGTTGTCAGCACGCCGATGATTCCCGCGCGGCCGGTGCGCGGGATGTTCACGCCCTTGAGCGCGGGATTGTTGCGGATGTTGTCCGGCGTTTCGCCGTGCGCGATTTGCCAGACGATTTCGCCGCGATCCAGGTTGATGGCTGAAATCCGGCCGTAGGGCGGTTTCAGCAGCGGCATGCCTTCGACGGTCAGACCAGGGCCTCCGCCTTCTCCTCCGGGTACTGCCGGTGGCGCCGCGGCGGGCGCGGCAATCGGCGGAGCGCCCATCGCCCGTCCATTTCGAGGAGTGACTCCGGCAGTTCCCTGGACGTACTCCATGTCGGAAATATTCGGGCCGGGAGTGGGAACCAAACCCAAAATTGCGATCGCGGTTTGCGAAAACAGGTACACGGTGTGCGTGTCTGGATCGTACGAGCCGCCCGGCCAGTTCGCTCCTCCGGTGGCGCCCGGAGATGCAATCGTGGCCAGCGGCCCCTCGGCTTTACTGACGGAAGGGGGCGTAAACAGCGGGCCGACGCGATACTTTTCGATGATTCTTTCGGCTTCCGCATGAAGCTCCGGCGTGAAATTGATCAGGTTGTCGCTGGAAACTCCCTGATTGTCGAAGGCGGGCGGCTTGCTCGGAAACGGCTGCGTGGGCGAATACCACTCTCCGGGCACATCGCCCTGCGCCACGGGTTTTTCGACGATCGGCCAGATGGGCTCTCCGGTTTCGCGATTGAAGACGTAGAGGAAGGCCTGCTTGGTCGGCTGCGCCAGGGCTTTCACGGTCTTGCCGTTGATGGTGATGTCGGCCAGGATCGGCGCGCAGGGAATGTCCATGTCCCACAGGCCGTGATGCACCAGTTGGTAGTGCCATTTTCTCTTGCCCGTTTGCAAATCCACGGCGACGACGCTCTCGCCGAACAGTGCTTTGCCCGGGCGGTCGCCGCCGAAGTAATCGCCGGTGGGCAACTCAACCGGCAAGTAGACAAGGCCTAGATCTTCGTCCACCGAAATTTGTCCCCACACGCCGGTATTTCCGGTGTTGACTAGCGAATTTTTTTCCCAGGTGTCGCTGCCGTATTCGCCGGGGAGCGGGATGGTATGAAAAATCCAGAGGCGCTTTCCGGTGCGCACGTCGAATCCGCGGACGTAGCCTCTCACATTTTTCTTGACGTGGGGAACTCCTCCTGTCAGGTGCGCAGCGCCGACGATGACGACATTTTTCGCGACCACGGGCGTGGAATGCAGGCCCACTTCGCCGGTGACTAAATCGATGTCCTGGTCGTCGTCCAGTTTCAGGTCGACGACGCCGTCCTTGCCGAAGCCGGGAACGCGGATGCCGGTATGGGCGTCGAGCGCGATCAGCCGGTAGCCGGGTGTGACGTACAAAATGCGTTCTTCTTTTCCATCGGTCCAATATGCCAGGCCATGGCCGGAAAGCTGGCGCGGCGCGTTGGCGCCACGCGCTCCTTCATTTTCGCTGTGCATCCAGAGCATTTCGCCCGTAGCCGCATCGAGGGCCACCACCGCGCGGCGCGATCCACCCGTCGTATAGAGCACGCCGTGAATCATCAGCGGCGTCGACTCGAATTGAAATTCCGGGCGCGGGCCAAGCGAATCGGTCTTGAAGCGCCAGGCCAACTGGAGCTTGTTGAAATTGGCGGCGTTGATTTGGTCGAGCGGGGCGTAGCGCGTGCTGGCCAGGTCGCCTCCGTAGGTCTGCCATTCCCCGTTTTTCGTTCCGGTCTGTGCGCTGGCGGAGAAATTCGCCACAAGCAGAAATGCCGTGAGGGCAGCAGGGCCCATCCACCGCGAATGCGTTCGCATCAAGTTCCTCCAGATTCGTATATGGCGGTTTATCCCAGCCATTCCGCAGTGTCAACGGTTTTAGTAGGACAGACGCGAGTGTCTGTCCTACAAAACCACCCCAGCATTGACAGAGGCGCGCATTCCCCGTAGAATGCGTTGTACGCCAACATCTTCCTGGAGGTTTTACCAGTTCTGTAACCCGTAAAATTTATTTTGCGGACGGAACTGAGCGGATGGGGCAGAAGTATATTTTTGTTACCGGTGGCGTTGTATCTTCCCTTGGCAAAGGCGTGGCAGCGGCGTCGATTGGCTGCCTGCTCGAAAGCCGAGGTCTCCGAGTTACCCTCCAAAAGTGCGATCCCTATTTGAACGTGGATCCGGGCACGATGAGCCCGTATCAGCACGGTGAAGTGTACGTCACCGACGACGGCGCGGAGACCGACCTGGACCTGGGGCACTACGAGCGCTTCACCAGCGCCAAGCTCACGCGCGATAACAACTGGACCACGGGCAGAATCTACGAATCCATCATCTCGAAGGAGCGCCGCGGCGATTATCTCGGCAAGACCGTGCAGGTGATCCCGCACGTGACCGACGAGATTAAGGCGGCGTTCCGCAAGATTTCCGGCGATACCGACGTGGTGATCGTGGAGATTGGCGGCACGGTCGGCGACATCGAATCGCTTCCGTTTCTGGAAGCGGTCCGGCAATTTCGCCTGGAAGTGGGGCCGGAAAATTCCGTGCTGGTGCACGTCACGCTGGTGCCGTTCATTCCCACGGCCGGTGAATTGAAGACCAAACCGACGCAGCACTCGGTGAAGGAACTGCTTTCGATCGGGATTCAGCCGGACTTGCTGCTGTGCCGCAGCGACCGCTACCTGCCGCAGGACTTGAAAAATAAAATCGCGCTGTTCTGCAACATGGCCGAGTCGCGCGTGATTTCCATGCGCGACATGGACACGATTTACGGCGTGCCGGTGGCGCTGGCCGACGAGGGCCTGGACGACGAGATTCTGCGCCTGCTGCATTTGCAGGCGTACGAGCGCGACATGAAGCCCTGGATGGACCTGCTCGATCGCGTGCGCAATCCGCAGGGCGAAGTGCGCATTGCAGTGGTCGGGAAATACGTGCAGCTTGAGGACGCTTATAAAAGTTTGCGCGAAGCCCTGGTGCACGCCGGCTTGGCGCACAAGCGGCGCACGGTGATCGAGTGGGTCGAGGCGGAAGACCTCGATTCGCCGGAAACGGCGGCGGCGCGCCTGGCCCACGCGGACGGCATCCTGGTGCCCGGCGGATTCGGCAAGCGCGGGATTCAGGGAATGGTGTACGCGATCCAGTACGCGCGCACGCAGAAAATTCCCTTCTTCGGCATTTGCTTGGGCATGCAGTGCGCGACGATCGAGTACGCACGCGACGTTTCCAAGCTGGCCGGGGCCGACAGCACCGAGTTCGATCCGCAGACGCCGCACCGCGTGATCTACAAGCTGCGCGAACTGCTGGGCGTGGACGAAATGGGCGGCACGATGCGTCTGGGCGCGTGGCCATGCAAGATCGAAAAGGATTCCACCGCGTTTCGCGCGTACGGCACCACGGACATCAGCGAACGTCACCGCCACCGTTACGAATTCAACTGCGAGTATGAAAAGACGCTGACCGGAGCGGGTTTCCGCATCACCGGGCGCTCTCCCGACGGCAAGTACGTGGAAATTGTCGAGGCGCCGGAACACCCTTGGTTCCTGGGCTGCCAGTTCCATCCGGAATTTAAATCAAAACCTCTCGCGCCGCACCCGCTCTTCCATGCGTTCGTGGGCGCGGCCCTCGCGCATCAGCAGAGCGGCACCGGCGCCGTCGGCGGCGGGAAAACCAATGCCGCATCCATGGCGGCCAAGCCTTCGCCGTCAAATTAATTCTAAATTTTCTTAAGCCTGATTATTGCTCCTCAGCAGAGCAAAAGGATTAGAGCCCTCAATGCTCCGCGGAAACCGGTGTTTCGTGGCGCCGGCGTCCCGCCAGCGCCACGAAATCGTCTCCCCATGCGACAGGGTGCGATGACGAGGCCGCGTTCCAGCCGCGGGGAGAAGTGCGGATTGGCTAGCGCTGAATTTGCTGTTCCCGCCATTGCAAAACTCCATTCTCCCGCATAGGCTATGAACCGCGTTCCGGACGTTGTAGCGCCGGCATCTTGCCGGCATTTTTCGGGGCGCGGACGGAAGCAAAGAGCCGGCGGGACGCCGGCGCTACAAAAGCCGGTTCGGCGTGCTCTCTTGGGAAACTTGCCGGGGATTCTGAATCTTTATTCGTGAAGAAAATGCAGACCGCACGCGAAATCTCGATTGGAAACTTCCGCATTGGGGGGAACCAGCCGCTGGTGCTGGTGGCCGGGCCTTGCGTAATCGAGAGCGAGAAGCACGCGCTGATGATGGCCGAGCACCTGGTGGATATTGCCGCGCACGCGAAGGTGCCGTTTATTTTCAAGGCGTCTTATGACAAAGCGAATCGCTCGTCCGAGCAATCCTACCGTGGGCCCGGGCTGACAGAGGGGCTGCGCATCCTGAAAAAAATCAAGGATGCTTTTTTTGTGCCCATACTGACCGATATTCATGAAGTGTCTCACGCCGCGCCGGCGGCGGAAGTCGCCGACGTGCTGCAGATTCCCGCGTTTCTTTCGCGGCAGACGGATCTGCTGTTCGCCGCTGGAAAAACGGGGCGGGTGGTGAATTTGAAGAAGGGGCAATTTCTTTCGCCGTGGGAAATGTCCAACGCGGTGGAAAAAGTGAACCGGGCGGGAAACGATCGCGTGATTCTCACCGAGCGCGGCGCGTCGTTCGGCTACCAGAATCTGGTGGTGGATATGCGCTCGTTCCCGATTCTGCGCAAGACGGGATGCCCGGTGATTTTCGACGTCACGCACTCGGTGCAGTTGCCGGGCGGCGCGGGGAAATCGAGCGGAGGGCAGCCAGAATTCATCGAGCCGCTGGCTCGCGCGGGAACCGCCGTGGGAGTGGACGGCGTGTTCCTCGAGGTTCACGAGAATCCACCGAAAGCGCTTTCCGACGGCACCAACGCCCTGCCGCTGGCCGAGCTTCCCGGTTTGCTGGGAAAACTGAAGCAGATCAGCGCGCTGGTGCGCGGCTGGAGCGTACAGTGAGCCACGAGACCGCCAAGCGCGTGCTGCGCATCGAGGCCGAGGCCATCGGCGAGCTGGCCCGGCGTCTGGACAATAATTTCGAGCAAGCCGCCGAACTGCTGATGGCGTGCAAGGGCCGCGTGGTGGTCACAGGAATGGGAAAATCGGGGCTGATCGGACGGAAAATCGCGGCCACATTTTCCAGCACGGGAACGCCGGCGATCTTCATGCATCCGGCCGAAGCCGTGCACGGCGACCTGGGCATGTTGATGCGCGACGACGTGGCGCTGGCGGTGAGCTACGGCGGCGAGACCCAGGAAATTATCGCGCTGCTGGAAACGGTCAAGCGGTTGGGGCTGCGTCTGATTGCGCTGACCGGGAATCCGCGATCCACGATTGCCATGGCGAGCGACGTGGTGGTGGACGTCAGCGTGAAGGAAGAAGCGTGCTCGCTGAATCTGGCGCCGACTGCTTCGACGACCGCGGCCATGGCCATGGGCGACGCGCTGGCCATCACACTGCTCGATCGGAGGGGATTCAGCCCCCGCGATTTTGCGGCGCTGCATCCGGGCGGGCGGCTGGGCAAGAAACTGCTGCGCGTCGAGGATTTAATGCACGCCGGGGAAGCCCTGCCGCGCGTGGGCCTTGGCGCGAAGATGCCGGATGTCATCTACGAGATCAGCAAGAAAAGCCTGGGCATGACCACGGTGGTGGACGCCGAGGGTCGGCTCGCGGGAATTTTGACCGACGGCGATTTGCGCCGCTTGATGCAGCAGCGCGGCGCGGCGACGATCGATCTGGTGGTGGGCGACTGCATGAGCAAAAACCCGCAGACGATTGCGCCGGGGGAACTGGCCGGCAGCGCTCTGCGCATCATGGAAGAGAGAAAGATCACGTCGCTGGTTGCGATCGACGCCGAGCGGAAACCGGTGGGCGTGGTGCATTTGCACGATTTGTGGACGCTGGAACTGTTTTGATTTTTTGTAGCGCAGACTGAAGTCTACGCTACCAGAAACTGCGGCGCGCTTTGATTGCTTGCCCGGTGTTGGATCGAGTCAATCTGTGAGGGACATTTGCCGCCAAAAAAGAAACATACAAATCGCCCCGCCGCGAATCCAGCTTTATCGCTGCGCGCGAAAAAAATCCGCGTCCTGCTTTTTGATGTCGACGGCGTGCTCACCGACGGGCGCATCTGGCTGCTCTCGCGGCGCGACGGCACGGCCAGCGAGATCAAGGGGTTCAGCGCGTATGACGGCGCAGGGTTGAAGCTGGCGCGCGCGGCAGGGTTGCGGACAGGGCTGATCACGGGCAGGGAATCAAGCGCCGTGTCGCAGCGCGCGCGGGAATGCGAAATTGAGTTTGTGTACCAGAGAAAGGCGACCAAGATCGAATCGTACGAGGAAATTTTGCACATAACCGGCGCGGACGAGAAGGAGGTCGCCTACGTCGGCGACGATCTCCCCGATCTGTCCATCTTGAAGCGCGTGGGCCTCGCGGTGGCCGTGGCGAACGCCGCTCCTGAAGTGAAGAGCGTCGCGCATTACGTCACGGCGCGCTCAGGCGGAGACGGCGCGGTGCGGGAAGTGATCGAGATCATTGTGAAGGCGCAGGGAAAGTGGGCTGGGGCGTCGGAGAACGCGAAGGCGTAGATATCTCTTGCGTGACCTTGCAGAGAATTGTTTTTCGAAATTTACAGGACGTTGAAATGGTGCTACCGCGCAAGGCACCTGATAGGGAATTTCAGTAGCACAGCCACTCCTGGCTGTGTGGGTTTGTAATCTCCAAATACACCACCGATTCAATTCCACTCGCAAAAACCACACAGGCAAGAGTGCCTGTGCTACTTAAAAGCACCACGGGACGCCCGCCAAAGCGAGCGTCCCGTGGTTTTCTCAATCATGCCCCCAGCAATCGAAGGTCATGCCGAAATCGCAAGCCCTAATCAACCGCGGTCGGTCTGACTCCTATGTAGTAGAGGACGACGTAGGCCTTGATCGTGCCGTCGGGCTGAGGCAAGCCGTCGACTTCCACGGGCGTGCCACTCTTCAGGTTCGTGGTGACGTCGCTTTTTCCCTGCGCAGTGGTGATGTCTTCCGGAGTGACGGTCACGACGGTGCCGGTCCGAGTGATCTGGTAGACCAGCGTAGCAGATCCCCCAACCGTGCTCATGTTCACGGTCACCGCCTTTGTGCCCAGGGGCGCGGTGATGGTGATGGTGCCGTTGGGGCTGCCATCACTGTAACCTTGCGCGGTGGTCGCCAGCTGAATCGGCGTGGGGATCAGCACGGTCCAGGGCGCCGACCAGCCGTTGAGCGCGGACGCGTCACCCCATTTTGCGTATGTGCTGCCGGTGGCCGTAATCGGAAGCGCGGTGCCGCCAAACGATGCCGTGCCGCTGGTGGCGTTGATGAAATCGTTGATGGCGTTGGCGTCGGTCCCTCCGGCCGCATCGCTGTCAACGATGGTGGGGAATGTGAAATTCCACCACTTGAAGCCAGTGATCGCGTTGCCGGAGATGGGATCCTTGCCGTTCGCGGTGCCCGGAGCAATGTAGGGCAAGGTGACCATGTAGCTGTCCCTCGCCGTCGGGAAACTTCGTGTGTAGGTGAAGCCGTTCACATTCGCACCGGAAATCACGCCGTCATAGCGCGCGATTTCAATGTCGATCGTGCTCGCGACGAGTGGAACGGCCAGGGGATCGGCGACGCTGGCGTGAATCTTGAAGCCGCGTTCCAGGTTCGTGAGGAACGACGTGCCCTGGCCAATCTGCGTGGTTCCGGAGAAGAACAAGGTGTTGGCGTCCACCGACAGGTGCACGGGGTGTCCATCCTCGTTCTCCACGTCGATTACGTTTGTCGTGGTATTCACGTGAAGCACGTGGCCTTCAGGGCTCACGAAGATGTGGCCGAACGTGGTGCTGGTCCAGGTCCGCACGGCGACCAGCGTGCCGCCGGTCTGAAAGCGCGCGGTGATGCGAACGAATTTTCCGGCGGTTAGGTCGGTTGCGACGGTGGCGTAGGTGTTGATGGTCTGTTTGGTTTTGGCGTCCACGTCATAGAAAAGCGTTCCGTTGGTGGAGTCCGGGAAAATCGTGAGCGCGTGAGTGGTCGAGATCACGCTTTCCGACACCGGCGAAGCGGCAGCTGGCTCCATCGGGAAATCGCGCGTGATGGTCAGCGAACCGTCGGAATTCACCGAGGTCACGGTGCCGTAAATGTCGCGCAGCAGGAATCTGGTGAGGTCCGGAATAGGGTGATGGCGCAGCGGGCCTCTAAAGTTGATTCCCCAAACTGTTCCTCCGGCGCCCAGGTGCCCCACGATAAAAGCGGGATGCGAGAGATCGAATTCCAGGTCGAGTGCGTTGGACCCGTTGGCCGTGACCACCAGAGGGGAATCGAAGGTTACGTTGACGGTTGCGGTCAAACTCCCCGAATTTCCCGACGTGCCCTGCACTTGAATCTGGTTCGAGGGTACGTTCGCGGACGCACCGGAAAGAGCGAGCAAGCCTGAAGACGGATCGGCCGAGGTCGTCAGCTGAACGTCGCTTGGATTGCCGCTGATGGTGATCACGGCGCCGGTGTAGGTGCCTACCGGAACCGTGGCGTTTTCCAGAACCTCGGCGAGCTGGTCGAGTTGCACCAGGTTGATCATCGGAGCTGGAGTCGGCGCGGTGTACACGGTCACATTGCTCCCGCCGCCCTGCGGCACTAGCGCAATCGACAGGATCTTGACGCCAATGGTGGCCCAATCTTCAGTCGAGGCGTCGCTGACCATCAAGGCGACGGTGCCGTTTTGCGTCCCGCCGGTGATGCCCGTCGAGGTGTAGTTCGAGCCGCAGCCGGCCAGCAGCATCGGGAAAGCGGCCAAGAGAAATCCAAGGGTCAGGCGTAGATTTCTGGAATTCATTTTCGTTCTCCTCCAAGAATGGAGCGGTCGCGTTTGTTTGCGCCAAGCGGGCGTCCCGCCCAGGCTTGGGGCACGGCCCCCATAACGTTTTTCCCCGATTATCTGATAGAAACACGAAGGCCTGGAAATAGTTGCGCAGTAATGGTAGGGAAACGCGAATTATTGCCGGATGAAAACCTGATGACGCGCGTGTCTTGGTCCTGCGATTGCTTCCAGTGGGGTGTGTTACTTGGTAAATAGTGGAATATTTTTTCCCTCTGCTTCACGCATAGGCCAGGACCACGGCTCCAGCAAATATGAATGCCCCGCCGACATAGTGATGCCAAGTCAGGTGCTCGCGCAGAAAAATTGCTGCCAGGGCGATGGCGATGACCACGCTGAGCTTATCGATGGGAGCGACGCGGGAAACCTGCCCGAGTTGCAGGGCGCGAAAATAACAAAGCCACGAAAGGCCCGTGGCGATTCCCGAAAGAATCAGAAAAATCCAGGTGCGCCGGGCGATATCAGAGAACGGCTGGTGATCGGTGACCAGCGCGACGGCCCAGGCAAAAACCAGAATCACGACCGTGCGGATCGCCGTGGCCATGTTGGAATCGATTTCCTGCACGCCCACTTTGGCGAGCACCGCCGTCAAGCCCGCGAAAAATGCGGAAAGCAACGCCCAAATCAACCAGTTCATCGGGTCTAGGCCTCCAGGCCAATTGTAATCGCAATGGTGGGCGCAGTCCCAACTGCATAGCCGCGCCCGCAAAAAGCAGGAAGCCGTGGCGATATTGCGGCCACGGCTTCCTGGAAATTCAAGCCGATTGTCTTGCGTGCCTTACGGCAGAAACCCGAAGTGAGGGCCGGACTTCGGACCGCGTCAATCTTTCCAGGCCACGTATTCCGGCTTGCCGATGAGTTTTGCGGGATCGGCTCCCTGCATGGGCCGGAACTTCTGCACGCGCCCGGCGGAGACTTCGGCAACGTACAGGTTGCCGTCCTGGTCCACCGAGAATTGGTGCACGCCCCAGAACGCGCCCGGAGCATCGCCCTGATAGCCAAACGAGTACTGGAATTTTCCGTTCAAGTCCCACTTGATCATCTTCCAGGTACCGGAATCCGCCCCCCACAAATACCTGTGGTCTGCGCCGATGTAGATGCTGTAGACGTGGGACGGCGGATCGCCGGTGCGCCACTCATCGAGATACTTTCCGTTTTCATCGAACACCTGAATGCGGTGGTTCTCCCTGTCATTCACGAAAACACGCCGCGTGACTGGGTCCACGGCGATGCCGTGGACGCTATTGAAGTAGCCGGGGCGCGTCTCCTTGCCCAGATCACCCTTCTTGCCCCAATCCAGAAGGAACTCGCCGCTCTTGTCGAACTTCGCAACGCGCGTGCCGTTGTAACCGTCGGCGACGAACATGGTGCCGTCGGGGAGCCATGCCAGGAAGGTCGGCCGGTTGAAGTGTTTGGCGTCGGCGCCCGGCTCGTTGGCCGTGCCGAGCGTCATGACCAATTTTTTTCCGTCGTTGGTGAATTCATAGACCTGGCAGCGCGCGTCTTCCACCACCCACACATGCTTCTCCGGATCGTACGGGTTGATATAGACGGCGTGCGGGCGTTTGAACATTTTGTCCCATTGCGACAAGTTTTCGACGATATTTCCCTCGCGGTCCAGAATCAGGAAGACATGCTCCCAGCGGTAATCGATTCCATCCTTGCCCAAAAAGCCCGGCCCGCCCGGAGTCTCACCGGTGCCGCCTTCGCCCGGCGCGGCGGCCACCGGCCCCTGCGAGGCGTTGCGCATGGGCGCTTGGTTCACGGGGAAAGAAAGGCTTGGCCCGAATTGCGGAATGGGCGTATTTTTCATGCGCGTCAAAAACGGCAACTCGCCGCGTTCCACAACGTAAATCCGGTTTGGATTCTCCGCGAAGATGCCTTCCGGCGATCCCCAAGTCCATTTTTCATGGCCCGGCAATGCCGTCAACGCCTTTGGCCAGTCGCGAACGACTTCATATTGTCCGCTTTGTTCCTGTCCGCCCTTGTCCGGCAAGCGCGCGGCCGTGTCCGAGGACTGCGGCTGGCCCTGCACCGGCGCGAGTTTGCCGCCGAACACAAAAAGCATCAGGAAACCAAAAACAAATGCCACCATGACTGCAATTCGTTTGCGCATCGAATTCCTCCGAACGTATCAATGCTGGTCTTGAGTTCAAAGTGCCCATGGCTTCCAGGCTCAGGCGAGGCATTTTCTTGGCGTCTCGTTTCGGTCGGAATTTCCACGGAGACTTTCCAGGTGAACCTAACCTACACCCGCCTTCGGCCATATGCAATGCTCCAAAACGACGGCGAGTGCGCGGGCAAACGACAACCAAGAAAGAAAATGAGGAAGGCGGCAAGCGGCTTGAGTTTTTTTACGTTGTTCCTCGACCGGACGGAAAAGCGGTGCGAAACGATGTCAGCGGAAATGGATTTGGTAGGACAGGCACTCTTGTCTGTCCGGTCTAGATTCTCACCGTTGCGCATCAAACCGGACAGACAAGATTGTCTGTCCTACAACGGCCACGCGGAAACCACCAGGAACATGGGCGTCGGCCGCGCCGCTTTTCGCGTGACGTACCAGCAGGGGGAGTAGCCGTCATGCGGAAACAGGGAATGGACGCAGGGTTCGGTCATCATTGGCGATTGCGCGTCGAGGGCGTACTCGACGCGATTGCCTTTTTGAGGAATGGCCAGCAGGTGCGGGTAAGTCACCGCATCGAACGGATCGCCCTGCTTTTGCGCAGCCATGCGATGGCGAACGGAGAAATAGTCATAGACATAGGCCGCGGCGAGCAAGACGGCAACAGCGATCAATATTCGTTTCAGCAGGAAACGCATTGGGCAGACTCAGGTGCGCACGAAACTATTCAGGTTGTTGGATGAGAACTAGCGGCGCAGCGTTGCGGGCAAAAAAGTAGGGGCACGGCATTGCCGTGCCCCTGCATGGAAAAAACAAGCGCCAGGAAAGTGGCGCGCCTCTTACTTGGCGATGCCGATGAACATGGTGTTTCCCTTGCGGTTCACGAGTAACAGGACGTTCGAGCCGGCCTTGCGAATCGCCACTTCAGCCTGCGCCACGCTTTTCACCGGTTCGTGATTGACTTCCTGAATCACGTCTCCCCGGTTCAAGCCCGACGCCGCGACGGGGCTGGACGGAGCGATGTCGGTGACGACGACTCCGCTGGTTGACGCGGGCAACCCCAACTGCCTGGCCGTATCCGAGTCGAGATTCTGCAGGGTCACTCCTTCCAGTGCGCCCTCCGAACCCTTCTCTTCGGCTTTGGCCTCTTCCTGCGCAGCCGGCAAAGTGCCCAGCGTTACGGTTGCGTCAGTGGGTGTGCCGTTTCGCAGCAGCTTCAGTTTGACGGTGGAATCCGGATTCATCATGGAAATGCTCATCCGCAAGGTACGGCTGTCGGGAACGGGTTTGCCGTTGAGTTCGGTGATGACGTCGCCTCGCTGGATCCCGCTCTTCTTGGCCGGACCGTTGGGGCTGACGTCTCCCACCAGAACTCCCTGCATATCTTTGAGGTTCATGGCCTTGGCGATCGCCGGGGTAACGTCCTGAATCATGATGCCCAGGTACGCGCGGTTTACCTTGCCGTGATCCAGGATTTGGCCCATCACCTGGCGGGCGAGATTCACGGGAACGGCAAATCCGATGCCTTCATTGCCGCCCGAACCATGAGAAAGAATGGCCGTGTTGATCCCGATAAGTTCGCCGCGGTCGTTGACCAGCGCGCCGCCGGAATTTCCGGGATTAATGGGCGCGTCGGTTTGGATGAAATCCTCGTAATCCTCGATGCCCAGGTTGCCGCGGTTCATGGCGCTGACGATGCCCATGGTGACGGTTTGGCCGACGCCGAAGGGATCGCCGATGGCCAGGGCGTAATCGCCGACCTCGACCTTGGACGAGTCGCCGATGGTGATGGCATGGAAATCGTTTCCATCGACCTTCAAGACGGCGATGTCGGTCTTGGGATCGGTGCCGACGATCTTGGCCGTCAACTGGCGCTTGTCGGACAGCGTGACGCGGACGTCGGTGGCGCCGTCAATCACGTGGTTGTTCGTGAGGATGTATCCGTCGGGGCTGACGATCACGCCGGAACCGAGGCTGTCCTCGCGCTGGTCCCGCGGCCTTTGCGGCCTTCCGTCGGGGCCCGCGCCCGGGAACTGTTGACCGAAAAACTGCTGGAAGAAAGGCGGAATATCATCCTGGTTCCCCGAAAATGGATTCGTCGCCTTAACCACTTTCGAGGTGGAAATATTCACGACATCCGGAAGGACGCCTTTGACGACCGGAGCGAATCCGGTCTTGCTGGGGCCCTCGGCAGGGTCCGCGAGCTTCAGGGCGGGGTGCAACCCGGGGGAAAACAAATTCTGGCCGGCCCGAGCCATGCCCAGCCCCGCCACTCCTGCCAGAAGAAGCATCGCAACGAGGATCGCTTGCGGCCTTCTCCAAAACGACCTGGAATTCATAGTTTCTCCTTCACCGCCATGCAAAATATCGAGGTTCTGGGCCGAAGGCGCCAGTCCTGTGCTACATGCAATAAGACGTTTGAGAGGGCGGATTGGTTAGCCGGGGAGATGTTTCGCAAGGTGTTGGAAAATCAGGGATTTCGCCGTGTGCCTATAGAGAGCGTCCCGCGGCCGCGCCGGAGGCCCATGCCCATTGAAAGTTGAAGCCGCCCAGTTGGCCGGTCACATCGACCACTTCGCCGACAAAAAATAATCCCGGGATTTTTCGCGCTTCCATGGTTTTACTTGATAGTTCGTCTGTGTCCACGCCGCCCGCGGTGACTTCCGCTTTTTCGTACCCTTCCGTGCCGGCCGGTTCGATTGTCCATTTGTGAGTCAGCAGCTCCAGTTGATGCAGGTCCTGGTTGGCCCAGGCCCGCGGCGCGTGCAGATCCAGCCAGCGCACGGCGAGGCGCTTGGGGAGAACGGCTTGCAGTGCGGTCCGTGCCGCACCGATATTTCTTGTCTTGGCCCGGAGAATCGCGGCGCACACTTCGCGGCCCGGCGCCAGGTCGATTTCAATCGGGTGAGGGGGCGCCCAATAGGAGGAAATTTGCAGAATGGCCGGGCCGCTCAGCCCGCGATGCGTGATCAGCATTTTTTCGCGGAACGACTGACGGCCGGTGGAGGCGAGCACTTCCGCGGAGACTCCTGCCAGGTCGCAATATTCCGTGCGGTCCTTCTCCCCCAGCACTAGAGGGACCAGCGCCGGCCGGGTGGGCTGGATACTCAAGCCGAATTGACGCGCCAGGTCGTAGCCCATCGAGGTGGCTCCCAATTTCGGAATGGAAAGCCCGCCGGTGGCCACCACCAGGACCGGGGCGTGGAATTCGGCGGAATCGGAGCGGACGATGAATCCGTCCGTGCGGCGGACCTCGCGGATGTCGCAGCCGGTGACGATTTGCACTCCTGCGGCCTGGCATTCGGTTTCGAGCATCCGGGCGATGTCGCGCGCCGAATGATCGCAGAAGAGCTGGCCAAGTGTTTTCTCATGATAGGCAATGCCGTGTTTCTCGACCAGGGCGATGAAATCGGCGGGCGTATACCGTGCCAGCGCGGATTTCGCGAAGTGCGCGTTTGAGGAAATAAAATTCCCGGGACGGCAATCCAGATTCGTGAAGTTGCACCGGCCGCCGCCGGAAATTAAAATTTTCTTACCGGGCCGCTCCCCACGCTCCAAAACTGCTACGCGCCGCCCGCGCTTCCCGGCTTCGATCGCGCACAGCAGTCCCGCCGCTCCGGCTCCCAGCACCAAGGCATCGAATTTGCGAACGAGATCGGTCAAAGGGGCTCGGCCGGATGAGCGGCCGCTCATTATGGCATCGAACGTCCCCGGCCTCTACCTGCTCGCTTCCGATAAAAAGGAGCGCCGAGTGAAGGCAATTTCATTGTCCGCGCAGGCCGGTGTGAAACTGTTCCGCCCCCAGTTGCGAATTCCAACCAAATGCTATAGCGCAAATAGAATTTGTCGATTGGACATTCGGAGGGGCGCGAGCCAAAGTAGCTTTGGCTGTCTCTGGTTGGCCGGATCGCAACCGAGGGCCCGAACTTCGACGTTCGATTGCTTGGAGCCAGAAGTCGGATGGATTGCGAAGGGCCGCAGACCGCGCCGTCTCCAAAACATTAGGATAAACAAGGAGACGGGCGTGATTTCATTTCGCGGTGTATTACCAGTTGTATGCGCACTCCTGGCCATGGCCGGTGTGAGCGTCTTCTCAAGCAAGGCTTGCGCGCAGCAGCGCACGCAAGGGGAGTTCCAACTGTCGCAAACGACCCATTGGGACAAGTCGATTTTGCCCGAAGGCAAATATCTCTATTCGGTCGAGACAGGCAGGACCGCGCCGGTCGTGCGCGTGTGGCAGGTAGGCGGCAATTTTAGCGGAGTGTTCGTGCCGAACGCCCCGCTCCGGGAAGACACGCAGGCGCAGACGGAGATTGTGCTGCATCAGGTGGGGGACGGAATGTACGTGTCCTCGTTCCGCGTGCGCGGTTTGAAAACCGCGCTGGATTTCATCACTCCCGAGAAAGCCGCGGACTCCGGCGAAACGCCGGCGGCTCCTGCGCAGGAATCCGCGACCCCCGATTCCGGGACTTCCGGGCTATTCAAGATCGTCAACCCGAGCCGGGTGAGCCTGTCGATCGCCGGAGCGGAAAGAGTGTATTTGAACGCCTGCCGCGTGATCGAAGAGGAATTCAGCCGCACCGCGCCGATCCGCCCCCAAGTCATTTTGCACCTGGGAGCCGCGGAGAACGTGGTGCGCTATCCGAACAACGAAATCTTACTGAAGAAGTGGGACGAGTACCGCTTCGCGCAAGCCATCGTGGAGATAGCCATTCACGAAATGGTGTCTTCCGAGGAACGGTTGAGGCTGAGCGACCAGGCCGTGAATTTGGCCAATACCACGGTCAGCGTGTGTGATTTGAAAAACTGCAGGAACTGAGGGGACCCTTATGGTGCAACCAGCTTCCGGACCCAGGCGCGCGGAAGAGGATTTATCCGCGGCGCGTCAAGCAACCTCGTTGGGAGCCGAATTGCACGTATTGAACCTGGAAGAGATCGGCAACCTGGCGGCCGCGGGCGGCAAGCCCGCGGAAACCCTGATGAATGTGGTCGCGCTGATCGCCAAGCGCTTTCAAACCGATGTTTGCTCCGCCTATTTGCTGGAGCCGGACCGCGCCAATCTGATCCTGGCCGCCACGGTGGGCCTGCGCCCGCAATGCGTGGGCACTTTGCGCATGGGCCTGCACGAAGGGCTTGCCGGGATGGTGGCCGAACATGTTCAACCGGTGGCCGTCGAGCAAGTGAAAAACCATCCCCGCTACAAGTATTTCAGCGAATCGGGCGAAGAGGCTTTCCAATCGTTCCTGGGCGTTCCCCTGATCGATGGCGGCGTATTGCAGGGTGTGCTGGTGGTCCAGACGCGCGAGGCGCGCGGCTTCCAGGACGGCGAAATCAAGATGCTGGCGGAGGCCGCCGGGCAACTGGCTCCGGTGGTCAGCGAAGCGCGCGCGCTGGATCGGTTCGTTGCGCCGCTGCAAGAGAGGCTCTGGTCGCTGGCTCGGAACTTGTGGTGGAGTTGGGACAACGATTCCACAAGCTTGTTCCGCGATCTTGATCCGGTTCGCTGGCGCCAGCTGAATCACAATCCAATTGCGCTGCTCAGCGAAATGCCTCTGGCCCGGATCGAAAGCCGCGCACGCGAATTGGTCCTGCACGGGCGCATCAATTATGCCTATCGACGCCAGCGGGAATATTTTCATGCCGACCGCACCTGGGGCGCAAGGCATGCCGGAATTCTCAGGCCGCGCCCGGTCGCCTATTTCTCGGCCGAGTTCGGTTTGCACGAATCCATTCCCATTTATTCCGGCGGCTTGGGCGTCCTCGCCGGAGACCACATCAAGAGCGCTTCCGACCTGGGCATTCCGCTGGTGGGAATCGGATTGTTCTACGGCCAGGGATACTTCCGGCAGCGATTGAACAAGGATGGCTGGCAGGAGGAGGAGTATTTACAGACCGATGTCACGCAGATGCCCATGGAGCCGGCCATTGGAGTTAAAGGCGAGCCGGTGACGGTGCAAATTGAGACGCGCAGCGGGTCCATCCGCGCCAAAGTCTGGCGCATGAAGGTGGGACGCTGCGCCCTGCTGCTGCTCGATTCCAATGTGGAAGGGAACGCGCCGGAAGACAGGGAGCTCTCCTCCCGGTTGTACGGCGGCGATGGGCGCGTGCGCATCCGCCAGGAATTGTTGTTGGGTGTGGGAGGATTTCGTGCGCTGAAGGCGATGGGTATTACGCCCAGCGTCCTTCACCTGAACGAAGGGCACAGCGGATTTGCCGTGCTGGAAGGGATTCGCAACCGAATGGAAGAAGAGGGCCTGAATTTCGATCAGGCCGTGCCGCGCGTGTGCCGCGAAGTGGTATTCACCACGCATACGCCGGTGCCCGCGGGCCACGACCGTTTCGACGCCGGCCTGATGGAAGAGCACCTGGGACCGCTGCGGGACTCGCTCGGGCTTTCACACGAACGGCTGATGTCTCTGGGGCGCGAGTATCCGATCAACAACGACGAGGCCTTTTGCATGACCGTTCTGGGCCTGAAACTTTCTCGCCGCGCCAATGCCGTATCCGCGCTGCATGGAGAAGTTTCCCGCGCGATGTGGACCGGGTTGTACCCGGACAGGTCCGAAGAAGCGGTGCCCATACGGCACATCACCAACGGCGTGCATGTGCCCACGTGGCTGGCGCCGCAAATGTTCCGCCTGTACGACCGCCACCTGGGCACGGGCTGGCATGAGCACAGCGGGGAACCACAGATCTGGGAAGGCATCGAGAACGTGGACGACGGGGAATTGTGGGAGACGCACCTGGGCCTGAAATCGCGCCTGCTGGAATTCGTGCGCATGAGGGCCGTGGAACAGGCCGAGCGCCGCGGGGAATCTCCAAAAGTCCTGCAGGGCCTGGCGCGCCTGTTGAGCCCGGATGCGCTGACCATCGGATTTGCGCGCCGCTTCGCCACCTACAAGAGGGCCAACCTGATTTTGAAAGACATCGAAATGCTGGCCACCATGGTGAACGATCCGAAGCGCCCGGTGCAGTTCGTGTTTGCGGGCAAGGCGCATCCGCTCGATACTCCCGGCAAGCAGGTGCTGCAGCAAATCGCCGAGCTGAAGCGCGACAAACAGTTCGCCAATAAATTTGTGTTCATCGAGGACTACGACATCAACGTCGGCCGCCATTTTGTGCAGGGCGTGGACGTGTGGCTGAACAATCCGCGCCGCCCGCTGGAGGCCTCCGGCACCAGCGGCCAGAAAGTGGTGCTGAACGGCGGCCTGAATCTTTCCGTGCTCGACGGCTGGTGGGCCGAGGCCTATGACGGGTTGAACGGATTTGCGATCGGAACCGGAAGGACGCACACCAACATGGACGTGCACGACACGCGCGACGGAGACGATCTGTATCGCGTGCTGCGCGAAGAAGTGATCCCGCTGTATTACCAGCGCGACCGCGACGGCCTCCCGCGCGGCTGGATCAAACGCATGAAGCGCACCATTCGCACGCTGGGCTGGAGATTCAATGCCGACCGCATGGTCATGGATTACGTGCGAAAGTGCTACGTTCCAGCGGCGGGCGGCCAATCCAGCGACATGCGCGCGACCGGCGTCTGATGCCGTGCGGGTTTGAATTTCGGGTGCAGCACCCATGACTTTTCAAGGGTGCGGTTCTTATTTTCTGCCGCCGCCCGTTTTCGCTCCTCAAACCTCCCGCGTCGCCGTGTGCGCTTGGTCACACACATATGATCCCTGCGTCACTGCGCGCCCCGGGTGGAACAGATATCGTATTGCCAGGTAGAGGGAGGGTGAAAGGAGGGCGTCATGGTCAGACAAGACTTTCTTTTCATGGCGTTACTCATGATGGGCCTCTTCTTCATGATTCATTGGGGAGGTACCCACCACTTCCGACACTAATCGGCAAGAGCGTAGTGCCCCTTGAAATGGAATAGAAACGCAGGGGTAGGCAAAACGGCGCCCGCGGCAGCAGGGGGTTGAGGCACCCGCCGGTAGGTGAAATTGCACCTGTGGCTGGAGTCGTGCCGGCAAACCGGGCTGTCGCGGGCTTCCCGTTGTATACTTAGCCGCGCGTGGGGAATCGCAATCGCGCAATGCGTTGCGATCGAGGCTAATAATGAACTTCGCTAAGAGTTGGCAATTTCTTGGGATTATTCCGGTTGGCATCGGATTGCTCGCCTGTAGTTTGGTTCAGGCGCAGAAAAATCCGCCGACCAAGAACGAGAAAGACTACGAGCGGCTAATTTATTCAGTGCGGGGCCCGGACCTGTTTCGCGCGCACTGCGCCGCTTGCCACGGCGCCGACGGCAAAGGTAACGGGCCGCTAGCGCCGGAACTGAAGACACTTCCCGCCGACCTCACCTCGCTTGCGAAAAAGAACAAAGGGGATTTTCCCGCCAGCCGCGTGCGCAGCATGATTTCCGGCGACCAGCTTTCCGTATCGCATGGCTCGCGCGAAATGCCCGTTTGGGGCCCGATCTTCCATCAAATCGAGGAAGACCAGGATTTCGGCAATGTGCGTCTGGCGAATCTGGTGAAATACCTGGAATCCATCCAGCAGAAATGAACTCCGAAAGCATCGCGCCGCGGATTTCGACGCTGCATTTCAAACCCACAAATAAAATGACGAACCGTTCGGTCTGGAAGTCATCCCATAAATTGCTTTGTGGGTCGCGGCTTCAGCCGCGACATCCGGTGCCCTGAAAAACAGGGGCTTTAGCCCCTGGCAGGCCGTCGAGTTCGATCGCTGGCCGTTAATGAGATGGTTTTTAGTGGGCCGCCGCGTCCGCGGGCATGGCTTCCGGAGCGTCAGCGGGAGCGGGTCCCACGCGCTCGATGATTGCATGCTGGATGTGCACGGGCGTGAGCGGCGTATCGCCGGGATCGCGCGGCACCATGGCAATGGCTTTCACGACATCCGGATTTTCGCACTGCCCCCAGATCGTGAATTTTCCGTTCAGGCTTGGGGATGCCGACTGGGTGATGAAAAAGTGTGTGTCGTTCGTGTCCGGCCCGCTATTGGCCATGGCCAGCCGGCCCGGCGCGTCGAACTTCAGCGACGGCACGATTTCACTCTTGTAGGGAAAACCCGGGCCCTCGGGATGCCCCACTCCGGTTCCCAACAGATCCCCGCCTTGAATAATTGCTCCGGGAATCACGCGGTCAAACGTCAGGCCGTCGAAAAATTTAGTGCGCATCACCTGCTTGGTTTCCGGATGCACGTAGGAAATCTTTCCAATCGCCAGTCCCACCATGGTGTGCACAGTGACTGGCGCTTCGGCCTCGAATAATTTGCAGGAAATGTTTCCCTTGTCGGTTTGCAGCGTCCAGTAAAGCCCCGGCTTCCGCTTGTCGGCGGGCGAAGCCGGCGAGCCAGCGGCATTTACCTGCACGGCGGTGGCGGAAAAATTGGCGATCAGGGCAGCGGCAAGAATTGCCGGCCAGAGCCGGCGGGGTTTGCGTGCTTTCATTGGACATTCCCTTTGCACTACTGAAATTCTGCGCGCCAAAAACCAAAAAGCGAATCACAGAGAACACCGAGTATCACAGAGAAGCACGGAGAAAATCAAAAAACTGTGCTACAAGCTGCATTTTCACCCGAATATTTTTGCCCTTGACAGAAAACCACCCGTAGCGTATTTAACCGTAAGGTTAAATACACCATGAACCCCGACCCACTGAGCGCCACCTTTGCCGCACTGGCCGATCCCACGCGGCGCGCCATCCTGGCGCGACTGGCTTCGGGCGAGGTCTCGGTCACCGAACTGGCTGAGCCGTTCGAGATGAGTTTGCCCGCGGTTTCCAAACATCTAAAAGTATTGGAACGCGCCGGCCTGATCGCGCGCGGGCGCGAGGCGCAGTGGCGGCCCTGCCGGCTGGAACCGGCCCGCCTCAAGGATATTTCAGACTGGGTCGAGGAATACCGCGAAATCTGGGAGCAGCGCCTGGATCGCCTGGGCGAATACCTGCGCGAGTTGAAGGAAAAGGAGAAGAGGCATGTCCGCAAGTCGCACACCCGTTGAAGATACTTCCGACCGCGAGATTGTGATCACTCGCGTGTTCGACGCGCCGCGCAATCTGGTTTGGGAGGCGTGGACCGATCCGCAGCAAGTGTGTCAAGTCCCGGGACATCCCTTACATTTTGTCCCTAGACATCCTTTACATCACGGGAGTTGAGCCGTCTTGGAACCCAGCGCTCGATGATCGTCGAGCGCTGGGTTCCAAGATCGAGTTCGCGCATCAACGTCGCGCAATAAAACACCATCATTCGGTCTTCGACCTTCACGACCTGGACTCTGTCTCCCGATAGGGCTTTGCTGATTTTCCAGTTCCGACCTTTCACCTCGATCCTGCCTTGAGGATCCACTTGGAGCACCCAAGCTCCCGTAGGGTATGCCCATCTCGATGGCCGCGGATCGTATCGGCGACGGCTGGGTTGCCACACACTGGCAGGAGTCTGCATGTTCAGTGCTTCGTGCGGTCGCACGTGGTTATGCTCCCAGCGGTACCCATCCAGCCATGCCTGAGGTTGATGTCGCGAAAAACCTCGTCGTTTCAGTGCCCGTTGTAGCGATCCATGGAAGCGTTCCACTTTTCCCTGGGTTTGCGGATGCCGATTCCCACTCCAATTCAATCGAATGACCTGGCGCATCAGCCATAGCGACAAACGTGTCTGCCCAGAACTGGACTGCATGCCCCAC
>JAIQFG010000050.1 GCA_020073375.1 Terriglobia bacterium | reverse complement strand
GAAGCTCCGAAGAAAGCCCGCCCCAGCCAATCCGTTCACTTGGCCGAGGAAGCGAGGAAAAGCGTCGAAGCGGCCATCGCCGCGGCCGAACAGCTGGCCATCTATTACGAGCACCGCGTGAAGCAGCCGCAGCGGGCTGCCGAGTTAGTCCGCGGCGCAATCGCGCAGTTGCGCGACGCGCAGCGCGCCGGCGGGATCGAGCCGGCACATGCTATAAAGATGGATGCGCGCCTCACGCACCGCCTGGCAAGGCTGGAGCGCCACTCCTCCAATGAGTAAATCAAACGACAAAAGACCCGGCGGGTGCCGCACCCTTCACGCCTTTTGTAAAGGGTGCGGGTTTTTCCGTCCAATTTTGATTCCGCCACTTTGAAGCACGGAATGTGGGATGGAGTTTGTATTCGGAAGACGGGAAGTTGTGGATGGAAAAACCCGCACCTTTGAACTGCACAAGCGTGCGGCACCCGAAATTCAGAAACAGTGCAAAGTGGAGAGGGAATATGTTCCTCGGGCATTTTGGCGTCGCGCTGGCCGCGAAAAAAGCCGCGCCGAAGGTTTCTCTCGGCACGCTGGTCTTCGCCGCGCAGTTTGCGGATCTGCTCTGGCCGCTGCTGCTGCTCGCGGGCTTTGAGCAAGTGAACATCATGCCAGGACTTCTGGCCGCTTCTCCTTTTGATTTCACGTCTTACCCGATTTCACACAGCTTGGTTGCGCAACTCGGATGGGGCGTGATTCTGGGCGTCGTGTATTTGTTCGTGAAGCGCGATGGCAGGACCGCGCTCCTGATTGGCGCATTGGTTCCCACGCACTGGGTCCTCGACTTCATCGCGCACCGGCCGGACATGCCGATCTATCCGGGCGGCGCGAAATACGGCCTCGGAATGTGGAATTCCCTGCCGTTGACGATGATCGTGGAGTACGTGGTTTTCGCCGCGGGAATCGCGCTATATCTCGGTGTTACGCGCGCAAGAGATCGCACAGGAAATCTGGCGCTGTGGTCGCTGCTCGGCCTGCTGGCTGTGCTGTACGTTGCCTCCGAATTCGGCCCGCCGCCTCCCAGCGTGAAAATCCTGGCTGAAAGCGCGCTGGCTATCTGGCTGACAGTGCCGTGGGCCGCGTGGGCAGACCGGCACCGGGAACCGCGTATGACGGAGATCGAAGTAACGTCTCGTGGACGTGCGGGGCATTCGGATTGATGGGGGCGGCGGGCCCCGCGGGCCATCCCATTTCAGCCGTCAGCCGGTCGAACAGCGTGCGCGATCCGCTTTCCAGAATCAGGCAGTCGGGACCGATGCAGCGCAGGAAGACGCCATCCTGCGGCGTATCGAACGAAAAGAAATTCGGCCGCCGCATCAGATTCGTTCGCTGGTCGTACTTCAATTCGAGCAGCTCGCTGTAAGCGCCGAAGAAGCGCGCCGCCGCGGCGTCGCTCGCCAAACGGATCTGAAACACCAGCAGCGTCCGCTTGTCCTTCTGGTTCTCGAACATCGCGTAGCGGTCCGCCGACCACGATGCCGCCATTTGCGTGGCGCGATCCTTCGCCAGGTATTGCTTCAGGATTTCCTGCAGACCGAATTCCCCCATATTGTTTTCATCGAGTTTCTTCCATTCCGCGGGAAGAGACCGTTTGGCGTCGGGCAGCTTGATCTTGGGGGGCTCGACGTCCTGCAAATACAATTCCGGATGCATGATCTGTTGCGTGGAAGCCGGCGGCCTGGCAAACACCTTGTAAAAATCGGGCCAGCCGCTGGACGCCTTCAGGACATGCTGCGTGAACCGGATGCCCGCCAGATACGGAAACAGCAGCTCATCCTGCAGAACCTTCGGCGCCTTGGAAAGCTCGGGGCTGCTGTCCACGTCGCCCATCAAAATGGAGGGATCAAAATCGCCGAGATCGCGGATGCCGCCTTTGCCGCCCAGTTGATAATCGACCATGGCGGCCATGGCCGAACCCTCGAGTACGGCGTCGCGCGCCAGCTCCGCGTCGTCGTTCGGCTTGGCCGCGTCGGACCACTTGTCGATGTGAAAATGCTGGTCCTGCAGCGCGTGCGTCAGTTCGTGGGACATCACTGTGCGCTCATCGGCCGGAGTGGTCCAGTCGGCAATGAAAAATTCCTGGCTGTCCGGATCGTACAGCCCCGCGATCTGCTCGGTGAGAACTTTCACCAGCGTCTGCTCCAGCGGATAATCCTTGGGGAGCAGGCCGAATTTCTCCATCGTCTTTTGATCCGCGTAGCGCTTGTCCGCGTCCTTGTCCTCCTTCATTTTCTTCAGCAGGTAAGCGCGAATTTCTTCGCGCGAACGCAGGCTCTTTTTCAGTGGAGATAGAATCGGCAAGGAAATCAGCTTGCTCATTTCCGCCATGACTTCGTCGGCCGCCTGCAGGAATTCGGCGCTCTGCGCGGAAGCGGGCGGCGGCATGGAGGCGGTCGGAGGCGCCATCTCCTGCGCGGCTACGGCGGCGCAGAATAGAATTGCGCAGGACGCCGCGCATAAGATTCGCTTTCCGAGATTTCTTGTTATTTCCATAGCAGTTCGGTAAGGACCCACGTGGCGCCCGCCTTCAGAAGGGCACGCGCTTGTCCTCCAACTGCCCGCCTAAAGGCGGGCGCTACAAGGTCCACCAAGCGGACACCGCTTCAGACTAACATTTCGATGAGCAAGGCAGCAAAAGGGATGCTGGATGCGGAACGATTCAGGCAACGCATCCTGGAAATGGCGGTGGGGACTCGCCCTCATTTTGCCGCGGGTTTGACGGCAGGAAGTTCCGCGCTTTCCGCGCGCTTCCATTCGCCATTCTGGTAACGATAGAGGTCCCGCGCCATTTTCAGGCACTCGGACGGGCGGTTCTCGTCCGTCTGGCCGCAGTAGGTGATGTGAAAACCGCCGGCATCCGCCTCATAGTTGGATTGCTGCAGTAAGTCCGAATTCCACAGCGGCACGACCTGGTGCCCATCGAAATGCCATGCGGCAAACATTCCCGTGGATAGATCGTCAGTGCGGCCCCCGACAGTCACAAAGACCTGATCGGATAACGACACCGGCACGAGCTCGATGTCGCTGTCGTAAAAATCCTTCTGCGAAAAGTGATCGATTCTTGCAGCCATGCCATAGTGCCCTCCGGCGGCCGCATAAATCCGAACCGCCGCCGGCCCGCCAAGCCCGAAATTAACGACCATGGCATACGAAGCAGGAGCGCCCCCCAGCTTGATCAGGCGGTAATTCTCTCCGACAGGCGGTGTATGAGATACCAGCGCGGCCAGGCGCTGATTGGCGGTTTCCAGGTCGGGCGACGGCGATCCATTCAAGATCGAAGCGGCCACCGAATCCAGATAAGCAAGACCTTTTTCCTGCCGCGCCTCGCTTTCCGCGTCCCCGTTCAGCCGGGCCGCCGAAAGCGCCGCTGCTGCGGCCTTGAATTCCATCGCGCCATCCGCGGGGCTTTGCGCCAGCGGCCCGAAGGACGCGGGCAGGAGCGCAAGGAAAGCAAAAATCGTCGGGAAGCGCGATGCGGATGCGCTCGAAATCGTTCCCGAAATTTTCATCCGCCATTTGAAAAAATGATTGTTCATTTGCGGATAGACTCTAATACACTACTTGCCCTGATCGCAACCAGGGGGGGCTTCAGCGGCGTGACAATCATTATCTGCATGAATTATATTTGTCACTATAGATGACTTATTGCACGGGCTTGTATTTTTAATCCTGATCCGCCTGGAATCTTCGCCGTTCCGAAACCGTAACAGAAAGGTCAGCTTCATCATGGCTATCCACAGTCTCAGTACACCAGGCGAGCTCCCGCGACCCGACCTGCAGCCCGGCACGCGCCTTCGCCAATCCCGGGAGCGCCTCGGCCTGACGTACCGGGAAGTCGAACGCGCCAGCTATGAATTGGCGTGCCAACGCGGGCGCCCTGATTTCATAGTGCACCTGAGCCGCCTGGCGGACATCGAAAACCACGATGTGACGCCGAGTCTCTACAAACTTTACACATTGGCGGTCATCTACCACCTGGACCCGAAAGAGGTTTGCCAGTGGTACGACGTGCCGTTTGAAGGCCATTTCTCCGACGGTGTCAGCCTGAGCGCTCCGAACACCCATCTTGCCGCCGGACCAGCCAGCTTGCGGTTGCCCATCCGCTTTGATCCGGGATTCGATCCCAACCGCACGGAATTCCTGAACCGCATGGTGGAACGCTGGGGGAATCTGGAGGGGACATTATTCAATCAGCCGTCCAGATACCTGTACGGCTACGTCGGGCTCGAGGACCGCAGGATGCACCCGTTGCTGCGTCCCGGCAGCCTGGTGCTGGTGGATCCGAAGCTGCGCCAGGTACAGAATTCGGGCTGGACCAACGAGTATGAGCGACCGATCTATTTCCTGGAGCTGCGCCAGCAATTCCGCTGCTGCTGGTGCCGCAAGGAGGGAGGGCAACTCATGCTCGCCCCGCACCCTTTATCTTCCTGTGCGCCGGAGGTTTATCGTTTCCCGGAAGAGGCGGAAATTGTGGGCCAGGTCGTGGGAGTCGCCACCCGGCTGGGGCCTAGTTAGTGCGCCTGGCCGCGATAATGGCGAGCAGCGCGTCCATATTAGAGGTGAATAGGTCGCCCAAATATGCCGGCATCCCGTCGGGACACAGGGAGCAGTAGGGACGGCTAGCCTTCCAGGCCTCGATGATGCTCCAGAGCTCACCGCCGGCTGTTTCCAGGCTTTTCCGCACATCCCGCTCCTGATCACTCAGCGGAGTCTCCAATATCCTTGAGAATAGTTCCGCGTGGCAATGGGCCAGCGCCGCCTGCACGGAGTTCTCCGGATAGAGTTCCTTAAGCCCGTCGTGCTCATACCTTCCGGTCACCGGATCTTTCAGCTTGCAGACGTAGTACAACCTGGCAAAGTCGCAGGGGATGACCGCCAACGTCCGCGAAGTGAAATCTTCGATGACCGCCTTGCTCTGCTGAAAGCTCTCCAAGGACCCCACGAATTCACCTGTTCCGAATCCTGAACCTTTTCACCGCAACCCGCCGGATTCGAGGCAATCGGGATATCAATGTCGCGACCTGGAGGGTCACCGACAATGAAAAAGATTATCGCTGTATCGAGCCTGGCCGTTCTGGCAATGGCAATGCTACTCCCCGTTGCACGTCCGGTCAACACTACGTTGGTTAATCATTCGGTATTCGGGCAAGGTGGAAATCCCAAAGTGCCCGGCGGGACCGGAGGAGGGGGAGCAGCTTAACCCCTCGCGATCCAGGCCAGGCGGGATTATAGCGAAGTATAGACGGTACGCATGGGGTATCGTGCTATAATGGCTCCGCTTGGCCCGGATCATGACTCACTACGAATTCTTTCTAGCTGCGCTGATCAAAGGATTTGACCTCCTGCTTTGCGCCTTGGTGTTTGCCAGGCACCTTCAGAGGCGTCTTCCTTTCTTCGCCTTATTTGCGGTGACGATCCTGATTTCAAACCTTGGAACAACCGCGGTCGCCGCCTATTACGGATTTCGCACCGCGACTTATTTTTATGCATGGTGGATTGCGGCAGCGGCCACGTTACTCACGCGGAGCGTTGCGATTGCCGAACTTTGCAGTGATGTGCTGCGCGCCTATCGGGGCATTTGGGCATTGGCCTGGCGCTTGCTGGGATTGATGGCAATGGCTTTCCTGGCACACGCGGCCATGGATGCAAAGGGGCAACCACATTGGGTCGACGCCTACGGTCTGACTTTGGAACGCGATTTGGAAGTGGCCTCAGTATTGATCCTGGTGGCCATGTTGTTAATCGGGGCCTACTACCATCTTTCTTTGGATCCACTCCAGAAGTCGCTGGTCATCGGTCTCTGCTCGTTTTGTGCGATTCAATTCGTAAGTAGCACTGCTTTGCAGGAATCCGTCCTTCAATTTCTTTCCTCGCGGACGACATTGCAGAACCAAATGGTGTATATGACCGATGTTTGGAACTCGGTCTATGTCTTCGCTTCGTGTATTTGCATCGGGATGTGGTGCATTGCGCTCAGAAAGCCGCTACCCGAAACGGCGAAGGAACCGGTCCTGCTCCCTGCCGGGTTGTATCCTGTCCTTACTCCGGAAATTAATCTGCAACTGCGGTCCTTCAATGACCGGTTGCTGGAGCTGCTGAAGCCATGAGCGGCCTGGTCTATACGATTCCGCCGGCAATCGCGATTCTCGCGGTCCTGTGGCTCCTGCTGCACCCCCGGAGTTCATCCCCTGAAAATGTTCATGGCCGCGCGGCTGATTTTCAATCCGGAAATGCCCTTCCCAAGCACTACCAGTATTTTCCTCAAATCCGCCAGGCCCTTTCCGAAGCCGACGGCAGGTATCTGGACGAAGCCGCGCCTGCGCACGTGGCCCGGCAGGCTCGGCGCGCCAGGCGGCGCGTCGCACGGGATTTCTTGCTCGGCCTGCGCGAGGATTACTCCAACCTGGAGCAATTGGGCCGGATGATCGCGGCAATGTCACCGGAAATCAGCCACCGCCAGGAAGCCGAGCGCTTCGCTCTTGGCTTGAAATTTCAGCTGATCTGCTGGCTGGTGCGGCTCCGTCTATTGACCGGCAACCTGCCCGTCCGGCAGATTCAATATCTGACCGGGCTCGTGGGCAGCCTTGCGGCGCAGATGGAACAAGCCATGTCGGAAATCAACGCGCTTTCGGCGGGGCAATTTCCCGGAAACGTCAACGCTTAAGTTCAGAAACGTCAGTGGCCCGCAGGGCGTCCCGCACCACACTCAACAGTTCATCTCCAGGGAACGGCTTTCGCAAGAACAGGCACGACCTTTGCATCTCGTGGGAGACGCCCTCCATGCTGCTGGTGCCTGATAGTGTGAAGATCACTCGATTGGCAAGTTCCGGATGGAACCTGCGAATCCAATCGTGGAATTCCTGCCCGGCAAACACTCCGTTCGCCTTCCACTCGCTGACGATCAAATCGAACGGCTCGGCATCGAGCAGCCGCACTGCTTCCAGCGCTGTCCGGATGGCGTACACGCCGCGATAGTGCGGCTTCAGAATTTCACGCTCGATGTCCAGTACGGCCTCTTCGCTGTCGATCAGCAGAATCCGGCTGGGCGCCTGGGATTCCGCAAAATCCCTGCTCGGCCGCGGCCTGGCATCCGGCGCCGCGGATATCGGGATTTGAATCGTGAAGCAGGCGCCGCGCGACGGAACGTTCCGCACGGATATTTCTCCGCCATGTTCGCTCACTATCCCGTAGCAGATGCTCAAGCCAAGCCCGGTTCCCTTTCCCACCGGTTTGGTGGTGTAAAAGGGATCGAATACCTTGGCAGCATCCTTCACGCCCCGCCCGTTGTCGATGCACTCTACGATCAGGCGATTCGCGCCCCGATCATGGGACGTCCGCAGCCACAGTTCGCCGGGATACTGCATCTCCAGGACGGCATCGACGGCGTTGTTCAGGATATTCAGGAATACCTGCTGCAACTGATGGGCGTCGGCGGAAATTTCCGGCAGGTCCTCGGCAAATTCGCGGTGGACAATGATGTTATTGGCGCGCAGATCGTATTCCCGCAGCGCCAGCGTATCTTCCAGAATCTGATTCAGCTGCACCGGCAGGCGCTCCGGTTTGTGCTGGCGCGCGAAACTCAGCAGGTTGTGCACGATGCGGTGCGTGCGCTGCGCCTGCTTGTGGATCTTTTCGACGTACTCGGCTCCCTGCGCGCTTAGCGTTTGCCCCGTGGCCAGCAATTGACCGTATCCCAGTATGGCTGTCAGGGGATTATTGAGTTCGTGAGCCACTCCGGAAATCAGCTGCCCCACGGCGGCCATTTTTTCGCTCTGCAACAACTGCTCCTGCGTGCGGCTCAAATTTTCATAGGCCGCGCGAGTCTCTTCGTACAGCTGCAATTTTTCCACAGCCAGGGCGATTTGGTTGCCCACGGTCGTCAGCAGGTTCAGATCGTCGGGCGCGAATTCCTTGGAGGAGCGGTGCCCCAGCGAAAGCAATCCGATCGGCTGGCTCCGGGACCAAAGAACCAGCATCTGCGAGGCACGCACGCCCTCGGCGCGCTGCACTTCGCGGAATACGAACGGCAGCGGCAGGCCCGGCTGCGACAAGATCGTGGCTCGCACAGCCACAATATGCTCCAGAAAATCCGCCGGAAACGGCACCGGCGAGAATTGCCGCGCGTACTCCGAGCGCATGCCGAACGCCGCGGCCCGCGAGATCACTCTCGTATCCGGCGCCAACAGATAGACAGCCCCCTGGTCGGCGCCGAACAGCCCGACGACCTGACGAAGGGCACGGTCCAGAATTTCGTCCAAGGCCAACGGCTGATTGAGCGTCTGGCCGATTGCGTTCAACACCAGAAGTTCGCGGTTCCTACGGCGAATTTCCTGCTCCGCCAGTTTGCGTTCGGTGATGTCCAGCACGAATCCCTGGTAAGCCGTGATTTGTCCAGAGGCGTCGCGCGTCACGAAGCTCGATTCCAGCAGTGTGCGGATCTCGCCGTCCTTGCGGCGAATTTGAAATTCAAAATTGCTGACCGAGTTGTAGTCCTGCAGCAGTTTCATCAGCCGGTCGCGATCGGCGGGATTCACATACAGCGTCGCGCCCACGTTCTCGACCCGCATCAGCTCCTCGCGGTCTTCGTAGCCCAGCATTTGCAGAAACGCCTGGTTGAAATCCAGGAAACGATTGTCCGGAGAGGCCATGAAGACGCCCTCGCGGATGTTCTCGATCAGGATCTGGTACCTCTGCTCGGCGCGGCGCCGTTCGGTGACGTCCTGCAGCACGTGAATAATACCCAGCGGCCGGCCGTCAGCGTCGTGAAATTGGGAATTGGACGCCAGGAGAAATCCGCCCAGGGCTTCGTCGGTTTCATTGCCTTTGCCGGCCGAGCCTTCGCAGTACGGGCACAGGTCCCAAACGGCGGCGCCGCGCCTCAGGACTTGCGCCACCGGCCGCCCTTCCATGCGCTCCAGCGCCATCCCCGAACGCGTCTCGAACGCCTGATTGACGCGGATGATTTGGCCCTGGGGATCGTGAACCAGAATGGGGTCGTCAATCGAATCAAACGTGTTCGCCCACTGCCGCTGCACGGTGGCCACCTGCTCGAACAGGCGCAAGCTCTGCACCGTCAAGCCCATCAGGTTTGCCACGTTCTTGAGGAAAGTAATTTCCTCGGGATGAAATTTTCTTTTTTCCCTGGACCCCACCACGATCCATCCCAGCGGCGTGCGCGGCCCGGGCAGGCGAACCAGCAGCGCGGCCGACAGATGCTCCCGGTGCGAGTTGGTGGAGTCTTCCAGGCCCTGCTCGCCGTCGAACGAGGTATATGCGTGCTCCTGCTCGAGCGCTTTGCGGACCCACGGCAGCTTTGCGGGGATTTTTTCCTGCTCCATCAGGTAAGCGTCGCTGTATCCGATTGCCGCGCGAATGATGAATTCGCCGTCATCGCCCCCCGCGCCCAATCGCACCAGGCCGTGGCTGGTATTCAGGCTTTCCACCAGATGATGAAGCACCACTCCGAGCATCTGGTCGACGTTCAGCGACTGTGTGCTGGCCGCGGTGATCAGCGTGAGCCGGCGCAATTTTTCGTTCAAATCCTCCATGCGCATGTGCCGCGCTTCAATCACCAGCACGGCCATGGCAATTCCCAGTGAGACGTTGAAGAAATCCTGGAACGCAACGCGCAACAGGTAAAACGGCTGCTCCCTCCAGAACATCGCGTCCAACCCGTGCAGGCCCGTGAGCAGCAGGGTTGCCGCCAGCAGCCTGGCTCCGTACCCGGCCTTGAGCCGCGAGTGGCGCCACAGGATCCATCCGGAAGCGATCAGCAGTGAACATTGCAGCAGCAGCGTGATCCAGTGCGCCTGCTCGGGAGGAGCCACCGGATGGCGCTCGACCACGCCAAACGCCGCCCATCCCAGCATCAGCACCGGCCAAAAAAGAAAGGGCCGCACTTTCCGCCCGGTATATTCCCAAACCGCCGCCAGGAACAAGGCAATCGCCGACAGGCGGCACTCCACCGAGATCAGCCGGACTGCATTGTCCGGCAGGGCCAATGAAAATAGCAGCAAGCCGGCCCAAATGGTTTGCGCGGCCCAGCCCGCGATCCAATACCGGAAGTATCGCGCCGGGCGCCCGCGATCCAGAAGAAAGTAAAGAATCAGCAGAATGGAAAAGGAGATAGCCTCAAAAAAGGTGATCGCCAGCAGACCTTGATTAGGCATGGACTACCGAAACCTCCCCGTCCGGGGCCTTGGCAAGGCGATCCCCGCACGGTCTGGCAGGATATGGGCCGCTGGGAGGTGACCGTTTATAAACTTAGCACGCCCCTTTATCTATGGACAACTAGCCCTTGGCGATCCTGTGCCCTCCCGTATAATGTGGTTCTTCGAGGCACATTTTGATCAAAGGGAAACTTCTCATTGTGGACGATGAAGAGGCGATCCGGGAAGTCGTCGCGACCCTCCTGGAAGCGCAGGGGCACCAGTGCGCCTCGGTGAGCAATGGCCTGCTGGCGCAAGAGTACCTGGGAAAGCAGGGCGTCGATCTGGTTTTGAGCGACATGGTCATGCCCGAAATGGATGGCATGAGGCTGGTTGAGTGGCTGCACAAGGCCGAACCGGATATCCCCATCATCATGGTCACGGCCAATGGAGAAATCGCCACCGCTCTGGAGGCAATCCGCCAGGGCGCCTATGACTACATCCTGAAGCCGTTTGAAAAAGATCAGCTGTATTTCAGCGTGCAGCGCGCGCTGGAGCACCGCCAACTGGTCCTGGAAAGGCGCGATTACCAGCGTAACCTGGAAAATCAGGTCGAGGAACGCACCGCTCAGCTCGCCGACACCCTCAGGCAGCTCGAGCAATCCTACGACGACACGCTGGAGGCGCTGGGCGGCGCTCTGGACTTGAAAGACGCCGAAACCGAAGGCCACAGCAAGCGCGTCACCGCCTACACCATCGCCATCGCCAAGGCCATGAACGTGGACGCTTCTCTGCTGCCGCAGATCGCCCGCGCCGCCTTTCTTCATGACATCGGGAAAATGGCCATTTCCGACCAGATCCTGCGAAAACCCGGCCCGCTCACCCCCGAGGAGCGGGAAGTGATGCGCACCCACTGCGACATCGGATTCAACATGGTCACGCGCATCTCGTTCCTGCGCGAGGCCGCCGAAATTGTCCTCTCTCACCAGGAATATTATGACGGCTCGGGCTACCCGCGTGGCCTGCGGGAACAAGAGATTCCGCTGGGAGCCAGGATTTTCGCCGTCGCCGACGCCCTGGACGCCATGATTTCCGACCGCCCCTATCGCAGGGCCCTGTCCATCACGCACGCGCAGGAGGAAATCAAGCGCTGCTCGGGAACTCAGTTCGATCCCAAGGTCGTCGAAGTGTTCCTGACCATGCCGGCGACTCTCTGGAGCGAGCTGCGGGAAAATGTGGGCAGGCCGTACCGGCTGTCCCAGTTGAAGAAGTAGGCGTCGACGCGGACCGCCAACTTTTTCCGCTGATTATCAATCCATTTTGTGCCGAGCCCTTGCGAAAATCGCGCTCCGCTTGTACTATCCTGCAGAACAAAGGACAAATTCCATGGCATTGGTAGCGATCAAGACGGCTTCGGCGACGGGATATTGCGACTGCATCCACGGTTGCTATGAGTTTGCCAGCCTGCGCGATGAAGACACGGGCAAAGGGTATTGCCCGCAGTGCGCCAAGGAACATCTGGAAATGAATGCGGGGATTGGCCTGCCGCAACCTGCACCCAATAAAATCTCCGCCAATTCCGGCGAGCCCTCAGCCACCCCGCACATTCCGCCTTCGGCCGATCCCCCGGGAAGACTCAGGTAACAGCTCTATATTCCTTTTCTTCTTTATAGCTTGCACTTACGAAAAGGCGCTGCTGGTAGTGGTGTCATTTGGTCCGCGTCGTTCAACGCTCAACTCTTCTTGTTCGTCATTCCTCGCTTCGCTCGGAATGACGGGTGATTTTATTTCTGCCCATTCAAACCACAGCACTACCCGGATGCCGCGCTGCGCGCACGCTAATCCCATTAGTGGCATAATGAATATGTCTACCGGGAATGCCTAATGCCTTCGCCCTCCACCTACGACATCTTCATGGATGGCTCCTGCTCGTTCTGCAAATGGACTCGGGAAAAAGTAGAACCCTACGACTCCGGCGCGCGGCTGCGATTTCTGGATTACAACGATCCTGGTGTGGCGGCACAGTCGCCGTTTTCTCGCAGCGACCTCGACCAGGAAATGCACGTCCGCACGCCGGATGGCAAATGGCTGAAGGGATTCGAGGCCTGGCTGGCGCTGCTGCGCGTACTGCCGAAGCTTGCGTGGATTGGCCGGCTCGCCGCATTCCCCCCCGCGCGCTGGTTTGGCCCGTTTGTGTACGCCTTCATCGCGCGCCACCGCTACAGCCTCCCGGGAGCTCCGTCGCGTTGCGACTCCGACACCTGCGCCATCCCCGGACACCAGCCGAAGTGATCCAACCCGCGCCACTGCGTGGTAGGATATTCGCGCCGTGAAACCCTCGAAAGACCGCGCCGACAATTCATTTTTGCAAACGTGCGAAGTCCCGTCGATCGCCCGCATTGCCTGCACTCCTGCTTTCCGGTGGAGTGAAAATCAAGGGAGTAGGGGCGGATCGTCTGGTTTTCGTAGCGCCGGCGTCTCGCCGGCAGTTTTTTTGAACTCGCACGGCGCGAAAAAAGCCGGCGAGACGCCGGCGCTACAAATTCCTCGCGGATCCTTGGGTGCCGTGGAAATATTTCCCTCAGTTGTCCCCTCACTGACCGTTCCGGGCCAGCCCAAGAGCCCGCACAGGAGTCCGCAACCTGAATGACCACCCCGGCGCAATCCTCCGCGGACCTGATTCCAATGCTCGATCTGCAAGCGCAATTTGCAAACATTGGCGCCGAAATTCGCGCCGCCGTGGAAGGCGTGTTGACCTCACAACAATTTGTTCTGGGCCCGCAGGGCGACGCGCTGGAGCAGGAAATTGCGCAAGCCAGCGGCACGCGTTATGCAATCGGCGTCGCCTCCGGGACGGAAGCGCTGGAACTCGGCCTGCACGCCTGCGGAGTGCGCCCCGGCGATGAAGTAATCGTGCCGGCGTTCACGTTTATCGCCACCGGCAGCGCCGTCAGCGCCCTCGGCGCGCGCCCCGTGTTCGCGGATATCGAACCGGGCACGTTCAATCTGGACCCGGAGCAAATCGCGGCGCTCATTACGCCCCGCACGCGAGCCATCGTCGCCGTTCACCTGTTCGGACTGGCGGCCGATATGAACCCTATTCTTGAAATCGCCGCCAAGCACGGCATTCCCGTAATCGAGGACAACGCGCAGTCAATCGGCGCGGGGTACCACGGGCGCAAAACCGGCTCGATGGGAAGCCTCGGATGCCTGAGTTTTTATCCCAGCAAGAATTTGGGCGCCTATGGCGACGCCGGAATGATCGTCACCAGCGACGAAAAACTCGCCGCACGCCTGCGCTCCCTGCGCAATCACGGCCAGACGGGCCGTTACCTGAGCACTGAACGAGGCTGGAACAGCCGCCTGGACGAATTGCAGGCTGCCGTCCTGCGCGTGAAGCTCCGCCACCTGGCGGATTGGACTGCGGCGCGCCAGGCGCACGCTCGCCTCTATGACTCGGTCCTGCACGATCTACCGGGGATTGTGCTTCCGCACGCGCCCGCAGGATGCGAGCACGTCTATTATCTCTACACGCTGCGAATTCCGGGCCAGGCAGCGGGCCGCGGCGCCGGCAGCTCGCAGAGCGGCGAACCGCGCAGCGACATCGTCCAGAAACGCCTGGCCGAGCGCGGCGTCGCCAGCACGGTTTATTACCCCGTTCCGCTGCATTTGCAGCCGCTCTACGCGTCTTTAGGAGGCAAACCTGGAGACCTGCGCGTCAGCGAACGCGCGTCGCGCGAGGCACTGTCTATTCCCATTTATCCGGAGATGACGCAGGCGCAGGTCGAGCGCGTCGCAGGAGCGCTGCGAGAATCATTGCGGGATTAACCGGCAAAAGAGAAGTGAGAAATTACGATCGGGCTAGGACTCCACCGTGGCCGCGGTAGCTCTGCGGTACAACAGAAACATCACTGCGGCAAACAACACCAGGGCAGGTGTCAGCAGCGTCAGGATTCCGATATCCAGCGAACGCTCGCCGGAAGCGCCAAGGGCCGAAGCGGACGTGTAGCATAGCGCGCAGCCTTGCGCGTAGGCTCCGCGAGCCATTCCCAGCACTGCGACAACCGAAAGGATCAGGAATCTCAGGCGCATGCGGCCAACCTTTCCGAATGATAAGAACAACGAACTCATCATACCACTTCCAACCTCAATGAGGCCTTAAACCCATCCCCCAGTACGCCTCGGTGAAGAAGAAAATCATCATCATGGCAATACAGAAAATCATTGCCGGGACCAGCCACAGGACCAGCGAAAATCTTTCAAATTTCAGGTGCATGAAATACGACATGATCATCGCGGCCTTGACCAGCGACAATCCGATCAGGATCGTCAGCATCAGCGTGGGCTGAAGTTCTTCGTAGGCCAAAAATACTTCGAGTCCGGTGATCGCCACCAGGCCGATCCAGATCGCCAGATTTGTGCCTACGCTGGCTCCCGCGTGTGCTTCTTCCGCATGGGCATGATCGTTCATTGCATGTCCTTTTTCCAGAATGTGGGATTGCTGACCGATCGCATCTAGTATTTCACCGACATCAAGTAAACCAGCGGGAACACGAACATCCAAACCAGGTCCACAAAGTGCCAGTACAGCCCGTTCACCTCGACGTCCTCTGCCGAAAACTTGCCGCGCCCGTAGCCGGTGGCCACAATTCCCAGATAGATGACGCCGATCAGCACGTGCGTCATGTGCATCCCGGTGACGCCGAAAAAAACGGCGCCGAACAGCGGCGTGCCCCACGGGTTATGCGTAATCGTGGCGCCTTCCTCGAACAGGTGAAACCACTCTCGCAAGTGCAGCGCCATAAACGTGAGCCCGCCGGCCATCGTGGCGATCATCCATAGCACGGTTTTCTTGCGATCATTGCGCTGCGCCGCCATCACGGCCATCACCATCGTCAGCGAACTCGCCAGCAGCACCACCGTCATGGTGGTGGAGAAAATGATGGCCGGATTCATCGGGAACGGCTTTGGCCAGTCCGGGTTGGTGATTCGGCTATAGGTATACGTTATAAGCAAAGCGGAAAACGTAAGCGTATCGGAAACGATAAACAGCCACATCCCCAATTTCTTCGAGCCCATCGCAAACGGAGACGCTCCGCCCGACCATGCCGAATCAAGCGCCGCGTCGGTCTTTACATCGTGCACGGTTCACCGTCCCAGAGTCAGAAGTACGAACAAGAAGATCCACAGCCCATCCATGAAATGCCAGTAAATCGAAGTCAGCTCCGCGGCCGTCGACTGCGAAATGCGCGAGCGCTTCCAGTTCCGGAGCGTGACGTAAAACAAGGAAAATATGCCGCCCGCCAGGTGCAATCCGTGCGCGGCCGTCAGCACATAAAAAAAGCTGCTGCTGGGATTGGTCGCCAGCAACATCCCGGAAGCGGCGAGTTCGCGCCAGGCGATAATTTGCCCGGCAAGAAACAGAAGGCCGAGCCCGGTGGTCACCCACCACCAGGACCGGAACGCTTCCCGCTCGCCGCCCTCCAGCTTCCTCCGCGCCACGATGATCGTGACGCTACTTGCGAGCAGAACAACCGTATTGAACCAAAGCACCGGTGGCAGAGGCGTGCGTTGCCAATCCAGCCCCAGCCCCCGGCGCACAATGTAGGAACTGGCCAGCGCCATGAAAAACATGACAATGGCCGCCAGTCCCAACTGCAGCGCTGTGAAGTAAGCGCGCCGCGGAACCGGACGCAGAGGTCCGGAAGATCCGCCGTCGTCATCGCCGCCGGCGGGCGTGCCCGTACCGCCGCCGCGCCCGGCGTCTATGATTTCGAGATCTTCGGCTACTGTTCCCGGCATCCTTGGCCCCTGAAAGCGCTACGCTTTTTTCACCAGATTCGGCGCGAGATGTTGCGGAATGTAATCGTCGGCCGCGCCCGGCACGCTGAATTCGTACGGCCCGTGATACACCACCGGTTCCACGCCGGCGAAATTATCGAACGGCGGCGGCGTGGGAATCGACCATTCAAGCGTGGTCGCGTGCCACGGATTCTCTTCCTTGCATTCCTTGCCGGCATACAGGCTATAGAAGAAGTTGAACAGGAAGATCAGCTGCGCCCCGATCGTGATGAACGCCGCGATGCTGATAAACACGTGCACGGGCTGCAGCTTCTGCAGGAATTCAACCGCGGTCGTATCGAAATAGCGGCGCGGGTGCCCGGCCAGCCCCAGGAAATGCATGGGCATGAAGATGGCGTACACCCCGATAAACGTCAGCCAGAAGTGCAGTTTGCCGATCCCTTCGTTCAGGAACCGCCCGAACATTTTCGGGAACCAGAAATACAATCCCGCGAACATGCCGAAGATCGCCGCGACGCCCATGATCAGATGGAAGTGGGCCACCACGAAATATCCATCGTGCAGGTACAAGTCCAGCGCGGGTTGCGCCAGGAACAGGCCGGAAAGCCCGCCGCTGACGAACAACGAAACGAACCCAAGGGCAAACAGCATCGCGCAATTGAACGTAATCTTGCCGCCCCAGAGCGTTCCCAGCCAGTTAAACGTCTTGATCGCGGAGGGCACGCCAATGGTCATCGTCAGGATCGAAAACGCGAACGCGGAGTACGGGCTCATGCCGCTGATGAACATGTGATGGCCCCACACGCAGAAGCCCAAAAATCCGATGCCGCAAATCGCGCCCACCATCGCGCGGTAACCGAACACCGGCTTGCGCGAAAACGTGGAAAGCAGGTGTGACGCCACGCCCATGCCCGGCAGGATCGCGATATAAACTTCGGGGTGCCCGAAAAACCAGAACAGATGCTGCCACAGCAGCGGCGAGCCGCCTTTGTGCCAGGTTATGACCTGATCGGTGATCACCAGCCCGCCGGGAATGAAGAAACTCGTCCCCGCGACGCGATCGAGCAACAGCAGGATGCACGCCGCCAGCAGAACGCCGAACGCCAGCAATCCGAGGATCGCGGTCACAAACCACGTCCAGCAGGTCAGCGGTAACCGTCCCAGCGTCATGCCCTTGGCTCGCAAGTCAATCAGTGTGGTGATGAAGTTGAGCGCGCCCATCAGCGATGCGCCGCAAAAAATTGCGAGGCCAATGATCCAGAGCGTTTCGCCGGCGCCTTGCCCGGGCCCCGCCATTTCGCCCAGCGCGCTCAGCGGCGGGTACGACGTCCAGCCGCCGATCGGCGCGCCGCCCGCCACAAAAAACGCGGCGATCATCACCAGCAGCGAAACCATCGTGGTCCAGAACGACAGCATGTTCAGCACGGGGAACGCCATGTCCGCCGCGCCGATCTGAATCGGCAGAAAATAATTTCCGAAGCCCGACTGTGGCGCCGTCGTCAGCACCATGAACACCATGATCGTGCCGTGCATGGTCATCAGCGCCAGATACTGTTCGGGCGTCATCAGGCCGCCCTTGAAGATCGACCAGTGGGCGTTGGGCCAGCCCAGGTGAAGGCGCATCAGCGCGGACAGCGCCATGCCCACGAACACGGAAAACAAGGCCAGGCACAGATACTGAATCCCGATTACCTTGTGATCGATGCTGAACACATACTTACGGATGAAACCGGTCGGCGCTTGATGATGTCCGTGCCCGCCGCCGTTTTCGTGAGTCACCATCGGGGCCTCTCCTCAGGGTCGTTCGGTCTTGCCGGCCGCGCTGCCCGGCGTGACTTTAAATAAGCGGGCTCCAAGTAGAGCCCGCACCCGCAATTAGGCGGGCTCCAAGTAGAGCCCGCACCCGCTACTGCATTACTGGTTGGCCGCTTCCTGATCCTTCACCCACTTGTCAAAATCTTCCTGCGCCATCACCTGCAGCATGCTGTGCATCCGGTAGTGCCCCAGGCCGCACAGCTCCGCGCAGGCAATCTCGTAATTGCCCGGCACGGCGGCGTTGAAGTGCATGTGAATTTCCATGCCCGGCACGGCGTCCTGCTTCAACCGCAATTCGCGCACGTAAAAACTGTGCGTCACATCCTGCGAACGGATGATCAGCTCGATTTCCCGGTTCACGGGAACGGCGATCACCGGCGCTACGATGTCATCCTTCGATGCGGGGTCGGTGGAATCCAGGCCTACCGGATTGCCGGTCGAGGCGCTCACCAGCTCGGGCTTTTCTCTGCCGAATTTTCCATCCGGCCCGGCGTACCGGAAATTCCAAACGAACTGCTGAGCGGTGATCTCAATCGGAAGCGCGCCCTCGGCAGCGCCCTGGAAGTGCACCTGCGCCCAGGCATTCCGCGCGTACAACCCGAGGCCCACAAACAGCACGACGGTCGCCAGCGTCCAGACGATTTCCATCGTGTTGTTGCCCTCGAAATACGTGGCCTTTTGCCCCTGGTCGCGGAACTTGAACACGGCGTAAGCCAGTCCGAACTGCGCCAGGACGAAAACAATTCCGGTAATCAGCAGTGTGCGCCCGAACTGATCGTCAATCTCGTGGCCGAATTCGGTGATCGCGGGCGGAAACCACCACACTTTGGCCATGAAGATGTAAACCGTTACGACTGTCATGAGTACGAGGAATACTGCCAGGGAAAGAGCAACCGTGGTGGAACCCACTTCCGAACGTCTTCTCAGCATCGACTCCGCTCCAAGTATCCCGGCGGATTGCCTTTGCTTGTTTCAGCACAAGAAAGCGCAACCCGCACCCTAAATTGGGGGCCCGTTTGCTCCGGCCGGCGGATTCTGCCAGGCCGTTCGTGCCAGACGAAACCGATCAGACTGCGTTGGACGGGACATCATATACAACAGCAGGCGAATTTGAACAATACTTTCTTTGCAGGAGAGAAAAAATAATGGAGGCGGGAGGAAAAGTAGGACAGGCTTCAAGCCTGTCGGTTTTGAGTCAAGAAAAAGTCAAACCCGACAGGCTTGAAGCCTGTCCTACTAAATACGCGGACGAATCAAAACTTAGTCGTGGCCATGAACGGCCGCCGGTTTCCCCGCCTCGCTCTCGGCCTCTTCCTGAATGTCGCTTTCCCATTCCACCGTGATTCCCCGGCGCACGCTTTCCGAAGCCGCGCAAAGCCCCTCGTGATGCTCCAGGGCCCGCTCTACGCTGGCGCGCTTGTCCTTCGGGACCTTCAGGTGATACCGCAGCTTGATTCCCGTCAGGATCATTTTTCCGTCTACGTCCTCGATGCGCCCTTCGGCTTCCACTTGCAGCTTGTCGGGAGTCGCGCTCACTCCGCGCGCTTCCAGCGCTCCGGCCACGGTGCCGGTCATGCACCCTCCCACGGCCGCCACGATGTAATCCAGCGTCGAAACCATCGGTTCATCGGGCGAAAGTTTGAAATACTGCGCGATTCCGCCATGAACTCCCATGCGCACCGCTCCGGGAAACCCTTCGATTTCCGCCCTCTTGATTTTATTTTTTCCCGCTTCCTTGTGAACTTTCACTTTCGAGGTGTGCAGCAGTTTGCCCATGTGGACTCCCCTTGCATGAAGATTGCCCTGCCGGTCAACCCAGCGATTCCAGCAATTCTGCCGCGGAAAATGGCTTCGCGGATTTCAGAACCGCCTTGAACAGCTTACGCCGGTCGCTCTCGTAGGTCACGGAATAATCGTTTCCGCGAAATAATTTTTGCGCGAACGCGCGGATTTCGGGATCCGCCGCGTCCCGGGTCGCATCGGAATTCGGCGCGAGCAGACGGTCATTGATGAAAATCTCAATTTCCTGGCCGCCAAAGCGAAGTTCAAGACCCAGCCGCGGATCTTCTTCCAATCGCCGGCACGCATGGAGCGCCGCACGCGCCGCCTGCTTCAGCCTATCTTCGTTACTGCCTTCCAGTGCCGCCTTGCGGTTGTACCGAACGCCCAGGCGATCATCCGTGTTGTCGACGCTATAATCGCCCTCGTGCCCGATCAGGACCACTCCCGGGCCTGCCGGCACGTGCCGGTAATCGGCAATGTCCAGCAGTAATTCGCCGGACGGCTGGTCCTGAATCCACTCGTGGAACACGGGAATCAACGGCTCAAGGTCGGATGCAGCGTGATTCTGCAGGATCAGCTTCACGTTTACGTGCTGCATTTGTATTTGCTGCTGGATCACATGGTTTCCCATCGCTTAGACGCTCACCGGCGTGGCGATCCGATTGTAGCAACTGTGCGCCGCGTCTATGAAAAGCTGGGCTTCGTCGATCAGGTAGCGAGCCGAATCCTGCGTGGCGGCCTCGCCGGATTTTTCCTGCGCCGTGAACAGGTACTGCGCGAATTTTCCGCCCGCGAACGGGTCGAAAAATTTCTGCGTGTCGTAAAACCGCGCCCGGAATTCCCTCACAATTTGTCCCGGATCGTCCGAAACAGCCTGCGTCTCGATTTTCACCAACGCTTTTGCGGCGCGCAGCATCGATTGATAGGCCGTCGCGCCGGCTTGCTCGATCTGCCCGCCCTCCCAGGCCACTTGGGCCTCGAACAGTTCCCGTTCAGCCGCGGCCAACTCGAAGTCGACCGGGGAAACCACTTCACCCGCGCATTCGCCAATGCCCATGTCCTGCAACCCGTATTCCCGGGGATCGCCCCAATCGCGGAAATAAGAACGGTCCGATGGATCGGCCGGAGGGCGCGCCAGATCTTCCAGCATTCTCTTCAGTTCCACTTTGCCCGTGCGCTTGATGAAATCCTTGAAGCTTTCGCCATTCCGGCGGCTGCCCGCAAAGCGGCCCGTCAGGCGGGAAACGACTTCGGGAATATTTTTCGACGGGATGGCAATGACCGGCAGGCCGTAGCTCTGCCCGTTATTCTCCCATTCACCGCCAAGAACGACTTGGAAATGCGGCACGGCGTATCCGGACATCTTGCGGCTCACGCCGTAAAAGCCCATGTCTGCCACGTGATGCTGTCCGCAACTATTGAAGCAGCCGCTGACCTTGATGTGCAGGCCTTGCACCGACTCATCGAGTTCAAAACTTTTTTCATTCAACCGCTTGCGCAGTTCGGCGGAGAGCCCGCGCGAGGACGAGATTCCCAGTTTGCAGGTGTCGGTGCCCGGGCAGGTCACCACGTCCACGATGGTTCCGGCCCCGGGCTGCGCAAGTCCCGCGGCATCGAGTGCCTTGTGAACTTCCACCAGGTCGGCCTGGCTTATCCAGCGCAGCACGATGTTTTGCTCGACCGTGGCGCGAATCGTTTCGTTGGTGAATCGCCGCGCAATGTCGGCCAGCGAGCGAAGCTGGTTCGCGGTAATGTCCCCCAGTGGAAGCGCGATGGTGACGACCACGTAGCCTTGCTGGCGCTGCGGGCGCGTGTTGTTCTTCACCCATCGCTGGAAAGCCTCGGTTCCCAGCAGCGGCGCCATGCCCCCGGGGCGCAGCGGCGTTTCTTCAAATGTCTCGGCGTCTGCCACCAGTTCGGTCCAGCGCGGATCGTGCGGAAGGTTCTTGCGCTCTTCCAACACCAATTCCCGGAACTTTTCAATCCCCAGATCTTGGATCAGGAATTTAATTCGGGCGCGGCTGCGATTTTTCTTTTCGCCGCGGGCCGCAAACACGCGCGCAATCGACTGCGCCAGCGGCAGAATTTCGTCCGGCGGCACGAAGGCGTCGAACAACTTCGCCTGGTAGGGCACCGCGCCCAATCCCCCGCCCACGTAGGTTTCAAAACCGCGCTTTTCCTTTCCGTTCTCGACGCGCGTAACTGCGATCAATCCCAGATCGTGCATGCTGGCCAGGCCGCAGGCGTGCTGCGAGCAGCCGCTGAACGAGGGCTTGAATTTCCTGCCGAAGTTCTGGCAATCCGGATGGCCCAGCAAAAACTTGGACATGGCTTTGGAATAGGGAGTGACGTCAAAGGCTTGATCCTGGCAGACGCCCGCGTAGGGACAGGCCGTGACGTTGCGCACCGAATTGCCGCAGGCTTCGCGCGTAGTAATCCGCGCGGCCGCGAGCCGGCGCATCACCGTGGGAGTGTCCTCGATGTGAACGTAGTGAAGCTGAACATCCTGCCGCGTGGTGACGTGCGCGATTCCGTCCGAGTATTCCTCGGCCAGCTCCGCCAGCGTCTCGAGTTGCCCTGCGTTCAGGCCTCCGGCGGGAATCTTGATCCGCTGCATTCCCGGCGCATCCCACATCGTGCTCGGGCCTTTGGTCAGCGATCCCGAAGGATAGGTAAAACTCTGCACGGCCTTGCCGTTGTGCCTTTGCCCGTTGTCATACCTTTGGCCGTAGACCCCTCTACGCAGGCGCGTTTCCGCGATCAAGCGCTCGTCCACCTTGCCTTGCTTGCGCAAGGTGAGCTCGGTTTCAAAAATGTCCACTTCGCGCGCCAGGCTTTCCGGCATTTCCCCGTCAAGCCTTTCGGCCCATTTCGCGTTCGAGACCTTCATTTCCCTCTTTCCTCCATCACCGGCTGCACCTTGGGATAGCCAAGCGGCGCCAAGGGCCAGGATATTCGTTCTTACGACCCTGCCCGGGACGACCTGCAGACCGTGCGCCCGCTGAGTGCAAGTTCGCCCCACAAGAAACAAAAAACCCACCGCCGGGGATTTCCGAGGGTGGGTTGGGTCCGCTGAATTCTATTCCTGGTCCGCTAAGCGTTCTCCCCACACACCGGAGCACTGTTGCAACAACAACAGGCGCAGACCTCGTGTTGGTTCCGGTGGTTCATAACAATACCGCCATTATAATCCGGGACGCGGGAAAGTCAAAGCATGGAATCCTGGGCCGGGCGCAAGGGATCCGGAACTCCGCGCCCCTCGATCGGAAACTTCCCTGAGATGGACTCAACCGACTTGCAATACCCGGGCGGTTTTCACCACGGGAGACTTGCGCTGGCGTTCGGCGAATTTGGATGCTTTCGCGCGGTCGGTATAAACTCGGGCGAAGCGCTCGCCGTCCTTATAGAAGACGGTAACTTGCCAGTGCTTGTGCTTGCGGCGCTTGTCCTTGCCGAGTTTGGTGTGCTTTCGCGGGGTTTTCGTTTTTGCCATGGCCCTGACTATCTCAACCGAAGGGGTCAGGCGCAAGTACCTGAGCGTGTATTATATTGCAATAGATCATTGATTCACGTATTGATTTATTATGCAACACATTCACGGGTACGTTACCAAAGATTGGGTTCCGCCAGCCGCGTCACAAGCCCTGCCATTTGCGTCCACGGACCCCAATCGGTCCCGCTGAATTCCAAATGACACACATCACAACTTTGGAATGTTCCGCAGGACTGCGACGGCGTCTAATTCTTCATGGAGGGAATTTCGCGGTGATAGGCATCCGAAAACCGAGTCCTGCATCTCATGGGTACGGGGATGGAAACATTGCAGATTTTTCATACGGCTCTGATCCGCAATTTTCCAGGTGTGATTAAGCTGACTGCCGGGGTTTTCCCCCACGTCAGGGTTCCGTAGCGGCAGAAAGGAATGGAAGCATGGTTTTTCAGATAACAGAAATTGCAGATATCGAGAATCCCCGGGAATACGCTTCTCGCGAGGTGGAGTGCCTGCGCCATTTGCTGGTGGCGGGTAGCCCCGCAGAATGCGACCCTCGCCGGGAGCACTTTTACAATCTGCAGGACGGTGACAGCACCTATTACATCCACATCTCGCCGATCACCGGCAGGGTAATGCTCCTGGCCAAGTGGTCGCGCCAGGCCTCCGATTGTTATGCCGCTGCCGAACCTCTGGTCGCATAACTGACCCGCAAGCTTAGGTTCCAATAGGCTTCCGATAACAATAACTCGCTCTTTTTCTGATTCTTACAAAACTTCCATATTTCGGACCGGACGCAAGCTAAAGAGATCCTTGAGACTTTGGGGAGATCTCCCAATTTGGGCTTTCTTAGCGGAGGCGTTCGCCGTATACTGTGCTCGAAGCTTTAAGTCTGGGGTGCCCAGCTCCCGATTCGCTGTACGTTCTTTTTGCCCGAACGATTTAGACATGGCGGAAAGCCGTGCCGTGATTGGTGAAGATTCAGCTGATTGAGCCCCCTGCAACGGGTGTCTATCGGTGAACTTGCAGACTCCTCCGCCAGCCGCCAGAGGTGCGAAACGCCGCAGCACGCGCGTGGACCACGCGATCCCGGTATTGGTTTCGTGGCCTGGGCCCAAAACCCGGCAAGTCATTGAGAAGACCACCACCTCGTCGGTCAGCTGCCATGGTTGCCGATATTTTTCGCGGCACTCCCTCCGGAAGAACTCTGCAATTTCAGTCCAAGTTATAGATAATAGGGAAGATATAGAAACTTTTGCACGGCAACTTCCTGCTCGCGTGGCCTGGTCCAGAAAATCCAAGCGCCTGTCCGGTTTATATCAAGTAGGGGTTGAATTCGAGACCCCGAGCAACGTGTGGAATGTCGCCAATCCTCCCGAGGATTGGGATTTCTTTTCCTGCGCCCCGAAGGCAGATTCCCTTTCTCTGATTTCGGAGGTGGACCAGTTGCTGCGTGTCGCCGGCGCTGGAACGCATTACCAATTGCTGGACCTGCCGGCCACGCCGGATCGGGGCGAAGTGAAGCATCGATACTATGAACTAGCCCGCCGATTCCACCCCGACCGGCACATGGATCATCCGGAATGGGCTCCGCGCCTGCAGACCTTGATGGACGCGCTGGCCACGGCGTACAAGGTCCTTTCCAACGATGAATTAAAAAACCGGTACGATGCCGAAGTCACTCAATTGCCGGGGCCGGAGCAGCGCGAGGCTCGGCACCTGACGCAGCAGTGGCTGGAAAAAGCCCGGGAATGCCTGGCGGAAAAAAATTATGTGGGATCGATCCTTTGGCTTCGCCGCGCGATCGAAAATGAGCCGCACTGCTCCAGCTACCGCATGATGCTGGGAGTGAGCCTGGCGCAGGTTCCGGAATACAGGCGGGAAGCGGTCGAGCAATTCGAGAGGGCCATTGAGCTCGACCCTGGGAACCTGGCGGCGCACTTGCACTACGCGCAAATGCTGGAGCATCTGAACATGCCGTGGCGGGCGCGGCCGCACTACGTCCGCGTGCTGGAACTGGATATCAATCACCGGGAAGCGCGCGCGCGGCTCAATTTTCTGGACACGACCGCGCCCCGCCATGCTACGCGCTCTTCCCTGCTGGACCGCCTGACAGGCCGGATTTCCAGGTAACCCGCGCCTACACACACACCTGCGCCTTCCCCTGCTACCGCAAAACCTTGCAGTTTCTTCGCAGAACAATTATTGAATCGGTGGCGAACAGGCGCGGGGCAATGCCGTGCCCCTACGGCATCCGAGGCCGGCAAAATTTGAGTGGCTGAAATTTCGGAAAATCTTCTGTCAATACTCTTCGGACTGTTTTTTCTTGTAGGGGCTCTGGGATTGCCTGGGGGAATGCCGCCCGCGATAATCGTCCAACTCCTCGTCGGTAATCTGGAAATGGGTGTTGGGCGGATGGTTGGCATCGGCGGCAAGTTCCCGGCGCAACCTCAGGGAGCAGATATCGGGGGCGTCCTGGAAGCGGGCGCGGCGGGCATTGAAGGCAGAGCTGGCGATGGTCAGGGTAAATTCGCGGGGTTCGGCCTTGTTTTCGCGCACCGAGAACCGGTATTCGCGGTCAGCGGCGTGAACTTCATAGCCCACAAATTGAACGATCAGGCTATCGCTCATCGAGCGGCCGGAGCGGGAATAGCCTCAACCACTACGGGAGCGACAACGGCGATCTTCTTCTTGCGCTTGGCACGGGAACGCTTGGGAGGAGTGCCTTCGGCGGGCTCGACCACCATGATGCTGGTGACGAATTTCTTCAAACCATGCAAATCAAAATCAATGGAAGTACGCTCAGAATCCGAATCCGTAACGACGCCTAACCCGTATTGGAAATGCTTAATGTAAAGGCCTTCGGCGAGGGCTTTCAACGTGTTGCCTCCTTCTGACTGCCAAACAAAAAAATGGGGCGAAACGGCGGTCGCCGTTTCGCCCCGATGTGTTACAGGCTGGTGACGTTCGCTGCCTGCAGGCCCTTGGGGCCGGAGGTAACCTCGAACTCAACCGCTTGGCCTTCGTTCAGCGATTTATATCCATCCGCCTGAATCGCGGAGAAGTGGACGAAGATGTCCTCGCCGGACTGGCGCTGGATGAATCCGAATCCCTTGCTGGCATTGAACCACTTTACTGTTCCTTGTTCTTTCACTGTGTTTCCTTCTTTACTGTTTTGAGCTATTTGGTGCTTCTCGACCGCCTCCAGCCGTACAACAAAAAAAGGGCAGCAAGTGTGACCTCGCAGCCCCTTTAATCGAATCTAAAGGTGTTACAAGAGCAACAAACGCAAGTGCAGGGTATCACGAATTTGGATGGGAGCCTAATGAATTCCGAATGGGTACAGCGGCAGGGGGCTGAGTCCCGGCAGCGGGCTTACAAGCGGCTTTGGAGCGCGGATTGCAACTCGCGCTGGCGGTCGGGAGAAAGTTTTTCGCCTTTACGTGTGATATAGAAGACGTCGGTAGCCGTGCCGCCCTCGGTGTCGATCAGGCCCACATCGATGTTGAGCCCGAGTTCCGCAATGGTCGAGCTGATGTCGTAGAGAAGTCCCGGGCGGTCCAACGCCACCATTTCCACGACCGTGCTGTGCGAGGAACACTCGTTATCCAGATGAATCCGGGTTTCGACTCGAACCTTGGGAGGACGCTTTTCCGGCTGGAACTTGCGTTTCATCAGCCCGGCCACGTCCAGTTCCCCGGAAATGGCCGCGGTCAATTGCTGTTTCAGGCGCATGACCTCGGACGGATTGTGGTCCAGGGTGTGAAAACGGTCCGAAAAACGAAGCGAGTCCAGCACGATGCCATTCTTGTTGGCGCAAGCATCCGCTTTCAAGATATTCATGCCCCAGGAAGATATGGTTCCGGCGACCTTGGCGAAAAGGAACGGACGGTCGAAGGTGACCAGGACAAGCTCGTAGTATTCGTCGCGCTTGGTGATGCTGATTTCCGCCGGCGAGTGCCCCAGGCGCCGGTACATCCGGTAATGCATGGAGATTTCGGACGAGGAGTGCGTCAGCAAGTAGCGTTTCGGGAATCCGTCCAGAAAATTCCGGAAGCGCTCGGCTTCGACGGCGTCTTCCCCGGTGGGAATCAACCGGTCAAGTTGTTGGACATCTTCGCCGGCCACATATAATCGCTGGTCGTCCACGGAGCGGTTCAGATAATTCTCGGTGGCGGCGTAAAGCTGCCACAACATTTCCGCTTTCCAGGTGGTCAGCGCCTCCGGGTTCACGGCCTTGATATCCGCGTAAGTAAACAGGGTGAGCAGTTTGAGGTGCTCGATGGTGCCGACCACGCGGGCAAAATCATGAACTGCTTCGGGGTCGAAAATGTCCCTACGGGACAGAGTGGCGGACATGCGCAGATGGTTGCCGATCAAAAAGTTCACCGTTTCGCGTCCAAACGAATCCAGGCGCAGGCGCTCGAAAACGCCTTTGACGGCGTCCAGGCTGCCATCGACGTGCTTGTCGACGGGCATGCCCTTCCCGACGTCGTGGAATAGAAGCGAGAGATAAAGCAGGTCGGGATGTTCCAGGGTGAAAAGAATGTCGCGGAACCTGCGATTCAAGTCGCTGGTGGTGCCGCCGAGATTGTGCAGGTTCTCGATGGTGACCAGGGAATGCTCGTCGACCGTATAACGATGGTAATAGTCGCGAATGACCAGGGAATCGATAAGCTGGAATTCCTTGAACAGCATGTCCAGGAATCCGAGGCGGTGCATGGCGCGCAGGGAAACCGCGGCGTAGCGCAGGACCAGAATTTTGCGGAAAGGCTCCCAAAGATCCACGTTCGTGGCGGCCCATTTCTGGATTCGAGGCAGGGCCGCTTCCACGGCGTTTTCGGTTTCCGCCGAAAGCTTGAGGCCGTGCCGGCCGATCAATTCAAACAGCCGCCACATGATTTTCGGATCTTCCAGCGCGGCGGGATGCGGCAGGAATATGCGCCCGTCGACCACTGTGAATTCCGAAGTCGAAAGCGGCGACCGGCGGAGTCCCACCAGGCGGCGGAAGAAGGATTTCGAGCGCGGAACGTCGTCAATCAGAACGCCGAGCCTGTCGATGGCCCGCGCCTGGCGGAAATAAACGCGCATCCAATCATTGGGCTGCGCGGTTTGCCCCGCCGGCAGCCCAATTCCCTTGGCGGCGGCCTCGGATTGCAATTCGTAGGTGAGGACGTTGAGGTCGCGGCCCTGGCGATAATGCAGGAAACACCGCACGGCATCCAGAAAATCGATGGCTTTCACGGCGTCGGAACGCAGCGGCGCCGGTAGCAATTCGGTCGCCTCTTTCCACTGGTGGGAGTGTTTCATCTCCGCGATTTGCGCCAGCCAGCAGGCCACCTGATAATCTCGCAAACCGCCCGGGCCGTCCTTGATGTTGGGCTCGAGATGAAAAAACGTGCGGCCGTATTTTTCATGGCGTGAGCGGGCCAGGCTGGTGAGTTCCTGCATGAGGCTCTGGGATTCGCGCAACACCATTCCCGGCAGGACCCGGCTGCGCAAGCGTTCGTAAATCTGCTGGTCGCCGCACACAAATCGGCAGTCCAGGAGGGAAATGTTGAATTCGATGTTGCCGCGGTGAAGCTTGCCGCATTCGGCGAGGGTCCGGGTGGTGGGGCTGACGCGGAGATGCAAATCCCAGAGGGACTGACTCAACGGCGCGATGATCTTACGGCTGAAAAAATCCTCGCGGCCCTCTTTCTCGCACAAGAAGAGGAGATCGATATCCGAATACGGGAATAGCGCGCGCCGCCCATATCCGCCCATGGCGGCGATGCAAAATCCCTCAACCGGCTGCGCGGAACCCGTCACTTCGTTCCAAAGGTCAATGACCACGGAATCGATCAGGGATGTGCGCTGACGGATGGCCGCTTTTCCGTCCCCCGATTCCTCGAAGTGTTCATGAATCCTGGCGGATTCCTCCGCGTAAAATTCCTGCAGCGTCGAAGTGCGGCTCTCAAGGTTCATGATGGCCTGGCTGGAAACCCCGCCGTTTTCCGATTCCGGGAGGTCGCGTCCACGACGGCGAAAGCGCCGCCGTCATCGCGAGCCGCAATGCGGCATTTCCCGGAAATTAGAGAGCGGAAACGCCCCGCTCCTGATTGCGAATGCGAATCGCCTGATCGATTTTGGAAAGGAATATTTTCCCATCGCCGATCTTTCCCGTCGACGCGCTTTGCAGGATCGCGTCCACCGCGGCGTCCACCAAATTATCGGGAATAACGACTTCAATCTTTATCTTCGGGAGCAGATCGACCGTATACTCGCGCCCGCGATAGACTTCCGTATGACCCTTCTGACGGCCGTGGCCTCGCACGTCGGTGATGGTCATGCCGCCGATTCCCAATTCGGTGAGCACCTCTTTCACGGCTTCAAACCTGGACGGCTGAACGATCGCTTCAAGCTTGGTCATCATGTGCGTTCCCTCAGGCAGTACAACCCGGATTCGATTCCTCGCTGCGTCCTGGCAGCGCCCTACACTATAGGGCCATTCCACCCGGCAATTCCAGTGCATGACGCGGGTTTCAGCAACCCCAGGCATGGCAAGCCCCGCCGCCCGTCCCACGGATGGCCCGCGCGGTCGACCTATCTTTATTTCTGGAAGGGGAACCGCTCACGCAATCAAATATCAGACGGCTACAATCAAATTGCCGCGCGGTATAGCGCCAGTCTCACGCTGTACCGCGCGGCAATTTCTGAAGAGCAACCGGCGGCGCCTCGATCGGTAAGAGCCGCCAGGGTGTATTTTACAAGGTACTCCGGAATCGGGGTTCCACTTCTCCGGAAGGGCCTAGAACATGAACCCGGCTTCGATCGCGCCCTTCACCTGGTTGGCGTTGTTGCCCTGGGTCCCGAATCCATCACCCGGCACCAAATTGGTGGTGTGGACGAAGGCGATATCTCCCCGAATGAAGAAGGCATCCTTAACCCACGTGGGAGTGGCCGTGAAAGAGAACGCGCCGCTTCCAGCACCGTAACCGAGCAAGTTGGCTTCGCCAGTGACCGGACTTCCACTCTGTTTGATGTATTCACCGCGGCCGGAGAGGGAAAATCCGTGTTTGAAGTTGTAGTTGGCAAGCAGCGCGCCGCCGTTGGTGTGAGCGCCGGTGCCGTAAATAGCGTTGTTGGATTTTACGACCGTGTACTGATAGTACGGGCTGATGGTCACAGGCCCTTTAATAAAGGTGTAAATCAGGTTGTAGACCTGCTGGTTGTTTTGAAACACAAAGGTGGCGCCGGAATTCTTCCCGTAAGCCCCGGCATTGCCGCCGGCTGCAAAGGTCAGTGTATTGGAACCATTGATGGCATAGGCCAGCAAACCCGACAAGGAAGTGTAGCGATCCGAGTAGAGACCATCGTTCCAGCTGAACGACAGGGTGAGCTTCTTGTAGGCCTCATTGAGCTGAATGCCGCGGCTGATAACGGGCTCCTGATTCCAGAGAAGTCCGCGCTGGATGTTCATATTTTGAAACGTGAATACGTACTCGTCGCCGATGAGAGTCGGCAGCGCGCCGATTTCAACGTTGAATCCGCCTTTTACCAGCTTGGCATACCCCACCGGGAAGGGGCCGAATGTGTTCGTCGTCGTTGGACCCGTCTTCGCGAATGGCACGCCAACCACCGGAAAATTGTAGGCGCCGCCCTGCAGGAAGAATTGGAACCAGCCGCTGGTCTTCTGGATGAAGATCGAGGCATTGCTCACGTCCACGTGCCCCTCGCCGTCGCCCAGGAACGTCTGAGGATTATTACCAAACAAACCCATGCCACTCAGAATGCCAGTGACCTCAATCTTTCCGAAAGGACCCGCGGGAATTTCATAGGGCGCTGCAGTCGCCAGCGGCCCTGACATGGAAGGAGTAGGCAGGGGGGCCGGCGGAGTTGCAGCCGGCGCGGCTGCAGCCGGCGGTGCACCGGCCGGGCCCGGGCCTTGCGGTGGAGCGGCAGCCTCCGTCGTGGCTGGAGCTGCTGTTGCCAATTCCGAATTCAGATCAGCCAGTTCCGCCTTCAGTGCATCGATGCGCTTCTGCAAATCCTCGGGACTTGCCGCCGGAGCTGCCGGTGAAGTGACGGCGCTTGTTGCGCTTGCTTCGCTTCCACCACTCGATTCACCAGCCGCCATGCGGCTCTGTGCCCTGCTGACCGGCGCCCCTAGCACCGCCAGCCCCATAGCTAACATTCCTGCAAACACCCCATAAGTCTTCTTCATATAAGTAAGAGACTCCTTTTCCGCTGGTAGATCGCTAGCGTCCGGACCCCGACCAGCGCGAAGAGTTTATGGTTGGCTACTCCACCCGTCCAATTCATACTTTCTCTTCCAGCAATCAGGAATGTGGGCGCGAGACTGTGAATCATGATCATTTAGAAAATGAATGGCTGATTTGGGATGCGCGTTTCACTTCGAGACGGCAGCAAGGCGCCGCTGGGATCGCACGCCTGCAATTCGGGTTTGAACCGGCTTCCGAATCTACTGCGCGACCCTAGATTTGAAACCACCGGCAAATGCCGTTAGGATAGTGCGAGGGGGTATCTCTCATGTGGTGTGATTCCCGGCCCATCACGCGCACGTTTTTCCTGCTGCTATCGGGACTTGCCCTGTTGGCAGGCGTCCAAGAACCACGGGCGGCGGGCCCGCCTACTGAACCGCGGCCTCAAATGCCTTCGGCGCAGGCAACAACTCAGAACCCGTCCGCAAAACCCAGGCCTCGCGCGCACTCCGACCACAACCCCAAGCATGGCGGGATTTTTTTTATGTCCGCGGACTACAAACACCATCTGGAAGGGATCCTGCTGCCGTCCGGCACGTTTCGGATTTACCTGTATGACGTCCACACCAAGGCGCTGACAGCGGAGGAAACCAAAAAGACCAGCGGGACGCTGCAAGTCGGAGACGCCGAAGACGCCCCGAAGATCAAGCTAGTGCCGGGACCGCAGGCCGAAACGCTGGAGGCGAAGTTGGGGAATGGCCTGAAATTGCCCGTGTCTGTCGCTGTCTTTTTGCGATTGCCGGGAATGGCCGCGGACGCCCGGCCGGAATTATTTAATTTCAAGTTCACGCAGTTCACGGATGAACGCCTAGCCGGAAATTGCAACCCCATGGCGAACATGCCGAATATGCCTTGCTAGCGGACTCGCGAAATGGCGACACCCAAGACTCCAGGGAGAAAACGGGGCTATGAATCGTGCACGCGCAAAGAGGCTGGTGATTGGTTTGATTGCGGTCCTGGCGGTGATCCAGTTCATCCCGGCCAGCCGCACGAATCCCCCGGTGACCGCTTCGCGGAGTCTTGAAGCGCACATACAAGTGCCGCCGGACGTGCAGCAGGTGCTGAAACGCAGTTGTTACGATTGCCATTCCAGCGCCACGGTGTGGCCCTGGTACGCTCACGTGGCTCCGGTTTCCTGGTATCTGGCCCACGATGTAAACACAGGAAGAAGGCACATCAATTTTCAGGACTGGGAAGCACAGATCAATCCGCAGGAGGGAAAAGAGCATCTGGGACTGATCTGCAAACTAGTGCGGAACGGCCAAATGCCGCCTGCGGACTACCGGTTCATGCACAAGGGGACCGACCTTTCTGCAACCGAAGTAAGCGCGGTGTGCGCCTGGTCGCAGACGTTTGCTTCCGGCGAGGATACTGACAAAAAGCCGGATTAGGCGGAAAATCATTCGTAGAGCAACACCGCCAGGCGATAGGCGGCGAACGCTGTTTTTCCGGCGCTTGGGCAGGCTCCGACGGCGGCGGCGTGGTACTTACCGGTCTGAATTCTCTGGTCGAGCATGCCGGGGAGATTCTGGAGATCGGAGGTCGCGAAGTGCAGGATGAACGATGGCGTGTGCTTGCCTGCGTAACCGTTGTCGAGCGCGCAGGAACGGCGGGCATCGGCGCCGATGTCCATTAAGCGCAGGCCGCGCTTGCGCAGTTCATCGCTTACAATTCCCTCCTGTTCGGTCAAGGTTAATGCGGACACGGCCAGCGAGAAATCCTCGACGGCGAATAGTGTCCCTCCGCGCGATTCCACCGCGATGCCCACTGAATCCAGTTGCGGGTCGAGCAGGTTGGCGCGATGCGGGGGCGAATTCATCCACTGACGGTGGATACTGTCGGCGCTGGGGCCCTCGGCGACATTTTCGGCGACGCTGCTGAAGCGGGCGCCGGACTGAGAGGCGCGGTCGGCCAGCGCGGCCTCGCCCGGCAACTGGTGGGAGAGCGCATCCGCCCGAGCCATGCGCGCGGCGTGTTGTTGCGCGGCGGCGGCCAACGAGGCGCTCCACTTCAGCGGGGACAGATTGCGGGCCGCGCGGTCGCGGTTCGCCGCCTGCCAGAGTGTTTGCGCGGCGCCGTGCGGCTCATCCTGCGAATGCGCCGGCTGGATCGCAAGCGCAACGGCGATGAATGTCAGCGCGGCGGCGCAGGGATGATTTCTTCCGCTCATGCGATGTTCCCTCATAATTATTTAACACCGCATTCGGCGGATTCGCTCTTATTTTGTGCGCCGCAGGTTAGCGGAAAGTACAAGCAGTCCAGCCGCCATCAATCAAAGAGTTCGGCGATTCGTTCATGGGAAAGCGAGTGCGCCATATTATGATGATTGCCGAGGAGAAAAACCGATCCCATGGGACCAGCTTTGGTGGAATTGAAGAATATACAAGTCATTCGAGGAGACAACGTCGCGCTCGACGACTTCAGCCTGCGCATCGCGGCCGGCGAACACGTGGCAATTCTGGGGCCCAACGGCTGCGGGAAATCGACGCTCATTAAGACGATCACTCGCGACTGTTATCCGGTGATCCGCGAAGGGTCTTCTATAAGAATCCTGGGGCAGGAGCGATGGAATATTTTTGAGCTGCGATCGATCCTGGGAATCGTATCGAACGATTTGATGCTGGACGTGACGGGCGAAACCAGCGGGCGCGAAGTGGTTCTCTCCGGCTTTTTCAGCAGCACGAAAATATTCGATCATCAGACTGTCGAACCTGAACACCGCAAGCGCGCGGATGCGGCGCTGGAACGCCTCGGCATTCCGCACCTGGCCGACCGGCCCGTCATGGAAATGTCCTCGGGCGAGGCCAAGCGCATCCTGATCGCGCGCGCGCTGGTGCACGATCCGCAAACCCTGGTGTTTGACGAGCCCAGCAACAGCCTCGACGTGTTCGCGCAGCACGGCCTGCGCCAGGCGATGCGCGAGCTGGCGCAATCCGGGATCGGCATCGTGCTGGTCACGCACCATTTGTCGGACGTGATCCCGGAAATCGACCGCGTGGTCCTGATGCGCGGCGGAAAAATTCAGGCGGACGGGCGTAAGGTGGATCTGCTGGAGCCGGAACAGATATCACGCCTGTTCGGGACGCGCGTGGAGATTGCGCGGCGCGACGGGTATTACCATTTGTGGTGAGCTTGGTGAATGCGGCTGTCACGCGCATTCGTGAGTGGGGTTCGCGTGAAGACCGCGGGCTCGTACGTTTGGCTTCGCTCTTTGGATTACACCGAGTAGGAAACGTTATCGTCCGGGGCCGATTTGGTTTCATCGGCTTCGGGAGCGGCAGTGACCGCGGCCTGGTCGGACATCAAGCCGCCGCGACGCATGGCCACCACGCCGGTGCGCACCATTTCGAGGATGCCGTAGGGCCGCAGCAAGTCCAGCATGCTGTCGATCTTGGCTTCCGGGCCAGTGATTTCAAGCGTCAGCGATTCCGGGCCCACGTCAACCACGCGCGCGCGGAAGACATTGGCAAGCTCGAGAACATCCGAGCGGGTGCCGTGCGTGGCGGAAACCTTGATCATCGCCAGGTCGCGGGAAATGGAAGATTTCCCCGTGATGTTCTCGACGTAGGTGACATTGACGAGTTTGTAGAGGTTGGCTTCCACGCGCAGGGCCTCATCGCGATCGGCGTCGACCACGATGGTCATGCGCGACACTTCCGGCTTTTCCGTGCGTCCCACGGTCAGCGAGTCGATGTTGAACGCGCGCCGGCGGAACAGGGATGCCACGCGGGTCAGCACGCCCGGCTTGTTTTCGACGTACACCACGAATGTATTCAGCATATTGTTCCTACGCGTCCGCCGCTGTTTCTTCCAGCGGATTGGGCCGGCGAATCATTTCGTGGAGCGCCGCGCCCGCAGCCACCATCGGGTAGACCGAGTCTTCCTGCTCCACCTGGAAATCGATCAGCACGGGACCCTTGTGCTTGCGCGTCATTTCGACGGTGGGCACGACTTCGGAGCGCTGCGTGACGGCCACGGCGCGAATTCCGTAGGCGTCGGCAAGCTTCACGAAATTGGGGCTAAGCAAGGGCGTCGCTTCGTAATTGCGGTCGTAGAAAAATTCCTGCCACTGGCGCACCATGCCCAGGTATCCGTTGTTGATGATGGCGATGTTGACCTTCAGATTTTCCTGCACCATGGTCGCCAATTCGGACATGGTCATTTGGAATCCGCCGTCGCCCACGATGGCCCAGACTTCGGCCTCGGGACGCGCGGCCTTCACGCCAATGGCCGCGGGCAGCGCAAATCCCATGGTCCCAAGGCCGCCGGAAGTAATCAGCGTGCGCGGGTGCTCGTGCTTGAAGTATTGCGCTTCCCACATCTGGTGCTGACCCACGTCGGTGACGATGACCGTGTCACTCCCGAGCGTCTCCCGCCAGATATCGTTGATCACGTGCGCGGCATAGAGATGCCCGTTGTCGGGAAGATTTTGGATATCGCGCACCGCGACGTCGCCCTTCAGGCGGTCGATGTAGGCCAGCCATTCGCCGCGCTCCTGCGATTTCAGCTTGGGCAGCAATTCGCGCAGTATCGATTTCAGATCGCCGACCAGCGCGACGTCCACCTTCACGTTTTTGTTGACTTCTGCGCGGTCGATTTCGATGTGAATCTTTTTTGCGTTGGGCGCGTAGGTTTTCAGGCTGCCGGTGACGCGGTCGTCAAATCTCATGCCGAAGGCAATCAGCAGGTCGGCTTCCTGGATGGTCGTGTTGAGCCAGGCTTCGCCGTGCATGCCCATCATTCCCAGGTTCAGCGGATGCGATGCCGGGAAGGCGCCCAGACCGAGCAAAGTCAATCCAACCGGAATGTTGTTGCGCTCGGCGAATTGGCGCACTTCGTCCATCGCGCCGGAAAGAATGATGCCGTGACCCGCCAGAATCACCGGCCGCTTGGCGCTGTGAATCAGCTCCAGGGCCTGCTTATATTCCGTGGGCGTCGGAGAAAGGTCAGGCCGGTAGCCGGGAAGCTGCGGCGCGACGGGTTTGCCGTCAAAATCGCAGGTCGATTGCTGCGCGTCCTTGGTGATGTCCACCAGCACGGGACCCGGGCGGCCGGAACTGGCCACGTAAAACGCTTCGGAAATCGTGCGCGCCACTTCACTGGCGTGCGTGACCAGATAATTGTGCTTGGTGATCGGCAGCGTGACGCCGGTAATGTCGGTCTCTTGAAACGCGTCCGAGCCGATCAGCTTGCTGCCCACCTGGCCGGTAATACAGACGATGGGGGACGAATCAAGCATCGCGGTGGCGATGCCGGTAACCATGTTCGTCGCGCCCGGGCCGGAAGTGGCCACGGCCACACCGACGCGCCCGGAAGCGCGCGCATAGCCATCGGCCATGTGCGTGGCACCCTGCTCGTGCCGCACCAGGACGTGATGAATGTTGCTGTACTTCAGCGCGTCATAGGCGGGCAGAATGGCTCCGCCGGGGTATCCGAATACGGTCGTAACCCCTTGCTGTTCCAGACATTCCCACAGAATTTGCGCGCCCGTTTTAATCATAAAATTTTCCGCCCAGATCCGAAAATAGAAATTGCCGAGGCAGGCCCATCCCCAGGCCGTCTCCGCAATAGTATAGGGAAATATTATACAGGAGA
>JAIQFG010000129.1 GCA_020073375.1 Terriglobia bacterium | reverse complement strand
AAATCGAACAGGCGGATGCCCCATTGCTTGCAGTTCCGGGCCACGGTGTCGAGCAACACATTCGCGTGCGGGTCGACGATGGGAAGATCGCGGTGCGTTGTGGGTACGGCGTGGTCCACCACCGCAAGCGTGAGGTCCGGGCGGCGCACTTTTCGGTTTGCCGCGGCGATGCCGGCGAAGGCCTGCGCGCTGATGTCGTGCACGATGTGCCGGTCAATGTAGATCAGCGCCGGAAGCTCCGGATCGTCGTGCACCACGTGGTTATCCCAGATTTTTTCGTACAACGTTCGGGGTGCCATGAAAAAACCTTTCCCTTGGGAGATGACTCTTATCCTGCCGGCGTCGCCGGTTTCAGGACCGATTGCCGTGAGTCCACCTTCAGCCAAAGCATCGATCCGATCAGGAAAATCGTGCCCGAAACCAGAATGGGCACCTTCCAGCTTCCCGTGGACTGGACCAGAAATCCGCTGACGACCGGAAACAGGAACCCGCCGATATTTCCGGAAGTGCTCATGATCCCGGTGATGGTTCCCGCATACTCGTGCCCGACGTCCATGCACACCGCCCAGCAGGAGCTCAGCGTCAGGTCGCCAAAAAACGAGGCCATCGAAATCGTCAGCACGCAGGCCATCGCGTTGTGCATTCCCGCGACCAGAAACATGCACAGGGCCATGAGCAGAAATCCCACGCACCCGATGTATCGGCGGTTGCGGACGCTTCCCGTTGTTTTCACTACGTAATCGGTGAGCAAGCCGCCCGCCACGCACCCAAACGCCCCAAAGAAGTAGGGCAATCCTCCCAGCAGGCCGATTTGCGCGGTGGAAAACCCCTGCGCCTTCATGTACGTGGGGAACCATGTCATATAAAAATGCCAGCCGTACGAGAAGCAGAAATACATTCCGCAGATCGTCCACATCACCCGGCTGCGCAGCAGACTCCCCCACGGCAGTTTCACAAGGGTATGCGCCGAGGGAGAAAAACCTTCCTTATCCCGGATAATCCTGAGCTCCTCTTCGGTAACGCCGCCCTTCTCCTCCGGATTGTCGCGGAACCAGAACCAGAACAACGCGGCCCAGATGCAGCCGATCGCGGCGAAAAAATAGAATCCTCCTCGCCAGCCCAATAGCGGCGCGAGCCCAACCACCAGCCCTGGAGCGAATGCGCCGCCTATGCGCCCGCTCATCCACATGCTGCCCTGGGCCAGACCCCATCGACTCGGCGGCAGCCACTTGGCAATGACCTTGGATGAATTCGAGCCCACACTCGATTCGGCGGCTCCGAACAGGAATCGGACCAGCACCAGACTCCACAGCGCGTGCACCACTCCCGTCAGGGCCGTAAACAGCGAGAACAGCAGGACGAGACCCGTGATCACTTTCCGGTTGCCGATTCTGTCACCCAGCAAGCCCCCGGGCACTGCAAAAAGGCCGTACGACAAAATGAACGCGCCGTACACGAAACCCATTTGGACACTCGAGAGTCCCAGATCCGCGGCGAGGAACGGGCCGCTGACCGAAATGCATGTCCGGTCGACGTAACTGATCACGGCAAGCAAAAAAATGGCGGCCGCGACGGCGTACCGCACGTGGGAAGCGCGCGCAGCAACCAGGCTTTGGACTTCGATTTTAGTCCCCATGCGTTTCCTCGCTGACCTTCGCGGTCGCCAATTTAATAGCTAGTTCAGGGGCTCCACTTTCGCCAGCTTGGCCTGATGATTTTCGCCCACCCAGAAAACCGGGCGCGCGCCGGTGTTATCCACGTCCACTCTCCGCACGTTGGCGCCCACGCGGGGGAGCAAGTACTTGCGAAATTCCCTGGTCCTGGGATTGAAGCGGGTGATGAAATCGCTGCTCATCGCTCCCGTCCACACCCATCCCTCTTTGTCCGGTGCAACGTCGTATGGGCCGTACCACGGAATGGGATGCAACCATTCTTGAAAATCCGCGCTGCGAGTGTCAAACATCGCCAGCTTGTTGCCGTAAAATTCCCCGATCCAAATCCGGTCTAGCGCATCCACATGCATCCGGCGCGGGCCCGACTGCGGAGTGGGCGTCGGATACATCGTCGCTTTCCCGCTCGCCGCCTCCACTTTCAGAATATTTCCGCCCAGGATGTCGGCGCCGTATTCGTTGCCCGCGGAGTCAGAGTTGATGCCGTAGATGTTGTGCCGGGAGGGTTCCTTGGAAGATACATCCCCAGGAAAATTCGGGTTGAGCGCGACATTCTTGGAGATTACTCCCTCCGGAAACTGGTCGTAGCCCTTGAATTGATTCGTCGCAGGATCAAACAGAAAGGCTTTTTTGTCCTGATCGTCCTTGATCCAGACCTTGCCCTGCGGCGTCACCGTCAAGAACGTGGTTCGCGTGGACGGACTCACCTGATCCGCAGGAAGGCTGAAGTTCAGGAATTTTTCGCTCTTTTTGTCGAACTTGGCGAATCCGTTCAGCTCGTGCCTGCCCACCCAGGGATTTCCGGACGGGTCCAGCTCAAGATCCTGATATCCTCCGGGAATTCCTGGTTTCTCGACAGGATTGTTCCATTCCTTTATTTCGCCCGTCCGGGGATTGAGCCGCCCCACAATGCCTTCGGCGAAGTCGCTATACCAGACCATCCCTTGCGCGTCCGAAACGGCGTCATGCGGCTGCCCATCCGCGCGCGGCAGGTCGTATTCGGTAATGATGACCTTGGTATCTTCGCCCTTGGGGCGCTCCAGGGTTTTGAACTCAAAATCGAACTGCGTCCTGGATTTCAAATTGACGGAATCGAGATATTTCGCAAGCTCATCGTCTCCCGGGCGGGCCTTTTCCCGGGTCGGCGAGAGAATTGGTTTATTGAAGTAGCTCGATTGCGACCAGTTCCACATCCGCACCAGCGTGGTCTTCCAGCCTTCCTCGTCGTAGCCGCTTTTCAGGATCGGCGTCAGCGTGTGGCAAGTCGCGCAGATGACGAACAATTTTTGTTTCTGTTCGCGCGTGCCGGGCATGCTGGCCAGCCACTCGGCATCGGTCATCTGAGAGACAAGATCCCGCGTCTTCCGCAGGCGAATATCGGCTTGCGCGGTTTTGCTTCCCACGGTCGCGATTTGGCCCGGCTGGACCATATCGTAGCCGGTGGCCCGAATGCTCAGTTCATATTGCCCCGCGGATAATCTGCCGGCAGGGAATGTGTACCGGCCGTCCTGATTGCTCACCACGGTCACTGTAATGGCGCTGCCCGGGCGCTTCGCGCTGACCAGGACGCCTTCCATCTTTCCCTCGGCTTCCGAAGTCACCAGGCCGACCAGTGACGCGGATTCCGCGGCCTTCAGTGGCGCAGGCCCACACAGCAATGCTCCCGCGAGCATTACTGCGATGGCCTTAGTGATGGCGGCAAATCCGCGGCCTGCGCTTGCAGTCAGCATGTGATTGTTTGCCGTTACGATCCTGCTACGGCTTTCCCCCGTTGCCGGAAGCCGACCCGAGGCAGTTGGTTTCCTTTTCAATCCGGTAGAAATTCGGCAGACCGATCATTCCGTAGATGTCCTGCCGGAAGCTCGAAAACACTTTCGGATCCATGGTGATGTGGCCCGTTTCTTTCAGTTCCGTAAAGGCGTCCTTCACGGCTTTGCACGCCAGCAGGATCGCGCCGGACGGGTGATACAGGACCTTGTAGCCCATCGAATTCAGCTCCGAGACGGAAAAATTCGGCCGCCGGCTTTCGCCATGTTCCGCGTTCACGTAATTGAGCGGGGCCTGAATCTCTTTCGCGGCGCGCTTGGCTTCGTCCACCGTATTCGGAAACAGCATGGCCATGTCGGCGCCGGCTTCCCAGTAGAGATTGGCTCTGCGTATTCCCTCGTTAATGTCGTGCGTCTTCACCGTGTCCGTCCGGCCGATAATCACAAAGTCGTGATCCCGGCGCGCTTCCGCGGCTGTGCGCACCTTTTCCACCATGGTCTCCGCGGGAATCACATCCACGCGGCTGTCCGCGAAGTAGTGAAATCGCTTGGGAAAAATCTGGTCTTCAATGTGCACACCGGCGGCTCCGGCGTGCTCCAGCACCCGAATCGTGTTGAATACGTGCGCCGGCTCACCGAATCCCGCGCCTGCATCCACAATCAACGGGATATTGACGACCGAGGTAATGCCGCGGACAGCTTTGGCAAAATCCTCCAGGCCCAGCGCCGCTTCCACCTGGCAGGTGGCTATGCCCAGGGCGCTGCCTTCCAGGCTGATGCATTGGAATCCGAGTGACTCCGCAATCTTCGCCGAGATGGGATCGAAAATGCTCGGGCAGTCGATGACTCCCGGCTTGGCCATCAGTTCGCGCAAGAGGGCGGTGGTTTTTTGGGGAGCGACCTTGGGTGGCACTGTGATCATGAACCTTCTCCTTGGATAACGAACACGAAGGACTTCTATAAATTCCGGACGTAAAATCCGTTATTCGAGCACTTCCACTTTCACCACTCTTGGCTCGGCATTTTCTCCCGCCCAGAAAATCGGGCGTTCGCCCGAGTTATCGACGCTGACGCGGCGAATCTCCGCGTTAAATCCAGGAAGTAGATACTGAACGATGACTCCCGTCTGCGGGTTCAAGCGGGAAACCAAACCCGTCGTCCATCCTGCCGCCCAGACGTAGCCGGTCTTGTCGCTTACAGCGTCGTAAACGGCGTTCCAGGGAGTTGGATCGTCCCATTCCTTGAACTGTTTGGTCTTGGTGTCAAACATTCCGATCTTGAACGCGTAGTTTTCGCCGAACCACAGCTCATCCTTCTCGTTCATGTGAATCCGGCGGGGGCCGGCATTGGGCGTGGGCACCGGATACAGTTTCGGCTCTCCGGTTTTCACGTCCATCTCTCCGATGTTTCCGCCAGACAGGTCGGCCCAGTAGCCATTTCCGTTGGAATCGACAGCCACTCCGTACATGAAGTGTCCGTGATCGCCCGGCAGCCTGTTTCCCAGGCCGGGGTCCGGCATCACTTTCCAGTCGGGAGTTTTATAATTCGGATAGGCGCGGTGGTAAACCATTTCCGAGGTCGCGGGATTCAGAAAATACAAGACGCGGTTGAACGGATCGTCGAACACGACGGTGCCGTTTTTACGATCGACGTCGAGCATCGCCGTCCGCGTGTGGTCATTGTTGTAGTCTTCCGGAATGTGATAATTGCGGAACGTTTCCGTCTTCTTGTCAAATTTCGTCACGCCCGCCTGAAATACGCGTGCCAGCCAGGGATTGCCCTCCGCGTCCAATTCCAGGCCCAGGGCGCCGAGCGGATATCCCGGCTTCATCACCGGAGGATCCCACTCTTTTGTTGTGCCGGTACGCGGGTCCACGCGGCCCAGCGTGGCCGTGGCAAAATCCAGGTACCAGATCATCCCCTGCTCATCGCGAACCACGTCTCCCGGAAGCGCATCCGTACGCGGCAGATCGTATTCGGTGACGATGGCTTTCGTGGCTTTCCCGGTCGGGCGCGGCAGAGTTTTCAGATCGTAGTCCCACGTTTTCCTGCCATGGCTCAAATTGATGGAACTCAAATATTCACCGAAGGCCGGATCGCTTGGAGCGGGCCCGACTTTGTAGGGAACCGCCACCGCATTTTTAATCGTCGCGGCCGGGCCTGCCATGCGCATGCGCACAATAATCGCCGGCCAGTCCGCGGCCTCGTGCGTGCTCTTCGTAATGGTTGCCGGGGAGTGGCATCCCACGCAGGCGTAGAACATGTTCTTTTGCGCGGATGTTCCGGGAATGCTCATCAGCCATTCCGCCCAGCTCATCTGGTCGGCGAGGTCTTTCGTCTTCTCCAGCTTGAAGTCGGCTTGCAGTGCGCTCTTGCCGATTGTCACCACTTTGGGCGAATTCGGTAATTCGTACCCCGTGGCTCTGGTCGTGAGGTTGTACTTTCCGGCCTCCAGCCGGTCCTGGGGAAATGCATAGCGGCCGGCCTTATCGGTAACGACCGTGGTGGTAATGTTGCTGCCCGCGCGCTTGGCGCTGACCAACACTCCCTCCATCGGTCCTTCCGCATCCGATTTGACGATGCCCGTCAAAGCCTGTTGCGGAGCGGCATTCAGGAGCGGAGCGCCGAGCAAGCAGCAAAGCATTGTGCTGATCGGTCCGATGAATCGTCTCTTCATGCGAAGCTCCCCAAAAACAGAATTCTTTTTACCGCAGCCGCAAGATTCTCGTTTAGCGCTAATCCAGCGGCTCTACTTTCAATATCTTGGCCTGATGTGTTTCTCCGACCCAGAACACCGGGCGCGGGCCGGAATTGTTTACGTCCACGCGCCGGACGTTCACGCCCACGCGCGGCATCAAGTATTTCCGGAATTCACCGCTCCGCGGGTTGAATCGCGTAATGAAATCCGTGCTCATTCCGCCCGTCCACACCCAGCCTTCCTTATCCGGCGCGACGTCATACGGCCCCGACCACGGGATCGGAACGGGCCACTCCTGCAACTTTCCCGTCCGGGTGTCCAACATCCCGATCTTGTTGCCGAAGGATTCGCCGATCCACAAACGGTCCTGCGCGTCCATGTGCATTCGTCGCGGTCCGGCATTGGGAGTGGGAATCGGGTACACCCTGGTTTTTCCCGTTTCCACTTCGATTTCGGCGATTTGCCCGCCATCGATGTCGGCGCCGTACTCGTTGCCGCGCGAGTCCACG
>JAIQFG010000049.1 GCA_020073375.1 Terriglobia bacterium | reverse complement strand
TAGATCCAGCAATACTTCCCCTTGAGAACCCATCTGTACAGCAGCAATCAATCAGAACCTAAACAGGGGTTTGTTTTGTTTGAATTGACGCCTACAAACGAAATCAGCCTCGTAGACTATTAATAGAAGACTTTGAGCAGGTGTTGCATCGACGCATTGAGACTACCGGCCTTATCGGAATGTGGCCCAGACCGAAGCTCTGCCTTCTGCCGGGTATGGTCCGCTACGAATCTACATTCTCATTTCTGGCTTTGATAGTTCTAGTCTGTATCCCAGTGCTCTCCACGCCAACGAAATGGAAATAGAATAACGACAAGAGCAAAGCAAGCAGCCAGAAGCATGTTAGCAACAACCTTGCCATCATGTTTCGCCGTGCTGATGGCGGCCCAAAAAATAGCGGCAATTGCGGTCGCAGGAAGTATCGGCCATCTCTTTTTCAAGCGCACAAGAAGATACTTTTTCATGACAGCAAATCCGCCAAGGACGAGATCGTGCTCGTGATCCCTGTATTCGTGCGGGATTTCATCCAACGTCCTTGACCATTCTCACGGAGTTATATCACGCAATCCAAGAAGAGGCTGTAGATTTGCAAATAGGACATTTCAGCCTCCAAGTCCTGAGAAACGGCCTTATCGTCAACTGGCTCCCACATGACGATAAGAGGAATTCTCAGGCCCAACCCTTGCGAAGGCAGCAGTGGCAAAGTGAAGGCGGATTATTACTCGCAATTTTGCTACTCGGCAGTCATCACGCGACCCAGTAAATATTGCGGCGATTTAGCGCCAACCGAGGGCTGGAGCCACGGTAGTCAGAATTGCCTCCATGACATGCACATTGTAGGCGACGCCTAGTTGATTCGGAACGGTTAGCAACAGCGTGTCAGCTTCCTCGATCGCCTTGTCTTTCCTAAGCTGCTTGATGAGAATATCTGGCTCGGCAGCGTAGCTGCGACCGAAGATCGCCCTTGTATTTTCGTCAAGGAACCCGATTGTATCCTCTTCCTGAGAACCGCGTCCGAAATAGCGACGATCATGGTCATCAATCAACGGAAAAATACTCCGGCTAACGGAAATGCGCGGAGTACGCGTGTGACCAGCATCCTTCCAGGCTGCGCGAAAGGCGCGAATCTGTGCGGCTTGTTGGATGTGGAGCGGCTCGCCGGTCTCGTCGAATTTGAGGGTTGACGACTGCAGGTTCATTCCCAGCTTCGCGGCCCATACTGCTGTCGCGTTGGAAGCAGACCCCCACCAAATTCGATCACGCAACGTCGCGGAGTATGGCTCAAGACGCAGGAGTCCCGGAGGATTGGTAAACATTGGACGTGGGTTAGGCTTGGCGAAGCCCGTTCCGCGTAGCAACCCCAGAAATTCTTCGGCATGTCTTCGGCCCATGCCTTCATCGTCCTCGCCTTCCATCGGGCGGTAGCCAAAATAGCGCCAACCATCGATGACTTGCTCGGGGGAACCGCGGCTGATTCCCAACTGCAGCCGTCCGCCGGAGATAAGATCCGCAGCCCCAGCGTCCTCCGTCATGTAATGAGGATTTTCATACCTCATATCGATAACCGCGGTACCAATCTCAATCTTTCGGGTCTTAGCACCAACCGCCGCGAGTAGTGGAAAAGGCGATGCTAGTTGCTGCGCGAAGTGATGAACACGAAAGTACGCTCCGTCCATTCCCAGGCGCTCGGCCTCCACGGCGAGGTCAATGGACTGCAGGAGTGCGTCGGTCCCCGATTGCGTTCGCGACTGCGGTGAAGGTGCCCAGTGACCGAATGAGAGGAAGCCAATTTCCTTCATGGAGTATAAGTCTCCCACATCGCCGATATGACTGTGCGTCGTTTCTCTGTATCACGCTCGCCGACCCAACTCCTGATAGACGTCTTATCGGAATATGGCCCCCAATAGAAAAAGGGACATTTGGATGAGGCGCTTAGTCGTCTACAGGGGGCCAGCAATCAACCTCTGCCCTCGTGGGAGAGGGATTTGGCTTGAGCCTCACGGACGTGCAGCCCATCAGTTTACAGTCGAGCGTGCTGCGAACGATCCACTGCCGGAACTCTTCGTCGTGGCGCAAAGCACGTCGGATACAAAGCCCGAAATACCCAGTATTGGTGTTCACAAAACCAGGGCTGATGCCCCGGTTGCGTCCGTGGCCATGTATTAGCGTCAACCTCGTTTCGCCCATCTCCCCTGTTTGTTGCACGAGTTTATGGAGCCATCCACTTCTGACAATCTGCGAGGGATGGAATCCATGTAGGTCAACTTCCATGCGCGTTCTCCTGGCACCTTTCGGCCAATGATAATTCCAGTCATTGGGTTGAGCAATATGGCAACACAGCCTGCCAGCGTCAGCCGCCACGGCAGCCTCCAACGGATTCCAGGCCGATCTTGTCATTGACCGCTTCTCGCAGCTTTTGCTTGCAGCCCAAGTAACGCTCGGTAGTTTGCACGCTGACGTGCCCCAGCAAGAACTGGATCTGCTCAAGTTCGCCGCCTGACTCGTGGCATAGCCGGGCACATGTCCGCCGTAGATCGTGGGGCGCCAATCTTTCAATCTTGGCCTTTGAGGCGCACTCTCGAACCATGCACCAGACTACTTTCTCGGTGATTCCCTGTCCCCATATAGAGCCGGTCTTGTTTACACATCGGAATAGATTCCCCGTCCTGATATTTGCGCTTGTGGTCCAGATGTCGATGGCCTCTTTGACCCACGCTGGAATCGGAACGGTTCGCACGTGACCACCTTTGCCGACCATGTCGATGATGGCCCAATGCTCTTCTCGTTGCTGCAAATGCTCCATCGTCAAGTGGACCAGTTCAGAGCGCCTCAGACCGCACCCAAGCAGCAATGCCAACATCGCATAGTCACGCTTGCCCCGAACCGAGCTGGCGGCTGGAATGCTTAGAAGCGCTTTTCCTTGGGTGGCAGTAAGCCAGTTTCCGATCCTTACCCCGAGCTTTTTGGGGCCTCTGACTCGGCGAATGCTGGCGGCCAGCTCAGGGCTAAGCAAACCGCTATCAGCTGCTTCGTATGCCAAGCGACGAACCGCGGCGAGTCGAACATTGATCGTGGATGCTGATAATCGGCGAGCTTCCAGTTGTAATCGGTAACGGAGAACAACGGTTTTGTTAAATGCAAGTCTTGGCTCGGAGCAATACCAGGCAACGAAGTCGTCGATTGCAAATCGATAAGAACGTTCAGAATCTGGCGAGCCCAGAGTATTCAAGACGGCCGTTTTGGCGTGATCTAAATCTGGTAGCCGAAGCACCCGCTTGGGCTTCCAGCGAACAGGTTTTTTGTTCATTGGTCAGCGGCCTCCAGACCGCCGACCAAGAATGCGACCTCAGGGCCATATTCCGATATCCCCCGTTTATCAGGCTGCGGGTTAAGTTCCGCAGCCAAAGCTTTCCCTGCCATGTAAACTAAGCCCATTGGCGCTGCTGGTCATTTGGAAAGGCGAGTTTGTATGAAGCCTAGCTCCAAGCAGCAAGTGAAGGGGGGCAGCTTGAAAGATGAAACCGCCGAGAACATCGCAAGTGAATTGCGGCTGATTAGAGAAGAATTGCAAAAATTGAACAGCACGGTAAAATCCATTGCCAGCGCGTCACAGAACTCCAACAAATCTGGAAGGTCATATCAGGGGCGCAATACCTTGCCGTCCCAACCCGGACCACCGGATCGCAAGCCGCAGGCGGCTCGACGCCCCGAAGACAAGCGTCGTCAATGGCACCTTCCGAGAGACGCTAAATGATACTGCTCCAGATTGGGCGAGTGGCGGAAGATCGGAAATAGCCTCGGGGTACGAAAACCCAGTTTCCGATAACGCCGTTTCACAGGCTCTATCCGTTTGTAGACACGAGTCTCCACCGTCATATCGTGCGGACTCTGGCCCACGAATCGGCACCTACGATACGGGCCGTGGAACCTCCACCAAGGCGGCCTGAGCCTCCGCTGTTTGCAGATCTAATTCGGTAACACCACGCCCCATAACAGTCAGACGATGAAACAAGAATCCCATCACGATTTTGTTCAATTCCGGTCTTCGGACGTTATGAAAAACAATCGTCGCGAGTTCACTGGGGTGATAAAGCCGAAAGTACAAACAGTCCCCTCCGTAGTATTCTCCCTGTTCTCCCTTAAATGCATAGCCGACTCGTCCGCCCCACACATCATTCGCGCCATAGATGCGGAAAGAAGTTGCGCAGCACGCCGCGGCGTCCCTCAGGACCCTTCTCTCGTCGATCCATAGCACGAGCAACACAAAAACGAGCAGGGGCGGATACAGACAGAGCGAAAAAACGAAGTACGCATAACGTGAGGAAAAAAACCAGTTCAAATAACTGAATTTTGCAGGACCGCTCGCTGCGAAAAACACGAAAACTGCGACGGATAGAATGGTAGGCACAAACAGCAACCATAGCCTTACCAGTTCAACTCTGACTGCCAAAAAGTCGTGCTCTAAAGCTTCGCGGCGGTCTGGGTCAATTAGTCGGACGGAGGTCCGCACATAGTAAATATCCCTTCTTGGATGAATCAAGAAACCCACAACTACGGCCAGGAATATGGCGAGGGCTACCGAGACTTCGACGAAGGCTTCGTACGGAGTGAACAGCGACACCCCGGCAACGAGAGCGACAACAAAGAGCACGGGTACCAGAAGTTCCATTAGCGTAAGAATGAAGATAATAGCAATAAACATTGCTCTTGTAACGGACAACACAGGCAAAATCCCGATCACGCCTGATAAGTCGTCTTATCGGAATGTGGAATTCCGCGCCATGCAAGGTGTGACCAGTTTCCAGAACGCCTTTTTCGTAGGAGAGGTACGTGGGATCGGGAGCCCACCCTTCAAGTGTCAGGGGTCTGTTTTTGGCGACGATCCCTCAGATAAAGGCGGAAACGCCTTCAGGATTCGCGCTCTCAGTTTGACCAGATTCTCTTGAACGTGAGGGCCACTACAAGGGCAGAGTTCATCAAAACAACTAGAAAGTTCCAAGGCGGTAAGATTTTCAAGGCCCAGGTCGAGGCCACTAGTCATAAGGTCAAAGTGATCGACGTCGGTCTTGAATTTCAAATTGTTCGGGTCAAGCTGGCCAAACCGCCATTGGTCATACTCCATGCTCAGTTTGTGCACCTGCTTCGCAGCCTTAAGACTCCCGGAATCATATTCCCGTACTAGTTGTTCGGCAGTCTTGCCATACCGAAACCAGCACAGCCAATGAAACATGTAATCCCCTTGCGAGATCACAGTTCCCGGAGGATAGTTTTCGGCCCCTAAGATAGCGAGGAGAGCGCGGTGACGAATCTTGCCAGCCGCTTTCATCTCCTCGTGAAGTCTCTCTGCCTCCTGCATGATTTCAGCTGGAATTTCCCTCGATAAGCGATCAGCTTCCTCCCGATCACCAGAGGTACCGCTCCGCGTTAAGAGCGACACTCTCTTTTGATATTTAGAGATTTTGATGAAAAAGGGATGCACCTTTTCCCTCCAGGTACTTCCATCTGGAGGGCCAGAGTTCAGCCGAGGTCGCCTTTTGCTCATAGCCGTGGGCCGCCCATTTATTCCCAATCGGAAATGAAACTTAATTTTCGCTTCCTTTGCTTAACGATTGGGTTGGTCTCTCATGTTACCCAGTCCTGCATTGCAGATATCCGCTGTCGCAGTTGACGGTGCTCAATTTGGCAGGGCCAAGGATAGCAATCGGTGAAGCCAGCAGAGCTAAACCAAAGGTCACGGCTCCCGGCAGAAACTACCTGCTCGGACCTATTACCTAGTCATATCCAGAAAACAAATGGTTGCCGAGATCAAGGTTTACCTGAAGAGGGGCCCATCTTGAACACTATGGAAACTACCAGATTGCGCCAGCTAATCGAACTCTTGGCCGAGTGGGACGAAATGGAGATTCGCGATCATGACCGAAATCCACGTTGAAATAGCCAGTGTGACAGCCAAGTCGCCACTGCGTGCACTCGCCGATGTGACGCTACCCGAATCGAAAAGGCGATTGTCGATGGCCGGACATTTGTGGGCACGAAAAGCACGTCCAGGAGAAAAACATGGGTAAACTAAAGCCGGATCAGTCCCAAGGCAACGTTAACGTAACGTTGGACCCTTTGTGGGCTGGCTTCCCCGAACTCATCGGGAAAGAGTTCCCCTGCCCTATGTGTGGAGCGGGTCTCCCAATCCTCATTTCAAAAACAAAGAAGCCATATTGCACTTGTAATTCATGCGGAATTCAACTTTTCGTGCGCGGAAAACTAGGGATCTCACGTTTGCGTAAATTAGCCAGGGATGGGATTTTAATTTCTTCAAGCGGACAGAGCGCATCGTATGGCATTGCACTTCTTAACCGCTTGCAACAATTGAAGTTACAAAGGCAGGATTTAGTTTTTAAGCGTCCGTTAATTTTTGCAGATGCAAATGTGGAAAATACAATTGAATTAGTTGACGCGGAAATTAAAACGGTGCAAGTTGAACTCGCGGTAATCGCAAGTTCCAAGCGGGAGGAATCGGAGAAATGAAAGAATCTGTCAGTTACGCGCGTGTTTCAAGCAAGGACCAAGAGCGCGAAGGATATTCGATCCCCGCACAACGCAAAACGCTTATGGAATACGCACCCAGGACCGGCTTCCGAATAGTACGGGAATTCGTGGACGTGGAAACCGCCAAGTGTGCTGGTCGAGAGCAGTTTGGCGAAATGGTTGCGTTTCTTCGCAAAAATCCCCAGTGTCGCATTGTGATTGTGGAAAAGACAGACCGCCTTTATCGCAACTTCCGCGATTACCTCACTTTGGAAGACTTGGGGGTTGAAATTCACCTTGCGAAGGAAGGGCAAATTATCAACAAAGATTCAAAATCCCAAGCCAAATTCATGCACGGAATCCAAGTTTTGATGGCCAGGAACTATATCGACAATTTACGCGAGGAAGTTTGCAAGGGAATGCGGGAGAAGGCCGAACAAGGGATCTATCCAAGCCGCCCCCCGCTCGGCTATCGGAACAATAAGCTGGCACGCACGATTGAGGTTGATTCTGAAAATGCACCGATTGCGCGCAAGCTTTTTGCGCTTTACGCTACGGGCACGCATTCTCTTTCATCTTTGGGCAAAGCAATCGCTGTGGAATTTGGCCGTGTTTATGCCAAGGGCCACTTGCAAAAAACGCTTAAGAACCCCTTTTACACCGGCTTGTTTATTTGGGAGGGAAAGACGTACAAGGGGACACATACACCGCTTGTTTCCAGTCAACTCTTCCAGCAGGTTCAAGACGTTTTTCAGGGGCATAACAGGCCAAAATACGGGAAGCATCAATTTGCGTTTTCCGGGATGCTTCACTGCGCATACGACAAGTGCAGAATAACGGCTGAAATTAAGAAGAATCGCTATACATATTACAGGTGTACTGGGCATCGCGGTCCGTGCGAGCTTCCGTACTTCCGCGAGGAGGAAATCGGCGACCGTTTGGGCAAGATTTTGAAGGATATTCACATCCCAGACAACATTCTTGCCCAGCTCGAAACCTCGCTGCTTAGCGATAGAGGGAACGCAGAAGTAATTAGGAAGCAACAGGGCGAGCGATTGCAGCAGCGTTTGGCCTCGGTGCGCAATCGGATCGATCAAGCCTATACGGACAAGCTGGACGGCAAGATCTCAGAGGAGCTTTGGAGCAGGAAAGCAATCGAGTGGCAGACCGAAGAACAACAGGTCCTGCTCGCTTTGCAGGGATGTGAGCAAAGTCAGCCGGACCGAGTATTAAACAGCATCAAGATTTTAGAACTCGCGAATAAGGCCTATTTTCTATACCTTAAGCAAAATTCAGCGGAAAAAGCCAAACTGCTTAAAATCGTACTTTCGAACTGCACTGTTGATGCTGTAAGTGTTTATCCGACTTACAGAAAGCCCTTCGATGTGATCTTCCAAAGAGTGAAAACAGAAGAGTGGTGCGCCCGGAGAGATTCGAACTCCCGGCCTTCTGGTTCATAGCCAGACGCTCTATCCAGCTGAGCTACGGGCGCATGCTTGATTTTTCTTGTCTACTCCGTTCGCCCGATTCCGCCTGGTTTCCGCCTCCGGCGGACTCTATCCAGCCGAGCTACGGGCGCATGTTCAGGAGGAAAATTCTACCACGCCCGGCAAGCTGCCGCCAGAAGGGCTCTTCAAATCCGAATCTCTGGCCCAATTCATGGGGGATCCTTCTCATTTTCATTGGGGATCCGATTCACCAGGGTCCCATTGCGGGTAGGGAACAGAATTTCGGGTAAAAAAATGACCTGTTGCATTATGGAAACGCGATCCCTGGAATCCATTTAATTACATTGACGTTCTGTTGCAGGGAGCGTTACCTTGCTGATAGGGTAGCTTTTAGGTTCGAAGCGGCCGGCCAGAGGGGCGCTTGCGACCCATCCAATCCGTCGAGGGCGGTCCTGGATGAAGTGGATTTCTACCGGGGTGTTGTGTCCACAATTGGCTCGCGGTTGCAGGCATCGAATCGGCTTCCACAGGCTGGTATGCAGGTCTATTTCCGTAACAATTTCAGTAATCCCAGGGGGAGAATTATGAATGTCCTGAAGCGTTTCTCTCAAGTCATCGTTGCTGTTGTTCTGTTTGCCGGATTTGCCCCGGCCGGACTGCTCGCGCAGACCAGCAACGGCACGATTGCCGGCTCGGTGGTGGACGCCAAGGACAACGTCCTGCCCATGGCCGAAGTGAAAGCGATTAGCCCGGAATTCGGCGCTCTGCGCCAGACAACAACCGATTCGGCCGGCACTTACCGCATGGAAAGCCTGCAGCCCGGCATTTACAACGTGACGATCTCCCTCTCCGGATTTGCGCCCTTGCAAGTCTCCAACGTCGTTGTGAACGGGTCGGTCACCACGACTGTGAATGGAAAATTGCAGCTGGCCGCCGCGCAAAATTTAATCGAGATTCAGGCTCCCGCCTCGCAGGTGATCGATACGCAGTCGGGGCAAATGGGCGCGACGTTGAACAATCGGGAAGTGACGCAACTTCCCTATGGTACTTTGAATCCGGCGGAATTGGCGTTCACGCTTCCCGGAGTTCACGACACGCCCCAGGGATACGGCGGCGGTCCGAATACGGCCTTCACCGAGGGCGTTGAGTTTTCCGTGAACGGCGCGCGCCCCCGCGCGAACAACTTCCTGATTGACGGACAGGATGACAACGACTACGGGCTCACCGGCCAAGCCTATCAGCCAACGAACGTCGGGGCCATTCAGGAAGTGACCATTCTTACTAACGCCTATCCCGCCGAGTATGGCCGCGGCGGCGGATCGGTCACCAATTATATTTTCAAAAGCGGAACGAACGCTTTCCACGGCGACCTGTGGGAAATCAACCGCAATTCGGCGCTAGCTTCCATTCCTGCCGAAGTGAACCTTGGCAGCCCTGTCACGAAGAACCCCTACGACAACGAGAATACATTTGGCTTCGATGTCGGCGGCCCGATCAAGAAAGACAAGCTCTTCTTTTTCGGCGCCGCGCAATGGGACCGGGAACGCCAGTCGGTGACGGGACCGGTATTCAAGCTGCCCACGGCAGCAGGAATCGCCAGGTTGAAATCGCTTTACCCGAATAATGCCAATATCAATCTCTTTCTACAAGGCATTGGGACCCAGGTTTCACCGGGAGTGAACGGGACTACCTACATCGATTCCGGAATCGGCAACGCATGCCCCACGGACATTTCGCTTTCGGCGGCCCCTGCGTGCATTCCCATTGGAGATTTCACAATCCAAAATGTTTCGACCGCGTCAAACGCGGTAGATTGGAACGTCCGTATGGATTGGCAAGCGGGGGATCGGGATAAGCTGACGGGAAGTTACATTCGAGATCATTCCGACCTGTCGCCGGATAATTTCGCCAATCCCAACGCGTTGCCGGGTTTCCAGACGCAGCAAGGAGGTCCGTCGGACCTTTTCCGGGCCCAATGGCAGCACACGGTATCCGCCAAAATTTTGAATGAACTCCGTTTTTCCTATTCCAGTATTGATTTCGGATTTGACCTCACACCCGCCACGCTGGCCAATCCCCTGGCAAATATTCCTTGGATCCAGTTCGGCAACGATATCGATTTTCCGTCTATCGGTATCGACAACAGCTATCCGCAGGGCCGCGCCCACAAGACCTGGCAGATACAGGAAGCGCTTAGTTATTCGGCGGGTCGTCACACGATCAAGGGCGGGGTGGATGTCACCTTCCTGAATGTTCATGACACCCTTCCCCTCGACCAACGCGGGTCGATTTTATATAACTTCGGCAACGGATATTCCTCGCTTGGCAATTTCATTGCTGACAGGACTGGACAGGATCCCGGAACGGTGTCCAGAGGCTTCGGGAACCCGAACTACAACACCAGCACGACGATGTATGCCCCCTATATCGAGGACGTCTGGCGAGTGAAGGATAATCTGACCCTGAATTTGGGCTTGCGGTACGAATATTGGGGCGCCATCGGAAACAATTTGCAGTACCCGTCGATAAATACCGCCCTGGGATTCGGATTACTGAATGCGACCTTTCCGGACTCGTTCGCCACTCCACAGGTCCCGGATAAGCGGAATTTTGCGCCACGCATCAGCTTCGCGTATACGCCTCACTGGGGCCGGTTCCTGCTCGGGGAAAACAAGACCGTCTTCCGCGCCGGTTATGGAATCTTTTACGACGGACTGTTTTCGAATATCGTCGACAACAACGTCGAATCTCAACCCAATACCCTGGGCGGCAGCGTTCCTTCCCAGACTGGCTTCGGAGTGCTGAATGCGTCCAACTTCAACGCGATTTCCACCACGCCGGATCCCACTCTCACCATTTTCAGCATGGCCAGCAACATTCACAATCCCATGGCGCAGCAATGGAATGTGAACATGGAGCGGGAATTGCCGCTCGGCCTGGTGCTGACTTTGGCCTACGTCGGAACCAAGGGCACGCACCTGTTTGCGAATCAGGACTTTAATCCGCAGGTGTTGTATTCGTTTACGAACCCGAATTTGGGCGAGGTCGCACTCCGAACCAGCGCGGGAGACTCGCGATACAATTCCTTCCAAATGGAAGTCGAGCGAAAGGTCAACACCGCATTCACCTTACGAGCGAGCTACACGTATTCCAAGTTCAATGACGATACCTCCGAAGTCTTTACGACTACCGGAGCCAGTTCCTATTCGCAAGACTTGCTGAACCAGCGCTCTGATTGGGGCCCTTCGGCTTTTGATCAGCACCATCGCTTCACGGTCGCCTATGTGTGGCAATTGCCTTACTCCAAGGACAACACGTTTCTCAAAGCCCTCACCGACCGTTGGCAGTGGTCCGGCATCGCAACGTTTGAAACGGGAACGCCCAATACGGTAACAACGGGATTCGACAATATCGGCAACGGCCATCCCAACTCCCGCCCGAACTTATCGAACCCTGCAGCGCCGCTCAATTCCATGGGCATCGATGGCGAGGACGTTGGGATCGGCCCAGGAACTTACGATTTCACTTGCCTCTTTTTGAGCACAGCGGCATGCGATCCGGGCCCGTTTCCCGACAGTCAATTCCATTTCATCATTCCAAACACTGTGGCGGGCAATGTGGGGCGCAACTCGCTATTCGGACCGGGCCAGGTTTACTTTGACACGTCCATCCAGCGCGACTTCCCGATCCGTTTCTGGAAGCTCGACAATCAGACGCTTCAGTTCCGCGCTGAGTTTTTTAATGCCTTCAACCACCCGAACCTGTACACACCGACCTACACTATGATTGACCCGAACTTTAACAACACGGCCGTTACTATCCATGGCGGGCGCGATATCAAACTCTGGCTGAAGTTTGTGTTCTAAACCGCTGGACTCGCCGATAATCGGATTTGACGAACTGCGGGGGGCACTCGGTAGGACGGGCTTCAGCCTGTCGGGTTTCTCGCTCGGCGAGGTAGGACAAAAACAGACAGGCTGAAGCCTGTCCTACTAAAAGCCCCGGAGTCTCGCGACTCCGGGGCTTTTCGATTTGCGATGAGGCGGGATTTGGTGGCGCCGGCGGGACGCTGGCGCCACAAATGCGCGCTACCTCCCCGCCGCCACCATGGCGATGGCCGGCTTCAGGCCCCTCATCATGGACGCGAAACCGGGCAGGTCGAGCGATTGCGGGCCGTCGGACAGGGCTCGCTCGGGGCACGGGTGCACCTCGATGATCAGGCCGTCCGCGCCGATGGCTACCGCGGCGCGCGCGGCGGCCGGGACCAGGCTGCGCCGACCGGTGGCGTGCGACGGATCGACGACGATGGGCAAGTGGCAAAGTTCCTTGGCCAGCGCGACTCCCGCCAGGTCCAGGGTGTTGCGCAGTTCGGCGTCAAACGTCTTGATGCCTCGCTCGCACAGAACCACGTTGGGATTTCCGCCCGAGAGCAAATACTCGGCGGCGAGCAGCCATTCCTTGATCGTGGCCGAGGGGCCGCGCTTCAGCAGCACGGGACGCGGCACCGTGGCCAGGCGCCGCAGCAGCGGATAATTCTGCATGTTGCGCGCGCCCACCTGCATCATGTCCGCGTACTCAACCACCGCGTCTAGGTCCTCGACGCCCATGACTTCGGTGACGATCGGAAGGCCGGTTTCCTCGCTCGCTTCCTTCAGGATTTTCAGGCCTTCGATACCAAGGCCCTGAAAATCGTAGGGCGAAGTGCGTGGCTTGTACGCGCCGCCGCGCAGGATGTGCGCGCCCGCGGCCTTCACGCCGCGCGCGGTTTCCATCAACTGCTCGCGCGACTCGACCGAGCACGGTCCGGCCATCACCACCAGGTCCGGCCCGCCGATCTTCACGCCCTTGACGTCGACCACGGTGCGCTCGGTCTGGAGTTGGAGGCTGACCAGCGTGAATGGCTGCGAAATGGAAATAATGTCTTCCACGCCCGGGGCCACGCGCAACGCCTCCACTTCGCTGCGACGCCCGCGATTCTTGCCGACCACGCCGATCACGGTGCGCTCGGCGCCCTGGATCAGGTGAGGGAGAAATCCGCATTCCGTTATTCTGTCCATGACGTGTTGTATTTGCTCCTTCGTCGCCCCTGCCGACATGTTGACAATCATCGTGAGTCTCCTTTAATTGGTCGGGCTCTTAAATCCGGTGGGCTCCAAGTAGAGCCCGCACCCGGTAGAGCCCAAACCCGTTGAATAGTTGAGCCCAAATCCGTGACCTGGCCATAAAACAAAAAAGCCGCGAACCCTGTGGGTTTCGCGGCCAGTTTCGGGAATCTTTTCGCGCTATCTAGTTCGCTGCTTTACCTCGACACGCGCGCGATCCGCCCCTGGCCGCTTCCCACCCATGGGAAGCGGTACGTAAAGGACGGCCAGTAATAGTAACGCGTGGACATGGTTTCGATCAGTCGCTAAATAGGTTCTACCGGGGTGATGCTACGCAGAATCGGGGGGAAAGTCAAGGTTTTGGTGCGGGAGCGCGGGTTGCCGGGCATTCGCGCAAAGGCTTTAACACAGAGGACACAGAGGGCGCAGAGAAAAGAGGAGGAACGAGGAAAAAATACGGAACCAGGCGGCGCTTTCAAAATCCAGAAATAGATTTTGGTTTTCTCTTGGGGTTCTCTGTGCCCCTCTGTGTCCTCTGTGTTAAATTTTTGGCTTTGCCTTGGTTTTTCCTCCGCTTTTCCTCCTAATCGTTCATCCCGCGCTTCACGTCTTCGCTCAGGACGATGGCCTCGGCCACTTCCTTCATCGATTTGCGCCGCTGGCGGCTCTGCCGCTGGATGGTGAGGTAAGCCTCCTCCTCGGTGATTTTCAACTCGCGCTGCAAAATCCCCTTGGCGCGCTCGACCAGCTTGCGCGTCTCGAGTTTTTCCGAAAGATGCGTGTTCTCGCTTTCCAGCCGCGCCATTTCGATTTCCGCGCCCACCAGGAATCCGATGGTCGAAATCAGTTTAATTTCGCGCTCGGTGTATTCGTGCGGCTCGCGATTTTGCAAATTGATGACGCCCACGATTCGTCCGCGGCACAATACAGGCACGGACAAAAACGCCTCGAACTTGTCTTCCGGCAAATCCTTGAACAGCTGGAAGCGAGGATCCTGCGACGCATTCAGCGCCACGGCCACAGGCTTGCCATGCTCGGCCACCCACCCGGTGATTCCCTGCCCCAGCCGCAATTTCAGGCGATCCACCACGTCGGCATGAGCGTTTTTGGACGCGCGCAGGATCAGGTCGTCGTCTTCCAGCGCGTAGAGAAAGCAGGAATCGCAACTCACCACGGAAGCGGCAAAATCGACGATGTGCGTGAGGACTTCCTGAAGCGGGTCAGCCGAAGCCATGCTGCTGGCCATTTTATGAAGGAAATCGACTTCTTGATTTTCAGCCATAATAGGTTTGGATAATTGAGTAGTCACATGACAAGGCTAAAGGGAACCGCCGCGGGAGTCCAATTCTTCCTATGGATGCGAACGATAAGACATTGCTTGTTGTCACAGACTGTTCACATATGGGAATTCGCGGCGGGGACTAAAATTTATGTGTGCCGGACATCCATGCTGGGGCGCCGCGCCCGAAAACAGCTACGAGTGGGCCACGCGCTTGTCTCGCAGAATTTGGGCGCTGCGCTGCGCTGTTTCCAACACCAGATATCCCATCTTCGGATGCGTGGGTTCCAGATCCGGCGCGATGCCGAATTCGCGCAGCCGCTCGCTGGTCGTGGGCCCGATCGAAGCCACCAGCATGCGCGAAAGCGCGCGCCGCAGCGCATCTTCCTGCTTCATTTCCGCCGCGATTTGCAACAAATGATCCGCCTGCGTGGCCGTGGTGAACAGGATCACATCGATTTCGTTGCGCGAAATGGCCAAGATCGCCGAACGCAGGGGACCGGTGTCCTCGGGCAATGCCCATTCGTAGACGGGAACCGAAGTGACCAGCGCGCCGCGCTCCTTCAGCCCGGCCAGCAACTCCGGATTGGCCACACCATATTCCTGCACGGCCACGCGGCGGCCCTGCAGCGGCAAGGCGGCTGCATTTTCGTCCAGCGCGCGCAGCAGTTCGCGCCAGGTATTGGGCTCAGGCGCGACCGCAGCAACGGGCACGTTCCACTCTCGCAGAACGGTCACCGGCTTGGGCCCACGCGCCACGATGGAAACCTTGCGGAGATCCGCCAGAAATTGCTCCAGCGGATAAATCGTTTCCGCGACCCGCGATAGCGCGCGCGTGCCGACACCGGTCAGGAAAATGACCACATCAAACGCGCCCGCGGCAAGATTGCGCGCAAAGGCCAGCGCCTCTATGTTGGTTTCCAGGGGAATTTCACGCATTGACGGCGCCACGGTGGGTGCGCCGCCATGGCTGGCAATCAGCTTCGCCATTTCCAGGCCGCGACGGCTTTCCAGCGAAAGCACGCGCAGGCCCGCGAAGCGCTTCTGCGAATTCTCTGTTTCCATGCCCGGTATGATGCCCGAATCCAGCGGTTTCTTCCAAGCAAATGAACGAGCAGGGGTGCATGGCATGATGAATCCATGCGGCCGGCCAATGCGCCGTAGGGTTTCTTGCGGATTCCGAAAATCAATTTTTAAGCTAAGATCGGTGGCGAGGTCGGAGGGGTCAAATGCGCCGCGCCGCGGGCACAACCTGGCATGCAAAAATCTGCGCCCTCGGGTTGGCGCTTTTCTTGTTCCTTGGGTGGCCGGCCGAAAGCGAAGCCTACTCCGTGCTGGCGCACGAGGCCATGATCGACAGCGCATGGGACACCGACATCCGTCCCATGCTGCTGAAGCGCTTTCCGAACTCAACGCCGCAGGAAATGAAAGAAGCTCACGGGTTTGCCTACGGCGGGGCCATCATCCAGGACTTGGGTTATTACCCGCACGGCAGCCATTTCTTCAGCGATTTGACGCACTATGTCCGCAGCGGGGATTTCATCCAGGCGCTGCTGCGCGACTGCCGGGACCTGGACGGTTGCGCCTTCGCACTGGGATCGCTTTCGCACTACGGCGCCGATAACGACGGCCACCTGATCGCCGTGAATCGGTCCGTGCCCGTGCTGTATCCGAAACTAAAAATGAAATACGGGGACGTAGTGACCTTTGAGCAAGATCCTCTGGCGCACGTGAAAACGGAATTTGGATTCGACGTCCTGGAGGTGGCGCAGGGACGCTACGCGCCGGACAGCTATCACGATTTCATCGGCTTCGGCGTTTCCGTTTCGCTGCTGGAACAGGCCTTCCAGGAAACCTACGGCCTGGATCTAAAAAGCGTGCTGTCGGACGAAGACAAGGTGCTCGGCTCTTACCGCTATGATGTCGGCAAACTCCTGCCCAAAGCAACTCGAGTGGCCTGGAGCCTGAAGAAAAAGGAAATCGTGAGCGACCAGCCCGGCATCACCAGAAAAAGGTTTCTCTACAATCTTTCCCGCTCCAGTTATGAAAAGAGCTGGGGGAAAGAATATCAGCCGCCCACTTTCTGGGAAAATTTCCTCGCAATTCTCTTCAAACTGATCCCCAAGATCGGACCGCTGAAAGTGCTGGAACTGAAAACACCCACTCCGGACACCGAAAGCAAATTTGAGTTCAGCTTCAACGCGGCTCTGGCCCGCTACCGCAGGCTGCTGGCGCAGTCCGCCACCGGCCCGCCCAATTTGCCGAACGACAATTTTGACACCGGTGAAGTGTCCACGCCGGGAAAATACCGCCTCATGGACGACACCTACGCAAAGCTGCTGGAGGCGCTCGCCGGGCGAAATTTTTCGGACGTTTCGCCGGAGCTGCGCGCCGACCTGCTGGAATTTTACAGTCATCCCGACGCTGCGTATGCCACCAAGCGGGATCCAAAAGCGTGGGCGAGGGTGCAGGAACAGTTGGAGCAGTTGAAAAAGGTGTCTCCGGCGGATTAGGTAGGACAGACACTCTTGTCTGTCCGGTTTTGTGCGCCGTGACGAGAATCTAGACCGGACAGACAAGAGTGTCAGTCCTACAACGGCACCGCTTCTTCCGCCTTGTGAAAGCTCCGCCCCTTGCGTTCCTTGCCCAGCGAAACGATGAGTATGAGCGAAGCAATCGTGACAATTTCAAATCCCGCCAAAGCCCACTGGTAGCCCACTTTTCCGCGCAGCAGAAATTCCACCGTATTGGTGGGCGCGGCGATCAAAATGCCAAGCTGATACGCGAGGCCGGGAACCAGTCCGCGCGTTTCGTCCGCGGATAGTTCGCTCAGATGCACGGGAATCACTCCCCACGCGCCCTGCACTCCGGCCTGCATCAGAAACGAGCCGATGGCCAGCACGGCAAGCGACGTCCCGAAGGCCCACAGCGGAATCACCAGCAGCGACAAGCCCAGCGCGGCGATCATCGCGAATCTCCGCCCCAGCTTGTCAGAGAATTGCCCGAAGATAATCGCCCCGACGATGGCCCCGATGTTGTACAGAATCGCCATGTACGACCTCATAGAGGCGCCCACGTTGTGCACCGTGCCGAGGAAATCCGGGTACAAATCCTGCGTGCCGTGCGAGAGGAACATCATGAACGTCATCAGCAGCACCAGGTACAGAAAGCTTTTCCATTGCGTGGCGACGATTCGCAGCACCGCGCCGGTCGACGGCGCGCGGTGCTGTTTCCACGCTTCCGATTCCGGCACGCGAGCGCTGATATAAAACGCCAGCAGCGCCGGCACGCCGCCCAGCCAGAACATCGGCCGCCAGCCCCACGTCGGCAGCACAAATCGCGCCACCACCGCGGCGAGCAGGTACCCGGTCGAATAGCCGCTCTGCAATATGCCGGAAAGAATTCCGCGCCAGCGCGGCGGCACCGATTCCATGGCCAGCGAAGCGCCGATGCCCCACTCGCCGCCCATGCCGATGCCGTAGAGCGCGCGCATGATCAAAAAAAACGTCAGGTTCGGCGAAAATCCGCAGGCCAGCTCCACCACGGAAAAGAAAACCACGTTGACCATCAGCGGAATGCGCCGCCCGTAGCGATCCGTCATCAGGCCAAACAGCAGCGCGCCCACCGGGCGCATGACCAGCGTGACAAATAGCGACGCGATGATCGCTTCTTTCCCAACGTGAAAGGCTTCGGCAAGCTTGTCGATCAGAAAGACCACGACAAAGAAATCGAAGGCGTCGAGCGTCCATCCCAAAAACGATGCGGTAACCGCATGGGCCTGGCCCGAACTGGAAAGCCCGGCAATTCCGGTGTCGCGATCCTTGTTAAACACCCACTCCTCCTGAAGGTTCAGCCGCCACGCGTTCCGCAATGTCGCGGTACAGCAGCGTGGCGCAAACTGCGGCGAGTGCCAGCAGCGAGAGACCCGCGCCGGTTCGCCCAAAACACAATTGTCCAATGCCGAATAATGCAGCATACACCATGGCGCAGCCCAGCACCCACGCCAGCAAATTTTTTCCCAGGTCGCGCGTTTCGGGAATTTCCGGCGCCAGCGCCGCGATGCGCCGCCATCCCGCCGCGTGCGGCCGCACTTTTCGGTAGAATCGCAGCAGAACTTCGTCCGGCTCGGCCGGAGTAAGCAGCGTGACCAGCACCCACACCGCCGTGGTTGCCGCGGTCGTCGCCAGCGTGGTTTTCGCGAATACAACGGGCGCGCTGCCGCCGAACACCGGCCAGCGGTGCAGCACGAGAGTCATGCCCAGCGCAGTAGCCATCGCGGAAATTTCGCTCCACGCGTTGATCCGCCACCAATACCAGCGCAGCAGATACACGCCGCCGGTCCCCGCGCCCACCTCGAGGACTACTTCCCAACCTTGGCCGATCGTCGCCAGTTGCGCCGAAACGTACGCGGACGCCGCCACCAGCAGCAGCGTCGCGATCCGCGAAATGTTCACATAATGTTTTTCGCCGGCGTCGCGCCGGATGAACCGGCGATAAAAATCCTCGACCAGATACGAGCTTCCCCAGTTCAGCTGCGTGGCGATCGTGGACATGAACGCGGCCATGAATCCGGCGATCAAAATTCCGCGCAGGGCGTGCGGCATATACGTGGTGGCGATCATCATGTAGCCCGACTCGGGATGCTGCAGGCCGGGGTAGAGCGCGGCGGCGGCCAGCGCCGTCAGGATCCAGGGCCAGGGGCGCACCGCGTAATGAGCAATGTTGAACCACAGCACGGAGAGCAGCCCGTTGCGCTCATCGCGCGCGCTGAAGATCCGCTGTGCGATGTACCCGCCGCCGCCCGGCTCGGATCCCGGATACCAGAAGGCCCACCACTGCACGCCCAGATGCACCAGAAACGTCAGCACCGGCAGTGTCCAAAGAGCTTCGGAGGTGAGCCCGCGCGAAAAATCGGGAAAAATCGCGGTGATGTCGGCAGCATTGGGCCCGGCGGTTGCGCGCATGGCGGCGAGCTTGGCAAGCATCGCGCTCATGCCTCCGGCGGCTTTCACACCGTACCAGGCGACGGCGATCACGATGGACATCTTCAGCACAAATTGAAAAAGATCGGTCCACAGCACGCCCCACAAGCCGCCGAGCGAAACGTAAAATCCCGTGAACGGAATCAGAAAGAAAATACAAATGGCCAGGCTCGCGTTCTCGCTTTTGCCGAGCGCCGATCCCACGATGCTGGTCATGGCCTTGGTCACCCAGCCCAGAATCAGGCAGTTCATCAGCAGCCCGAGATAGACGGCGCGAAATCCTCGAAGGAATGCCGCGGGTTTACCCGTATAGCGCATCTCCGCAAACTGCACGTCGGTGAGCAGCCCGGAGCGCCTCCAGAGCCGCGCGAACAAAAACACGGTCATCATTCCCGACGGCAGAAAACTCCACCACAGCCAGTTCCCCGCGATGCCCTGGGTGTAGACCAGACCGGTTACCACCAGCGGCGTGTCCGCAGCAAACGTGGTGGCCACCATCGAGGTCCCGGCCAGCCACCACGCGACTTGCCTGCCCGAAACGAAATATTCCTCGGTGTTTTGACTCGACCGCCGCCGGAAATAAATCCCCAGCGCAAGCATCAGCAGCAGGTATCCGGCAATCACAGCCCAGTCGAGTAGCGTCAGCGTCATGAAGGTTCCGGTTGCGGACGACTATTACGTTTTGCAGGAATCGGCTGTTAAGTGTCGTTTTTGGCGGAGCCGGTGTCAAACGAAAACGGGAATGGCGACAATTTCCACATGAATTCCATGGCCGGAGTTCTTCGAGTCAATCCTCGATCAGCGGCTATCACTGGAAGACTGGATGGACGGAAGAGAAAACCCGCACCCTTGAAGACCCAGAAGGGTGCGGATTTTCCGTTCCGCGCACGAAGCATGCAGCCCGGAGAAGTTTTTGGCCCTGCACATCACCGTGCGCGAACCCCGTGGAGTACAATGCCTCCCGCAATCTTATTCCCAGGAGCTCTCGGTTCACCCGCACCGCAGCGCTCGCCCAGACCAGAGGCCGAATGAATCGCCAGGAACGATCCGTCGCATCTCCCCACGTCGTCAACATCGAGGATCTGCATCGCCGCGCCCGCCGCCGCCTACCCAAGCCGGTTTTCGATTATCTGGATGGGGGCGCGGAATCCGAATCGACACTGCGCGAGAATTGCCGAGCCTTTGAAAGCCTGACGTTTCGCCCGCGCAACGCGATTAACGTGCCGCAGTGCGACACGCGCACGCATATTTTGGGCGCCGATCTTTCGTTTCCGGCAATTCTTGCGCCTGTGGGTTACAGCCGGCTGATGCACGCGAAGGGTGAAGTGGCCGTGGCCAGCGCGGCAGGCAAGGCCGGGACGGCGTTCTGCCTCTCCACAATCTCCGGCTACCCGCTGGAACAGGTTCGCGCGGCCACGCCCGGCCCGATGTGGTACCAGCTTTATCTGGTTGGCGGGCGCGCCGCCGCCGAAGCGGCCCTCGAGCGCGCGCGGAGTGCCGGATACTCAGTCCTGGCCGTGACCGTGGACACGGGCACGGCCGGAATGCGCGAGCGCGATGTTCGCAGCGGCACCGCGCAACTGATGAGCGGCAACCCCCTCAAGATGCTTCCGTTCCTTCCCTCGATTCTTTTGCGCCCCGGATGGCTTGGGTCTTTCCTGAGGGATGGAGGCCTGCACCCGCTTCCGAACATCGTGCTTCCCGGAATCGGCCCGATGAAACTGATCGACGTAGGGGCAGCCTTGGCCGAATCGGTGGTCACTTGGCAGGATTTCAAGTGGCTGCGCGAAGCGTGGCCCGGCCCGATTCTCGTGAAAGGCGTTCTTACCAGTGAGGATGCGCAACGTTCGATCGACATCGGAGCTGCGGGCGTGATCGTTTCCAATCACGGTGGGCGGCAACTCGACAGCGTGTCGGCCACGCTGCGCGCGCTGCCGGAAATTGTGCGCGCCGTGAACGGCCAGATTGAAATCCTCATGGACGGCGGAATCCGCCGCGGCGGCGACATTGTGAAGGCGCTGTGCATGGGCGCGCGCGCCGTGCTGGTGGGTCGCGCGTACGCCTACGGTCTATCGGCCGCCGGAGAAGCTGGCGTATCGCGGGCAATTACGATCCTGCGCGCGGATTTTGAGCGCACCCTGAAGCTGCTAGGCTGCGCCTCGGTCAGCGGCCTGGACCGCAGCTACGTGGATGTGCCGAGGGATTGGCCCGGCGCGAGTTGAGGCTTCGCAATTCAAAGTTCAGATCGGAAATTTGAAACAAGAAACTTGAGCGGGTAGGGCAACTTGGCAGCCGCCGGCAGTCACGAATCACAAATCACGATTCACTTCCAGAGGGAGGAAAGGCCCCGGGTTTGTCAGGGGGATGCAAACCCGGGGCCTGGGGGTTGAGACAGAGGCAGGGCCGGAGTAAACTCGTTTTAATTTTGGCTATGCAGCGGGTCCCGCGACCAGCCTGCACAGCTTGTATAATTCCTCGTACGTGAAAACCAGGTTGCCGGTGGCCAGTTCATCTTCTTCGCGGCCGAGTCCGGAAAATTCGCATATTTGCCGAAGTGATTCGATCGGCAGGCCGAGCATGGTTGCCGCCCGGCTCTCGTCGATAATCTCTTTGCGTGTGGTCGCATTCATAATTAGGCCTTTGGTATCGCGCCGCTACTAGTTCATCACCAGGCTGGCCCAGTTGTCCTGCTCCACGGCCAGAATCATGGGCTTGTAGATGTCGATATCCCAGGTCTCTCCGATGCGAAACCTCACCGCGCCTTCCGACTCCCCTACAATGATTCCCCGAAGCGGCACCCGCAAATCTCCCGCGGCGACTTGCAGTACGACTGCCTGACCCACCCACGATGCGTAAGCGCTTGGCATGTCATCGACCCCCTCAGGTCTTTAAGAGTTGCTTCCGAACACTTGTCATTTTCCATTTCACATGCAAACGCGCCAATGGTACGGAGGCCTCAAATCGATAGGAGGAAAGTACTGTTAGCGGTTGCGGCACAAATCTCGGGCCTCCTAGAGTACCCAGTACGCGGGTACTTTTCGCTTGGAACCACCGCTTCATAGCCACCACCGCGGTTATCGCGCACCATGGCTTTATGTCCGCACCGCATGGTTCGGAACCAAATGCAATTCGTCAATCAGGCGCCGAATTGCGTACCAGCAGGATATCGGCAGGGAGCGAAGGAACTGGAGTGGCCCTCGCCCTGGGCGGCGGGTTTGCCAGGGGTTTCGCCCACCTGGGAGTTCTAGAGGTCTTGGAGCAGGAACGGATCCCTGTTTCGGCCATCGCGGGCACCAGTATCGGCGGCCTGCTGGGGGCAGCCTACGCGGACGGCTTTTCCATTCGCGAATTGTGCGATCTCGGTAGGCGGGTTCACATGCGCGACTTTATCCGCTTCCAGCGGTCCGCCCATATCGCGCCGGGAAATGACCGCATCGGGCAATTCGTGCGGGAATTGTTCCAGGCAGGCCGGGTCGAAGAGCTTTGTATTCCCACGGCGATCATAACCACGGACATTGATACGTGCGCGCCTCACGTGTTTACCTGCGGGCCGCTGGAAGTGGCCCTGCGCGCCACATGTGCCTTTCCGGGACTATTCCAGCCGGTGGAGCATGAAGGCCGCCTACTCGCCGACGGTTGCCTGGTGGCCCCTGTGCCGACGGCGGCAGCGGCACGGATGAATGCTTTGTGTGTTTTGGGAGTTGCCGTGGCTTCGAGCACCAAGGGCGGATCTTCCCCGGACGGGGCCTGGAGCCACTCCGGCCGATCCTTGAGGCGGTCGCGCCCGGAGCGCGGCCTGGCGGCAGGCGGCACCCGTACTAATGGCCAGCTGGAGCCGTCGTGGGCCCGCCATGCGGACATCCTGCTGCAGCCGGACGTCTTCGAGATCCACTGGGATGATTTTGCGAGCGTGGACCAGGCGCATGAAGCGGGCGTGAAAGCCATGCGCCACGCGCTGTCTCACCTGCGTGAATTGCTGGAGTTGCGATGCTCGCTGCGCCGCCAACCGGAATCCTCCGGCCTGCAGCAGAGCGGGGTGGCCTGGTGATCATGCCCCACCCGCTGCGAACGATCGTTGACATGTTGGCGATGGAGTGGGAACTCTGCCAGCAGGACCCTTTCCTTTTCTGTTACCGTATAGCTATGGAGCCTGTGCGCATCCTGTTGGTAAGGTATGGCCGGCCCGAGTGACGGTAATTGATGATCGGATCCATCGAGCACCTGCTTCACTTCCTATTTAACGTCAAGGGCCTGATCGAGTGGGGCGGCACGCTGCTGGTGTGCGTCATCGTGTTCGTTGAGACGGGCTTTTTTGTGGGATTTTTCCTGCCGGGCGATTCCCTGCTGGTAACCGCGGGAGTGTTCGCTGCAGCCGGCCAGCTGCGCATCGGCGAATTGCTGCTGCTGGTGCCGCTGTGCGCGATTGTCGGCGACCAGATCGGGTATTGGATCGGGCGCCAGGCCGGGCAGGCGCTGTACCGCCGCCAGGACTCGCTGGTCTTTCGCCGGCGGCATCTGGAACGCGCTCACGAATTCTACGAAAAGTACGGCGGAAAGACCGTGATTCTGGCGCGCTTTGTTCCCATTGTGCGAACGTTCTGCCCACCGGTGGCCGGCGCGGCCATGATGCCGTACGGGCGCTATTTTGCTTACGATGTTGCGGGAGGAATCCTGTGGGTCGGGAGCATGATCCTGGGCGGATATTTTCTGGGCCTGAAGATTCCGAACATCAGCCAGAACATTCATTACGTGATCGCGGCCGTGATTTTTCTTTCGCTGCTTCCGCCCATCATCAGCCTGCTCCGCGCAAGATCGTCCGGGGCGTCCAAGCCTTCCCGAGCCGCGAATCCAGTTCCGTCCGAGCGTGATTAGCCGTGCCGTTTCTGCCTCCTCCCCCGGACAGCTCCCCGCGCGCCATTATTTTCGATATCGGCCGGGTGATCATTCGCGTGGACGTGTCCCGCTGGTCCGGAACGCTGGGCCCGGCGGGGAAATCGCACCTGCAAATCCTGCGGGAACTGGAAGCGGACCCAAACTGGGCGAACTGGCAGGAAGGCCGCGTGAACCCGCGCGACTGGCACGCGCACATTTGCAAGAAATTCAACCTGCCGTTCAATTTCGAGCAATTCTGCGCGGCCTGGAATTGCGTGCTCGATCCCGCCACGATTCTTCCGGACAGCCTGTTTGAGCGTCTGGCGAAAAAGTGCCGCCTGGCGCTGCTTTCCAACACCGATCCGATCCACGTGGCGCACATCGAGGCCGCGTTTTCCTTCGTGCGGCATTTCCCCGTGCGCGTGTACTCCTGCCACGTTGGATCGAGCAAGCCCGCTCCCGTTATTTTTCACCGCGCGTTGCGCGAACTGGGCGCGCTGCCCGAAGAAACGATGTTTATCGACGACCTCCACGAAAATGCCATGGCTGCGGCCTCCACCGGAATGGCCGGTTTTCATTTCACTTCCGCGGACGACTTGCTCGCCGAATTCTCCCGCATGGGATTGGTCTAAGTGGAACAGGCTTCAAGCCTGTCCTACTCGCACCCCGCAGAAGTGGTATCATCCCCGGGAAAATATTTTCAAATGGAGCAAACACCCATGAAGAGTCCCGAATCGCCCGAGCAAACCTCCGCCATTGGACGCCGCGATTTCATGAAGATTGGTGCCGGAGGCGCGGGCGCGCTGATGACCGCTCTGCCCGCGGCAGCGGCGGCGGATGAACCGAGCCAGGCGTGGTGGGAAGCGCATCCGGGCAAGGCAGGAGCGGGGAAACCGGTCTCGATCGATCTGCACACGCACTGGTCGCCGACGCCTTACACCAAGGCGCTGGCCGATCTGGGGCGTCCCATCGAAAATCCTTACCCGCTCGACTACGATCTGGCCAAACGAATCGAGTGGATGGATGAACACGGCGCGCAGGTGCATTGCCTGACGCTTTCGGGAGCCATGCCCTGGCAATGGACTTCGTCCGAGCAGGCCGCGCGTCTTGCGACCATCATCAACGACGCCGGCATCGAAGCGCACATCGCTCATCCGGACCGCTTCCTTGTGGGCGTTGAGCTGCCGATTCGCGATCCGAAGCTGGCCCTGGTGGAATTGAATCGCGTGGCAGGAAAACCGGGCGTGCGCGCCGTGCACTTGCCGGACGCGATGGAGCGGCACGATTACCTGTTCGACCCGCAATTCGCCGACGTTTTTTCGCGCATTGAAGAGTTGGGCTATCCCATCCTGTTTCACCAGATGGACGAGGTGGTGAACGCCTACGGAGGCGAGCTGGCGGCGGGCCCCCGGTATCTGAACTCGGGCCTGGACGCGGCCATCCAGCACACAATCATAGCCAGCAAATTAGTGGTCACAGGCACATTGGACCGCCACCCAAAGCTGGAAATCGTGCTCCCGCATGGTGGCGGCGCATTCCCGTATCTGGCCGGGCGCGTCGATCACTTCATTAATCACTTTAATGGCCCGGAATTCAAGCCGACGTTCCAACTGGCCATGCCGTTCAAGAATTACTTAAGGCGTTTCCATTATGACTACCTGATTTACTACCCGGAAGCATTCCACTTTCTGGCGGGGCTAGTCGGGACCGACAGAATCGTCGTGGGCACGGACCTGTTTGCGGCAAAGGACGTCCAATACCCGAACCAGGTCCTGGACCAGTTCAAGCTTTCGCCCGCCGATCGCGACCGCATTCTGAAGGGGAATGCATCCCGGCTCCTGCACCTTTAAGTTTTACTTCAACTTGTTAGTTAGGTACTTCGAAAAGCAAGACCCGGGCTTTGCTCTGACCGCGTGAAGGGTTCGGGTCTTCTTTTCCCTACAGGGATTCCCGGCTACTTACTCCGGTCCCTATATCCAGAAAACTCCATGGGCGCGTAAAGTTTGCATGGAGCTGTTATTCCATTGGGAAACACACACCCACGTATCTCTTTCAATTTCAATCCATTATGCGATCTTGTCAGCACTGGCACCTTGGCGACTGGCGTGCATATTGCCAGTCCATTGCTGGCGAAATAAAAGGGGGAGACATGACAGAAGAAATCAATCAAACGACAGAAAGCAACCGAACCGGATCGGGATTAACCTGGGCGGCGGTTGCAGTCCTTGGGGTAGTGGCGATTGTTGGGCTGGTCATGGCGCGCAGCGCATCGACGCAGGCTACGGATATCCAGCAGGCGTTTGACGGCAAAGTGAAAGCCATGCAACAGGACTTCAACACGCAGTTGACGGCGCTGCAGCAGCACGAAGCGGCGACGGATGCCGCGAACGTGGGGCTGCAAAGCGACTTGAGCGTGGTGACCAAGCGGCTGCGCCTCACCCAGGGCGACCTGAAGAAGGCCCGCGAGGAAGCCGAAAATATCCGCACCGAGGATCAACAGAAGATTGAAGAAGTGAACGGCACCATGACTTCCGCGCTTGCCACCAAGGCGAGCACGGATGACGTCAAGGGCGTCGACGGCAAGGTTGACGGGGTGCGCACCGATCTCTCCGGCACGCAAAATGACCTGAAGATGGCGCGCAGCGAACTCGGGACCCTGATTGCGCGCAACCACGAGGATATCGACTCACTGCGGCGCCTCGGCGAGCGCGACTACATCGAATTCACCATCGACACCAAGAACAAGCCCCAGAAGGTTGGGAGCTTCGTGGTGGAACTGCGCGGAACCAACGTCACCAAGAAGCGCTACAACGTCTCCTTGATCGTTGACGATGCCCGCATCGAGCGCAAGAATCTCCCCATCAACGAGCCGATCTTCTTCCACCAGGGCAACGATCGCCGCCCGCTGGAACTGGTCGTCAATACCGTAGCCAAGGACAAAGTTACCGGCTACATCAGCGTCCCCAAGGCTGGCGGCACGCAATCCGCGGCCAGCGACTAGTAAGAGCCCCGTTAGGTAAATGAACAGGGCTGGACAATCCGGAGGCAGACCCGCTTCCGGATTGACAACGACGGCGGACAGGGCGCGGGGGTGCTCTGTCCGCCGCTGACGTTTTTGAAATCCCGGGTATCCCCGCAGCTTGCTCCCGCGTTACACTGATTGCCGCCTTGCTTGCTCCTCGACATCTGATTTTCTCAGCCATTGATGGCGCCCTGATTGATCCTCGCACCGGCTCATGCGCCGATGTGGAAGACGCGCTCGCCGAGCTCGACCGTCGGAAGATTCCTGTCGTGCTGGTCAGCCCGCTCACGCGCGCGGAGATCGAGCCGCTGCGGCGCAAGCTGGGGAACAGCCATCCCTTTGTGGCCGAGAACGGCGGCGGAATCTTTTTCCCGGACGGCTACATGAACGTGAAAATTCCGGGGGCCGTGCGAAAGACGCGCTACTTGTGCATCGACCAGGGGCGGCCGTACGAGGAAGTGTGCGCGGCACTCGACGAGATCGCCGAACAGTGCGGCGTGGGCGTGGCCGGATTCCATCACATGAACCTGCGGGAAATTGCCGACAACGCCGGCCTGCGCCCACGCGACGCCGAATTGGCCAGAGAACGGGAATACGACGAGCCCTTTTATTTCACTTCCGCGGACGATGCGGGGATCGCGCGATTCGTGGAAGCTGCGAAGGAAACGGGATTCAGCGCGAGGCCGGGCGGAATGTTTTGGCACTTTTCCTCGGGAAGCGACCCGGCGCGCGCGGTGCGCACTGTCACCCACCTGTTTCGCGAAGCCGCGCACATCAAGCTGCGCGCCGTGGGCATTGGGGCGGGGCCAGAAGACGTCGAATGGCTGCAGGCGGTGGACCAGGCGATTCTGCTGCCGGGAAAAGATGGGGTTCCGGAGGGCCCTGGGGCAAATCCGGCAAAGAACATCGTGCTTGCGGGCACGCCCGGCCCGGGAGGTTGGAGCGAGACTATCCTCAGTATTATCAGTTAGTTCTAAGAATACTAGTACTTCCATTTGGGAATTGCTTTTCACACAGTGGTAATTCACCGACACGTTTGCGCTGAATTCTTCTCCGCGCCCGGGGCAACCATGCGCCCGCCGCACAACTAATTTACAGGCGATAACGGACTTACACGCGGAAACGATTTCCGGGCCGCGTGGCCCTTTGCTTGCCAATGTAATCAGTGAGCGCGGCGAGCAGTACAGCCAGCGCTCGCGAAATCGGAAACGCAGGCCGTGTTTTTCGGCTTGCGGATGGCCACCAGGAGATCGCCGATGCTTCGAGTCTTCCGCCGATTGAGCGTGCCGGCCTCGGAATCGCACCTGGGAATGGCCCTGGCCGTTGCTGCGGCGACCATGGGGCTGATGCTGTGGGCCATCCTGTGGCAGTCCAACGTGATCCTCTACCAGCGCGATTTGATCCGCTGGATGTGGAATGCCCGCGTGGGCGGATAAATCCGGCCGCGGGCGGAACGTTTCTAATTGCTTTTGATGCTTTCCCTACCGGGGGGATAAGCATGGGCGGCACGTTCAGCGTGCCGCCCGTTTTTTTAGGCGCGTGGAAAATTCCCTTTACGAACGGGCTGGTGGTTTGTCATTATTCGTGCCACGCGCCCCTCGCACTCGATCGCTACCGGAGGAATCACTGTGAAGAAGATCCTGCGCGGCATGCTCTTGGCGGTGGCGGGACTTTTGCTCTTGTCGCTGGGAATTCCCGCGCGGGCCGGCGCGTCCGTGCCGCCAACACCTGCGCCCACCACTCGCGTAAGAAAAAACAAGGTAGAGAAACCGGCAAAGCGCTTCCGGAATCGCAAGATCAGGCCCGGCAAGTCGCGCGGAACGCATCCCAGAAACGACCACGTGCTATCGCGTCCCAAACCCTAACGGGGAGCCTGGCGGCTCCCCGTTAGGGCACTTCTGCAATTGCCGCGAAGACGTATGTTTGGCGTCCGGCGCGGCACGCACCGCATGAGCGGTGTGATGTCGGTTGTTAACGCTCTAAGCCCGGTGGAGTCATCCTCGCCTCCTGGCTATTCGAGCTCCAATTCCCTTCTACTCCCGCGCGGTGCATTTGGCAAGAGGGCCGGTGCGATTTCTTTTTGGCTAAGGATTGGTTCGGATCGGGTTTGGTAGGACAGACAAGAGTGTCTGTCCTACAAGGATTCACTTCACGAAAAGGCCTTCGCGGAGCTGGTCGCGCCCGACGAATGTTTTGGATGAGCGGTATCTGCGGAAAAGGTCGGAAATCTCCCGATTTTGAAAAACGCGTTGCGGAGCGAACGGGCTGGTGGCCGGGATCAGTTCCAGGTTTTGCGCATCCATGACGCGGTAGCGATGGAACATTTCCGGCTTGCGGGCATGGAAAATGGCGAATACCACGCCGCCCTCGCGGACCAGGGAAGTCAGCCGTGCGGCCAGACGGGTCATCAACTCGGTGTCCAGGTAATCCAGGATGTCCCATAGGAGCACGGCGTCAAACGTGCCTTCCGGGTATTGCAGAGTGGTCTCCAGAAAGCGTTCGGCGCGCGCCGCGGGAGTCATCAGGGAGCGGTCCGCATCGGGAGCAAGCTCTTTTTTCCGCTGCTCGTCGGCGTCCAGAAAAATCTTCCAGGTCATCAACAGGTCGTCGGTGTAGACCTTGAATCCGCGCTCGATGAAAAAATTAAGGGTGGTTTGCCGAGCCGGGCCCATGTCCAGCAAATGGCCGCGCCCAATGCCGTCCAATTGGAATAAGAATTCCTTTAAGCCGTTGGAGAGGCGGCCGGGCTTGGGGCCAGAGGTGGAAACTGCCGAGGATGAGCTCATGGTGGCGGCCCGGGCGGGCGGAGCCGCGTGCACGCTGTGTGGCGCGCCATGCCGGTGAGGCTCCGAACCTGGTCCAGACCGCGATTTATTGAAAAAATTCATGTCAGTTCGCCGACTCTCCGCTCGCCTTCAGGGCCATCGGTGGCGTGGCCAGGGTGGTTGCGGCGGGCGAGGTTTCCGCGGGACGCGAAGTCTGCGAGGCGGCAGCTCGCGTAATCTCCACCTTACTGTGCATCTGCGCGCCCTCTTCGATGGCCAGGCGGCTGGTCAGGATGTCCCCGCGAATTTCTCCGGTGCGGCCGACTTCCACGCGGTCGCGACCTTTAACGGCGCCTTTCACTTTTCCGCGGACAATGACTTCCCGTGCGTCCACATCGGCGGAAATCTTGCCGTGCGGTCCGACAGTGACGCGGCCCTCGGATAGGCGGATGCTGCCCTGCACTTCGCCGTCGATGTACAGGTCTTCGCGGCCCTGAATGTCGCCCTTGATTAAGAGGGTCGAAGTAACTACTCCCCCGGAAGGCTGCACGACTTCGGCGGTGAGTCCGGCGACGGTGCGCACAGGCGGATCGACGCGGACAGGAGCCGGCGGAATTTCCGGTGCAGGTGAAGCGGGTTTGGAATCTTCTGGTTTACGCCACATGAGTTTCTCCCCAACCGAAACTCCGTGGCCGCAGGGCGGGGGCAATCTCAAAGCAGCCCGGAGAGGACGGTAAAGCAAAACTATAGGGCCGGGGGCGGCGCCTGTAAACCCGGCGTGTTTCCAATCAGATACGGTCAGTATAGTCCGGGGGAAGTGACGAGTTAATAAAATAATGGGGCGAAACGCGGAAAATGCCCGGCGAAGACGGCGGCGCCACCTCCGGCCGGGTTGCCGCGCAACTCCCACCGAGCGGCGGCGTAGCCCACCAATTGGTCCAGGAAAAGTTTCTGGCTGGTGCGCGTTTCCCACCAGTCGGAGGGGTTAAATTCGGAATCGCGGGCGCCGCTCACGCGCAGGCTGATGCCCGAGGGGAGCACGCGATCGAAGATAAACCCGGCGCGGCGGGCGTCGTAATTGGAGGTCACAATCAGTATGCGCTTCCAGCCGCTTCGCGCGATCAAGCCGGAGTCCGCCTCGGCCTCCTGCTTGGTGTTGGAAGCGCGGTGCGGAAACTTCACCACCGCCGACGCCGGGATTCCAAAGGATTGCAGGTCGTGCGCGATCAGGTCGGCGAGGCTCACGTTGACGCGCAACATGCGGCCGCTGGCCACGACCACCGGAGCGATACCGGAGCGGTACAATTCCGCAGCGTGGAAGGCGCGATCGCCGGCGTAGTTGTCATCGCCCAGTACGATGATGGCGTCGGCGGGCCCGGTGGGCTCGCTGACCATCCAGGCCTCGCCCGCGAGGCGCATCAGCGGGTGGCGGACTATGTACAGAAATGCGAGGAAGGCAAGGAATCCGAGCAAAAACAGGAGGCGAAAGAAAATGCCACCGTGTTCGCCGCGCCTGTTCACGAGAGAATGTCCAGATTGCGCAGGCGCGCCGCGGCGTCCTCGGGCTTCAATGCATTGTAATAAACTTCCTTGATGCTGTAGGACTTGCTGCGCGTCTCCACGATGGGCAGGATTTCGATGTGCCAGTGATAATCCTCGGCAATGGTCTTCCAGTACGAGGATTTTTCGCCTTTGGGATGCCGCAAGTTGGGAGCGGAATGGACCACCATGTGGTACGCGGGAGCGACCTGGCGAATGCGAAGCAACATACGCCGCAGCAACGCGGCCAACTGGCGTCGATTGGAGTCGGGGCGCTGGCGCTCAAACAGGTGATTGTGCTTGCGGTCCATGATCCAGACCTCGAAGGGCACGCGTGAGGCGTAGGGGCACAGGGCCACGTAATCGCCTTGCGTATCCACAACGCGTTTGGCCTGGCGCTCTTCCTGCTTCACGATGTCGCAGAAAACGCAGCGCTCTTTTTCGGCGTACCATTCGCGCGAGGCGCGCAATTCATACAAGATTCTGCGCGGCACAAACGTGGTCGCGGTGACTTGCGAGTGGGCGTGCGAACCTTCCTGTCCGGCCAGCGGCCCGTAATTCTTGTAGACGGAGACGTACTTGAAGCGGAGATCGCGCTTGAGATCCTCGATGCGCAGCCTCCAGGCTTCCATTACCAGCATGATCTGGTCTTCGCTGAGGCCCTCGAATTTGCGGTCGTGCTCTGGCGTTTCGATGACCATCTCATCGGCGCCGACCGGCTGCATCGCGTCATAGATTCCGTCAGCGCGGCGGCCCGCCTCGCCTTCCACCCGATATAAAGGGTCCGGATGCGGAATCACGGCCACTTGCCAGGGGCCCTGCGCCGGAAGACGCAGCAATGCGGGCCTGGTATCCATTTTTGCGGGACAAAACGGGCATCCGCCGGAGGTTTCGCAAGTGTCATGCCGGTGGCCGGCGACTACCCAACTGCGCGTGATGGGGTCTTTCCGAAGTTCCATGTTGGAATCTTAAGCCATGCGGGCGGATTGCAGAAGGGTGATTCTTTCAGCGTGCTTCCATTTGGGAGAGGACTGGGGCTAACGCCGCTTGCTTGCGCACACGCAAAGCGACTGCTGAAGCCCGTTCAAAGAATTAGTCCTAATTCAGCGATTTTACCGTGCTCAGCGCGTGTATCGCGCGGGTGTGGGGCCTTCTTCGAGGCGGTGGCGGTCCCAGATCGCGGATTCGCGCGTGTAGGAAGCCATCTCGAAATCCTGGGTCAGTTCCAGGCAATCGGTGGGGCAGGCGTCCTCGCACAATCCGCAGAACATGCAGCGCGAGGTGTCATAGGTAAAGTTGGTGAGGACTTTGCGGCGCGTGGCGTCGTCGCGGTGCCAACCGACCACGATCAAATTTTCCGGGCAAGCCAGCGAACACAGATTGCAGGCGATGCACAGGGTTTCGCCCGTCTCCGGATTCATGTTCAGGCGCGGCGCCCCGCGGTAGCGCTCGGCGACCATGGGCCGCTCTTGCGGGTACTGCTCTGTATAAATGTATTTCGGGTTCTGCGTGCGGAAGGTCAGGATCATGCCCTTCCAGAAATCCGCGAGAAACAAGCGCTTGAAGAAGGAATTCATGGCGCTAGTCTGTGGGGGAAGTGCGGGAATGTCAAGAGGGGCGGGGAGGCACACCGATCTTCTGCCCTCCGGCATCCCATCAAGGCTAAGCGACTTCCAGAATCGGCTTGCCGATGGTGCGGCGGGCTTGCAGGTCTTCGTGGGCTTGTTCGATATGATCGAATTTGTGGGGGACGAGGACTTCGCCGGGCCCGGGTGATGGTCCCGGCAGCTCACGCCGGATCAGAACTTCAAGTCCGCCGTAGCGGTCGATTTGTATAGCTCTCATGCGCGCGGATCGCCAACCTTTTCCCGTTTTTCTTCCAGAACTTTGTGCGCCGAACGTTAAAGAGTGAAAAGCGGACGGAGCTCGCGGACATCGCGCACGTCTTCGAGAGCGTTCACACGCTGGATGAGGGTCGCGGTGCGCTGCGCGCCCAGGACCGGAGTCATCAGGTCCCGCACCTTCGCATTCAGGCCTTCAGTGTCCAGCGGATTTTCCTTCGTGCCGGGAGGAAAACGCGTGAAATGATTTACGGAGCGGCCGTCCTTGAGCGCGACCTCGACGACTGCGCTGCGCGGGGCGGCCGGGTCGGCAAGTTTCGGGTCGGCCACCAGTTGCACGCGCGATTTCACGGCAAGGATTTTGGGGTCCTTCATGCGCTCGTAGGAGTGGCTGTCGGCGAAAGAGACTGCGCCGTCCACCAGAGCGACGGCAAGGGCATATTGGACGTTGACGTCCGGCATGGAACTGTTGTCGACGATGCCTGCGCCGTCCGGCGGCAGGCGCACGATGATGCGGTCCACGTTGTCCACGCGCAACGAATACTGCTTGCGCAGGGTGAGGAAAGCATCCAGAGCGGACTGGATCGGGTAGCCGAAGGAAAAAGTTTTTATTGATGTTTCGGCGATCCAGAAGCGGCTGCCCAGTCCCGCGATCATTTCCTGCGGTTTTGGTTGCGAGGAGAGCGCCTCGAGCACGTTGTGCTCGCATTCCAGAATGTCGCGGACTCCGGTGAATCCGGCCTGAACCATGGTGGCGGCCTGCACGCCGTTGCGCGCGCCCATGCCGGCAAAATCAAATGCTTTTTCGACGTGCTCGGTGTCCTGCGTCCAGCTCCACAGACCGGAAGCCTGCTGCGCCGCGTAGGAAAGCACGTGGCGCATTTGCGTTTCGTTCAAACGGGCCAGAGACGCCGCCGCTCCTGCGGCCGCGAACGTGGAGCCGAAACCCTCCGCGCTGCGGTGAGCCCCGCGAATGATTTCCGGCTGTACGGCCATGAGAAACCTGCAGCAGACGTCGTAGCCGAGAGTGACGGCGCGCAACAATTCAGCGCCCGAGCGGCCTTCGCGCTCGGCCATGGCCAGCGCCGCGGGCACAGACGAAGATCCGGGATGCGCGTGCGTGGTAACTTCCACGTCGTCGGTTTCGTCGCCGTGGGCGGACATGGCATTGGCCAGCGCGGCGTTGACCGCCGAGGTCTTGAAATCCGCGCCGATGACCGACGCTTCCGGCGCGCCGCCCTGCGCGCGCACATAGGCGATGGCCATTTCTCCCGCTTTCAAATGAGTTCCGGAAACAATCGCGCCGAGCGTGTCCAGGATGTGGTGCTTGGCTTCGAGGGCGATATTTGGCGGCAGATTTTGGTCGCGCGCCTGGACCATGTAGCGCGCCAGTTGCCCGGTGAGATCGGCGGAAGCAGCCGTAGTTGATGCGGGAGGCGGAGAAACTTGAGTTAAAGGCTGCACCGCGCCCGACAAACGCGCCGCGGGAAATGCCGCGGCGGCGATTGCGCCGCCCGAGGCCTGCAGAAGGCGGCGGCGCGTCAGAGCCGCGGGCGCGAAATTCAGCCTTGCATCTGGGTTGCGGCGGTCCTTCATGTGATCCTCCCGGGCGAACCATAAGGCATCGTCTTCGTTCATCGACTGCCCCACACTTTACAATCATCGCGGGCATCCATCACGGGGTTTCTGTGTTGCGGGAGTCTGCGATTGGCCAGAGGAGAGCAACTGACAGATGTCACTCGGGAAATATCGAATGGGTGGCCATCAAAACCAACGGCTCTAGTAGGACAGGCTTCAAGCCTGTCGGGTTTAGTCGCGGGCACATTCGATGGTGCTTGGACTAACCGCGACATGCTTCACTGTCCTACTGGAACCAATCCGTTTCAGGCCGGAGGGCCTCACTTGAGTTCCCATCGATGGGCAGTACAATGATCCAACTGGGAGGTGTAAATCGAATGGAAGTTTTTCTGACTGGAGCGACGGGATACATTGGGACCGCGGTTGCGGAAGCGCTGCAGAAGGCGGGGCATAAAGTTTCGGGTCTGGCACGCAACGCAGAAAGGGCGAAGCTTCTCGAAGCGCGCGGGGTCCGCGCCGTAGTGGGAGATTTGCTCGAGCCGGAAACGGTTGCCGCGGCGGCGGGCAAAGCCGATGGCGTGATCCACACGGCTAATACGAATGACGCGAATGCGGGTCACGTGGACGCGGCCGTGGTGCGCACGATCCTGAAAACTCTCGAAGGCAGCGGGAAACCGTTTCTCTACACGAGCGGCGTGTGGGTGCTGGGCTCAACAGGAGATCGCGTGGCCGACGAAATTACGCCGGTAAATCCGACGCCGCTGGTGGCGCATCGTCCGGGCATCGAGCAGGAAGTGCTTGGCTACAAGAGCCGCGGGGTAAGGGCGATCGTGATCCGTCCGGCCGTTGTGTATGGACGCGGGAAAGGCATGCCCACTGCGTTCACGCAATCCGCGCGCGAAACGGGCGCGGCGCGCTTCGTGGGAGACGGCCAGAGCCGGTGGGCCTTCGTGGATGACGACGACCTGGCGCAACTGTATGTGCTGGCGCTGGAGAAAGGCCCGGCGGGATCGCTCTACAACGCGGCGCAGGGTCCTTCGTTTCGAGTTCGCGAGGTCGCCGAAGCCGCCAGCATCGGCGCGGGAGCCGGAGGCAAGACGCAGGCAATTCCGCTCGAAGAGGCGCGGAAAACGATGGGGGCGTTTGCGGATGCGCTGGTGCTGGACCAGCAAATAAGCAGCGAGAAGGCCAGGAAGGAACTGGGATGGGCGCCGCGGGCGGCGTCGGTGGTGGAGGATTTGAAGACGGGATCGTACACGCGTTAACGCCAATAGGCCTCGGCAATTCGCCGGAAGCCTTGCTCCTTCGATCGCTCCCGGAGCGAGCGCCAAAAGCTCGAACCTGGCGGGTTGAGCCACATTCCGAGAAGACCGTTTCACAGGACTTGGCCCTATAATTGGGCACCATGACGGATTCGTTGATTTGGGCCGCAAAGCGGAGCGACATTGATGCCATGAGGAAGGCTATCCATTCGGGTGCCGATCTCAACGGTGTGGACTCCGGGGGCTGGACTCCATTATTTCACGCGGCACATCAGGGTTATACGGAAGGCGTGAAACTGTTGATTCAGGCAGGTGCCGATGTGAATCACGGGAAAGAAACAGGTTTTACTGCCCTATTCTCTGCTGTACTAAGTGGATATGTCGAAGTTGTCCGCATCCTACTAGACGCAGGCGCGGAAATTCTTCCAGTACAAGGAATTGAATTACGTGGCATGGCTATCCGGGAAAATTCAAAACGGCATGAAGCTATCCTCAAAATGTTGGACGGACACAAGGGAAATTAGGCCCGTACCAACCACGAAAAGCCAGTTACCGATAACGCCGTTTCGCAGGACTTGGACCATTTGACCGCTGAGTGTAATCTCGGCGGGAGGTCCTTATGAGCACCCAGTCTCTTTCACGCGCCGAACGAACCGCAGTGCTGGCTCGACTTGCCCACGAGCTGACAATCTGCGCTCGGACCACATACGAAGTGGGAACGGAAAATGTTTTGGAGCCAAGCTTTTCTCTTCAAACAATCCTCGAAATGGTGCGCGAGTTTGGCGGAGAACACAACCGAGTTGGCGAAATTGAATCCGCTTTGAATCGGGCAATGCCACAGCCTGAGGCATGAACCCTGATAAGTTGGCCTATCGTCATGTGGGGTTTGCCAGAATCCCAGATGACGATAATCCCGTTTCACAGGACTTGGGGCTAGAACTTTTCTCACACTCAGCGTAGATTCACCGTATGACACCGGGCGAAGCTCGTCAGTTGGTCATCGACGGGATAAATTACGCCGCATACCACGAGACAGACTTCTCACTTCATGACTCTGACAAAAATCGCCTTTTTGGCTCCGAGCACTACAAATCGGGTCGCCCTGTCTACGACCCAAGTCCTTGGGCCGAAGGCGATTTCGAGGAAAAGATGGCGTTGTTACTCGTTTGGGCTAATGTGCTGAACCGCTCCGTCCCGGCGTTCACAGAAGCGCAAAAACTTCTCGAAAGTGAAGATTCGGTTCTAGGGCGCGTGATACGCGGCACGAAAAACTGGAAAACAACGAAGACTACAGATGAAATCCTCGGAACAAGATTTGTGCGCCCTCGAACTCGGCACCTCCCATGAAATCGGGCTTTCATTATGTGGGAGCCAGTTACCGATAAGACCGTTTCTCAGGACTTGGCCTGCTCCCCGATATGGCTGGCGAGTCCAGCACGTCGCATTTCCATTCCGAGAACAACAAGATAAGTTCCTATCAAAAGAGGAACGCCCCCAATTAGTGGAAACGTCCATTGCCAGCCGCGACGGGTCGATATTGCAAGGTCAACTAGTATGGCTACGAGAAACACAACTCCGACTGACAAGATTGGCTTAAAGTTGGTGTGATTTTCTTTCTGGCGTCGTTTTCCCACATTCCGGGCCACCAACGCTCCGATCGAAAAAGCACCAGACGTATAAAACGGCATCGTAACTAAGATTTGGTCTAAGCAACGATCTTTCGTCCGGCACCCCCAGCCAAAATAATGTGATAGACGCGACTGAACGACTCCGGCTTGAAGTAATGTTGAGGCAAGTTGGGGGGATATGGTTGGAACAGAAATGACTGCATAACACAGAATTAAGAATGGAAGGACCCAGACCCAAAGCATCGAGCGCCGTCCTAAACAATCGCTCAATAGATATCCCAAGATCAATGCAATAGTTATTTGTACAGGGAAAAACGGGTTCCCAGTAAGAATGGGGTAGTAATGTCTTACGGGATAGTTCCAGCCCAACAGAAAGATCAAATTAAATAGAGAGGAAAGAAGGAATGGGGCTGATGAAGTGACTCCCCAAGTTGCCACGAACTGGTCCACTGCAAATCCAAACACGATTCTCACACGCTGATTTCTGATCAAGTGAATTAGGATTGAACCATCGATTCCCACCTTTTCACCAAGATTTCCGAGGCGAATAGCTAGACGTCGCAAGCGGCCCTGCAAACTCAGTTCTTCGCGGATCGCGTCAGCGCAATCGATGCAAAAGTCCCCTGATCCTAGCGCCGGGTCGTACGCTTTACCGCATTGTTGGCATTCTTGCATCAGGCAGGTCCAGCGATTGCATTCGCGCACCCGAAACTAATGCCGAACCCACATTCTGTCAATCCGGCTGATATCGACAAGCCAAGTCCCGTGAAGTCGTCTTCTCGGAAACTGGCTATAGGCTAGACTCGCACATGTTTTCGAGGGTCTCTTTGGCTACCTTGGCTCGCAGTTTGCTTGCCTCGCAGATTATCGTCTTTACTTCTTTGGGAAGCGGTTTTATTAGCCGCACGCCGGGCCAAGGGTCGAGTACAGAAAATTGACGTTCTCCGTTTGGCGACTCGATTCGGACCCGCAACTCCACCCATGTATCAATGTAATTGTTATACGGCCCCATCTCATCACGTAAGCCGCCCTTGTCGGTCGCGTCGAGGGCGTACTGAACGGATGCTATTTGCTCAGGAGTTATCGCGGTTGTTTCCCGTTCGTATTTTAAATTTCCGGCGCTAGTATCCCACTCCACCTTGCCATCGCTGGTTAATCCCACGAGCAATTGCTCATCGTCGGCAGATCCAGCAGCGTAATGGATTACGTTCGTCGCTTGTAGCACAACTCGTGGAATATTGGCGCGTGGAATTAAAGGTTGAAGACGACGATACGAATAGAATCGAAGCACTCCATACGTAGCCATCCCGAACAACAGGGCTACCGCAGCAATCCCAATAGACTTGGGAATCGTCATCTATGTATTTGACGCCACAAACCTCTAGTATGTTCCTGAATCCGAAGAGATGGGGGCCAAGTCCCGAGAAGTCGTCTTCTCGGAAACTGGCTTTTGTCCGCTGGCAGTTCGTACCACGCTTCGATCGGGCAATTTCCCGAGACTTGAACAACACCGCAGCCTTAGTCTTGACTCACTCCGAGTCCATACCCGCCTTTTGCAGGAACATGCGCAGATCGCCAAAGCCCTGATCGCCCTCGACGGCTGTAGTGAGCGTGCCGTCCGGGGAAACCACCATGTGGGTAGGGAAAATGCCGATCTGGCAGGGACGCGGCAATTCGTTTTCGCTGGTTAAGATCCCGAGGAAGGCAAAGCCCTAGGAAAGCAAAAAAAGCGTTCCGCACGACCGCTCGTACGACAGGCCGCGAAACCCGAGCGCGCGGACGCCCAGCAAGCCGTCGAATGCCGGGTCGGCGCTTCCGGGAACAAGGTAGGCGCGCTCCTTGCTGAAGTGGCGTTCGCCCAGGACGATATCGGGCGCGGAAAAGACTTGCACGGGCATTTCCCGGTTCATCATGCTTCG
>JAIQFG010000128.1 GCA_020073375.1 Terriglobia bacterium | reverse complement strand
GAAGGAAAGGTTTCGATCTATTACGCAGATACCAAACTCCACCTCGACGGTGGATAATTCCACGCAAGGGGTGACATTTTCATTGGGCTGTTAGGGTGACATTTTTACGTTGCTACAACAGGAGAAGCATTGTAGGACAGACACTCTTGTCTGTCCGGGTTTAGACCAGCGGCGCCGGGTATTTAAACCGGACAGACAAGAGTGTCGGTCCTACAACGGCCACGCGCACGTTGCGGGGAACGAACGCGCGGGACAAGACCTTATCGGATACGGCCGCCGCGCATGGTCTAATCGGGTGCGGGCTCTACTTGCAGCCCGCGGCGGTATTGATCGGCGAACGCTCACGCGATGTCCACGACTGCTCCGACATTGGAATCTCACCCATCCCCGCGCGCCGGCGCCGCCGGCGATAGTCGCGGACTGGTGATTTCGCTGTTGTTTTTCCTGACGTTCTTCTACTTTCTGCTTTCCACCGGCCGCGTGCGCACCATGGACGAAGTCTCGGCGGATTTTCAGGTGGAGAGTCTCGCGCGGCACGGCAACACGGCAATTCCCCAGGCCGTCGATGCGAAGATGTTCTACGGGACGTTCGACCGGTTTGGGCAGCCGCAATCCCCGTACCCTCCCGGGCAGGCGCTCACGCTGTTGCCGTGGTATGCGGCGGGGCAGTTTGTGGCGCGGCATTTGCCGGGGGTCGGTGCTGGCGCGCGCGACGTGATCAGCGATTTCTTCTTGACCGGCGGAAGTGCTCTGTTTTCCGCGGTCACGGTTGCCCTTGCCCTTCTTATTTTCTCGCAGCTTGGGATGGAACCGAAAATTTGTCTCGCGGCCGCCGCCATTCTGGCATTGGCCACGCCCATTGCCGCCTACTCCGGCTGGCTATTCTCCGAACCGCTGGCTACGGCGCTTCTGGTTGGCGCGGCCACTGCCCTTTTTGCCGAATCGCCGGAAATGTCGATCCCTGTGTGGCGGGCACTCGCAGCAGGGGCGCTGCTGAGCGCGGCTGTTTGGGTCAGGCCGACGCATGTCATCGCCTTGCCTGTGTTCCTTGCGGCTGTGCTGGCGCGCGACCTGAAAAAACAATGGAGCGCGGCCGGTGCGGTCGCGGCAGCCGCCGGAATCGGCGTTGCTCTCCTGCTCTGGAGAAACGCGTATCTTCACGGCAGCTTGTTCGAGTTCGGATATCCCGTCGCAGCTGAAGGCGGCAAGGCCCTGAACACGTTCCAGACGCCGCTCTACACGGGCCTCATCGGATTTCTGCTCTCGCCCGGAAAATCGATTTTTCTTTTTTCGCCGCCCATTCTGCTTGCAATGGCCGGCTTGCCGCGTCTCTGGCGGCGCGACCGCGGGCTAGCCATAGTGGCAGGGGCCACGCCCGTCGTGTACTTACTGTTTTTCGCGACATACACGCAGTGGGAGGGCGGTTATTCCTACGGGCCGCGGTATCTGGTGCCCGCGCTGGCGCTCTCAGGCCCTCGGCATGGCGACCAGTTTTCTGGAAGCTGACGTGGCCGGCGGGTACTACGACGCGCAGTACAACTACCGGATGAGTTTTTCGCCGCTCGACCTGCATGCTCACCTGTTGCTTCACTACGCGGCTACATCCATGCCTGCGCCGATCGGCCAGGGATTTGACAAGTGGTGGGTGTTTCTTTCAAAGGCTGGTGTTTCGGCTTGGGCGCTCGGGATAATCGCAGGAGTGCTGATGATGGGCGCAATTATTTCCGGATGGTGGTTGCGGCGTTCGTATCGGAAGGCAGCCGGTCCGGCGAAGGAAGTGGCACAGGCTTCAGCCTGTGCGGTTTAGATTGTGCACGAGCAAAACTTAAACCGCACAGGCTGAAGCCTGTGCCACCATAATCAAATCGCGCGCGTATCCACCTGCTTGCGCAAATCGGAAAGAAATTCCTCGAGCGGGCGTGGGCCGAGATCGCCCTTGCTCTGGTGCCGCACGGAGACTGTGCCGGCTTCGGCTTCTTTTCCGCCGACAATCAACATGTAGGGAATCTTCTGCATCTGCGCGTCGCGGATTTTCGCCTGCAATTTTTCATTGCGGTCGTCCAGGTGCGCGCGGAATCCGGCGCCTTTCAGCGCGGCGGTGACCTTCTTCGCGTACTCCGAAAATTTCTCGCTCAGCGGCAGGACTTCCGCCTGCACCGGAGCGAGCCACACGGGAAACGCGCCGGCGTAATGCTCAATCAGAATGCCGAAGAAGCGCTCGACCGAGCCCCACAGCGCGCGGTGCACCATCAGGGGCTGGTGGCGGCTGCCGTCTTCGCCCACGTATTCCAGGCCGAATCTTCCGGGCAAATTGAAATCGAATTGCACGGTGGTGAGTTGCCACGGGCGGCCGATCGCGTCGATCAGCTTTACGTCGATCTTGGGGCCGTAGAACGCGGCCTCGCCCTCGATGCGCTTGAAGGGGATGTTCATCTTGGTCAGAGTATTTTGCAGCGCGGACGTTGCGCGGTTCCAATCGTCGGCGGAGCCGGCGTAATTTTCTGGGTGTTTCGCGTCCCAGTCGGACAGCTCGACCACGTACTTGTCGAAGCCAAACGTCTTCATCACGGCGTAGGCGAAATCGATGCAGGCCTCGACCTCGGCCTCGATCTGCTCGGGCATGCAGAAGATGTGTGCGTCGTCCTGCGTGAAGCCGCGCACGCGCAGCAGTCCGTGCAGCACGCCCGAGCGCTCGTAGCGGTACACCGTGCCGAGTTCGGCGAGGCGGATGGGCAATTCGCGGTAACTCCGCAGGCGCGATTTGTAAATCAGGATGTGGCCCGGGCAATTCATGGGCTTCAGCTGGTAGTCGGTCTTCTCGACTTCCACCGGGCCAAACATATTTTCCTTATAAAAACCGGCGTGGCCGCTGGTCTTCCAAAGATCCAGGCGCATGATGTGCGGCGTGACCACCAGGTCGTAGCCGCGGCGCAGCAGTTCCTCGCGCAGCCAGTCTTCCATTTGCTTGCGGATCAGCGCGCCCTTGGGATGCCAGAAAATCAATCCCGGTCCAGCCTCTTCCTGCACGGAAAAAAGGTCGAGTTCGGCGCCGAGCCTGCGATGATCGCGCCGCTTGGCCTCTTCGAGCCTGTGGAGATGGTCATCCAGTTCCTGCTGCGTGTAAAAACACGCGCCGTAGATGCGCTGCATCTGCGGATTGCCTTCCTGCCCCTTCCAGTAGGCGCCCGCAACGCTCATCAGTTTGAATGCGCGAATGCGTCCGGTCGAAGGGATGTGCGGGCCGCGGCAGAAATCGATGAATTTTCCGGTGGTGTAAAACGACACCATCGGATCGGTGGCGCGCTCCTCGACCAGCTCGCACTTGAAGCCCTGGTTCCATTTGCGATAGAGCTCGATCGCTTCGGGCTTCGGCAGCATCTTTCGTTCGTTGGGAATGTCCTGCGCGGCCAGGTCTCGCATTTTTTTCTCGATGCGCGCCAGATCGTCCGGCGTAAAGGGCTCCGCGCGCACGAAATCGTAGAAAAATCCGGTGTCGATCGGCGGGCCGATGCCCAGCTTCACGTCCGGAAAAAGTTCCAGCACTGCGGCGGCGAGCAGGTGCGCTGCGGAATGGCGCAGCACCTGAATCGCTTCGGGATTTTTCGGCGTGAGGATCGAGAGCTTTACGTCGTCGTCAATCGGCGCGCGCAAATCGACCAGAAAACCTTCGCCGTCGCCCGTGGCGTCCAGCTGCGCTTCGGGCGCTGCATCCGGCGCTGTGCTGGCGGACGTGTTTGAAACTGCCGGCATGCTTACCGGCTGGATTCGTGCGACCAGGGCTTCTTTGGCGAGACGCGGCGAAATCTGCTGCGCAATTTCGGCTGCCGTCGTGCCCCGCGGCACCTCGCGGATTGCGCCGTCCGGCATGGTGATGTGAATGGTGTCCATGGAATGATCTACGCTAACAGATGGTTTGGAAGACGGTCAAGGCGACGGAGTCCCCAGATTTTACTGAACAATCTTGCGGCGTTTGGACCAAATGGATTTTGCATTGTCATAACATGCGCCACAAAGCAGCTTAATCCCAAGCTTCTCTTCGACTTCAGGGGTCCAGTCGCCTCCCGCCTCGATCCGAGCTTCTTCACAGACCGAGCACCACGCATCTGGGCGGGAATCAGTTTGTTCGGACGGCCAGTGAAACCCAACTGGAATTCCGGTGTGCAGGGAGTGAACAATGTGCTGGCAGACGAAGGTTTGTTCTTGCCAACCGTGGACGTGGCATTTGATCTTCTCTGAATTGCTCACGGAAAACCCATAGCCTTAAAATAGAAGCGGGTGCCCTCAAGCCAAATCTTCAGGCCGAATCGGCATTCGCCGAATGCGTTTGCCGGTGGCGGCGAAAATCGCGTTGCACAGCGCCGGAACGACGGGAGGAACGGAAAGCTCGCCGGCACCGGTGGGCTTTTCCGTGCTGGGCACAATGTGCACTTCGACGATGGGCATCGCATCCAACCGTAGCACGGGATAGTTATTGAAGCTGGTCTCTTTCACGCGCCCGCCGTCAATGGTGATGTTCCCATACAGCGCAGAAGATAATCCGTAGACGACGGCGCTTTCGCTCTGCGCCACGATCGTGGACGGATTCACGACTTGGCCAACGTCCACGGCGCAGACGACGTGGTGTACCTTCAGCGTTTTGGCTTTGCGGTCCACGGAAATTTCGATCACTTGCGCGGCGTAACTCTCGAACGCAAAAAGCACGGCGATGCCGCGGTAATGGCCCGCGGGGAGCGGGCTGTCCCACCGGGCTTTCTTCGCGGCCAGGTCCAGAACGGCCAGGTGACGCGGAGCTTTGTCCAGCAGGTGACGCCGGAATTCGTACGGGTCTTTTTTCGCGGCGGTTGCCAATTCGTCCATGAAGCACTCGCTGAAAAATCCGTTTTGCGAACTTCCCACCGAGCGCCAGAAGCCGACCGGGATGCCGGGCTCGGTGCGCACGTAGTCCACCAGGATGTTGGGAATGGAGTAAGGAAGATTGGCGACGCCCTCGACGCTGGTGGGATCGAGATTATTTTTTGTGCTGCCCGGAAACCACGCTTCCATGATCGAGGGACAGGCGATGCGCGTGGTCCACGCGACCGGATAGCCGTTCGCGCCGAGTGCCCCGGACATGCGCGCGTACGATGCCGGACGGTAAAAGTCGTGCTGCGTGTCGTCTTCGCGCGACCACGTCAGCTTCACCGGCGCGCCAATTGCTTTTGAAATTTCCACCGCTTCGCTCACAAAATCGACGCCGGCCTTGCGCCCGAAGCCGCCGCCCAGATACGTCGTATGGATGAACGCCGCCTCCGGCTGCAATCCGCAAATTTTGGCGGAGGTGGCCTGCGCGACCGTCTGAAATTGCGTGGGCGCCCAGACGTCCACGCGATCGGCGCGCACGTCGGCGGTGCAATTCAACGGCTCCATGGTGGCATGAGCCAGGTAGGGCGCTTCGTACACGGCTTCGAGTTTCCGCGACGCGCCCGATAGAGCCGCCGCGGTGTCACCCTCCTTGCGCGCTTCCGCGCCGGGCTGCATGGTGCGCTCGGCAAAAAGTTTGCTGATGCTTTCGCTGGTGAGCGTGGCGTTCGGCCCTTCGTCCCACTTCACATCGAGTGCTCGCCGGCCCTGCATGGCCGTCCACGTGTTGTCGGCCACCACGGCGATGCCTTGCGGAATTTCGATCACGGTTTTGACGCCGGGCACGGCCTTGGCTTTGGCCGCATCGAAGCTGGCGACCTTTCCGCCGAACACCGGGCAGCGCTGCACCACCGCGTAGAGCATTCCCGGGCGGCGCACATCCAGGCCGAACTCGGCGCGGCCATTTACTTTGTCCGGCGTGTCCAGGCGCTTGGTCGGATTCCCGATGATGCGATATTGCTTCGGGTCCTTGAGCGGCACATCCTGCGGAACGGGCAGCATGGAAGCCGCCTGCGCGACGCTGCCGTAGGTGAGTTTGCGCTTGGTGGCGTCATGAAAAATCACGCCGTTTTCCGCGCGGCACGCGGATTTCTCCACGCCCCATTTTTTCGCCGCCGCCTGCAGCAGCATGTCGCGCGCCGCAGCCCCGGCCTTGCGCAGCGGGTCCCAGGAGGAGCGCACGCTGGAGCTGCCGCCCGTGCCCTGCATGCCGAACGCGGGGTTGAAATATTCCTTGGCCGCGGGAGCAAACTCGGTGCGGATTTTTTTCCAGTCGCAATCCAGCTCTTCGGCGGCGATCATGCACAGCGCGGTCAGAATGCCCTGCCCCATTTCCGACTTGTCGATCATGATCTTGACGGTGTCGTCCGGGGAAATGAGCATCCAGGCGTTCAGCGACGCCGGCGCCGCGCCTGCCGGGGATGCCGCGAGGGCTTCCATTCGTCCGGGCAAATAAAATCCGACGAACAGCCCGGCCGCGCCGGCGGCGCCGGTCTTCAGGAAACCGCGGCGCCCGACTTTCATAATCGTTCCGGCGCTCATAGCGTGCCTCCCACTTGCATCGCTTCAGCGGCCAGCGCTTGCTCAACGGGTTCTTCCCGATCCAGACGCGCCGACTTTTTCGCCGGAGCGCCCGCGAGTTTCGCGGCCAGGTGCACGGCCTCGCGGATGCGCTGGTAGGTGCCGCAGCGGCAGATGTTTCCCTTGAGTGCGTCGTCAATTTCGGCGTCGTTCGGTTGCGCGTTCTTTGCCAGAAGCGCGGCGGTGGTCATGATCTGGCCCGACTGGCAATAGCCGCACTGCGGCACGTCCACTTCGATCCAGGCGCGCTGCACCGGATGGCTGCGGTCGGTAGAGAGGCCCTCAATGGTCGTGATTTTCTTTCCCGCCACCGAGGAAACCGGCGTGACGCAGGAGCGCGTGGCGTCCCCGTCAATGTGCACGGTGCACGCGCCGCACAGGGATATGCCGCAGCCTAATTTCGTTCCAGTCATGCCCAGCGTGTCGCGCAGAACCCAAAGCAGCGGCATGTTGGGATTGACGTCCACCGTTTGCGGCTTCCCGTTCAAAGTGAATTGAATCGCCATGGGAGTCCTCCCAAAAAAATCGCGAAATAACAAGTCGGGCGCGGGAACCCGGTCCGCAACACCTTGTGAAGAGCGGTTCCCGCACCCCGGAATGGTACTGCAAATCGGGGTCGTAAGGACGGAAATTTACCGAGCCGTTAGTTCGGTTTGATACGATTTTTCGGCGATGGAATTGGATGGAAATACGATTTCATTGGGGCGCTACAAGGCTCGAGTACATAGATTCAATTGTTTGGGTGATGCGCGGAACTCGGACTTACTTCCCGCCCTTTTTACGGTCCAGTTTCAGCGTGAGGACAAACTCCTTGCGCGTATCGAAGTTGGAAATCGAGCGCGAAGAGGAAGCCCATGCTTCTTTCTCGGCGTGAATTTCGTAATCGACGTTCAGATCGAGGCCGCTGAAACGGAATTGCCCGTCGCCGGCCGAAAGGTGCGTCACGATATCTTGCGTATGGAGGTTTTTCAGGTACACCACGGCGGAATCCACGGGGGCCTCGTCCTTGTCGATCACCGTGCCGCGGACCGTCCGCAATTCCGAATCCTTGCCCTTGGAGCCTTGCGCGTACAACATGCCCGCGGCCATGGCCATCACCACGACCGTGACTAGAGCGAGTTTTGCGGACGCCTTCATGGTTTTCCTCCTGGCGCGAGCGGCTCCATGCGGAGCGTCAGATCCTCGCGATTGCCTTCCCGGGCATCGATTTTACGCGTTTGCGGCTGAAATCCGCGCGCTTCCACGGCCATTTCGTATTCCGCGTCCTGCGGCACGCGAATGCCGAGTTCGCCTTGATGATCGGACATTGCCTCCCAGCGAAACTTTTTTTCATTCGCGCGCCGCACGCGCACTCGGGCGCCGGGCAGGGCAAGCCCATGCGAAGTAAATACCGTGGCAAAAATAACGAAATCGTGGACGTGAGACTTGCTGGAACTCTGCGGGCTTGCGGGCACCGCGGGCACGGAGATCGCCCCCGTGGACCAGGCCAAAGCTAGCAGGAGGGCCATCCGCCGCATACCCGTTAGATGGCCAATGAGAGGGAAGGGATGCCGCGAGATTTGGGGGCCGGGGGCGGGACGATCAACTATCCTCTTCGTCCTCTTCGTCCTCGTCATCCTCCTCAGGGTCGTCATCGTCGGACTCCTCGCCCTCTTCGTCCTCGTCATCTTCATCTTCCGAGATGGCATTGACCTTGACCGGATGAATCTGCACGACTTCCATTTCCGTTTCGCACTCGGGGCAGGCCAGGATCTCGCCTTCCTCGACTTCGTCTTCGTCAACGTCCACTTCAGTGGCGCATTTGGGACACCGGACCACGGGGAAA
>JAIQFG010000048.1 GCA_020073375.1 Terriglobia bacterium | reverse complement strand
TCCAGTGGGACGGACGCCGTTTCCAGATCCCGCCCCAGCCGCGACGCTTCAGTTTCGCCGGGGCGAAAGTCCAGCTGTTTGAATCTCTGGAAGGAAAGGTTTCGATCTATTACGCAGATACCAAACTCCACCTCGACGGTGGATAATTCCACGCAAGGGGTGACATTTTCATTGGGCTGTTAGGGTGACATTTTTACGTTGCTACAACACTGCGCCGTTAGCGATTGCGCAAGCTGGTTTTTGTAGGACAGACACTCTTGTCTGTCCGGTTTGTTGTCGGGCAACGAGAATCTAAACCGGACAGACAAGAGTGTCTGTCCTACAAGGGCAAACCGGGCTTCGGATGCCGGGCAGCTTTTTCCGGGTTCCAGAACTCATACTAAAGCGCGAACCGAAGAACGCCGAGAGGGATCACATGAACACCGTGGAAGCCATCATCGCAAGCCTGGAGCGCGCTCCGGACCTGGTTATCCCGCTGGTAAGGGAAGTTCCCGCAACCGTCGTGAAGCGCCGGCCGAAGCCTGGGAAATGGTCCGCGCATGAACATGCCTGCCACCTGGCCACGATTCATCCGGTAATGAACGCGCGGCTGGATATGATGTTGAGCGATCCGAAGCCGCGCATCGTCTCTTACTTGCCAAGCGCCGAGGAAGAGGATGGCTCGTCCTTGAAACTCGATCTGAACGAGGAAATGAAACGGTTCGTCCGCGACCGGGAGAAGCTCGTGAAACGGCTGAAAGCGCTGTCTCCGGAAGACTGGCAACGCACGGCCGAGCACGACGAGTATTCGCACTACTCGGTGTTCATCATGTTCCGGCACCTGGCGATGCACGACTTGTTTCACGCGTACCGCATCGAGGAGTTGCTTCTGAAGAGGGACTGGGCATGACCGGCGCCAATGGGGCGCAAACCTGTGATAACTTGAGCGTGCAATGACCCTGCTCGAAAAGATCAAGGCGCGCGCGCGAACGCGCCCCCAGCGCATCGTGCTTTCCGAGGGCGAGGACCCGCGCGTGATTTCCGCAGCCCGCGAAATTGCCGCGGACAACCTGGCGAAAATCACGCTGCTGGGCCGCAAACGCATCATCGAAGCGGCCGCCGCGGATCTGGGCGTGGGGTTGAATAACATTTCGATCGTCGAGTGCGCGGCGAGCCCCAAAATCGAAACCTACACGCGGATTTACTACGAACGCCGCCGCGCGCGAGGCGCAACGATGGAAGAATCCATGGACATCGCCCGCAAGCCCCTTTATTTCGCCGCGCTGGCCGTGGCCGCCGGCGATGCCGACGGAACCGTGGGAGGCGCGGCCAACACTACGGGAGAAACCGTGCGCGCGGCGCTGCACGCCATCGGCCTGGCGCCGGATGCCAGGCTGGTATCGAGTTTTTTCATCATGGTGATCCCTCCACGCGCGGGACTGGACCTGGGAAACGCGGGGGCGCTACTGTTTGCCGATTGCGCCGTGATGCCCGACCCCACTCCCGATGAGCTCGCGGAAATCGCGCGGGCCACGGCGGAAAACGCGCGCGCGCTGCTTGACGCTGAACCGCGCGTGGCGCTGCTTTCGTTTTCGACCAAAGGCTCGGCCAAGCACGCCCGCGTGGAAAAGGTGCAGGGGGCCCTGCGGATTTTAAAGGCCCGCGCACCGGACCTCCCCGCCGACGGCGAACTGCAGGCCGACGCGGCGCTCATCGCGCAAATCGGACAGTCGAAGGCTCCCGGTTCCCCGGTCGCGGGGCACGCGAATGTCCTTATTTTTCCGGACCTGGACTCCGGCAACATCGCCTACAAACTGGTAGAGCGGCTCGGCGGCGCGCAGGCGATCGGCCCGGTGCTGCAAGGGCTGGACCGCCCGGCCAACGACCTTTCGCGCGGCTGCTCGGCCGCGGACATCGTAAACGTAGTGGCCATCACGGCGGTGCAGGCCATCGCGCGGCAAGAAAAAACGGATGGAACCACGGATGAACACGGATGAACACGGATTTAGAAAAAGAGAGTTCATTTTACAATCTCGAATGACATGACGAACAGACATCACGGCCGCCGATCTTCACTCCGTTTTCTTTTGTTTTTATCCGTGTACCTCATTGTGCATCCGTGGTTCCTTGCCTCTCCCGCGGCGGCGCAGGAAGTGGCGGTGAACCTGGCGGAGGGGCGCGTGGTGATTTGCGCGGCCAAGGACGGGATCATCGTGGCGACGATTGACGCGCACAGTCAGCCGGATTCGCCGCCGGCGGGGGTCGTGGCGCTGGGAGGATCCCGCGCGGCCGTGATGATGGGCGCCGTCGAGTGGGTGCATCCGGAATCGAAGGACGCGCCGGCGCGCCTGGACGCCGAATTCCCCCGGCTTGCGGCGGCCGCGTTGCACTCTCCGTTGCAGCAAAAGAATGCCGATTCGGCAAGCGATATTGAGGCTGTGGGCGTCGCGGTGCTTGAGCGCCTGCGGGTGCTCGCGGGGCAACTGCACAATAAGATCGGCGTGAGCGAAGAGGAGCCCTTGCTTCGCATCGTTTTGGTGGATTACGTGGAAGGATACGGGCCGGAGGCCTGGACGCTCGATTATCATATTCGCCAGGAAGAACTCGCGGCCGATTACTGGCAGACGCGAGTGCTGCGCCCCAGCTACACCCAACTGTACCCGCCGGACAAAGGCCAGCCGCACACGCTGATCGAGGTGCGCTACCCGCCGGAGAACCGCGCGAAAGACGAGCCGGAACTGCTCGATCTGCTGCGCCAGAACGATGCGAGACTGTCGGGAATCCGCGCGTCGAACCCGATCGTCGCAAAATCCGTCGCATCTGTTTCCGACGGCCAGAGCCAGAAATCGATTGCGGCAGCCGACGTCGAGTTTCTGAAATCGGCCCTACATGCCATCGTTCCGCAGCAATCGCAAGTCAGCATGGCCAACGTGGATTTTGAAAAAGGTTTTCAATGGATCCTCGAACCGCCCAGGTCCGCCGCTCCGCCTCCGGCGGAGGCCAAACCGCAGGAACCGGGCGCGCCTTCGCTGCTGCACAAACCCGGAACGTGAGGACATCGAGAAACGAATGACTCCCACTCCCCCAGCTCCCCGTGCAGCGCAATCGGGCGCGACGATCCGCCTGGCGCACGAGTCCGATTTGCCCGCCGTGGATCGCATTTTTCGCGTGGCGTTCGGAACCTATCTCGGCCTGCCCGACCCGATGCAATTCACGGGAGACGCCGAATACATAAGGACGCGCTGGCTGGCGGATCCCGCCGCCGTGTTTGCAGCGGAACTCGATGGGGAACTAGTGGGAGCGAATTTTGCGACTCGCTGGGGAAGCGTCGGCTTTTTCGGGCCGCTGGCCGTCCGCCCGGATCTGTGGGGCAAAGGGATCGCGCAGCTTCTGCTTGCCCCGACGATGGAATTGTTCGATCGATGGGGAGTGCGGCACGCGGGCCTCTTCACGTTTGCCGCGAGCGCCAAACATGTGGGCCTTTATCAAAAGTACGGATTTTGGCCGCGGTTTCTCACGGCGCTGATGGAACGGCAGATCGGAACGGAAAACACGACAACCCAGTGGACGCGATTCAGCGCGCTTTCCGGGCCGGAAAAGCTGGCGTGCCTGGAGGCGTGCCGCGAGCTGACGTCCTCGATTTATGACGGGCTCGACCTGGAGCGGGAAATTCTCGCGGTGGACAATCAGCACTTGGGAGACACGCTGCTCACCTGGAACTTGAGTCAGTTGGTGGGGCTCGCGGTGTGCCACGCGGGGCGCGGCACGGAAGCAGGCAGCGGCAAATGCTACATAAAATTTGCCTGCGTGCGCGGAGGGCCGAGCGCCCCGCGCGAATTTCGCCGCCTGCTCAATGCCTGCCGCGAATTCGGACTTTCCGCGGGCGCGGCGACGCTTATCGCAGGGATGAACCTTGCGCGCCTGGACGCCTACCGCGAAATGCTCGGCGCGGGATTCCGGGCGACGACGCAGGGCGTGGTCATGGAGCGAAACGCAGAACCGGGATATAACCGGCCCGATGTGTTTTTGATCGATGACTGGCGGTGACGGTAGGACAGGCTTCAGCCTGTCGCGGTTCTTTAAGGGCAGCAAACCTAAAACCGACAGGCTGAAGCCTGTCCTACAGGGGAGCGAAATCGCTCCAGCGGACGATCACGCGGATCGGTACTTTCACGCCGGCGACGTCGGCGATATCGTCCGAGCGCGAATACGCGGGAAACCACAGATTCTTGCCGACCTGCTGGCGGTAGGTTTCAAACACGGTGAACGGCAAAACGGAAGAAGTGACGTCACCGGTTTCCGTGACCCACTTGCCGATCAGCTTCACGATCACCAGATCCTGCTCGTCCACCCAGATGGTTCCAGAAAAATAGGCATGAGCGCGGTCCAGCGCGCGCGGCTTCACGGTGAAGAAGTAGGCGCTTAATTCATCGAGCGGCTGCTTGCCTCCAAAACCGATTTCATATTTCGGCAGCTGCGAGGTGGTGAGCGGAAAAAGCGGAGTCGCCGCCAGCAAATCGGAATCTCCGCGCTGGATGTCCAGTTGCTTCAGGGTCGATGGAGGGCGCCGAAGGGATTTCGCGGTCAGCTTGCCATCGGGTGAGATCGATTCCTGCGTGACGATTTCCATCTGGCCGGTTGGCTTGTTGTCCGGGCCGATTTCCTCGATGCGCACGCTCTTCTGAAACGTGTAACCAAGGATCGCGCGAACCATTGCGTCTTCCTTGGCCGCAAATCTCCGGATGATTTCGTCCGGGGGAATTGAGGGAGGCTCGGGCTTTGCGGCCGGCGGAGGCGCGGGAAATTTCGTGGAGGCGGGCGGCTGCATGGGGCCGGCATCCTGTGCGCCAAGCGCAACCGGCATCGCCGGAAGCAGCAATGCGATAACAAAAATCGCCGCCAGATGGATCGAATGCCTTGTCATAGATTTTACTTCATTTCGTTGGATGCATCCGGCGAACCTTTTGTAGCACGGGATTTCAGCCTTTTCACCGTTTATGGCGCGTCCTGAATAGTGTACCGCAGCGTGAAGTCGCCGGGCGCATCCCCCGACTGGGAAAACGGAACCGTGAACCGAATCTGTGCGGAATACGCCTTGGGAATGATCCACGCGCGGCCGGATGTCCATTCTACCGCGAGCGCTCGCCTGCCGTAGGAACGGATGACCATTCGCGTTGTGCCTTCTGGAATGGGAATCGGTTCGCCACGGGGAATGAAATCCTCGCAGTGAATACCAGAGGCGGCATTGACAGGCGATGTTGGCGCCGGGTACACGGCAGAAGATTCGGGTTGCCAGCAAAATTGCGCAGCTCGGTCGTCCCCGGCCATCACGGGGATGGACATTTCAGAGAGAAACGACGTCCCGGCGCCGGAAGTCCGCGGTTCGGCCGAAGGCGCAGCCTCATAGGAAATATGGTAGGACGCCTCGAAGGTTTCGGGCGAAGTGAAATGCATTGTCTTCTCAACGCGAAGGCCGGCGTGAGAATTTTCGCGTTCCTCATAGGTGAGCCTCAGACCGGCGCCGGGTTTTTCCTCGGTCCACTCTGCCCTGTAGCCGCGATTGAAGGAAAAATCCGCCGAGAGCGGCGCGTCCTGAGGCGGCGCGCCCGCGGGAATCAGCAAATCGTGTAGCGCGCCGCCCAACGCGATGAGATTGTCGTTCGTATCCTTGTCCACGAGCGCAAGAGCGCGTCCCCCGTACGCAGGCGAAACGATCAGGCGCAAGCGGCTGCTCTCCAGCACCGATTCCGGCGTTCCATCCCGGTCAAAATCGTGCTGGTAGTGCGAATATCCCGCGTCATTCGCGATCAGAAAAGATACCGGCGAGGTTGAGCGTTCGCGGCCGGAGTGAATCGTAAGCTGGGCGCCGAGCAAGCTTTCGTCCGGCTGAGCCGGCGGAGTGTTGCCCGGCGCGGGGGCTCGAGTAGGTTGATATCGAAGGCGCGTGGTCTGCTGCTCTTTGCTGTAGACTCGCGCGAAACCCGTGCCGTGGAACGCGCCGTCGAGCGTGAAATCCGACGTGCGCAAATCATCCGATTGGTTACGGGTCGTAATGATTATGCGCCCGCCGGAATTGGGATCGGCGGCAAGCAGCGGCGGGCTGGTCGGGATCGTGACGTCCGGAGCAAGCGGGTAGCGGATCGCGTTAGAGAATTCGTAGTCCAATCCGCGAAATTCGTCTTTTTCTGGATCCGCCTTTTCCGGAACATGCGGCGTGTAACGCAAATGAATCCGCAACATCCGCATATAGTCAGGGGAAGATCCGCGCGGCAGTTGCACCTCGAGTTCCCCGGTTTCCTGCTTCCATTCGCTTTCCGCGCGATAATCCTCGTCGAACTCGACTTTGGAAGGCGCGCTTTCCAAATGCAGGCGCACGATTGCGCGCGCCGGAGTGTAAAACGATAATTCCAGGGTCTTGCCGTCTCGCAGTGCGCCGGACATCTCCGCCCCGGCCACGATCACTTCATCGGAGCAATTTTCCGTCGGAGAGGAAGTTGCGCACAGCGGCGCGTGGACCGGAAGCAGCAGGGAATCGCGCGCCGGGACCGTGACATCGAATGAGATTTTACGCGCAGCGCCCGCGGCGCCGGGCAAGTTGAGTTCGAGTGTTTCCTGCGCGGGCTGCTCGGGATTTAGGTTCGTTACGCTGATCAGGGCGGCGGCGCAAAGCTGCTTTTCCGCGCACGCGGCAGTTCGCGGGGCCCCGGGAACCGTGCCGTTCGCGGCCAAGACTGATGCCACGACATTCTCGCCGTTATTGCCATCGTCTGTGACGATCAGATTGCGGCGAACGCCGGCCCGTTCCATCAAGCCGCGAAACGCGTTCAAGGCTGCAGGGCTTTCGGGTTGCTCCCGGTTTTTCCCGAGGTCCTGGCCGAGCTGTACCCAGGAAAAGAAATCGGCCGGGGAAGCAATCACGCGGCCGCGTTCGTATGACCACTCATTGTCCTCATGCGCGGGAGAAGTTGGGGGAGCGGCGCGCCACAGCGGCTCGAGGCGCGATCCTTGCGGCCGCGCGGGAAAATACACCAGGACTCCGCCCCTGCGGACGAATTCCAAAAGGGCCTCTTGCGCCCGCTCCGGCAGTTGGAAATTGCCGCCGTCCTCGGCAGGGACTCGCAGGAGGATCAGGGGATCGCGCTGCAGCCGATCCGCGGATTGCGCGCCTGGACTGACGATTTCCGGCGCGTACCCGGCAAGCGATGCGACGCGGCACAGCTTCTCCATTTCCTGCGCCGCGCGCGCACTGGCTGACGGGTCTGCATTGCTCAAAAACATTCGCAGGTCCACGATCCCGAAATCCGCTTGCACGTGCGATGCGGCCAGCATGGCGCTCCACGCGGAAATAAACTGTCCGTTTCGAGACACGCCGGCGGCGCGAGGTCCCCTATTTCCGGCGAGATCGAGCGGGGCGTCCCACCGGAAATAACGAGCGGCGGACGGAATCTCCCAGCCCGCGGGCGTAAGCGTGTCCTGAAGCGGTGAATAGACCATGCCGCGAATGCCGCTTCCCCAAAACAGGCGCGACGCCAGCAGGGTGTTCTCCGCAGCGGGCTGCGCCGCCTGTGTGTCGCCGGCCGGCGCAAACGTGGTCGAAGAAAAAGCGGAAAGAATCGGGGGAAATCCCGGCTGCGAGGCGAGCGTCCGCCCAAGCAGGGAGAACAAAGAAGCGTCCGCTGTGGAAACGAGAGATCTTTGAACTTGCGCATCGGAATTCCTGGAATTAATTTTCGCCATGGGCGGCGTTGGCTGCGGATTAAAAATCCATTCGCCCGCGAGGCCGATCGCAACCGATTTTTCCGGCGCAGTGCCATCGGGGAGCGGCGCCAACGCTTGCGTCGATGCGCCGGGCAAGTTTGAAAAGAAAATAGCATCGAGTCCGCCGCGCGCAAGAGCGCCTCGAAGTTCGGCAAGATATTGCGCCAGGTCGGCTGACACTGCGCTCGGGGGAACCGCAACGGCGTCATCCAGCGCCACAAACAACAGCGGGCCGGGAATCTGTGCATCTTTGGCGGCCGATGCCGGGTCGCCCGGATCACCTGCAGAAATCATGTTTTTTGCATTGTAAGGCGCAAGGATTGCGGCCACGGCAGTCAGCCAGCGGCGCGCGCAGGTCATGTGGATTTCGTTCGCAAGCCAGCGGCGCGCGGCCGCATTCGAGTCCCGGGCGGCAAGCTGCGCATCCGGGGGCGCGATACCGTCCTGGATGTCCGCGCCGCTCATCCCGTATTCCGCGCGGGCCAGAAGCCAGGAAGGGATTCCCGCGTTCGGCCAATACTCGCCGGCCAATGGGCCGGGCCGCGCGATGAGCTTGAAATTCATGCGCGCGATAAGGCTCAGCAGCGAACGCAGGTCCCGGCCGGGATTCGTGTGGCCGTCGAAATCGAATTGGCCGTCTTGCGGTTCGTGCCAGTTCCAGGGAATGTGAATGTCAATGGTGTTGATGCCCAGATCGCGATAGCGAAGAAGCGAGCGGGCCCAAAGGTCCGGCGGGACGCGGAAATAATCGAATTGCGCAGCGTGGACGAAAAACGGAACGCCGCCGACGCGCAGTTCCGGTTCTCCGCCATTCGAGACAATCTCCACTCCGGCGGGCTGGACCGGAGGCGGTGCGGGCGAAGCTTTCTGTGCGAATGCAGGAACACCGATGAAGGCACTCGCTGACACGACCGCAATCAGACACCGCGCGTGGCGAAGCAGTCTGGACCCTGCCGGGTTTCGATTTCCAGGGAACATTCGTATGAATGGTACATGAGCCTGGACGCCATTTCGATGCTCTCGATTTCGGAACACCCCTCGCGGCGCGCGCACGATTCCGCACCGCGGACCTCGGGACCTCTGCTACAATCGCGCGGCTGGAAAATAGCAGTCAGGGCTGACCGCATGGCCACGGAAACTCTCGCCAGGCGATTTCATGTGTCGGGAAGAGTGCAAGGCGTGGGATTCCGCTACTTCGCCGAGCGCGCGGCCTTGCGCCTGGGTGTTGCGGGCTACGTGAAAAATCTGCCGGATGGCCGCGTGGAAGTCTACGCCCTGTGCACGGCGGAGCAACTGGACGCGCTGAGGGACGAATTGCGTCGCGGCCCGATCCTGGCCAGGGTTGACCGCGTGGACGAAGCCGATGCGGAAACGCTGGCGGACCACGCCGACACCTTCACTATTGAAACTGAATACTGAATTCAGGGGACCGGAGCGCACGGAATGAACCATCTGAAGGAATTGATTCGCGAAGTGCCCGATTATCCGAAGCCGGGAATACTGTTCTACGATCTGACGACGCTGCTGAAGGACCCTGGCGGATTTCACAGCCTTGTGGACGCGCTGTGCACCCACTATGAAGGCCAGCATGTGGACACCGTCGTGGGCATCGAAGCGCGGGGATTTATTCTGGCGCCGGCGCTGGCCTACCGGCTGGGCGCGGGATTCGTTCCCGTTCGCAAGCCGAAAAAACTGCCGGCGAAGTCGGTATCGGTCACGTACGATCTGGAATACGGCACGGACACGCTGGAAATTCACGAGGACTCGATCAAGCCGGGCTCGCGCGTGTTGATCAGCGACGACTTGCTGGCCACGGGAGGAACGGCTGCGGCGACTGTCGCGCTGGTGCGGAAGCTTGGCGGAAACGTGGTCGGCGCGTCGTTCGCCGTGGAGTTGACGTTTCTCAACGGGCGAAGAAAGCTGCCGGGAGTCGATGTGTTTACGATGATTCAGTACGACAAGTAGTTAGAAGTGGCACAAGCTTAAGGCTGAGCGGTTTTGATTGTCAACAATCTAGAAAAGCGCACGGGCTGAAGCCTGTGCCACCAGAATTACTCCGACGGAGCAAGCTTCCGCGGCGGGTTTGCCTGCCCGCGCTGGCGGACAGCCTCAAAAAGCACCACGCCGGCGGCAACCGAAACGTTGAGCGCGCGCACCGGCCCGGTCGTGGGAATTGAAACCAGAAAATCGCACCGCTCGCGGGTGAGCGCGTGCAAACCCTTGCCTTCCCCGCCCAGCACAATTCCAACGGGAACCTTGAAATCCACTTCCGTGTGACGTTGTTCGGCGCGCTCGTCGAGGCCCACGAGCCAGTAACCCGCCTCTTTCATTTCCTCCATCGCGCGGACCAGATTTTTCACGCGCGCCACCGGCAAATGCGCAAGCGCACCAGCGGAGGCGCGCGCAACTGTATCGGTAAGCCCGGCGGCGCGCCGTTCGGGAATGACCACGCCCTGCGCGCCGGCCGCCAGCGCCGTGCGCACGATGGCGCCGAGATTCTGCGGGTCCTCGACGCCGTCCAGCAACACCACCAACCCGGCAGCGCCCTGCGCGTCGCGCGGCTTCAGCAAATCCTCGAAACTCGCCACCGGCGACGCCGCAACGTACGCGACGACTCCCTGGTGCTCTCGCGTGCCGGCGGTGCGATCGAGCTGGATTCGCTCCTCAAAGCGCACCGGCACGTTCTGATTGCGCGCCAGGCGCACCAGTTCCTCGATGCGGTTGCCGTGACTGCCCTTCGCGATGATCAGCGAATCCAGCGGCCGGTTGGCTTCGAGCGCTTCGCGCACCGCGTGGATTCCGGTAAGGCGATTCATGGATTTTCCGATCTCCTGACTCTCTGGCCTCGATGCGGGCTTCTCTGTCTGCGAAAAAGCCAAACAACCGTCATTCCGAACCCGCTCCTGCGGGCGAGGAATCCCTCTTTTCTTTGGTGTCAAACTTGGAGAGATTTCTCACCCGCAGGAACGTCTTCGGAATGACAACGTTTTGGGTCCATCCGCAAGATTTCAGCGTTCCAGCGTGACGATCGCCTGCGCGGCGATCGCTTCCCCGCGCCCGATGGCGTCCACGCCTTCGTTCGTCTTCGCTTTCAGATTAATCATGGAGGGAGCGATGCCCAGCGAGTGCGCCAGCGCCTCGCGCATGGCCGGAAAGTGCGGGCCCAGTTTTGGTTTTTCGGCGATGACGATCGCGTCGATGTGCACGATGCGCAGTTCGAGCTCGCTCAGCAATTCCCGGGTGCGCTCGAGAAACAGCAGGCTCGACACGTTTTTCCATTGCGGGTCGGTGTCCGGAAAATGCGTGCCGATGTCGCCCAGGCCCGCGGCGCCCAGCAGGGCGTCGCAGAGCGCGTGCGCCAGGGCGTCGCCATCGGAATGGCCGACCGGGCCTTTTGGGAATGGGAGTTCGATGCCGCCGAGGATGAGCTTGCGGCCTTCGGCAAGGCGGTGCAAATCGTAGCCGATGCCCGCGCGGGTCATCGCGCGGCGCGTTCCTGGCGAAGATAAAATTCGGCCAGCTCCATGTCGCCGGGGCGCGTGATTTTCAGGTTGCGCTCGGAGCCGGGCACGACGTGAACGTCGCGGCCGATGCGTTCGACCAGTCCCGCTTCGTCCGAAGCGGACACGCCATCCTGGTGCGCCCGCGCAAATGCCTCCAGCAGGACGGAAGCTCGAAACACTTGCGGCGTCTGCGCCAGGACCACGCGCTCGCGAGGGATCGTGGCGGTAATCAACGCAACGTCCGAAGCGCCGCCCACGACGGTTGCGCGCTTCACTTCCTTCACCGTGTCCATGGCGGGAATTCCGACAATGGCCGCGTCGCATACGGCTGCTTCGGCGATCACGCGCTCGATCTGATCGCGCGTCACCAGCGGCCGCACCGCATCGTGCACCAGAATTAAGTCGGCGTCCGGGGAGACTTCAGGCAACGCGTTGGCAACCGAATCCTGCCGCGAGTCGCCTCCGCGAACCACGCGCACGGGCCGGCCAAGATTTGCGGAAGCGGCTCCGGCGGCCACCGAATCTACTTCCTCCGCGCGGGTCGCAATAATGAATTCGGTAATCGCCGGGCAGGCAGCGAGCCGCTGCAGCGTGAACAGCAGCAGCGGCACGCCGTCGAGCGACAAAAATTGCTTCGGCGTCTCGGCGCCCATCCGGGTGCCGAGGCCGGCAGCAGGCAAAATGGCGGTTACACGTTTCGTCATAGTCTCTCAGGGCTTCCAGGGCCTCTAGGGGCTGCATTCAAGGGGCAAAAAAGCTTACACCAATTGGGGACAGAAGAGTAGGACAGGCTTCAGCCTGTCGGTTTTAATCTTGCGTATTGCGCGCCAAACCCGACAGGCTGAAGCCTGTCCTACTGGAAGTCACCTGAAGCTCAAAATAGAGGGGATGACGATGGACACGCCCACCGAGCTCAACGTATCGAATCTTGATGTGCGCAGCCTACCGCGCCGCTTCTCGCCCCGCGATACGCCCGAAGACGATGGCGCGGGCGAGGCCGTGCTCGTTGAATCCTCCGGCAGTTTCGCCGGCGCAGTATAGGCCGGGGATTACTTTGCCCCACAGGTCGATCACCTGCGCCTTGGTGTTGATTCGTAGGCCGGAGAGGCAATCGTGGAGGCAGGGCGTGGACCATGCAGCGTAAAACGGCGGCGTCTGAATTTTATATTTGGGCGCGGGCTTTCCGTAATCTTCGTCCTTGCCCGAATCGACAAAACGGTTGTAGCGCGCGACGGTTATTTCGAGGGCGGCGCCGGACAGCGGCTCCTTCTGATATTTGCTGACAATCTTAGCCGCCAATTCCTTCACCGACTGCGCTGTGAAAAACCAGCCGTCGGGATCGACGAACGGCGGCGCGCACGTCCAGTTCTCGCGCTTCACGGCGTCCGCGTCAAAAATGGCCCAGATGGGGCCGCCGCCTTCACCTTTTCCGCCGTTTACTTCCAAGCACGGATTCCACCAGTCGAACCCGGTGGCGAATTCGTTCACGAATCTGCGGCCCACCTGATTCACGTGGATTACGTTTTGATAGTCCGCGACCTGGAGGCCAATCGCGCGCGCAAGGCCTTTGATGGGGCTTTCCTTCAGGTTTTCTGCGCGGCGCCCGCCGCCCTGCGGGTAGCCGAACTGGTTGCCGATCACGTAGGGCTTCTCGAAAATGTGCGAGCGCGCTTGCGTCTCGACCGTCTGGCTCGCTACGCCCCAGAGCGACGCTCCGACCTGCATGGCGGCGATTTCTCCGTCGCCGGTTTGCTTGGTCCAGGGCTCACCGACCACCTGGTATTCCTCGGTCAGGCGCGGATCGAAGATTCGACGGAAGTTCACGTTGCTGGTATGGCCGCCGGTGCCGAGGACGACTCCTTTTTTCGCTTCGATGTTCAGCGTCTTGCCCTGGTGCGTCGCCGTAATGCCCAAAACTTTTCCGGAGAAATTATCCTCTCGGATGAGGCCTGTCATGCTGTGCTCCAGGAGAAACTGCACGCCGATTTTTCGCGCGCTCGCCTCCAGCGGGCGCATGAGCGCGGTGCCGTTTCCGCCGTTGGGCGCATGGGCGCTCACTTCGCCGCTCCAGCGCACGGTTTGGGAGCGCGGGATGTTTTGCGGGCCGCCGTCGGCGCCGTTAGGAGCAATATCGGGAAATTTCACGCCGTGGGCCAGCAGAAAATCGAACGACGCCACGTTTTCGTCGCAAAAGGCGCGGATCAATTCGCGGTCGCTGAAACGGTAGTCGTGCCAGGCGACCAGGTCATTAAACATGGCGTCGGGCGAATCCGCGATGCCGTATTTCTTCTGCAGGCTGGTGCCTCCGCCCAGAGCGATGTTGCCGCCGCTTTCGATGCCGTGACCGCCGACATCGTGATTTTGCTCGATGACGATCACTTTGGCGCCGTGCTCGACGGCTTCGATGGATGCGGGAATTCCGGAGGCGCCTGCGCCGACCACGACGACGTCGGCGCTCAAATCCCAGTGACGCGGAACGCCTGCAGCGGGCGTTTCCTTCGCAGCGATTCCGCCGAGAGCGGCCGCGCCGATTCCCACGGCAGCTTTTTTCACAAAGTCTCTTCGCGGCAGAGGCATCGTATTCTCTTCACTTTTTCCCATGCTCTTGTTCCCTTTCCTCTTGGCGAATCTGGCTGTGAAGTCTGGTGGAGGACCCAACGTTGCGAGGCAAATGTAGCGCCCGCCTTCAGGCGGGCACTCTTGCCGCAAGCCCTGGCCCGCCTATAGGCGGGCGCTACATAAACCTAATTTTCGTCCTCACTCAGTTTCAATTTTGACCTGCAGCTCAGCCCACCGACACCAGCGAATCGCGGCGAATCTTGGCGATTGATCCAGCGCCGGTCTGCGCCATCATGACCTGCAATTCGCGGCGTAGAATTTCGATCACCGTCTCCACGCCCTCCTGGCCGAACGAAGCGAGTCCCCAGATGTGAGGCCGTCCGATGCCCACCGCGGTTGCGCCGAGCGCCAGCGCCTTGAACACATCCGCGCCTGAGCGGAATCCGCTGTCAATCAACACCGGGATTTTCCCCGCCGCGCCCTGCAGGACTTCCGGAAGACACTCAATGGTGCCGCGCCCGCTGGCGTCTTCGTGGCCGCCGTGGTTGGAAACAATCACGCCGTCGATTCCATGTTGCACAGCCAGCGCCGCGTCCTCGCGCGTGACGATGCCCTTCAGCACGATCTTGAGCTTGGTCATGTCCCGCACGCGCTTCACGTCGTCCCAGCTGAGCTTCACGCTGTTTTCGCCCATCAGCGCGCCGACCGCGCCGAGCACGTCCATGGGGGTGCTGGACTGAATCCTGGAAATTTGAGGCAGCGCGCCGTGGCAGCCTGCGCAGCGTTCGTCGGCACCGCGGTCCAGATCGCGGACCCCTGCGCGCTGCACCGATTTCGCGCCGATGGTGTTCGCTCCGCCGTCATCAATCGTCCAGACCAATACCGGGCTGCCCGTCGCTTCAATCCGGCGGACAACCGCTGGAGTCAGCGTGTCACCGAGGCCCGCGACCCAGACCGGTTCGCCGCGCGCCGAGTTCACGGCATCCATCGCCGTGGGGCTTTCGAGGATGATCGCCGAGCCCGAAAGAATCTGCAGCGTGCGAGTAGTCTTGGCAGCGCGCGCAACTACCATTGCCCCGTCCGGATGATAGGCGTTCATTCTGCCGATCGGGCTGATAAAGATGGGAGAATCCCAGTTCACACCGAACAGGCGAATCGACTGGTCCACCTTGGTGATTCCGGTGAGGCGGCGCAGGCGAATTTCATACTTCGAGAAGCCCGCGCGATTGGCCAGCATCGTTTCATTGTTGAAAGATCCGTCCGTGATGAATTCGTAATGCGCGGGCGATAGTTTCTCGCGCGCCGCGGGCTCAAAATCGAAAATGTTCAGCGCTTCCTTCACCGACTTGATGACCACCGCGTCCTGTTCCGGCAGCGGCGCGGCAAGAACTTCCTCAACCCAGCGCGAGGAAAATCCCGCGCAGGCCAGTACCGGGCTGGCGGCCAGAAAGGCCAGAAATGCACGGCGATTCGATAATTTATCGGAAGACGTCATAGTCCCCTGCCCTTCTCAATGATAAATGGAAATTCCAATTGCGTGGGAGAAGCATAACGCAAAGCCAGGGGAGGCGATTCAATAAGTTCGCGCAAACAATATTGCCAGTAAATCTTCAATCCGGTTCGTGAGTTGTGTCCGGAATCACCGAGCGCGGCCCGCGTTCGCCTCCGGCAACGGCCTCGCTCCGGCCGGCCTCTGCCTGGCGTGGAATTTCATTGATGGCATGGGCCTGAGGCCCTCGGGGGGCCTGCGATTCGGATCGTTCATCGAGGCGGCCGAAAATCATTTTCCCGGCGGTGGTCTGATGGACGGAAGTCACCGTGATGTCCACGGTCTTGTTAATCATGCGCCGCGCGCCGTCGACCACGACCATGGTGCCGTCGTCCAGATACGCGACACCCTGATTGTATTCCTTGCCCTCGCGCAGGATGAACACGCGCATGATTTCACCCGGCAGCACGACGGGCTTCAGCGCATTGGCCAGTTGGTTGACGTTCAGGATTTCAATGCCCTGCAGCGTGGCCACTTTGTTCAGGTTGTAATCGTTGGTGATGATCTTGCCGTCATAGCGTTTGGCCAGCTCGATCAGCTTCAGATCGACGTCCGCGACGTTCGCGAAATCGTCGTCCGCGATTTCCACTTCCAGGTGCGCCATTTTCTGAATGCGCTGCAGGACTTCCAGACCGCGGCGGCCCCTCTGGCGTTTCATCGAGTCGGCCGAATCGGCCACCAGTTGCAGTTCCCGCAGGACGAACTGGGGAATGAGCATGACTCCGTCCAGAAAATGCGCCTCGCAAATGTCCGCGATCCGCCCGTCGATAATCACGCTGGTGTCGAGCACCTTGGGCATGCGCCGCGTGCTGCGTTCGCTGCCGAACAGGCCGCCCAGCGCTTGCAGGTTCAGCATGTCTCCCTTGTTCGCGCCGACCACCAGTCCGATGTAGGTCATCACCAGGAGCAAGCCGACGTCCAGAAAAGACCGCGATCCCTCCGGAATCGAAGTGCGCGCCAGGACCAGGCCCATCAGATACGCGCCCAGAATGCCTAGAATCGAGCCCACCGCCGCGCCGATCAGCCGCCTCATGCTGGCGCGCTGCAGGCGAATCTCAAACAGGAATACGGAAATGGAAAACGCGAACCCCACCGCCGCCGCAACCACATTGGTAAGCCCAAACGGGTGAAAGTGGTAGCCCGCGGCCACGCACGCGATCGAAAAAATCGCGCGCACCAGCATGTGGTCCCACCAGCTGCCGAATTCAGGAGCAACGCGAGCCGGTGTCGCAGGCCGCAAAGGAAACGGAGCCGATTCCACGGGAGGGGCCGAATTACCTGGCCGGGTATAAGGACGGGACATGGGACCTCGTTTCACATACGAATCGAGCAACGAATGCTCCGACAGCACTCGTTCGGTATGAATCTGTATCAAATTGGGCTGAACTGGGACGAAGTTGTATGAAACCAGCCCGATTGCTACTTCCAGATATCGCATTTCGTCCAGCAGAGTCAAGCTTTATAAAGCTTGCGTAAAGACAGGGGGCGACAAATGGCGCGGCTCAGGGCTTGCAATAGCATCACTCTTGAACGGCAGGGAAGCAGAACGTGGAAGAGCGTGCGGATCCTTGGTCACGGCAAGTAAAACCGCGGCACGCGTTTGCCGAGGCCGCAGAGGAGTTCGGCGCTGGCGGTGTTTGCGATGCGGGCGACGTCGGGGACGGTTTGCGTCGCGCCACCGTCGGTGCCGTAGATGGTGGCGATGTCGCCAACGCGCGCTTCGGAAATTCCGGTGACGTCTGCGGCGGTGAGGTCCATGGATACGGTGCCGATGATGGGCGCGAACTGGCCGCGCACGATGATGCGGCCTTTGTTGGAGAGCATGCGCACCAGGCCGTCGGCGTATCCCGCGGCCAGGACGGCGACGCGCGAAGGGGCGCCCGCGGTCCAGCGGGCGTTGTACCCGACGCGCGCGCCGGGCGACAGATCCTTGAGCGAAATAATACGCGCGCGGAACGAAAGCACGGGGCGCACCGGAAGCTTCGACTCCATTTCCGGATTGAGCGCGGGCGGCTCGAAGAACTGGTGATAGCCGTAAAGGATCGCACCGGGGCGCACCATCTGGTACCAGGTGGACGGGCGGCTGACAATCGCGGCGCTGTTGGCCATGTGCACGATTCCGGGATCCAGGCCGAGCGACTTCATGCAGGCCAATGCGGCCTTGAACGATTTTTCCTGCTCGATGGTTTGTTCCGTGGTGAACACTTCGGACGAAGCGATGTGCGTGAACGTCCCAGCCAGGCGCAGGTGCGGGCATTCGGCCAGCACGCGCGCAAACGCGGGCAGTTCCTGCGGCGCGATGCCCAGGCGGTTCATGCCGGAATCGATTTTGAGATGAAAATCCACCGGGCCCCTGCGCGGCTTCCGAGATTTCTTATCCGAATGCGCGGCGGCCCTTTCCAGCAGGCGCAGTTGCTCAGGGCGCATGATGGCGGGAGTCAGTTTGTTTTCCAAAATGCGCTGCTCTTCGCCGGCCCAGAATCCGGTGAGAATCAGGATGGGTTCGCGGATGCCGCTTTCGCGCAGTTCGGCGCCTTCGGCCGAGCAGGTGACGCCGAACCAATCGGCGCGGGCGCGGGACAGGGCGCGCGCCACCGGAACGATGCCGTGGCCGTAGGCGTTGCTCTTGATCACCGCGAGAATTTTTCTGCGCGGCGCGCGCGCCCCAGATTCACCCCTGGGATTGACATGATCCCGGATCGCGCGCAGGTTATTCGTCAGCGCTCCCAGGCTTACTTCCGCCCAGATCGGGCGCCCATCGAATTTAACCGTTCGTGTCATAGGAATCTTCACAGCGTAACCGATCTGGGAGCGGAAGAAAAATCGCTCATGCGCCGCGGCGTGCCGTTTGGTAACTAGGCGCACCAGTAGGACAGGCTTCAGCCTGTCGGGTTTTTGTGCGGCAACGAGAATCAAAACAAGACAGGCTGAAGCCTGTCCTACTGGGATCTGAAGCAATCGCGGGTCCGCAATTCCACACGGAAGGGAAAAACTCGTGGCATGCTCTAAATGCTTGAGAGGAATTGACCTATAGGATTCGGGCAAAGGACGGAACGAAAACTGCTTGCCTCACTTGATTGCGATAATGCCGCAAACGCGACACACATGTGGCAGGGTGCATACAACGGTTGGAGATGCGGAAAACCGCTACGATTCGGTCCACGCGTCCGGCGCGCGCAGCTCAAACCGCGTGAACGATCCCTGAAACACGAAGCGAATCGCGTCCGTCGGGCCGTTTCTCTGCTTGGCGATAATCAGGTCGGTCTCGCCGCGCTCTTCCATGCTCACCTCGTCCGACTTCTTATAAAAATTCGGCCGGTGAATGAACATGACCACGTCGGCGTCCTGCTCGATGGCGCCCGATTCGCGCAAATCCGCCAGGCGCGGCTCGCGGTCTTCGCGCTCGGGGGCGCGCGTGAGCTGCGAAAGCACCAGCACGGGAACCTTGAGTTCCTTGGCCAGGCCCTTCAGGCCGCGCGTGATGCTGGAAACTTCTTCGTTGCGGTTGCCGAATTTTCCGCGGCCGGAAACCAGCTGCAGGTAATCGACGATTACAAGCGAAAGGCCTTTGTTGCGCTTCAAGCGGCGCAATTTCGCGCCCATTTCCACGACCGTTGCGGAACCCGCGTCGTCGATCCACAGCGGCGCCTCGGACAGGTGGCTTAAAGAACGAGGAATTTTCGCCTTGTCCTCTTGATTCAGGTGGCCGGTGCGGAACTTGTGCGAATCGATGTGCGCGTCGGCCGACAGCAGGCGCAGCAGCAGCGATTCCTTGGACATTTCCAGGCTGAAGATCGCGACCGGCTTGTTCCCGCGCACAGCCACGTTTTCGGCCAGGTTGAGCGCAAACGCCGTCTTCCCCATGGAAGGGCGGGCCGCCAGAATCAGCAGTTCGGAACCCTGGAATCCGCTGGTCAGGTTGTCGAGCGTTTCGTAGCCGGTGGAAAGGCCCGTGATGCGGTGGCCGCCTTCGTAAATGTGCGCGATGCGCTGGCTGCTTTCGGTAACCACGTCATGCAGCGTCACCAGGCCGCTGCGCGCGCGATCCTCGGCCAACTGGAAAATGGAGGACTCGGCGCGGTCCAGAATCGCGTCCGCGTCTTCCTCGGCCTCCAGCGCCTGCTGCTGGATGGCCTGCGTGGCGTGGATCAGGCCGCGCAGCATTGCTTTTTCCTTCACGATTCGCGCGTAGTGCTCCACGTTCGAGACGTGCGGCACGCCGTCCATCAGCTGCGCAATGTAGGCTGCGCCGCCAGACGATTCCAGTTCGTTCGAGCGGTGCAGCTGATCGGTGAGCGTGACCAGGTCGATGGCCAGCTGCGACTCGCCCAGCGTGATCATCTGCTGGTAGATGCGCCGGTGATGATCGTGAAAAAAATCCTCGGCCTTGAGAATCCCGACGGCCGCGTTCAGGGCGTTGTTGTCGAGCAGTATCGCGCCCAGGATGCTGCGCTCGGCCTCCAGGTTCTGGGGCAGCGGGCGTTCGAGAGATTGGGACGGTGTGGCCATGATTCGCCTTAGTTTCGCCTGACAGATGCTTGGTGTCAACCGCGCCGCGCGCGAATTTTATCTCACGTAATACTTTATTTCTCGGGCGGCGCTTCGCACAAGAATACTGGCGGGTCTTCTCCGGGATGTAAAACAAAAAAGGTCTCAAGTATCTGTTGAAAAAAATTATCCTGTGGATTTAGCGGAAAAGCGTTCGAAGCCGCAAAGACAAACGATGAAGCTGAGAAGGAATGAGATTGCAGCGTTCTTGCCGATGGCGCAATCGTAGGGGCACTGGAGTGCCGTGCCCCTACAACTCAGGCGCCACGCTAGCGGGATCGGATATCATCCATCAATCGGCGGAAGCATCCCAGTTCGGGATGATCCAGATTTCGGTGAACTGTTTGTGCTTGCGGTCGTGCCCGTGATCTTCGGCAAGCATCTCGCGGAGTTTCCTCGGTAATGTGTCGTTTTCATGCGAGGAGCCGGCGGATGGCTTGCACGCCTGGTGGTATCCGATACCGAACCGGGCGCCGCAGCAATCGCAGAGCTCAAACGTTTCGATCGTATACAAGGGGTACTTCGCGATTTCCTTATCGAGAATTGCTACCGGACTGTTCACGTCATCGGTCATGTCATCCTCCGCTGGGGTGAGGATTCCCTGGCTGAAATGGCGGTCGCTTGGCGCAGCACGTCATGGGGCGGAACCGGGACCTGATGTCCCCGACCAATGTCATTTTACCGCTGGAAGAATAATTTTGCTCTGTGGAATTCGTGTGAACCTGTGAATAACTTTTCGAAATTTTCAATTCGGGGCGGCTGTGGAAAACGCGAGAAAAAATGTGCAAAGTCTTGCGCATTTCCTATTGTGGGACTGCGAACCTCCTGGCTCATGTGACCCAGACGCTCCATGGAAAGTTCAGCCAAAATAAAACGCCGCCGCGACGGATCAATCCGGGTGCGGCGGCGTTAAGACCAGTGTAGAGTAGAGACTAGGCTTCCTTCTCGACGATGACCTTGCATTCGGCGGTGACGCCGTGGACCAGCTTCACGGTGACCATGGACTCGCCGATGATCTTGATGGGGTCGGCCAGCTCAATGCGGCGCTTGTCGATCTCAAAGCCCTGGGCCTTGAGCGCGTCGGCGATGTCGCCCGAGGTGACCGAACCGAAGAGCTGATCGGTTTCGCCGGCTTTGCGGCCGAATTTCAGGACCACCTGGTTGAGCAGCGCGGCCTGCTGGAGCGCGGCATCCTTTTCGGTGGCGGTGCGCTTGGCCAGCTGGACGCGGATTTTTTCCAGGCGCTTGATGTTGTTGGCCGTCGCTTCCAGGCCCAGCTTTTGAGGCAGCAGAAAATTGCGCGCGTAGCCGGCGGCAACTTCCACGACTTCGCCGCGGGTGCCCAGTTTTTCGACGTCTTCCTGCAGAATGATTTGCATGGCTTCCTCTTCCGTTTTCAATCTTGGATCGATGGCGCGAATTCCACAATCTCAAAAACTAAAAACCAAAATCCTTTAACACAGAGAACACAGAGAAAAACAAGAGTAATGATTGCAAAACCAGGTTCTGGCGCTGCTGAGAATTTTTCCTTTTGTTTTAACTCTCTTTTCTTCCTCTGTACCCTCTGTGTTCTCTGTGTTAAAAGCCTTTGCTTTTCCGCTCGCCAGCTACAGCTCGGTCGCGAACGGCAGCAGCGCGATATTGCGCGCGCGCTTGATGGCTTCGCCCAGCCAGCGCTGGTGACGTGAGCAGGTGCCGGTCATGCGGCGCGGCAGGATTTTCCCCCGCTCCTGTACGAAGGGCTGAAGCATCTCGACCTTTTTGTAGTCGATGAAGTCCACGCGCTCGACGCAGAAGCGGCAGACCTTCTTCTTGCGGAAATATTGGCGCTTGCCGCCGCGGCGCGGGCCGCCTGGCCCTCCGCCGGGGCCTCCCGGGCCGCCGCCTTCACGGCGTTGTCCTCCACCGCCGCCACCGCCAAAACCTTCGCGGCGCGGGGCGCCTCCTCCTCCGGAGTGACCCTCGGAGCGGTGACCGCCTCCTCCGGAATGGCCTTCGGAGCGGGGCGCGCTAGGCGCACTTGGCGTACTGGGCGCGGGTGCGGGTGTTTCTGCTGCTGGTTTCGGCTGATCGGACATCGTGTTTCCTCTCTCTTGAAAAATCCTAAACTTTGTTGCACCGCTGGCACAGGCTTCAGCCTGTGCGGTTTACATATTCCAGGATCGCAAGGCCGCACAGGCTGAAGCCTGTGCCACCAAATGCACCTGCCCTTCGCGATCCAGCGTGGAGAGCGCGCAACATGAATCAAACCCAATCCGCGCGCGGAAAAATCCCAAACTAGCTCGCCGCGGGCTGCTCGGCGGCCGGGGGAACCGGCTGCTGCGGAGCCGGCGCGGGCGCGGCCTGCTTGCGCGGGCGGCGGCTGGCGCGGCGCTCGCGATGATGCACCAGCTTCTTCTGGCGCTTCAGTTCTTCATCCAAGCGGATCGTCTGGTACTTGATGACCGCGTCGGACACGCTCAGGCGGCGCTCAAGCTCCTTGATGATGTCGCCCTGCGTGGCCTGAATGACCATGTAGACGAAAAAACCCTCGCGGTGCTTGGACACGCGGTAAGCCAGGCGGCGCGTTCCCCATCGCTCGGTCTTCTCGACCTTGCCGCCGTGTTCGGCGGCGGAATGCTCGATCGTGGCCACAATCTTGTTAATTTCTTCCTCCGGCGTGGCCGGACGGCAGATGAAGATCAGGTCGTACTGGCGTTGTTCCATTTGCGATGACTCCGTTTCCCTAACTTTCAATTCGCGGTGCGTGTTTCGGTGTTCTTAGTGTCTCGTCCAAGCCCCCGCCTCTGAAGAGGCGGGCTACAGCAAATCGAATTCGTTAATACTCGGCCTCATTCTCGCCTGGCGGCGGGACGCGGCGATTGAAACGGTTCATGGCCGCTTGCGTTCCTTCCGTCAGAATCACTTTCACGGCCTCGGCGGCTTGCTCGATTTCCTCGGCCACTAAATCTTCTTCATCGCGGCGAATCTGGCGCAGCACGTACTCTTTCAAGTCGCCGCGAAACTCCTCGGGCTGCACGCCCAGTCGCACGCGGGGAAATTCCATGGTGCCGAGCGAGCTAATCACGGACTTGAGACCGTTGTGCCCGCCGGCCGAGCCGCGTTCCCGGACGCGAATCATTCCCCAGGGCAGCGCGATGTCATCGCACAGGACGATCACGTCCGAGGGCTGGCATTCCGCGCGACGCACCCATTCGCCCACCGCCAGGCCGCTGAGATTCATCATCGTCTGCGGCTTCGCCAGAATCACTTCCTGCCCCGCAATCTGGCCGACGCCAGCCAGCGATTTCGCTTCAGGCCGCGCGACGCGAATATTGGCCTGTTCGGCCAGCTTGTCCACGGCCAGAAAACCCAGGTTGTGCGGCGTCCAGGCGTACTCGATGCCGGGATTGCCAAGACCTACAATCAGGCGCATCCGAGTATCCTGTTCCGCAGCCGTCTGCATTGCGCCCAACCAAATCGCCGAACCAAATCAGAAGGCCGGCGCGTGCTACTTCTTCTTTTCCTTCTCGGGAGCGGCGGCCTCTTCGCCTTCCTCGCCCTCTTCGGTTTCCTTCTTGCCCTTCTTGATCAGTTCGGGCTCGGCCGGAGCGGCGGCTTCGGCGGCGACAGCCTCGGCGGGCTTCTCTTCCTCGACGCGTAGGGCCACGACGTGCGCCAGTACGCGCGACGGATCGGTGAGCATCTTGATTTTTGCCGGATCGACTTGAATGTCCGACGAGCGCAGCTGCATGCCCATCATCAGCCCGGAAATATCCATGCGAAATTCGGTAGGGATGTCGGCGGGCAGGCACTCGATTTCCACTTCGCGAGTGACCATCTCAAACACGCCGCCCTGCAGCTTGACGCCCTGCGCCTCGCCGAACACGTGGATGGGCACCCGCACGCGCATGCGCACGTCCATGGCGATGCGCAGCAGGTCGACGTGAATAAGCGTGCCCTTCACGGGATCGACTTGCCAGTCCTTCACAATGGCGGGCTGTTCTGCCGACTGGGTCTTCACCTTGAAAATCGTGTTGTGGCCGGAGGCCGAGCGCAGAATGGCGGACACCTGCTTGGTGTTCACCGCAAGCGATTGAGCGCCTTCCTTGCCGCCATACAGGGTGGCGGGAACTTGTCCGGCGACGCGCATGCGCCGCGCCGCGTTTTTGCCCCGCGTATCGCGGGGCGCTGCTTCCACAATGATCTGATCCATGATTCCTTCCTTCGTCAAAAGCCTTCCGGGGTTAAGACCCCTGAAGAACCGTAAGCTGAAAATCGCGAAGCGCCCGGTAGCACAGCCACTCCTGGCTGTGTGGTTTTGTACGCCGCTCCTACGCTACCGGTCTAACCGCGATTGCGAAACCCACACAGGCAAGAGTGCCTGTGCTACTAGAAAAACAATTCGCTGATCGAGGATTCTTCATGAATCGAATGGATCCCGCGAGCCAGCAGCGGGGCCACACTGAGAACCTTGATGCGCGAAACTTTTTGGGCCGCTTCGCACAGCGGCACCGAATCGGTGACGATGACTTCCTCGATGCGCGAGGCGCAGATGCGCTCGACGGCCGGACCGGAAAGCACCGGATGGGTGCAGGCGGCGTACACTTTCGTCGCGCCTTCCTTCAGCAGGGCTTCGGCGGTTTTCACCAGCGTTCCGGCGGTGTCGATAATGTCGTCGATGATCAGCGTGGCGCGGCCGCGCACGTCGCCGATCAGGTGCATCACCTCGCTGACGTCGATATCCACGCGGCGCTTGTCGACGATGGCCAGCGGCGAATCCAGTTTCTTGGCGAAGGCGCGCGCGCGCTCCACGCCGCCCGCGTCCGGCGAAACCACCGTCAGGTTGTGGATGTTCTTGCCCTTGAAATAATCGATCAGCACGGGCGACGCGTAGAGGTGATCGACCGGAACGTTGAAATATCCCTGGATCTGCGGCGCGTGCAGGTCAAGGGTCAGCGCGCGGTTCGCCCCGGCGGTCTCCAGCAGATCGGCGACCAGCTTGGCGGAGATCGGAACGCGCGGCTTGTCCTTGCGGTCCTGGCGCGCGTAGCAGTAATAGGGCATGACGGCAGTGATGCGCCAGGCCGAAGCGCGCTTGAACGCGTCGATCATCATCAGCAATTCCATCAGATGAAAATCCGCGGGGTTCGTGCCGGGCTGCACGACGAACACGTCGGCGCCGCGCACGTTTTCCAGGATCTGGAAATAGACTTCGCCGTCGCTGAATTTGCCCAGCTTGGCTTCGCCCAGATTCACACCCAGGTTTTGGCAGATCGATGCGGCCAGGCGGGGATTCGCGCTGCCGCTGAAAATTTTGAACTTATCGTCGGTCAAAGTTAATTTTCCCGGAACCCGGCCCGATAACGCACCCAGCCGAAGAGTTCTCCACGCGCCAGGGGCTAAAGCCCCATTTTCTCGCGGCCTGATTGTCGCGGCTGAAGCCGCGACCCACAAAGACCGCTCCAACGAATAACCCGGATAACATTCAATCCGGCTGGCAATTGAAATAGCTTGGAATTTCCTGCGCGAGACCGTTCAGGCAAAATCCGGCACGGCCAATTTCCGGCGAAACTCCGCCCTGGAGAGCGTGGAGCAGACGAAAACCTGGTCGTTCGGAAACGCCCGAGCAGCTCGGCGCGCCATCGCTGGGTTACGGAATATTCCAAACACCGCCGAACCGCTACCCGCCAGCGAGGCATCTGCAGCTCCTTGCCGAAGCAGTTCCCGCTTGATCGAAGCTAAACGGGGATACCTGGGGAAAACAGCGGCCTCGAAATCATTGCTGAGGGCGCCCCCCTGAGGGCTCCAGCAGAGAGCACAGAACCCCCACAGTTTATGGGGCGCTGGCTGGTTTGTCAATATTTGGCTGGGCTCCAAGTAGGGCCCAGACCCGCTCTTACTGGCCTCGCTGAGCCAGCGGTAAGCGTCCACCGTGGGCACGGTGATATTCGCCGGAGAAACCGCGAGTACCGACTGGCGCGCACATTCCGGCAGCGGATAAATTTCGTCGCCTCGGCCGATGCCTAGGGCGCGCCCGCCGTGTAGAAAAAACGAGACGTCCGCACCGAGTCCCGAGGCAATTCCCGTGAGGCGCGCGCCATCGATGCGCTTGCCCGTCAGGCGCAACATGCCGATAAGCGCCGCCGCGGCGTCGCTCGATCCGCCGCCCAGGCCGCGGCCCACTGGGATGCGCTTTTCCAGCACGGCGCGCAAGCCTTTGCGAAAACCGATGGCACTGCTTAAATCGAGGATGGCGCGGTAGACCAGATTGTCCGGCCCCGGCTCACCTGCAAGCTGCGAATTTCCAGTAATGGTCAATTCAATGCCGGGCGCGCGCTTTATTTCAAGCGTCAGCGTATCGTGCAGCGTGATGGCCTGAAAGATGGTGCGCAGTTCATGATAGCCGTCGGCGCGGCGTCCGAGAATATCCAGACGCAGGTTGACCTTGGCATAGGCGGGAACGCGGACGGATTTCATAGGCAGGTATGCTACTACGGCTTGGCGTCGCCCGGGGTCTTCTGCTGCTGCGCGAGGCGCCGTTTGAGGGCGGTGATTTTCTGCTGAACTTCGGCCAGGCGAGCGGGCTCAAAATCGCCGGGCAATATGCGATGCCATTCATCGATCGATTTTTGAAATTGCGCTTCCGCCAAGCCGTCCTTGCCCTGCTTGGCGTAGACGTCGCCCAGGTGGCTGAGGATCGTGGGGTCGTGGCTCTCGCGGCTCACCGCCTTGCGCAGCAGCTCCTCGGCTTCGGGGAGCATGTCCTGTTTGTAGTAAGCCCAGCCCAGGCTGTCCTGATAGGCGGCGTTGTTCGGATCCTCGACCAATGCGCGCTTGATCATGTCGGTCGCTTCGGTCAGGCGGACGCCGCGATCGGCCAGCATGTATCCGTAATAGTTGAGCGTCGCCGGATTGCGCGGATTGTCGGCCAGCACATGGCGGAATTGCTCCTCGGCCAGGTCGAATTTCTTCTGGCGCTCGAAAATCGCGCCGAGCATGAAATCCGCCGTTTCCTTTTCGTTCGCGCCCGGCACGATTTTTTGCGCCGCGTGGGCGGCCTGCTCGGCTTCGGGCCAGCGCTTGCCCTGCTCGAAGACTTGCGCCAGGTCCAATTGAATTTCAAAATCTCCGGCCGAGCCGTCGAGCATGGCGCGAAGCAGCGACGAGGCCTGATCGGTCTGCGCGTTCTCACCATAGAGCAGGGCCTGCGTCACGCGAATGGCGCGGTCCTTGGGATAGGCGTCCAGGGCTTTGCGGGAGGCATCGAGGGCCTTCGGAATATCGCGGGCATCGCGGTACGTGTCGATGATCATGGCGCGCGCGCGGCGGTCTTCTTCCGGGCCCAGGCGCAGCATTTCTTCAAACGTATTCACCGCGGCAGTGTAGTTGCTCGTTTCCCGGTAGAGCTGGCCGAGCTGCTGGTACAGAATCGCCAGCGTGCGCCGGCGCGACGGCGTGAATTCGGATTGAGACTTCACTCCGGCCACGGCGTCGGATAGCACGCGAATCGAATCGTCGAAGCGGCCCTCGGCTTCGTAAATGGAAGACTCGTAGTAGATCACTTCGAGATTTCCGGGGGCGCGCTGCTTGGCCAGCAGGACATTCTGCTCGGCCTTATCCAACTGCTGCATCTGCCTGTATATTTCGGCCAGACGCAGGTAATTGTCCGGGTCGTCAGAATCCATCTGCACCAGGTGCTGAAATTCCTCGATCGCTTCCGGATATTTTCCCTCGGTCAGCAAAGTCTGTGCGAGGCCTCGCCGGTGGCCGATTTCGCCAGGCTGCAGCTCGGCGGCCTTGCGGTACGCCTGCTCGGCATTCGGCAGGTCGTGAATCTGCGTGTCGGCCGAACCGAGCATGTCCCACAAGCTGGCAGTGGGCGCGCGCTGCAAAATTCCCTGCAGTGTGGAGACGGCCTCCTGCGTTTTCCCTTCGTCGAGCAGAAGCTGGGTCAGCTGCTCGACGCCATTCTCGTTTTCCGGTTCACGCGCCAGCAGCGTGCGCAGCACGGATTCGGCCTTGTCATGTTCGTTCTGCAGCCGGTACAGGCGCGCCAGCCAGAGTGCGGCGTCGGAATCGGTTGGATCGAGGCGCAGAATTTCGGCGTATTGCTCGGCGGCGCGCACCAGCGTTTCCTTCTGTCCGGAAGTATTGCTCAGATCGCCCAGCGTGCGGATGTAGATGCGCGCCAGCAAGCGGTGCGCACCGAGATTTTCCGGGTCCCGGGAAAGCATCGATTGCGCTTCGGTGACCGCGTCGCGAATGTGCTGGGACTGGAAATAGACTTCGGCAAGCTCGTCGCCGATCTGTTGGCTGGACGAATCCAGCACAAACGCTTTCTTGTAAAAATCGATGGCCTTGTTGGCGTCCTCGGACTGGCTGGTGACTTGATACCGCTGGGCGTAGTAATGGCCCATCATGAAATCGTAGTAAGCCTCGGTGTCCTTCGAGGAATCGGGCGCGGCAGAGGCAGCGGTTTGCGGCGCCGCGGGCGACTGCATGGCGGTGCTGCCAGGTTCGCGGGCGGATGCGGCCTGCTGTCCCGCCAGAAGCTCTGGCAGAAGAAAGGCCAACACCGCGGCAAGCTGCCTTCTCGTAGTCATCGAATCATCACCGCTTCAAAAATTATCCGTCACGTTTGCTTACGAGTCAAAATTTCTTCCCGTACCGGGTTACCCAAACCAAAATGGCACAGTTCGGGACTTGGGGACGTCCCGCGCTGAAACCGCACAAGTATACGATGCCGCCCAGGCGTGATGGGTTCCTTCGGTAGCACAGGCTTCAGCCTTTCGGTTTTGGTTGCGCCATGATCGATCACCCTGGCACATATCCCGACAGGCTGAAGCCTGTCCTGCTGGCTAGTGCCGGAAATGGCGCACGCCGCAGAATACCATCGCCATGCCCATCCGGTCAGCCGCGGCGATGACTTCAGGGTCGCGAACCGAGCCGCCCGGTTGGATCACGGCCGTGGCACCGGCCTTGCCCGCTTCCTCTACTCCATCGGGAAAAGGAAAAAATGCGTCGGAGGCCACCACGCTGCCTGCCAGCGGCAACTGCGCTTTCATGACCGCGATTTTTACGGAATCGACGCGGCTCATTTGCCCGGCGCCGACACCGACGGTCATTCCGGGCCGTGCGAAGACAATCGCGTTGGACTTCACGTGCTTGCAAACTTTCCAGCCAAAAAGCATGGCTTCGATTTCCTCGGGCGAGGGCGCGCGCCGCGTGACCGCTTTCAAATCCGCTTCGGCCAGTTCGTGCCGGTCCGGCTCCTGCACCAGCAGGCCACCGGAAATGCGTTTCACTTCGCGCTCGACATCGCGCGCGGAGGGCTCCGCCGCAGGCAGTTGCAGCAGCCGCAGATTTTTCTTGGAGGCAAGTTTTTCGAGCGCTTCGGACGCGTACCCCGGAGCCACGATGCACTCGACGAACAATTTTGCGACTTCCTCGGCCGTAACCGCGTCCATCGCGCGGTTGAAGGCCATCACGCCGCCATAGGCCGAAACCGGATCGCAGGCCAAGGCTTTCGTGTAGGCATCAACCAGCGCATCCTGCTCGGCCGCTCCGCACGGATTGTTGTGTTTCACGATAACCGCGGCGGGCCGGCGAAATTCGCCGGCAAGTTCCAAGGCGGCTTCGAGGTCCACCAGATTGTTGTAGGACAGATCCTTGCCTTGCAGTTGATGCGCCGAGGCCAGGCCCGTGGAGGCCGATCCCGCGGGAACGTACAGCGCGGCGCGCTGGTGGGGATTTTCGCCGTAGCGCAATTCCTGGCGGCGCGTGAACGCGAAGTGCAGGCGCTCGGGCAGGAACTCGCGCTCGGTCAATTCGATCGATCCGGTGGCGGCCGACAAACGCTCGAGTTCGGTGGCGATCCTGCCGTCGTAGCGCGCGGTGAGCGCGAACGCCTTGCGCGCCAGTTCCAGCCGCGTCGCCAGGCTGACTTCGCCGCGCGCCGCGATTTCAGTGGCCACGGCGGCGTAATCGCCCGGATCGGTGACCACGGCAACGCTCTCAAAATTTTTCGCCGCAGAGCGAACCATGGTCGGCCCGCCGATGTCGATGTTTTCGATCAACTCTTCGGGCGTGAGGCCGGGTTTCGCGGCAGTCGCCTCAAAGGGATATAGATTCACGACCACGAGATCGATGGGCGCGATCTGATGTTCCGCCACCTTCTGGCGGTCGCCGGCTTCGCCCCGGCGAAACAAAATCCCGCCGTGCACCTTCGGATGAAGGGTCTTCACGCGCCCGCCCAGCATTTCCGGCCATCCGGTCAATTCGGAAACGTCGCGCACGCCGATTCCCGCCTCGCGCAGCAGTTTCGCCGTGCCTCCGGTGGACACAATTTCAATTCCGCGCCAGGCAAGCTGCCGCACGAATTCCGTCAAGCCACTTTTGTCATAGACGCTCACCAGCGCGCGTTCGATTGGCACGGATTCCCCCGGAAGATGATCGGAAAACAAGCATTGTACGCGCACCTTGGAAATTCTAGAAGCGCGAATCGGGCGGGAGACGCCGCGAGACAAGAAATATTACCGGAACAACGCTTGAGGAGGTCTTTTAACTTCTCGAGTCTTGCGATTTGCGTTTAGTAGGCAGATCCGTGCGATTTACATCACGACTTCGGCCGCGCTTTCAGACGCACGTGCGCGCCTTCCACCGAGACGATGTACTCGACTTCTCCGGAGCTGGTCTGCTGCTTGATTTGATCCGTCTTCTTGCGCACAAACTCCTGAAACGCTTCCCGGGAGAGGGAGTCGGATTTTTCTCCGGTCGTTTCCTTTGCGGCGCGGAAGGCCTCGAACAGTTCCTCGACTTTTTTCAATTCCTGGTCGGGATCCTTGCAGGAGACGGAGAACGGGAAATGTGGCGCGGGGCTCGATTTTGCGGCAGCCGCCTGCTTCGCGGCCCGCTCCTTTTCGATTTCGCGGGCGGCCGCGCCGAAATGCCGCTGCACAATGCCTTCCTCTTTCGCCTTCATGCGCTTGCGGAACATGTCCCGGATTTTCGAGTACATCTGCACCAGGTTGCCGTAGCGGAATCGCTGGCCGTAGTTCATGTCCGCGCCGCGGTCGCCATAGCGCTTCACCATGGTCTCGATGCGCCATTCAATTTCCGAGGGAGGTTTCTTCCTACCGCCGCCAAAATACTGCTCGAATTCAATTTTCAGCTGGCGGATGTCCCGCTCCAACATCCCGAGGTCCGCGTCGATGTCGATATTGGTGGGCTTGGGCGGCATGCGTGTGAGGTCTTTCCGATGCTAAAGGGCGAGGCAGGTGCGGTCAACGCGCAAGACGTGCCTCGCTACGGAACAGGTAATGCCGGTGCCGCGCCCCAAGTTGCCTGCCTATTCTTCCTGTGTTCCAATTCGATTCCTATGCTGGGAGCAATCTCACTTCGGAATCGTGCCGTGGTGGTGCAGAAACCCTTGCCGCGATTGCGGCGGGGGTGGTCCCTGGTGCGCGTGCGGCTGGCCGGGATCTGCAATACGGACCTGGAAATCCTGCGCGGATATCACGATTTTCACGGCACGCTGGGGCACGAATTCGTGGGCGAAGTGACACGTGTTGCGGATTCCAAAGACCGCGGCTGGATCGGAAAGCGCGTCGTGGGGGAAATCAATGTGTCCTGCGCGGGGCTCGGATTCTCCAAACGGTGCGGCTATTGCCGGCGGGGAATCCCGACGCACTGCGCACGGCGGCGCGTCCTTGGGATCATCGGCCATGACGGCGCCTTCGCCGAGTTTCTTGTCCTGCCTGTGGTGAACCTGCATCGCGTACCGAACGGCATCCCCGATGAAGCGGCGGTGTTCACCGAACCGCTGGCCGCGGCGTGCGAGATTCTCGAGCAAGTGGACGTTCGCGCTCACAGCGAAGCGTGCGTGATCGGCGACGGCAAGCTGGCGCAACTGATCGCCCGCGTGCTGCGCGCGGCGGGGCCGCGCATTTTGATGATCGGCAAGCATGACGAGAAATTGCGCCTGGCGCGACTGGCCGGCATTGCGACCGCAAAGCTAGGTTCACCCCGGGCGGGCCGCAGCGATGCCTTTTCCCTGACCATCGAGGCGACCGGCTCGCCGTCGGGGCTGGCGTTGGCGGAACACATCACCCGGCCGCGCGGCACGCTGGTGCTGAAGTCAACGTTTCACGGCGCCGCGAACGTGGAAACCTGGCCGATCGTGGTGAAGGAACTCACGGTCATCGGCTCGCGCTGCGGCCCGTTTGCGCCGGCGCTGGCGCTGCTGCGTTCAGGACGCATCGATCCGCGCCCTCTGATCTCCCGCGTTTTTTCCCTGAGGCAAGCGGCGGAGGCGGTCCGCTGCGCCCAGCGCCCGGGCGTGATGAAGGTGCTGCTGCGTCCTTAGTGGCGCGGGATTTTGGGAAGCAGTAAGGGGGCGCAATGAAAGAATTGAGCGAGCAGCTGGTGCGAATCGTGGAAACGGCGCAGATCGTTCTTCGGCAAGTGACGGAGGCAGAAAGCATCAAGCCGGTTTTGACCGGCGGGTGGTCGCGCAAACAGGTTGTGGGGCACCTGATCGATTCCGCATCGAACAATCACCAGAGATTTGTCAGGGCGGCGCTGCAGGCTACGCTCGAGTTGCCCGGATACGATCAGGACGGCTGCGTGCGGATGCAAGCGGTGCAGGAGGCTCCATGGACCCTGCTGACTGCGTTGTGGGGAGAATATAATCGCTATCTGGCTCACGTGATCGCGCACTTGCCGCCCGCCAAACTGGAAACCATTTGCCGCATCGGATCGGATGAACCGGTGACCCTGCGGTTCATCGCGGAGGATTATGTGCGGCATCTGATGCATCATCTTAGCCAAATTGGCGCTGCAGGCGACCGATCGGCGTGATGTACACTCTTGTGCAACGGCAGCACGAAACAGAGGTCCGGCGATGCGTTGACCCGGCCGAGGCCAGGCAATTGAAATCCATTGGAGAGGTTGTGACATGAAAATCATGCAGATTGCGGCTCTGGCGGCGTGCCTGGCGATTCCTTCGCTGGCCCGCGCGCAGGCGACGGATGCGAAGGACAGCAAGGCCGTTCAGGAAATCGTCGACTTCCGCAACAAATACATCGCCGCGGAAGAAAATCGCGACGGCCCGTACATGGAAAAAATCTTCGCGGAAGATTTTTACGCCTTGAATCCGCAGGGCCAGCTGCTCGACAAGTCCCACCAGATCGCGAACCTGCTGCGCCCCGAGCGCACGTTGAAGCTGAGCCCGCCCACCGAGGTCAGCGTCCATTTCCACGGAGACACCGCCATCATGTGGGAACGCGTGACCGTCACGGGCACTGACAAGGGCAAGCCCTTTGGCGGCGATTTCCGTTTCAGCCGCGTCTTTGTGAAGGACCACGGCCAGTGGAAGGTCGTGCTGGCGCAGGGCGCGCCGGTTACTGCCGGTCAGGCACCGGTAAAGTAGAAGGGATCTTAGTAGCACAGGCTTCAGCCTTTGGGATTTAGGGCTACCCAAGCCAAACCCCACAGCCTGAAGCCTGTGCTACTGGAAACGCGTCAGCCGATCACACGGGCGATCTGCTCGTCGTTAATAACCGGAGTCACCTCGAAGCTCAAAATGTCGGTCCAATCCTGGAGCCACTTGGCGATGGCCACGGCGTCCGAGGATTCGGCGAGCACGAACCCCTTTTGTCCCTGCGCGCAGTGCCAGCGCGAAATCATGGTCACGCCGGACGGAGGAAGCCCGCCCGTTTCCTTGAGCCGCTTTTGCGCGGTGTTGCGCGCCTCCGGTGTTAACGTGTATGTGATGTGAAAAGTCATCTGCAGTGTCCTCTCTTTTTTGAAATGAGTATTGGGCCGCCCAGCATGAGACCGAATTTCAACGGGTCATGGAAGCTAGTACGGCGCGAAAGCAATTTTGGATTTTATGCGCCGCAGCGCCTGCGTCTGGACACCGTTGCGCATCGGGATCCGCTACTGCGCACCCTGACGCGACAGAAAAAAGATGTCCAAGGAGAAGTGACCGTCGCGCGCAACCTTACCACAGGCGGCCGGCCCGCGGAAATTACGATCCCGGGGCGCGGAATGAGCGCCGGGAACTCAGGAAGGAATCCATGACTCAGGATAATCGGAGCATCGTGTACTGGCACCGCGAGTTGCCTCCGGCCGACGCGGAGATGATGGCCGAGCACGTGGTGGAAGCGGCCAGCTCGCGGGTGCCCGGCACGCTGGCCCATCGGGACGAGTTGTGGGACCGGTGTTACGAGGAATTAATGGCCCACACCCGCGAGCGGATTGCGCAGGAAGTGGTGCGCCTGGGAGGCCACTACGCCCATGTCCTGGACGAATCCGTCGATAGCCGCCACGACGGTGTAACCGGCGAAAGCTGGCTGCACGGCGCGTTTACTTACATGCTTTACCGCCGCGCCAAGAAATAATTTCCCGGTGTGATTCCGGCCCTATTGCGGTTTGTGAAACAAGCCCATGTACACGGCCTTGCCGAGGATGTGCCCCTGAATTGCTTTCATGATGGCGGTGCGCGTCTCGAAGGCGTCGGTCGTGGGCTGGACGTCGACCTTCGTGTCCAGGGCCAGAAGCTCAAACGTATAGTGGTGCTTGGGACCGGCGGCCGGAGCGCCCGGGCCGCGGTAAACCTGTCCGCTCACACTCAGTTGATAGGCGCCATTCGCAATCTGCGCGCCTTGCGGGATTCCTTCCGGAAGGCCCGTGGCGGTGCCGGGAATATTCCAGACCAGCCAGTGAACCTGGTCATCCGAAGTGTGATTGCGGCTGACTTCCATGTCATGCATGTGCAGCAGGAAAGTCACCGTGCCGGCGGGAGCGCCGCTCCAGGAGATCGCCGGGGACGTCTGGTTGCCGGCCTGCGTGAATTTCGCGGGAATATCGGAGCCGTCGGCGAAACCCGAGATGGTCATTGTCATCATGGAGACGGTCGCGGCTGGCGGAGCGGCTTGCGCCCCCGCGGATTGCGCGGCTAGCGTTATGGCTAGCCCGAACATTAGAAGGAAAACCGAAAGCATTCGACGAAATCCCATTTGCGTTACCCTCCACGAGTGGATTGCGGACTGCGAGCATACAATTCCGAAACTGGATTTACAATCCCGCGAAATTGCGGCAATAAAAAGCTAAGCAGGAGCTGCGATTTTGGTCTTCGCGGCGCTTCGCCGGTTGCGGAGCAGTTCCTGCCCTTGCAGGATCACGTCCCCGACGAAGATCGAGCAGACCGTGCACGACCACACGATCGTCTCGTTCACGTGAGAGCCGAGTTTTTCCCACCCGGTAACGCCACCGATCACACGGACAGCGAGAAAAATCAACGGGCCGGTGCAATAACTGCGCGTCATCCATTGGCGATGCGCCTGGACGTTGCCCTTGAGAATCAGGGCCAGGGCAATGGCTGTTGTGGCGAACCACAAGCCTCCCTGGAACGCAGTTTCAATCGTGAAGGAGCGCGCGTCTCCCTGGCGCTCATTGTAATGCTGGATCACGACGCCCATCGGCGCAGCGATGAACGTGCCCACGATATAGATGTATCCCACGACGTGATGGAGCCCGGTGAAGCGCTTGCGCAGGCGTTCGGAAAACTGCATCGGCCCGAGCAGCAGCGCGCAGGCTCCGGCGAGGCCGTGCGGCAGCAGCCACCACCGGAATGTCTGGATGTGCTGCCACTCCTGGTCGGTCTTGTCGATCAGGAAGTATTCGTCGTGGCGGAGAACGTAAGCGAGCATCAGGCCCATGAACGCGAACAGGAGATACTTTGGCCGCAGCCAGGAGCGTTGCTGCGAAGGCTTAATGCCTAAGGATGGTTGAGCGGATAGGCTCATCGAAGTTCTCCCATTTTCAAAGGAAAAAGGCAGCGGGGCCTGTGCGCGCATCTTAAAGCTTATCGTGCGCGGGTTGCAACGCATTTGCCGGGAGGATGGCGATTGGCGAAAAGGCTTGCCTGCTTGACGATAGAAAAAATGTCGTCATTCCGAGGCATGCTTTTCGCCGAGGAATCCCTCCCTCTTTGGACTCTAAACCCCAGAGAGATTCCGCGGCCGCAGGAACGGGTTCGGTTCACCGAGAGCGTTCTCCGTGAACGGAATGACAAGAAAAAAACTTTTCCGCAGCGCAATTCGGTCTCGCGCGACTGAATCGTCTAGTGCACGTTCTTATCGATCCAGCCTTGCAGGAATTTGGCAATGGCGGCGCTGTTTTTTTCCGCCAACATGATGTGGCCGTTGCCGCGCAGGCCCACGTCTTCCAGGTTCACGTACGTGGTCTTGACGCCCGCCTGATTGAGCCACTTCGCAATGCAGTGGGAGTACGGACGGTGATAGCTGGCCTCGCCGGAAACGTCCAACACTGGAATTCCCTCGAGGTTAATGAGCTTGCGCGCGGGTTCCTTCTGTACCCAGCACGGGATCAGGTCGGGCCCGTCCGCCTTGTCCTGGCGCACGGTCTGCAATTCGGACGCTGCCGCAATCGGCGGATCGTAGTGCACGGGAAGATTGGTGAGGCCCCACAGGCGGCCCGGCCCGGTCTGCCCTCGCTCCGCGTTCTCGATGGGCGGCGCGACGGGCTCGGCCGCGACAATTCCCTTGATTAGCTTGGGCCGCGCATCGGCGAGTTCCCAACCGGAAGTGGACACGCCCGAGTGCAGCAGCAGAATCACCGGCTGGCCGATCGCATCCAGCAGCGAAATCAGCGCGTCGGTGGTGTATTTCTCCACGTTGCCGCCCAGCACGACCGGGAGTTCGGTCTTGGCAAACTGATCAAAAATCGGGTCGCCCATCTTGCCCTTCTTGGGACCGTCGCCCGGCCACTCGGTCTGCTTGGTGTACTGCGGCCAGGTGCTCTGCGGGGTCGACGGCGGACGGCCTCCCGACCAGACTTCCTCCATCAACGGGGATGTGCGCGGGGCGGACAACTTTCCGTCCGCGTCCGATTTTGGCAAAAACAGCGAACGTCCCCGTCCCGGATAATCCATCACATACACGGTGTAGCCCGCATTAAGAAAATCGTAAGCCCAGCCCGGACGCCCGTCCGGAGTTTGCAGTTCAGTGAGCGCGGTTTGCCCGGCCCCTCCGCCGATGAACACGACCGGGTACGGGTGGCGGATTTTTTTCGGCACCATCACTTCCACGTACATTGCTCCGAACATGATTTCCTGGCCCGGCGCTCCCTCATAGTGCCCGCCCACGTAGAAATGGCCTTCGCGGCCGATGTTGCCTGTGGAAAATGTGGGGATCGATGCGGGAGGCGCGCCCTTGGAGGCTTGCTGGGCGTTCGCTGCGAAACAGCCGCTCATTAAAATTGCCGCCAGCGTTGAGAATGCCGCGATCCGAATTCTGAAGCTCATGAAATTTCTCCGTTTCCGTTCTTCCCGGGGTTTTGCCCTGGGGACGATGTTTTAATTTGGGCTTTGAAAGCAATGCAAATCGGCGTCCTAAGTTGTAATGCATTTGCGGGCGGGTGTCATTTGGTTTTCGGGGTTGTTGAAAACTCTGTGGCCCTTGTTCCATGCGGCTCCCGAGAAACGCGATCATTGGAATGGGGCCCAAAGTCAATGCGGTGTATAAGCCACGCTCCGATAAGCGGCCTTCACAACCACTTGCCGCAAAGGTCCGAATGTGAGGTAGGATTTCTTCGGGAGGGCTTTATGTTGGACCTAATCCGGCTCTCGTTATTCTTTCTACTCCTGGCAACCATCAGTTCGGCAGGCCAAAACTCAAAACTTGGCACCGCGAATAAGAAACAAGAAAATCCTTGTGGCTCGGCAACAACTCAGATGCAGCTAAACCAGTGTTATGGAGAACAGTATCGCAAGGTTGACGCCCGACTCAATGCGGTCTTTGGCAATCTCATGCGCACGATGCAAAAGGCACTCACTGAGGCTGTCCAAAGGAATGATGTGGACGAAAAAAAGTACCAGGAATCCTCTATCCAAAAGCTGAATGCCGCAGAGAATGCATGGGTTGCATATCGCGCACTACATTGCGACGCAGCCAGACATCAGGTCGAAGGTGGCAGCATGAGCCCAATGGCCTGGGCAGCTTGCATGGCTGCAACAACGGATGATCGAATTTCGGAGTTGAAAAATGCGTATGAAGATGGTGATTTCAAACTAGAATAAATTAGGTCACAACTTCCATTAATTGAAAATTCAGGACCCTCGAGTTCGCACCCAGAGCCAATTCTTGATAAATGGGACTATCGGAATTGATCCACCGCAATGCTCCCCCTTTTCTTGACATTCCTCCAAACGGCAACCTAGACTGAAATTTAGCGTGCAAACCATGAGCCATTCGGAAAACAAAGCGATCGTTGTAGGTGTGACCGGGGCATCGGGCGCGGTGCTGGCGCAGGCCGCGCTGCGTCTGCTGGAGGCCGACGCGCGCGTGGGGCGGATTCATCTGGTGGTGACCGACACGGGGGCGCGCCTGCTGGCGCACGAACTGGGCATCGCGACGAGCGACGCGAAAAAACTTCCTTCGCTGCTGATCGGCGGGCGCGCCGCGAAGACGGACGTATTGCCGAACAAGGACGTGGGCGCATCGATCGCCTCGGGCAGCTATCCGGTGGACGCCATGGTGGTGATCCCGTGCTCGATGGGCACGCTGGCGACGATCGCGGC
>JAIQFG010000047.1 GCA_020073375.1 Terriglobia bacterium | reverse complement strand
AAGCGCAATTCCACGATGCGGCTCTGCTGCTCGTCACGCTTCGCAAGTTCATTTAGGGCCTCGTTCAGCGCAAGTACGTCCACCGCCGCTTTTCCGGGAATTCCAAGTCCTTCCTCCAATTCCACGCGGCAAGCGACCCCGCGTTTGGCGGCTCCATGGCTCCGCGCATAGTCCACCAGGATTTGCCGTATGAGTCTTGCGGCCACGCCGAAAAAATGGGCGCGGTTCTGAACCTCGGGAGGGCCTTGTTTTACGAGTTTTAAATATGCTTCGTGCACCAGGGCCGTGCTTTGTAGCGTGTGACCGGCCCGCTCCGCCCGCAGTTGGCCGTGTGCCATGGCGCGGAGTTCCTGATAAACCAGCGGAACCAGGGCCTGTAGCGCCTCCTGGTCTCCGGCCCTCCACCGGACCAGCAACTCGGTGACTGGTTGCTCGGGTGTTGTGGTCATATCTTCCTTAGAGCGAGTTATTTACATGACAAACATAGCGGGGGGATATTGCCAAGTCAATTTCTCCGGCCGGATGAGGTGCTGGGTTTGTACCCGACAACAACGCCTGCAATCTGGAACTTTTTTGAGCTAATTTGCGCCCATTTTCCGCATATACCAGTAGAAGGTCCTGCGCCATCGGCGCTACAAAGAGAGGTTTTCCATGGGGACGTTTTCAGACCGCAAATCTGGTTTTAGGCGTTGCTTGCCTCAGGATTCAATAAACCGGTACAAGAGCATGCGCCCGTCGAAACGGTGCATCGTGAGCGTTGCTTTTCTAGCCGTCGCCATGCTGATGGTCGTTACCGAGGGAAGCGGGCAGCAATTCACTTTCATCCCCAACAAAGTGCCCTTCCTGAATCCCGGTGGAGCGTCCGAGACCTACAGCACCAACGGCGGCGGCATTGATTTAACGGGACCATTTTTCCAGAGCATGGGTACCAACGGCCGTTCGTGCGCTACTTGCCACCAGCCTAGTGACGCCATGTCGGTTTCAGCCGCTCACATCGAGGAGAGGTTCTTCCTGACGCGCGGTAAGGATCCGATTTTTCGCACGGTGGACGGTTCCAACTGCAACCACAGCATTGACGTGTCTACGGAGGAGGGGAGATTCGCCGCGTACAGCCTGCTCCGGAAGCGCGGCCTGATCCGTATCGCGATTGCAGTTCCAGCAAATGCAGACTACCGGGTTGTGAACGTAAGTAATCAATACGGCTGCAATGAGTCTGAAATTATTTCCATGTACCGCCGGCCTCTGCCTAGTACCAATCTCCGTTTTTTGAGCGCGGTCATGTTTGACGGACGGGAATCGTCGCCCGCTACCGGGACAACTAAAATACTGTACTCAAACTATCCAACCGCGCTTCTGAGCGATCTGGCACATCAATCCGTGGATGCCACCACCGGTCACGCGCAGGGGGATGGCACGAGGCCGACTCCCGCGGAGCAGCAACAGATCGTGAATTTTGAAATGGGACTTTTCACCGCCCAGTCATTCGGCTGGAGCACCGGCTCGTTAGAATCGCGGGGCGCGACCGGCGGCCCAATGCCTCTCGTTACTCAGCCGTTCTTCATTGGCGTCAACTCCAGCGTCAATTTTTTACTCCCGCTGCTGGAGCAGCCCGGTGGGCTCGTATCGCCGGGCGACGATGTGGCCGGTATAAACGACGATGTAGCGGCGGGCGGCCTGGTGGCGGGCGGAATTTCTTCGCTTCAGGGAACCTGCGGAACGTGCCACGACACTCCGAACGTGGGCAATCATTCGTTTCCGACGCCCCTGAACATCGGCACTGGCGACCCCAGCGAGACTGCCCCCTCTGCCAGTCTGGGAGGACTTGATCTGAGCTACCTGCCGAGAATAACCGTCTGTAAAAATGATTCCTCAGGTCTTCCGACGAGCAACTGCAAGACCACGACCGATCTCGGCCAAGCCTTGATCGATGGCAAATTCGATCACGTCGGCAAGATCAAGGGCCCTATTCTGCGGGGTCTCTCCGCCCGCGCCCCTTATTTCCATAACGGCTCGGCTCAAACGTTGTTGGACGCCATTCGTTTTTATGAGAAACGTTTTGGCCTTGTCCTGACGCCTCATGAGGAATCCGACTTGGTCGCGTTTTTAAGTTCTCTGTAACTAGCACTTGCGAATCTCTCGGCCATCGGCGAGTACGCGCAATCGACTGTACTTCGATCTGTGGACGATTAAAGCTACTGTCAGGAACGGGGAAACTTGTGCCACGTTTTCAGCAGCCATTTCAGCCTTGACAGCAGATTGACTCGGTTGGGGGCGTGCCGGTACAGCGAACACCGGCGCGTCCCCTAATTTTCTACCGCTTCGGCTTGCGGCCTCTGCCTTTGCAATAGTCCTTCACCTTGAATTGATGAACCCGCTCCACGTCGCGGTCAGTCCAGATTCTAATTTCCTGACCAGCTTACTTCACGCGGCGCGGCTCTTTAACCTTACCGGTCAGCAAGCAGCGAATCAGCCTGACCTTGGGGGGATCGTTGATTCCTTGTCCCAGATATCAGGAAATCTTGACGGCCAACTGGGGTGGCAGCGGGTGCCTTTTGCGCGTTCTCCGCGCAACCTCGTGTTGAGTCAGCGTCCGGTCAAAGATTCGTTCCAAGCTGCCTTCATGACGGAGTAAACGGCTGCGATCGGTTCTCGCGACCTTTGTACTGATCAAGATTCCACAGGTTCCCCTCGCTGGTTTAGAGTGATGTGTCGCACACTCCGTATGGGGATAGTGAGACGATAGTGAGTATGCTTTCGCTCACGGGCCCGAACCAACGCACCTTTGGCCACAAGATCAACCAAATCGCGCGTGGCTGTCGCCGGCGAAGCCCCGGTGATCGCGCAGTATTTTCCTGCGCTAAGCCCGCCTTTGAATCCTTCCGGCTGTTGAGCGGGCCGAGTCTTTGCGCTAGATGAAATCAGTGAATTCACCTAGCACAAGAATCTTCGGTAACGTCAGGCGGTGAGGCGACCCTCATGCTCTTTCACATGAGGTCGCTGTCGCAGGAAGGCAAATTGATCAGCATTCTGGCGGGCGGCGATTACTGGGAAATCCGGGCGCAGCTATTTCAGCAGAATCCGTGACTCAATCGGGGTTGCGTATTCCTGAGCCATAAAGTAGAGAACTGGCCCAAGGATGACCGGGATGCGAGCCGCCACTGCTTTCTGCATACACCGCCTAGCGGCTCCCATGTTGCCGCCAAGCCGATCGAGGGGCGCGTGCCAACCGAAGAACAGTCTGCAAATTGGTTTCGGTTGCTCGCTACGCACTTCCCGAATAGCCTGGAACGATTTGAAGCATCAATACGGGACGATGTCGCGGAGGAGTGAATAGACGGCAAACTGCAGGCTGCGGAAACGCGGAGCGACTCAAGTCGAAGACCTCTTTATCGTCCTGACTTCCTCTCATATTTTTATGTTGGCGGTAGCCCGAACTGTTGACGATTATACCCAACAGTTGCAAAGTCCAGATACTCGGGCCCAACCAACAGTTATAAAAATCGCTTGTCATCGCGGCTGCACCATGAGAACTGAATGGAATTTGATAAGCTTGGTATTCCATTTCTGTTATTTGGAGCTGGCGCACACAAAGTTCGCGGCGTCATCTACGCTGCCCGATCCCTTGTATGTCGCTACCTGAGGATACGGACACACCGGACGGGTGCGCGCGACACCTTGCCTAGGATCGTCGTCCTTAAACTTCGTAGCCATGAGCTTCGCGGGGGGAATCCCCTGGTCCACCCACCGATCAAGTGCGCCGATTATGTCGTTTTCGGGATCGTTCTTCTTGTATCCCTTCTGGCCAAGGCCGCCGAAGGTATTTGGCCCTGGCCCTCCGTTGCAGTGATACAGGCCCGGCATCATGAATAACCGAACAAAAGTTCCGGTGGCCTCGCCATTTTTCTGCAGGATATCGTTGTAATACTGCACAGTTCGGAGCGGAGGCGTCGAATGGTCCGCCCAGCCGTTGTACAAAATCAGTTTCCCGCCATGGGCCTTGAAACCGGATAAGTCCGTGCTGTCGGCATCCTGATCTTTTTCAAATGGGATCATCGACTCTGGATTCTTGTCATAATCGAAATCTCTTACCGAATCGAATTTCGGCCCAAAGACGATCCAGCGCATGAAACTATCCATATACATGAAATTGCTGGAGGGATATCCGTGCATCGTTCCGACGCCAGTGATGTAATAGGGGTAGTCGTCTTCATGCCCCGGAGAGTATCCAACATAGAGTCGCTTGCCGGCGGAATTTACCGGACCGTTGAGGATCTTTTTCCACGCTGTCACTTGTTTTGGCGTCAGGCAATTGGGGCCATCCGCGCCCGCGCAGCGCAACACTTTCGGATCGAACTCGCATTTGTCGGGACGGTCGATTAAGCCATCGACCAGGCCATCCTTGGCGTCGCACGCAGCGAGGGTCGCTTTTTTCATTGCGGGAATCTTGTACGGGGGAATCTCGGAACCGAGCAGAGCGCGCTGCGTCCAATCAAACATCACCATCGCTTTGGTCCGGTCGACTACAGCCCCTCCAGCAACCACGCCATCAAAATCGTCTGGATACCGCTGTACCTCCATGATTGCCATCTTGCCGCCGTTTGAGCATCCGCAAAAATATGAACGCCGTGCGGACGATCCGTAATAGGCCTGGACGACTTCCTTCGCCAGCAGAGCCACCAGGTGAGTGGCCCGATGCGCGTAATTCACTTGTGATTGCGGATTGTTGTACATCGCCGACGCATCCCAGTGGAATCCGCGATGTCCAGTGTCTGAACCGGCGGCGGCATATCCCCGTGCTAGAGCATCGGTGAGTTCCGGAACCGATCCGTTATACCCGCCTCCGCCAACGTAGAAGAATTTGTTGTTCCAGACCTTGGTGGGGAGCGCCACCTCAAACAGAATCACTGTCTCGAGTCCGCCTTGCACGCGGCAGTACTCGGGCACATCGTCTTTCGCCGCAATGACGGTCGCTTCGGTAATAACGGTGTCCTTCAGTTTCAGTCCGAGCATTTTCGAACAATCTGCCGCACCTGCTGGAGCCGCTTCAAGCCCGAGAGGAAGGAACAACATTGCGGCCAGGCCTGCGAGCAACACACCCGATCTCTTTCCTGACCTGGCGCCATCTGGTGAAGAGCCGGACCGTGGATTGCGACTGATCATGATGATTCTCCCCAAAATAGTGCGATTTGTGTAACCCACTCGCTTGCACAGCACCATCGGAGAGGATTCTGCTTCCTGTGTCACGAACCCGTGCCAAAATCTCGTAGGGTAGTTCGGACAAGCACATTCTCATTAGTCTTTGCGGGCACCTTACTCCCACACCCGGCGTTGCGTCAACCCCAAGATGAGAGAAATTCGGCAGGACAGGATACGTCCGGTGGAATCAGCAAAAAACAAGGCACAACGGATGAAGACGCGGATGTGTTCTTGTCTCTTTCTGCTTGTCCGAGCCTAGTGATGATGTACTCGACCTTGTGCCTTTGCTTCACCAAGGGACTGCTTGGTGCGCCATATCTCGAAGCAAATAGATTGCGCGCCAGCGGGGAAGCGGAATCGTTGATTCCTTGTCCCCGAGGTCAGAAAATCTTGACTTCCAGCTGGGGGCGGCAGCGGTTGCCCCTTGCGGATCCGCTAAGCACGACCGTATTCATACGACATGCGGTCGAAAGCCCGTTTCATCGCGCTCGCGTAGCCAGGCATGTAACTAGGTTGGGAAAAGCCTGGAAATTTAATTACTCCTTATTCGCCAAGGCAGTACGGCGAAATAGCTCCGACCAATCTTGTTACATCTTGTGCGCCGATTGACATGCGACTCAAGTGGACCGGTTCGGGGGGTGGAGCTACCTCGAGCCAATCCTGACGACCTCCCAGGGCTCAGGTTCCAAATTGTTGCAGTTAGTGAGAAAGGCGTATCATTTGTCTTCCTTGGGCGCGTGCTTGTACATCTCGCAAGCTATTTTGGGGGCGCCTCTTTAATATCAAAGTTGTTGAGTACAACATACTATATACATATTATAATAGTAAACAATAGGGCAACTGAAGCTGCCTTCTCTGAGAGCATTACGCGGCCTGCAAGGTATTGCCGGCGCCGCGAGGGCTCTAGGATTGTTTTGACAGCACATCTTGCAACATGGCCTTGTTGACGGAGAGATCGGCTACGAGTTACTTCAACCGAGCATTCTTTTCCTGGAGCTGCTTAAGCTGGCGAACCTGTCTTTTGGGCGAGAGTCCGTAGGCCTCAACGGACAGGCCGTAATTTCCCGCGGGAAAACTAATTTCGTACGGGCCGTCGGACTGCGAATGCCGCGAAACGCTCACTTCTCCGGCGGTCGCTTTCACGATCGCCCCGCGCACCGGCTTTCCAGCAGCCTCTGTCACAACACCATGAATCACAGTGTCGGTGGACGAAAGAGTCGCTGAGATGCACAACACCACGCAAGCTGCCATTACGAGACGAATGAAGATTCGCATTCCAGGCTCCTTGGGAGTTGGCACTGTCAAAGCGTTAAAGCAAGGATGCGTGCATTCTACATCGTTTCGATTTTAAGAGAATTCCAATAAAAAAGGGAGGCCACCGAAGCGATGTCTGCGATCCGATCAAAAGGTCTTTGAACTAATGCGAATCGTGGTACAACGCTCGGGGCAAGTCTAGGAGAGTGGAATGACCTGCAAGCGTGAGTTCTACGGCTGGACGCTGGTAGGCGTTCTCTTTTCACTGGATTTTCTTAACATGGGCTTCCCTTATTTCGGTGGGGCCGTAATCAATACCTACATGCTGAAAGAAATCAGCATGAGCCGCAGTATGTTCGGTCTTGGCTTCACCTTGGCGAACTTGTGCATCGGGCTGCCTTCGGTGATCGTAGCCTCCTCTATTATCAAGTTAGGGATCAAGAGGACCTTTGGCATCGGGTCTGCGTTTCTCTTGATCGGTGCGGTGTGGTTGGCCTTCTTCACGACACAACCTTGGCAGTATCTTGTGGGTTTCGGCGTCATCATCGGAACTGGTATCTGCTTTAGCACAATCGTACCCGTGACCACAACCATCACGCGTTGGTTTCGGCGCTACCGTGGAAGAGCGATGGCCATTCCCTTGAGTGCTTCGGGCTTCGCCGGGTTCATCGGGTCACCATTGATCAATAGGATTCTCACCGCGAACGGCGGCAACTGGCGCCAAGCCTGGGAGGCGGTCGCCGGAATTGCAGTCCTTTCTGGAATCATTGCCTTTCTATTCGTGAAGGAACGTCCGGAAGATCTGGGGCAAGTGGTGGATGGTATTGTGGATGAAATTCAGTCAGGCCGTTCAACTGCGAGCGAATCATTGATCACGCGGCATGTATGGACGCCTGCCGAGGCTATGAAGACGACTTCCTACTGGATGATTGTCATCGGTGGAATCGCTTCTCAGTTTCCTTATTTCTTTTTCGTGGCCCATGGAATTTTGCATATAAAGGGATCGGGTTTGAGTGCGGCGACTGCTGCTTGGGCCATGGGGCTTTTCACGATGGGAGCGATTGTGGGGAGACAAATCGGCGGGTGGTTGATGGATAAAATTCCCGCGCGCACCGCGTTCATTTCCGGATTATGCTGCTATTTCGTCGGTTCGCTTCTGGCGCTCCGAATCCAAGCGGACACGCTCGCAATCGCCTTTGCCGCCGCGATATTTTACGGTGCAGCTTTCGGCTGGACGTTCATTTGTATGAATACAGCGACGGCCCACTTCTTCGGACCCGCGGCATATCCTAAATTGAATGGACTGAACTTGCTGGTCGGCGGTTTGATAAGTTCACCGGCGGGATTCGTGGGCGGCAAACTGTTCGACGTATACCGGAGCTACGCGCTTGGCTTTGCGCTCAACATGGTCATCGTCGCGATCGGCATCGTTGCTCTCGCATTTGCTACGGTTCCGAAGCCGAAAAGCCAAAACATTGCCAGGGGCACGGCAACATAGAGAAAATGTGGCGAAATTGAAATCACAACCGGGTACAGCAATCGCCGGCTAGCGCCTCGCGAGCGATTGGCAGTGGCGTGAAAATTGAAAACGATTTTCGAGCAGCCCAAGGTCGGTCGGCCTGTCGTAGACCCCCGAAGTATCGACATGCGCAACCAGGACGGTGAGCTTGCCTGAATCGAGCGCGGATGCAAACGCAGTTTGAAATTCCTCGACGCTGCGCGCGGAGGCAGTATGTGGAATCCCCGAAGCCCGCGCCACGCCTTCGAGATCTGTGCTCTGCGCCGTCGCCGTCGGAGAATCGCCGGCAGACAAATAGCTTTGATTGTCGAAGACCACGTGCACGATATTGCTGGCTCCGGAATGTGCCAAGGTCGAAAGTGTGCCCAGGTTCATTAGCAGCGAACCGTCTCCGTCGAGAACAACAATCCTTTGCTCCTGCAAGCTAACCGCCAGTCCCAGTCCGATCGAGCTAGCTAGCCCCATGGCGTGCTGCAAATAGAAAAAATTTGGCCGGTGCCCGATCGATTGCAGCTCGATGGCGACCGCTCCCATGATTGTTACCACGACGCGCTTCTCGAGTTGCGGGTAGACTGCGCGAAGGCATTCGATGCGATTCATCACGCCTCCATCATCAATTCATGTGTGAGCAGGAGTGCAACCGGCAACAGGCTGGCATCGGCCAGCGCTTGCGCGTCTCGCACGCGCCGCTCCAGACTTTCAGGGGAATCCAGCATCGTGTAGGGAATCCGGAGAGTTTGCAGCAGCGGCTCGGTGACCGTGCCACCGGGAGTATGCCACGAATAAGTATCCCCGAAAGTACCGCGGTAGGCGATGAACATCATCAGCGGCACTTTATACAAGTGCGCCAGCGAAACTATAGGGTTCACAGCAGCCAGGAAGCCATGATTGGGTATCAGCATGGCTGATTTCACCCCGGCAAAATGTGCTCCCGCGGAAATACCGACGCATTCCTCTTCCTTGGCCACCCGAATGAGCCTTATCCTGGGGTCGTCCCCAATCATGCGGATCACTGGGACCAACCAGGACTCCGGCAGAGCCGACACAACTTGAATGCCGCAGGCTTTCAGGGTTTGGTGAAGCAGGTGGGAATTGGTTTCTGACACGGGCATTGTGCTGCTCCTTCAAGCACTGCGTCCGGTTGCAGAGCGCCGGATTCGGGGATTAGGTATTAAACTCCCGTTAACGCGGCATGAGAGCAAACCGGAAATTCTATTTTTATCTTCTCGGGCGACCAGCAACATACAACTGACCGGCATAGATTACAATGCGGGCTATTTCTGCGCTCCTAGAACTTCTCGCACAGAGTAACAGTATCTCTGTTTTCTGTGAGACGGACACCGAGTTGCAGCGGCAGTTATGCGTGGAACGACGATGTAGAGAAAGAATTCTCCATCATGCTTCAAAGGGCATACCGCCATATTGTTCCGCCAGCGAGGCTCGGGCATGTTCCGAGGCGGTGAGATAGTCAAATTGACTTTGGCGGGCTCGCTCATCGAACTGTGTATCGTCCGGAAATCGGTGTAGCAGCATCGTCAGCCACCAGGACAGGCGCGTAGCACCCCACACGCGGCGCAACGCCATATCGGAATAGCAATCCAGATAGTGAGTTCTGCCGGTGTGATACTTCTCCGTCAGAGCGCGTGACAAATAGAAAACATCCGATACAGCCAGGTTCAAACCCTTTGCGCCCGTCGGCGGCACAATGTGCGCCGCGTCCCCCGCCAGAAACAGGCGGCCGTACCGCATCGGCTCAGCCACAAAGCTACGCAGCGGCGCAATCGATTTTTCGATCGATGGACCAGTGACAATCTGCTCGGCCATGTCCTTTGGACATCGCGCTTTCAATTCTTGCCAGAAGCGTTCATCCGGCCAATCCTCCAGCTTGGCGTCAATGTCACACTGGATGTAGTAGCGGCTGAGCATTGGACTTCGCTGGGACGCGAGAGCAAATCCGCGCTCATGGTAGCAATAGCAAATGTCTGGATATGGAGGAGTCACTGACATAATGCTCAGCCAACCGAACGGATAGACTTTCTCGAATGTTCGCAGCAGGGAGGCCGGGATCGATTGGCGGCTTACGCCATGAAAACCGTCGCAGCCGGCGACATAGTCGCAGTCGATCCGGTGGATTTGCCCCTTGTTTTCGTAGGTCACGTGCGCCTGGGTGGACGTCAAATCGTGCAATTGGACGTTGCTCGCTTCGTCGATGATCTTTCCGCGCCGGGCATCTCGCGCCGCATAGAGGTCTTCGGTGATCGCGGTTTGGCCATAGGCCATCATCAACTTTCCTGTGAACTTCTTCGTGTCGATGAAGAACCGTTCCCGTCCTTGCCACGCGATTGCCGCCCCACTATGGGGATGGCCTTCGCGATCCATACGCTCGCCGAGCCCGACGGCGCGCAGTAGCTCAACTGTTCCGGTCTCCAACACCCCTGCGCGAATCCGCCGAAGGACATGCTGGCGGCTGTGCCGTTCCAGCACGACGCTATCGATGCCGTTTCGGTCAAGGATGTGGGAGAGCAGCAGTCCAGCCGGCCCGCCACCGATGATTGCCACTTGAGTTCGCATCACCGTTTCCATTAACAGAATTTGCCTGCAAACATAGCCGCACCGAAGAAATGGCAAGCGAATCTCGCCCCAATCGGGACCCGTAAGGCTGAATTTTCGCTTTGGAACTTTTGGCTTGCGCATCGTAAGGCTTTCTTGGGAACAGCACAACGAAATTGCGACGATGTCGAAATCACGGTCATCATGTCGGCGGATTGCGGGCACTCCTGAAGGCGAATTCAGATTGACGCCACAAGAAAGGCCGACGTATGGTTGTGCGCGAAAGCGGAAGTGCCATCTGGAAATGTCCTATTGGCCTATAGTGAGGCAACAAATTTCATGCGCAATATTCTGAGGCGAGGTTTTCAACCCTCTTTCATTGAGATGATAAGAAAAACCGGAGCGTTGTCATGAGTCAGGCAAGGTCTATTCGTGCCGATACCCTCGTTGCGTTCGACGTCCACGTGCACATCGAGCATGAGGGCGAGGATTCGGCAACGGATCAAGCCACAAAAAAATACTTTGGGGACAGCGGTGCCAGCCGCAGTCCCGAGGCCCTGGCCGAATACTACCGCTCCCGCAATATGGCTTGCGTCGTCTTCTCGGTGGACGAGAGTGTGACCGGCAGGCCCGTGGTCTCAAACGATCGCGTTGCGGAATTTGCCGCTCGTAATTCGGATATCGCCATCGCTTTTGCCAGCATCAACCCGCATCGCGGAAAGGCCGCCGTGGATGAGGCGCGGCGCCTGGTGGCCTCGGGAGCGATTCGCGGATTGAAGCTGCACCCGCCATTGCAGGAATTCTTTCCGAACGACAAAATTGCCTACCCGCTCTACGAAGTGTTTGCGGAAGCTCGCCTGCCGGTATTGTTCCACACGGGGCACAGTGGCATCGGCACGGGCATGCCCGGCGGAGGTGGAGTCCGGCTCAAGTACGGTCACCCAATGCCGATTGATGACGTGGCCGTGGATTTCCCCGACATGCCCATAATCCTGGCCCATCCCTCGTTTCCTTGGCAAGAAGAGGCCATTTCAATCTGTCTGCACAAGCCGGAGGTTTATATCGACCTTTCCGGCTGGTCCCCCAAATACTTCCCTCCAATTCTGGTGCAGTATGCGAACACGCTGTTGAAGGACAAAGTCCTGTTTGGCTCCGATTATCCGTTGATCACTCCCGATCGTTGGATGGCCGATTTTCAAAAGGTCGGCATACGGGAAGAAGTGCGCCCGCTGATCTTAAAAGAGAATGCGGTCAAGCTTTTCGGATTGGCCGGGGCACCACGCTAAGCCGGGCGCGCTGCCGGCCGTGGCGGCGGCTTGTGGCGTAATTCACATTGTGAAATATAAATTCATTGTGACTTGACGACGATTCCATTTACAATGCGGCCGCAACGGGTGAACCGTCCCGCTCTGGGGATGATGGCAGTAGGATGGCGGTATAGGTGACCAGGAAAATCGGAACGATGCGCAGCAGCACAAAATCAAATGCCCGGGCGGGATCCAGCAAATCGCTGCAAAAGGCGATGCATATTCTTTTTTACATGGGCCAGCACGGTCCGGAAATGCGCATTGCCGAGATCGCTGCGGGCCTGCATCTGAATAAGACCACGGTCTATCGTCTGCTCAGCGCCCTGGAACGGCTGGATCTGGTGCAGAGGGATTCGGAAAAGGAACACTACCGCTTGGGCTTGAAACTGCACGAACTGGGAACCAAGGCGGCGCGCGCAAGGACTCTTCAGAATGAAGCGCGACGTTACCTGATGGAAATGTCGCGCGTCTGCAATGAGGCCGTGAGCCTGGCGGTTCCAGGCGCCGGAGGAGTCGTTTGCGTGGAGCGATTTGATTCCCCGCGGACAATGATTAGCGTGCGCACGCCGGTCGGCGCTCTTTTCCCGGCGCATTGTTCGGCCGCGGGAAAGGCGGTTCTCGCATATCTGCGTGAAGAGGATGTGGACGCCATCCTGCGAAACAAGGGATTGACCCGTTATACCGTTCACACACACATACTGATCGCCGAGTTGAAGAATGACTTGCGACGGGTGCGGCAGCGCGGCTATGCCCTGGATGAGCAGGAATTGGAGTTGGGGCTGAACGGTGTTGCTGCTCCCGTGTTTCTCCCAGACGCGCGCGTGATTGGAGCCGTAGGTATCGCGGGACCCACACAACGCTTTCAGGGAAGGAATCTCGCCGAGAAAATCGACCTTGTGAAAATGACCGCGCAAAAGATCGCGGAAAATCTCGGAGACTCCACCGGCTTGGTTTGATTTGAGTGAAGGATCGGTGCCCGGAATCTGAAACAGCTTGTTCTCCAAGTAGAGAGGAAGAGAAGATGCCCACACCTTATCGAGCCGATCATGTCGGCAGTTTTCTGAGGCCAGCCGAAGTCTTGGAGGCGCGCCGGAATCCTTCGGTGAATGCCGGGCAATTGCGCATCATTGAGGACCGCCATATTCTGCGCGTCCTGGCAAAGCAGAATGAGTTGGGATTCGAGGTCTTTACCGACGGCGAACTCCGCCGGCGCAATTTCATGAGCGATCTTACCGACGCGGTCGAGGGATTCGACCTGGGAGACGCCGTCTCCCGGACGTGGAAAGCCGGCGATGCCGAGGATGCCGCGGTCAGCCGTGTGGCGGGGATCGTGACCTCCAAGCTGCGGCAGGTGCGCCCGCTCACTGGCCACGAGCTTCCGTTCATGAAGAAGAACAGCCCCGGCGCGATCAAGATGACTCTGCCAAGCGCCACCCAGTTTCCCGCCATTTCTTTTAAGAGCGGTGTGACCGACAAAGTGTATAAAGATCACTCGGCGCTTTTGTGGGATATCGTCGCCATCATGAAGGCGGACATCGCCAAGCTTTCTGCTGATGGCGTGAGCTACATCCAGATTGATGCCCCCCGCTACAGTTACTTCATGGACCCCAAGTGGCGCGAGTGGATTCGTCGGGAGATGAAGGTCGAGCCGGATGCGATGCTCGACGAATCGCTGCGCGCCGATAATGCCTGTTTCGAAGCAGCACGGCGCCCGGGTGTTACCGTCGCTATTCACCTGTGCCGCGGCAATAATCGCAGCCACTGGTACGCGGAAGGTGGCTACGACGCTGTCGCCGAGAAGTTGTTCGGCACGCTGGCCGTGGACCGTTTCCTGCTTGAGTACGACGACGAGCGCTCGGGAACGTTCGAGCCACTGCGTTTTGTGCCCCGCGGAAAAACTGTCGTGCTGGGCCTGGTCAGCTCCAAGCTGACGCGACTGGAAAGAGGCGACGAACTGGTGCAACGGATCAAGGAAGCCTCCCAATATGTTCCCCTGGAGAATTTGGCGCTAAGCCCTCAGTGCGGCTTTGCTTCTACCATGGAAGGGAATATGCTCACCGAAGACGAGCAGTGGGCCAAGCTGCGCCTGGTCGTAGAGACCGCGCGCCGAGTGTGGAGTTGAGCAACCGCAGAAATTAGTCGACGATATTCAACGATGGAGGCGACAAAATGATTTCAACGCCCTATATTGCAGGTAAAGCCATCGATATCCCGCCTTCCGCCCTCACCGACGTCCTCAATCCTGCCAATCAACTGCCCTTCGCCAAGATTTTCATGGCGCAGGAACAGCACATGCACGCAGCGATTGACGCCGCCGACGCCGCCAAAGCCTCCTGGGCAGCCACCCCTCCATCCGAGCGCGAGCGCATTCTGCACCGTGCCGCGGATGGACTGGAATTGGCGAAGCAGGAAATTGTGGATCTACTGATCGAGGAAGGCGGCGCCACCTTCGGCAAAGCGATGTTCGAAGTGCCCTTCGCTGCGAACATGGTCCATTCCATTGCCGGTGAAGCGCGGCGCATTCAGGGCGAAGTCTTCTCGTCGGATGGGCCGGGGCTGTTTTCGATGGCCATCCGCCGTCCCTTGGGCGTGGTCGCAGGCATTTCGCCATTCAACTTTCCAGTGATTCTCTCGCTGAAGAAAGTGGCCTTCGCGCTCGCCGCAGGCAACACGTTTGTCCTCAAGCCCTCGGAGGAAACCTCGCTCCTTGGACTCAAGCTTGCCGAAGTATTCGAGCGGGCAGGCGTCCCTGCCGGAGTCTTCAACGTTGTTCCCGGTGATGGCCCCACAATGGCTCGCGTTATTTTTGATGATCCGCGGGTAAAATTGGTCACCTTCACGGGTTCCACCGCAGTGGGACGCATCATTGCCACTGAGTGCGCCAAGCGGGGCAAGCGCGTAGTTCTCGAAATGGGCGGCAAGAGTCCGGTCATCGTTCTGAAAGATGCGGACATACAGTACGCCGTGAATACCGCCTGCTTCGGCATTTTCATTCATCAGGGGCAGATCTGCATGGCCGGATCGCGCATCATCGTCGAAGCGCCGGTTTACGACGACTTCCTGAACAAATTCGTGGCCAAGGCGCGGACTATGAAGGTGGGTGACCCGCGCGACCCACACACAGTGATCGGTCCGCTCATCCGCACTTCACAATGCCCGATGATTGACGGCAAAGTGAAAGCGGCGGTGGCTGCAGGGGCACGGTTGCTGACCGGCGGTAAATATGAGGGAAATTTCTACCATCCGACGGTTCTGGCCGATGTGACTCCCGAGATGGCCGTTTTCCGCGACGAACTTTTTGGCCCTGTGGCGGCGGTGAGTAAAGCGAAAGACGCGGACCACGCACTGGCGCTAGCGAATACCTCCGCCTACGGACTGTCTTCTGCGGTGATGACCAACGATCTGCAGCTGGCGATGCGCTTCGCGCTGGAGCTTGAATCCGGCATGGTACATGTCAATGGCCCGACCATCCATGATGAAGCGACCGTTCCGTTTGGTGGTGTCAAGGATTCCGGGAGCGGGCGCGAAGGCGGACGCTGGTCCATTGATGAGATGACCGAAGTGAAGTGGGTCACGATCCAGATGGGCCAACACCCATATCCCTTTTAGCGGGATGCTGGAGAAATCAGGCTCCATGATTCCGACGGCACCCCGGCTTAAGATGCCGAAGAACTTAAATTCCTGTATCTTTCCGCCGTTTTGCCAGTGACGTTTCGGGAGGATCGAATGGCCGCACCTGTCTCACGGAAATCACGCCAGAGCGAAAGAAACGATCGTCCTACTGCTTTGCTCAGTGCGTTGAGAGTCGCGCTGTTGCCCGGAACGCGCATTGACGCTCTTCGCGGCGATCCCAACTTCATGACTTCGCTGGCCCGCGGCCTTTCCGTCATACAGTGCTTTTCTCATGCCACGTCTTTTCTCACCGTCTCGCAAATCAGTCAGTCCACGGGTTTTTCACGGGCGTCGGTGCGGCGCTGCCTTTACACGTTGAGCAAGCTGGGTCTGGCCAATTCCGAAGACGGTACCCACTATGCTCTCCTTCCGCGGGTTCTCACTCTCGGCCATTCGTATATTTTCTCCATGCCTTTGTCTAAGGTGGCGCAGCCTGTTCTGGACCGCTTGAGTCAAGTCCTGCATGAATCCTGTTCCATCGCCATGCTGGATGGCAACGACGTCATACATGTTGCCCATGCCAATATTTCGCGTGTCCTGGCCGTGGACCTCTCCATGGGCAGCCGCTTGCCCGCGATCTACACGTCCATGGGCCGGGTGTTGCTCGCCCATCTTCCCGCGAAAGATCTGGAAGCGCATCTTGCGCATGCCGAACTTATTCCACATACCAAACTCTCCATTACGGACATAAAAGGTCTGCGTCAGGCGCTCCATCATGTCCGGCGCGATGGCTATGCTTTAGTGGATCAGGAACTGGAGATGGGATTGTGCGCCCTGGCTGTTCCCCTTCGCAATGCGGCTGGGAGAGTGATTGCCGCGCTGAACGTTGGAGCGCCCGTACAGCGTGTTTCGGCGCAGGACTTTGTGACCAAGTTCGTTCCCCATCTTCAGGCGGCCGCACAGGAACTCTCGATGCTCTTGAAGTGATGGCCTGGCCGATGCGCACCCGGTTGTTGCAGGAGAAGCAATTGCGGTGCCCCTCTCTCCTCAGTTGCCCGTGTGCCGCGTGCGATGCCGCCTTCCCCAGGCGGACATCAATTCCAGCAGGGGCCGCAGGCTTTGACCATGCCGGGTGAGCGAGTATTCCACGCGGGGCGGCACTTGCGCGTACACTTTGCGGCGGATGATGCCGTCGCTCTCCAGCTCTCTCAGCCGTTGCGTCAGCATCTTTTTGGTTGTTTTCGGAATCCGCTGATGCAGTTCGCTAAATCGCAGTGTCTTGCCCTGGAGATAAAACAGGATCAGAGGCTTCCATTTTCCGCCGATGATCCCAGTGGTGAGTCCTACCGGACAATTGAATTCCTCCACTGGGAATCTCCTGGGGAATCAGGTTACAAGAAAGTGCCTACTGGCAATAAAGAAACTTTAACCTAAAATTCCCCACGTCGCCAGGGAGGTCTTGGGATCGATCTTTGGCCGCCAAATATCCGGCAGCGCGAAAGAGCGGGAGTCACACGAGAGGATTACCATGAGCAGCAAGAGACCTGTTGTTCTGTACGGCGCAAGCGGATTTTCCGGACGGCTCGTCGCCGAATTCCTGCGTGAGTTCAACGTTCCTTTCATCGCCGCAGGCCGCGACCGCGTCAGAATCCAGGACGTCATGAATCACGTTCCGGGAATCGAGACCGCGGATTTCGAGATTGCCGAAACCTTGGGCTCGGTGGATGATCTCGTCAAGCTTTTCTCGGGCGCTCGAGTCGTCTGCAATACCGTGGGCCCCTTCCTCTACCACGGCCCCCGCGTGATCGAAGCCTGCCTCAAGGCGGGCTGCCACTACATGGACATCGGCGGCGAGCAAGCCTGGCATCGCGAAGTGGAAGAGAACTGGGGCGAAAAGTTTGCGCGTCAGGGGTTGCTGGCCGCACCCGGCATGGCCTATATGTCCGCAGCCAGCGATATCGCCGTGCATCTATGCCTCGAGACTGGTGGAATCGATACCGTTGACATTCTCTCCATGTTCAACGGCATTCCCACGTTTGGTTCCACGCAAACCATTTTTGCCGCCATCCCCACCGATGCCTACTACCTGGAACAGAACCGGTACAAGCCCTGGCCCCGTGCCATTGCCCATCAAGTCGCCGTGCCCGCGCTGATCCAGACACAACTCGCTCTACCATGGGGCGGATTTCCCCATCCCGTCTGGTACAAGCATCACCCGCAACTAGCCAACGTCCGCACTCTGGGCGGACTTCTGAACCGGCAAATTATGGAAATGGTTTTCGCCACAGAGAAACACTTTGAGGAAAATATTCGCCCCTTGCCGAAACCCGAGCAGGAACGCGCGCTGGCGGAGATGGCGAACTCCGTGCAAGGCAGCACCCCGCCGCGAGAAAATACGCGCGAGCATCGCACCATTGACGTGGTTTACGGCCGCGGCACGACGGCGTTCGCGCAGTGCATCATGTTCGGCACTTGCTGCTATCGGCAAACCGGCCTGATGCAGGCCCATGCGGCACACAGCCTGATTCATACGCCGCCTCGCAAGACCGGTTACGCCTCGCCGTGCGCGGCCTTCGGGCATCGCGAACTCCTCAAGGTGCTGGAAAGCTACGGCCTCTCGCGAGCGCGAGTGACAGTTTGACGCGAAGCGAATTGACACAGAGCACAAATTGCTTTAACTAGTCCTCATTTCTCACGAGGGCTTGGTGAATTGAGTGGCACCGGCTTCCGCGCGTGGGTTTTGAGTTTGTGTGGAAGCAAAATCCACATGCTGAAGCCTGTGCTACTGGAGGACCGCCATCGTAACCACGGTTAGAGTTCCGAAAACTGGTGGGATCCCAACCACGAAAGTGATAGTCGTCAAGTGGCTGAAGCGCAAGGGCCAAAAGGTGCGGCAAGGGGACCCGCTTGTCGAGTTGCAAACCGACAAGGTGAATTACGAGCTCGACTCGCCCGTCGAGGGCGTGCTTTTGGAAATTGTCGCGAAAGAAGATTCGGAAGTTCCTGTGGGGGATATGCTCTGCCACATCGGCCGGCCGGGCGAGGCTGCGCCAAAGTCCTGAATCCGCAAGGAGTCACCGATGCCGAAGAATAATAAAAAAGCACTCGGGAAAGAGCGCCTGATTTGGATGTACACGCAAATGTTGCGCATCCGCGAATTCGAGGAGCGCGTCAAGCGCACCTTTGTCGAGCATCCGGGTGTGATTCGCGGCCACACGCATCTTGCCGATGGCGCCGAAGCCTCAATCGTAGGGGCGCTGGCGACGCGCGATGAAAGCGACCTGGCCATGCCCAGCTACCGCTGCCACGGCTATCCGATCGTCCTTGGCACTTCCGTCAAGAAGATGATGGCCGAAATCTACGGACGCAAAGACGGTCTGTGCCAGGGGTTTGGCGGCTCCATGCACTTGGCCGACCCAGCGCATCACTTTCCCGGCACTTCGGGCATCATCGGGCAGGCCATCGCTCATGCCACCGGAGCCGCGCTCGCGGCGCAAGTAAAGAAATCGGGCCAGGTGATCTACTGTTTCTTCGGCGACGGCGCCAGCAAACAGGGAGCCTTCTACGAATCGCTGAACATGGCTGCCGTCTGGAAACTTCCGATCGTTTACATTCTGGAGAACAACCAGTATCAGGTGTACACCCGCGTTGAGCTGGAGGACGCCAACGCCGCCGCCGGCGATCCGCTCTCCCAGAAAGCCCAGGCCTTCAGCATTCCCGGCCTCACAGTGGATGGCACCGATCCACTCAAGGTCTATGAAGCGGTCGGGAAAGCCGTGAAGCGCGCCAGGGCCGGACTGGGACCCAGCCTGATCGAATCGAAATTTTACCGTTTCAGCGCCCACGGCAACGCCATCACCGTTCCTCCCGTGCCCACGCAGTTTCCCGAGCATGAAGCCATTGAAACCTACGGCAGGAAGGCGGAATACGCCGCGGCCCGCGCCAGGGATCCGATCCTGCTGTTCCGCAAAAAATTGAAGAGCAAAGGGGTCTTGTCCGAGTCCGCCGCCAAACAGATCGAAGATTCCGTTCGCGCCGAGTTGGAACAGGCCGTGCAGTTCGCCCTGGCCAGCCCCTTCCCGTCGCCCGAAGAAGCCACCAAATACGTTTACGCATAAAGAGGGGAGCGCCCATGCCGAGCGAAATGATGTACGCCCAAGCAATGGCCACCGCCATTACCGAAGAAATGACCCGCGATTCCAGCGTCATTTTCTACGGCCAGAATCTCGGTATGACCGACCGTGATCCCCTGGTTCGTAAGTTCGGTAAGAGCCGCGTCCGCATCACTCCCATCTCGGAAACCGCGGAGATGGGTATTGCCGTGGGCGCGGCCATGAACGGCCTGCGCCCCGTGGTCGAATTGTGGATGAGCGAATTCATGCTCGTAGCCATGGGCCAGTTGCTCAATGAAGCGCCGCGTCTCCGGTACATGTCCGGCGGCCAGATCAAGGTGCCGCTGGTTTTTAAGGCGGGCTACGGCTTTGCCGCCGGTTGGGCCGGCCAGCACTCCAATTGCATCTACCACACTATGATGGGAATCCCCGGCCTGAAAGTGGCTCTCCCTTCGACCCCGGCCGATGCCAAGGGCCTGATGGCTGCGTCCATTCGCGACGACAATCCGGTCATGTATCTGCATCACTACATGACCATGCTGGACAAGGGCCCGGTCCCGGATGGAGATTACGTGATTCCCTTCGGCGTGGCGGACGTAAAGCGCGCCGGAAGCGACGTCACCCTGGTGGCCACGGGATGGATGGTGACGAAATCGCTCGCAGCCGCGGAAACACTAGCGAAAGAGGGAATCAGCGTCGAGGTGATCGATCCGCGAACGATCGCGCCTCTCGATGTTGACACCATCGTCCAGTCAGTGAAAAAGACCGGCCGCCTGGTGCTGGTCGATCAGGCTCCCCGCCACGCCTCGGTATCGGCCATCATCGCCGGCGAAATCGCCGAGCACGGCTTCCACCACCTGAAGGCCCCGGTAAAAATGGTGACTGCGCTCGATACGTCCATTCCCTACAGCGAGCCGCTCGAAAAGTACGTCTTGCCCAGTGAAGAAAAAATTGTCCAGGCAGTCAAGTCGGTGCTCGGCAAGTAGAAAAGTTGCTCGCCGGTGCGAGGGCGCAGTTTCTCACGGTTTCTTCTGATTACCGCTTTCCGCCAGACTCTGATTGGCGCGGTAGACCACATATTCGCGGATCGCCGCAGCGTCTTGCCTGGAAATCTCTTTGGCGAACGCCACCATGCCGGCCTGTTTGAGCATCCCGTCCAGCACAACCCCAAACCACACATCAGTTTTGAGCGTGCCGGAATAGCGCAAGTCCGGCAAGACGCCGCCACTGACGGCGACATCCCCATGACAATTGCTACAGTACTGCTGATATAACTCTTCGCCCTTTTTGACCGTGGCGGGGTTCGCGGTTGTGCGTGGAGGCGTCAATGCCCGTGGCTTAAACTCTGGAGCCGGAGGCAAGCTGGCCTTTCCTCCCAATTTGAATGCCAGCATTCGTGGCACATTGTTCATCTGCGGAGATTGCCGGGCGACTTCTCCGGCGGCGAGGGGCATGACGCCGCCCCACCCGGCCAGAATCGCGACGTACTGTTCTCCGTTCACTGTGTAGGAAATGGGGCCGGCAACGATCCCGCTTTGCGCCGATGCCGACCAGAGTTTTTCTCCTGTGTTCGCGCGGAATGCTTCGAATTGGCCATTGCCGGTGCCCTCGAATACCAGGTTGCCCGCTGTCGAAAGCGCGCCGCCGTTCCAGGGGCCAGGACGGTCGGCTCGCCAGACTTCCACTTGTTTGACTGGATCCCACGCCGACAGGCGACCTTTGATGCTCCCCAGAATTCCCTTTTTTATGTTCGGATCCTGCGGCATGCCCGATGCCACGGGGTCAGTCCCTGTGTTAAAGGCGAGCGCCTTATGGCTGAACTGTTCGGCCGATTTGTAAGCAAAACCAGCCTCCAGCACGGGGAAATAGACGAGCCCGGTGTCCGGACTGTACGACGCCGGTTGCCAGGTATGCGCTCCCCCGGGGCCGGGCGAAACGACCAATGTTTTGTTGCTCGCCTCGTACTGCGCTTCCGGCGATTCAATAGGCCTGCCGGTTTGTAAGTCAATGCCGGTGGCCCAGGTCACCCGGACGAACGGCTTCGCGGACAAAAGCTTGCCCGTGGCGCGGTCGAGTACGTAGAAGAAACCGTTCTTCGGCGCATGCAGAAGAACCTTGCGAAGCTGCCCATCGATTTGCAAATCCGCCAGGATGATCTGCGCTGCGGAATCGTAATCCCATTCATCGCCGGGATTTTCCTGATAGTGCCAGACGTATTCGCCCGTATCCGGCCTTAAAGCGATGATTGACGATGCCAGCAGATTATCCCCCACTTGAGAATTTCGGATTTTCCGCGCCCACGGATCGCCATTTCCCGTGCCGATGTACAACAAATCCAGTTGCGGGTCGTAGGCCATGGCGTCCCAGACGGTGCCTCCGCCGCCGTTCTTCCACCACTCGCCAGTCCAGGTCTTGGCCGCCTTTCCCAAAATCGGACTTTCAAATGGCTTGGAAGGGTCTCCGGGCACGGTGTAAAACCGCCAGGCCAGATTTCCCGTCTCGGTATCGTAGGCGGAGATATAGCCGCGCACGTTCATCTCCGCTCCGCCGTTCCCGATCAGCACTTTGCCTTTGACCACTCGCGGCGCCCCGGTGATCGTGTACCGGAACTTCGGATCAATCGTGAGTTTCTCCCACACCGGCTTGCCTGTGCCGGCATCGAGCGCCACCAGACGCCCATCGAGCGTCCCCACAAAAACCTTGCCGCCCCACATTGCCACCCCGCGATTGACAACGTCGCAGCAGGCATTGACTGCCCACTCCGGCGGCACCTTGGGATCGTACGTCCACAGCGGCTTGCCGGTCGCCGCCTGTAGCGCGACCACCTTGCTCCACGCCGTCGAAAAATACATCACACCATCAACGACGAGCGGCGTTGCTTCCTGGCCGCGGCGCGTGTCCAGGTCGTAATGCCACGCCAGCCCCATCCGGGTGACATTCTTGTCGTTGATTACTTTGAGTGGGCTAAATCGCTGCTCGTTGTAGGTGCGGCCATGGCTCAGCCAATTTCCGGGTTCTCGGTCGGCATTGGCGATGCGAGCGCCGTTCACGTCTGCTGGTTTCGCAGTCTTCGCCGCGGGAACCTGTTGCGCCTCGAGAGAACTGGACGAAGGAAAGCCCGCCCCGGCCGCGAGAGCAATCAGTATCGCAATGCGTTTGATTCTGATTTGAGCCTCACATTCTCCTTTTAGCAGTCAGGGTGTTGGTTGCGCCCCAGGATCAGAGCGCGGCAGGCGCCTGACGGATGTCTGTTCCACCGGCGCGGAGCAATTACTTATCCCCTTATACCTTGCATGTCAAGCTGCTGCCCCGTAGGGACCTTCCCTAAGGCCAAAGTTCCTTCGAATTCTCGCAAAATCGAACCCTCCTCAATGCTGGCCGAATATCGGCCAGTCGCTCGATTATGGGCTTGACAACAACTAGGTGCGGGCATAAGAGAGAAACAAATCGAATCCATTCCATGTGCCAGGGTGTTCGGGACCGTTGAGTTCAGATGGACTGCGACAGGGGAGATACCTATGAGAGTACGGGTGATCTTGCGGGTGGTTCTTGCGATCGTGATTCTTGTTTTCTCCGGGACCAGTGCGCTTTTTGCGCAGGTCAGTGGCAGCGGCGCTCAGTTGAACGGCACGGTGCGCGATGCGAGCGGGGGCGTGGTCGCTAAAGCGTCGCTCGAGATCCGCGACACGGATACCAACCGCACGTATTCGGCAACCACTACCGATGTCGGATTCTATGTTCTGCCCAATCTGTCGCCCGGCCATTACGAGCTGATTGCGACGGCGCCCGGTTTTTCCAAGACCACACGCACCGGCATCGTGCTTACCGTTGGTCAGGTGGCTACGATCGACGTCGAATTGAAAGTTGCCGCGACCGGAGAAAATATCGAAGTAGCTTCGGAAGAAGTGCCCCCGGTTGAGCCCACGCGCACGGAAGTCAGCCAGGTTATTGATACCAAGCAAATCGACTCGCTGCCCATCAGCGGCCGTCTATTCACGGACTTTGCGCTGCTGACGCCGGGTGTCGCCCTCGGACGCACCAGTCTGCAGTCCACCATCACGGAAACGGAAGTAACACGCATTTCCTTCGGTGGCATGCGCGACCTGAGCAACCTGGTCACGGTGGACGGCGCGGATACCATCAATACCGCCACCGGCTCGCAACGCGGCACTCCGTCCCAGGAAGCGGTCAGTGAATTCCGCGTGGTCAACAACAGCTTTGGCACCGAGCAGGGCAGGGCCATGGGCGGCATCGTTAACATCATCACCAAGTCCGGTACCAACATCCTGCACGGCTCCCTGTACGGTTACCTTGAGAACGGCGCCATGAATGCTCGGAGCATGTTGCAACCCGCGCCGCTACCGAACACGCTGCGGCAGGGGCAGTACGGCGGTACTTTGGGTGGGCCCATCAAGAAGGACAAGACGTTCTTCTTTGCGAACTATGAAGGCCAGCGCCGCGGTGAGATTCCGGTTCAATCGCCGGAGTTGACGAGCAACCTGGCACTGATTAATGCGGCCAAAGCCATCCTCGGAATCGCTCCCGAAAACGTCGGCGCCCTGAAAACCGCGGATAGTGACAGGGGGCTCATTAAATTCGATCAACGGATCAGTGGCGCAAATAGCCTTACCTTGCGGTACAACGTGGAGGATGCCCGCAATTTGAACGTCTTGATGGGCGACACACTTGACGGCGGCGGCATCGGAGCGCCCAGCAGCGCGCACAACAATTTCTTGCGCGATCAGGCGCTGGTCGGCACACTGACTTCGGTACTCAAATCTAATTTAGTGAACACGGTCCTGGTGCAGTATGCACGACGCCACTCAACCTTCCCCGGAGCCACCGGCCAGCCGAACCTGGATCTTCCCAACTCGCTGCTGATGGGCCACAACTTCGGCGTGTTCGATGCAACCTATGAGAGCAGGGCCCAGTTCTCGGACTCCCTATCCTGGGTCAAGGGCACGCACGTGGCAAAGTTCGGCTTTGACTACAACTACGTCAATGATCACATCATCTGGCCCGGGTTTTCGCCCATGCGCATAGTGCTCCCCGGCATCAATTGCTTGGTGGATTTCGCGAACTACGTGGGCTCGAAGAAGGGCATACCATCTTCTCAGTATCTGACTTCTAATTTCGCCGAAGGCCCGTGTCCGCTGGCCTTGCCGCCAACCGGGAACCCAGGCCTCAACACTCCTCCTTCTCCTTTCCCTGCTGCTCCCGGTCCCAATCCCGCGGACCTGGAAAATGGCACTCCGGTCGTCTTCTGGCCCTCTCCGTTCGGATCGGCGGACAACTCCGTCGTGAACGGCACGATTCCGCCGCCGGTGAATACCAACTGGCAGACCGCGTATCCGGCAGCCGCGACGCCCAACTACTTTTCGGATATCAACCACAGCTACTATGGCCTCTTTTTTCAGGATCAGTGGCGTGTCAATTCCAAGTTCACTTTGAACTATGGCCTGCGCTGGGATCTGGAGAAGGGTCTGGAGCAGGAAATCAACACCCGCTACAACGGGTTTCAGCCCCGAGTCGGGATTGCCTACTCTCCGGACAAGCACACCGTCATTCGCGCGGGGTTTGGCATCTTTGACGACCGGTACAATCTCTCCTTCTTCTTCGTGACGCATCCGCAGCGCGCGGTGACCTTCTGCATGAACGCTGCCTGTTCGCAGACATACCCGCTGCCGGGCGTTCGCGATGGAGGATTAAACGCTACCTACTCCTTGAGCCAGTTGCCCTACATTCCCGGATCGCCGTTTGGTATTGAACCGGCGGATGCGGCCGCAAATCTGATTCGCTTTGGCACCTACCAGCCGGTGCAGATGGTCACGAACCTGTTTACCGGCACAGTCTCTCCGGTCGGTGACGGTGCGGTGGCGCGCGACAGCAAGATTCCGTACTCGGAGCAGGGGAGCCTGGAAATTGACCGAGAGATCGGTCACGGGCTGGTGCTGAATCTTGCCTACATGTTTGTCTCCGCTCACCATCAGGTGCGTGCGGAGAACCTGAACGTGTGCCCGCCCGGTGGCGCTACGACCGGACCGTACCCCTGCGCGCCTGCAGGGGCAGGTACCGCAAACCCGCCGCTTCCCGGCTGGCCTGCGGGAAAATCCAATTTCAGCGGTGTGCTGATTCCAGTGGGACTTCTTTACTACACAGATAACAGTGGAAACAGCGTTTACCATGGCTTAACCTTCTCGGCGACCGAACGCGCCGGGCAGTACTTCCGGCTCAACGCCAACTACACGTTCTCGAAAACGCTGGATGACGGCACATTCACCACGTTTGTCAGCACCCCGCAGGACCTCTACAACCGGGCGTCCGAGCGCGCCAACTCGAACCAGGATATTCGTAACCGGTTTGTGGGCAACTTTACCGTCACCGGCCCGCAGAAGACCTTTTTGCGCAACACGGAGCTGAGCGGAATCGTGACGCTCGATGGGGCGCGTCCGTTCACCATGTTCGTGGGGTTCGATGCCAATGGCGATACCAACCCGGTGACAGACCGCGTCGGAAACGCTCCCCGTAATTCCTACTGGGGCGACACTTTAAAATCCGTGGATATCCGCCTCTCACAGCATTTCAATTTCCTGGAGCGGCAGAGGATTGAATTTGCCGTGGATGTCTTCAACATGTTCAACCGGCCGAACGTCAACGAGGTCACCTCCGTGTACGGAACTTACAACTTCTGCGGTGGCACGGTCCCCGTTCGGTATAAGGACACCGCTTCCTTGGCCATTCAGTCGAACCCGAATTCGTTCATTGGCAGTTGCCCCGCGGCCGGCCCGCCGTTCCCGAGTCCGATCTTCGGTGCGGCCAGGACCATGTTCAATCCGCGGCAATTGCAATTGTCGCTCAAGTATACTTTCTGAGTTTGCGGCGCAGGGCGGCGGGCAGACCAGCGATGGCTCGTCGCCTTAGCCCGGCCGCGTGGAATTTGAAACAGCTTCAGGATTCAAAAGTAGTCCTCATCTGATTTGCGAGAGATTCAAGCAGCCGGGCGCACCGTTCTGCCTGAACGGCAATTCGCAACTTCAGTCAGTCATTGCATCGAAATCGATCCATGGAGGAGCAACTAAGGCAGCATTCGCTTTGGGGCCGTGCTCGTTCTGGTGCATGGCCTCTGCCGAGAAACTACCTTAATCGCCTTGAGGAAACCATTGCGGAATGAGAACAGACGAGTATTTTGATCCAGAAATAGAGATGATGAAGCCTGGCGATTTGCAGCTGCTTCAGCAGGCAAAGCTCGCCGCGCAATTGGACTACCTGTTTGCCCGCTCGGCTTTTTATCGGGAAAAATTCGCCGCCGCCGGGATTCGCCGTGAAGATTTTTGTAATTTGAAAGACCTGGCACGCTTCCCATTTACGGCGAAGGAAGAGTTGCGCGAAAGCCAGCAGGCATTTCCTCCCCTGGGAAGCTACATGGCCGCGGATATGAAGGATGTGATCCGGTTGCATGCCTCCACCGGCACGACGGGCCGTCCCAGTTTTGTTGGCCTGACTCGCAAGGATGCCGAAATTTGGACGAAAGTCACCGCCCGCTCGTTCTACACACAAGGGATCCGGCCTAGCGACATTGTGATCCACGCCACCAGCCTCACCATGTTTGCCGGAGGGCTTCCTTCCAAGGACGCCATCGAGTTGATCGGCGCCACATTTGTTCCGGTGGGCACCGGCGCTTCCGAAAAAGTGGTGCTGTACGCAATGTCGCTGCACGCCACAGCGATTCATTGCACGCCTTCGTATGCGATCTACCTTGCGGATTATGTTCGCCGCGAAGCCAAGATGGACCCGCGGGAGCTAGGCATTAAGAAATTTGTCTGCGGCGCCGAGCCTGGTGCAGGCATTCCCGCAGTTCGCGCGAAAATCACCGAGGAATGGGGCGCGCGCGTTACCGAAGGTCTTGGCAATGCGGACATGGTTCCCATCATCTTCGCGGAATGCCCAGACCAGTCGGGAATGCACTATAACGGGCAGGAATATGTCTATAACGAGATCATCGATCCGGAGAGTGGCGAGGTCCTTCCCATTGAAACAGGCGTATCCGGAGAATTGGTTTACACCAGCCTGGAACGCGAATGCAGTCCGCTGCTTCGTTTTCGCACCCGCGATCGCGTGACCATCCTTGGGACCTCATGCAAGTGCGGACGTACCAGTTACAAGCTGCGCTGCGTCGGGCGCACCGACGACATGCTCATCGTCCTGGGGGTCAATGTCTTTCCCTCCGCGGTGCGGGATGTCGTCTCCAGCTTTTATCCGCGGATGACCGGTGAAGTACAGATCCTTCTCGATCAGCCTGGGCCGGGAGTGAAGCCTCCTTTGCGGGTCATGGCGGAAGTTGGCACCGAGGCACAGGATCAGGCCACGCTGCAGAAGAAAGTGGAAGAGAAAATCAAGTCCGTGCTAACTGTTCCCGCGGCCGTGCAACTTGTGCCGGCAGGAACGTTGCCGCGTTTTGAAATGAAAGGCCAGTTGATCCGGAAGCTGTTTGAAGAACGATAAAGAAAGTTGGGGTCCTGTCGTGGCAACTTTAAATGCCAAGCCCAGGCCGGTCGAAGTGGATCTTCGCAAGGCGGCCGTTGTGGTTGTGGATATGCAGAATGCCTTTGCCACAAAGGGCGGTATGCTCGATATTGCCGGCGTTGATATTTCTGGAGCCGCTCAGGTCGTCCGGTCCATTAGGGGAATTGTGGATGCCGGGCGCCGCGCCGGAATCCCCATTGTTTATCTGCAGATGGGCTACAAGCCGGACCTGAGCAACAGCGGCGGGCCGGATTCCCCAAACTATCATAAGGAATTGGCCATGCACCTGATGAACTGCCGGCCGGAACTCAAGGGCAAGCTGCTAACCGAGGGCAGCTGGGATTTTGACATCGTAGAGGAGCTGAAGCCGCAGCCGCAAGATATCGTCATCGTGAAGACGCGCTACAGCGGCTTCCAGGGAACCACTCTCGATTCCCAGTTGCGCATGCGCGGCATCCGGTTTCTCTTCCTGACCGGCATTGCCACCAACGTGTGCGTCGAATCCACTTTGCGCCACGGCTATTTCCTCGACTATTGGCCTTTGCTGATTACCGATGCGACGATGCAGGCCGGGCCTAGCGCCCTGCAGGAGGCGACTTTATTTAATGTCGAGAGCTTTTTCGGATGGACGGTGCCATCGCAAGAGTTTTTGGCAGCGCTAAATTCATCGCAATCCTGAGGGTTCAGTGCTAACTGTAGATATCGATATCGGCGGTACGCTGACGGACGGAATTTTCATCGACAACCAGAAAATCGTCTGCGCCAAAGTGGACACGACGCCGCACGACCTGACGATTTGCCTGTTCGATTGCCTGACGCAGGGCGCCGTGCACCTGGGTTATACGGAAGTGGATCTTTTCCTGGAAAATGTGGACCTCATCCGCTGGTCCACCACCATTACTTCCAACGTCCTTGCGGAGCTTCGCGGGCCGCGCATCGGCCTGCTCATCACCCGCGGCCATGAAAAAGATCTCTTCGGCAAAGCGAAGCGCAGCGTCCTCATGGGCCGCATCCTTTCCGAACGCGATGTCATCGGCATGGAGGCCGGCGCTTCCGACGCCGAAGTCATGAATGCAGTCCGATCCTTGCTCGAAACCGGAGTTCGCCGCATCTGCGTGAGTTTCCAGGGCGCTCATCGCACTCCCGAGCAAGAGATTCGAATTAAAAAGATCGTGGAGCAGCAGTACCCCGATCATTTCCTCGGGTCGGTTCCCGTATTGGCCGGCAGCGATATCTCCAAAAGCTCGGATGACATGACTCGCACCTACTGCGCCCTCATCAATGCCTATACCCACGGCGCACTGGCCGCCACGCTGTTCAAGGCCGAAGACGATCTCCGCGAAGTCCATCATTACGCAGGCACATTTCTTGTGAGCCACATCAATGGCGGCGTGTCCGGCATCGCCAAAACCAAGGCCATCGACACAATCGAATCCGGCCCAATTCTCGGCATTCATGGCAGCGCGCACCTCGCAAAGGTCTACGCGACAAACGAAGTGCTAGCCCTCGACGTTGGAGGCACCACCGCTAAGGTCAGCGTGCTTCGCAACACCATTCCAGTGCAGGTCAAGCCTTCGGATTTCTTCGGGATTCCTGTGGAGATCTCCCTGCCGTACCTGCGTTCAATCGCCCTCGGTGGCGGCAGCGTCGTCAAGGCAGGAGCGAAGGGAACGCAGCCTCAAATTTCACTGGGACCCGAAAGCATGGGCTCGTTTCCCGGCCCGGCCTGTTATGGCCTGGGCGGTGAACTACCCACCCTAACCGATGCTTTAGTGGCCGCCGGCTTGATCAACCCGGACTATTTTTTAGGTGGCGCCAAGCCTATCAGCCTGGATGCTGCCCGCCAGACGATTCAGCACCTTGTCGCGACTCCCCTCGGTAAATCGGTCGAGGACGCCTCGCGCGCGATCATCGACCGCTCCTTCGACATGGTCGCCGAGACGATTGCGCACGCCGGCAAGGATCTCGGCGTGGACGTGTCCAGGTACACGCTGTTTGCCTATGGAGGTAACGGCGGCCTGATCGCCTGCGGTGTTGCTGAAAAGGTTGGACTGAAGGAAGTCCGTTTCTTTGCCTTGGGTCCAGTCTTCAGTGCCTTCGGCTCGTCTGTATCGGACATTTCTCACGTTTACGAGCGTTCCTTACAGTTGACATCGTTCTCCGTCGCGGAAATGCGGCGTCTCGCTGACGCCGTCGGTGACATCAAGGCTGAGGGCAATCGTGACCTTCTGGGCGAAGGCATCAAGCCCGAAGGAGTCGAGTACATGATGGAGTTAGAAATTCTCCGCCCGAAGCAGCCCTCAATCGCAGTGCCTTGCCCGCCGGACGCTTTGCAGGATTCAACTAAACTCAAAGCGCTGCTGGAAAAAGCCCTGGGCGAAATGAAGGATGCTTTCATCTTGGATCTGCTTCGCATCCAAATCAAGAAGGCCATGCCGAAACCGTCTCTTGTCGAAAAGCCGCTGCAGGGAGCGGACTCCTCACACGCGCTCAAGGGCAAGCGCCAGGTTGCCTGGGGCAGCAAGACGGGCGAAGCGTTGCTCTACACGTGGGAAGCCTTGCAGCCGGGAAACACCGTGGAGGGCTGTGCAGTTCTGGAAGGGGCCAACAGCACCTTTTTTGTCCCGGAAAATTGGACACTGGCCATGGACCGTTTTGGAAATGCTCAACTGACCCGCCCCTAAGCAGTGCGCGGCCAGCGGTAAACAAGGATCGAGCAGGAGGTGATCAATGCCTGCAGAACAACAAAACAGAATTCGAGTCACCGAGTACCTCGACCTGGACGTTGAAAATGAAAAGTGGTTCTGCAACCGCTGCGGACATGAGCTGGGCGGCGCGAGAGAGAACTACAAACGAGGCTGTCTGCTTTACGACCGCGATCCGCGCGAGATTCACCCGCCGCTGGTCTCCAGCGAGTTTAATTTTTCTCCGGACCCCCTCTGGGTGCGCATTGTCGAATTCTATTGCCCATCCTGCGGCGTGCAGATGGAGACGGAGTATCTGCCGCCCGGCCACCCGCTCACCTGGGACATCGAAATCGATCTAGATCGTCTAAAGCAGCGGCTGAAAACGGGCGAATTCAAAATCCGCAAGCAGCGGCTTGAGGTCTCCGAATGAACTCCATCGACATCGATGTAGGCGGAACCTTCACAGACCTGGTCCTCAACTACGAGGGCCAAAGCTTGATCAAAAAGGTGCCCACCACTCCCTACGATCTTTCGGTCTGCTTTTCGAAAGTGATCGAAGAGGGCGCGTCTTCCGTGGGGCTCACGATAGATGAGCTCCTTCCGGCGATTGACATGATCCGGTATTCCACAACGATTGCGTTGAACCGCCTAATCGAAAGGAAAGGTCCGCGCCTCGGTCTCATCACCACCGAAGGCCATGAAGATGTGGTCCTGATCGGCCGCGGAGCGCAGTGGATTGACGGCACACGCGTCGCCGAGCGTCGCAACCTCGCCATCCAGAAAAAGCCGACCCCGCTCATCCCGCGCGACCAAATTGTCGGCGTCAAGGAGCGGATCGATTCCCGCGGTCAGATTGTTCGTCCGCTTGACGAGGAAGATGTTCGCGCAAAGGTCCGCACGCTGGTCAATCGCGGCGTCCGCGGCTTCGTCGTCTCACTGCTTTGGGGCTTCCTGAATCCCACCCATGAGAAGCGCATCAAGGAAATCATCCGAGACGAGTACAAGGAATTTCACATCGGCTTTCTTCCGGTCGTTCTCGGCGGCCAGGTTGTCGGCAAGCTCGGCGAATACGAACGTACCATGGCTGCCATCCTCGACGCCTATCTGCAGCGCTCCATGCAGATCGAGCTTTCCGCCATGTGGGACAAGCTCCGCGACCGCGGCTACACCAAGCCACTGCTCATGATCCAGAGCTCGGGCGGCATCGCCGAAGTGTTCCGCACCGCCGCCAGCCGCACGTTTAACAGCGGGCCAGTTTCCGGCCTTATGGGCGCGCATCACGTGGCGAAAACGCTTGGCTACAAAAACGTCGTCATGAGTGACATGGGCGGCACCAGCTTCGATGTCGGCCTCGTCGTCGAAGACAGCGTGCGCAGCTACGACTTCCGCCCCATCATCGATCACTGGATGGTCGGCATCACCATGATCAAGACGTTTTCCATCGGCGCCGGCGGCGGTTCCATCGCCTGGCTCGACAAACTTCTCGAGAATCGCATCCAGGTTGGCCCCAAAAGCGCCGGTTCCATGCCCGGCCCGGCCTGCTTCAATCAAGGCGGCACCGAGCCGACCGTCACCGACGCTGATGTTGTCCTCGGCTACCTCAATCCGGAGTTTTATTATGGCGGCAAGCTCCGCCTCAAGAAGGAGCGCGCCCTCCAGGCTATCCGCGAAAAAATTGCCAAGCCGCTGGGCATCGAGGTCGAGCAGGGCGCGCAAATTATCCGCAAGATCGTCAACGGCAACATGGCCTCGGCCATCATGAAAGAAGTCCACCTGCGGGGCTACAGCCCCGAGGAGTTCATCCTCTTCGTCGGCGGCGGAGCCGGCGCGACGCACGTCGAAGGCTATATGGCGGACATCCCCAAGGCCATCACGTTTAACTTCTCTCCTGTTTTCTGCGCGTTCGGCTCTTCCACCATGGATATCATGCATGTCTATGAAGCATCGAAGAAGATCACTCTTATGGAGCCCGGAACCCAGAAGCTGGCTGAGGATTTTTTCGGTTACAACCGTGCGGTGGAAGCGCTAATTGAGCAGGCCAAGCAAGATCTCATTGCCGATGGCCTGAGCGTGAATGCCGCGGGGTATGTCCTCGAACTGGACATGCTTTACGGCGGACAGTTCCACGTGAAACGCACCCTCTCGCCGAGACTTTCGCTTCACAGCACCGCGGACGTTCTCGCGGTTTGCGCCGCGTTTGAAAAAGAGTTCAGTGAAGCCTTCAGCCCGTTTGTCGTCAATCCCGAGGGAGGCGTGTTCATCGAGAGTTTCATCCTTAAGGCGATTGTCCCCACAAAGAAATTCGAATTGCCCAGGCTGAAGCTTGAGGGTTGCGACCCGAGCGCCGCAGGCAAAGGCGAACGGTCGGTGTTCTGGACCGAAGCCGGCAGGTTTCAGACTACGCCGATTTTCGCCTATGAATTATTACGTCCCGGCAACGTCGTCGAGGGCCCCGCCGTTGTGGAAGGGGAATACACCACTCTGGTCGTGCCTCCATCGATGCGGTTTTCCATGGATGATCGGAGTCTAGGAATACTGCAGAAGATATAAGTGCGAGGTTGCCCGAAACGAGCAAGGAGAAACATGCCCATACCTACGTTAGCTGAGAAACTCCAATGGCTGAAGCCGGTGCCGGCCACCCCCTATGAACGTGAGTGCGCCGCCAAGCTGGCCCAGGGGGACTACGAGATTGGCGCGCAGATCACCAATGACATCCTCGATGAGGCGATGGAAATCTTCGTTCGTTCCTCGCGCAGCTACTTCGGAGTGTCCGGAGACTCCATGGTAGCCATCTTCACCGCGGGCGGAGACCTCATCAACGCTTCCTGCGGCACCTATTTACACGCGATCATCCAGCCGATCGTCATCAAATTCATCCAGAAGTATTACGCGGAAAATCCCGGCATCTTCGACGGTGATATCTGGTACACCAACGACGCCCTGTACGGCGGTATTCACAATCCCGACCAGGTCGCCCTCATGCCCGTATTCCACAAAGGCAAACTCCTCGCTTGGGCTTCCGCTGCTTTGCATACCACCGAAACCGGCGCCATCGAGCCGGGTGGGATGCCGGTCAGCGCGAAATCCCGCTTCGAGGAAGGGCTGAACATGCCGCCCATCAAAATTGGCGAAAAGTTCAAGATCCGAAACGATTTCCTCGAAATGTATTCCGTGTATGGCCTGCGCGCTCCGGCCATGTTTATCTCCGACCTTCGCGCGCGCTGCACCACCGCGGACCGCGTTCGCGTCCGGCTCATTGAACTCGTCGAAAAGCGCGGCGAAGTCTATCTGATTGGACTACTTCGCAAGATGCAGGACACCGCCGAAATCGGTGCGCGCAAGAAAATCAAGGACCTCCCTGACGGAAAATTCCGCACCGTCGTTTTCAACGATGCCATCGGATACACACCCGCTCTGGTCCGTTCCTGTTATCTCACGCTCATCAAGGATGGAGGGCGGCTCATCTTCAATTTCGAGGGCACATCTCCCGAGAATCCTTCATCGTACAACGTGCACACGCAGGCGGTCGTCGGCCACATCGCCAATTTCATGTACGAATATATCTTCCACGACCTGCCCATCTGCAGTTCCACATTCTCGGCCATCGACTTCGAATTTCCCGAAGGCATCATCCTCAATCCGGACAAGATGGCCGCCACAAGCTGCTGTGTCTATATCGGCATGCAGTGTCGCTGTGCGACGCATAATAGCTTTGCCAAGATGAGCTTTTCCAGTGCCAGCCTCTGGCGGCAGGTTGCAGCCGCTCCCGGCAGCCAGCACTCCGCACAGATTTGCGCCGGCTTGTCGCAGTGGAAACTCGCCATCTCCGATGTCCTCTCTTTTTCTCTGAACACGCAAGGTCAGGGCGGCCGCGCCTCCACTGACGGCATGGACTCCTACGGCTTCGCATGGTGCGCTTTCGGCCGCGCGCCGGATTCCGAGCAGGTGGAAAGTGAACTCCCACTTTCCGTGATGCTCTCTCAGCATTGGCGCGATTCCTGCGGGCACGGGATTCACCGCGGCGGTTCCGGCGCGGTCCAGGAGTGGATGATCCACAAGGTGCCGAACCTCGTCTCCCTTTGCATGGGCAACGGCAGCAAGGTGCCTTTGGGGCAGCCGCTTTTCGGTGGATACGCCTCCGCGCCGATTCCGGGCATCACCGTCAAGAAAAACGACCTCCTCAAACAGATGAAGGAGGGGAATTCCGAACTCACCATGGACCTCCGCGAGATGATCGAAAAACCCACGGTCCATGGTGACTGGAAGTACGAGCTCGTTGCTCGAACTCCCAAGGTTTTTGAAGAAGGCGACCTGCTGTTCGGCTTCAGCGGCGGCGGCCCCGGCTACGGTGATCCCCTGGAGCGCGATCCGGAAACCGTGATGGAAGACCTGAAGAATCACATTATTTCGGACTGGACCGCCGTGAACATCTACAAAATCGTCTACGGCGCCGAGAGGCGGAAAGTGGATACCGAGAAAACGAAGCAGCAGCGCCAAGAGGAAAGAAGATCACGGCTGGCTCGCGGAAAATCCTACGACGAATTTGAAAAAGATTGGAATAAGAAGAGCCCGCCGAAGGAAGCGTTGCTCTACTACGGCACCTGGCCCGACGCCAAGTCCACGGGGCCGGTCTTCCGACCATAAGCAATGGCAGCAAATCCCACTCCTCGACAGATGGTCAAGGCACTATTGCAGGGGATTGCGCCGCCAAGGCCGCTGTTCCTGCCAATTCTGTTTTCCGCCGGCGCCCGCGTGGAAAACCTGTCGCTGCCAGGGTTACTCGCAAACCCCACCAAGATCTGCAACGCGCAGCGGCAATTGCGCGGCCCTTTGCGCACGGACGGCTACTCCTGCTACTTCGATCGTTTCCTGGAAATGGAAGCGCTCGGCGCCACACTCGAGTGGGGCGTCGGGGACCTGCCTCCAGCGGTGCGCTGGCCGCAGGGCGAGGAGCCCGGTGAATTGCCGGACGATCTCCGCTCGCCGGAAGAAGCCGTGAAGGCCGGGCGGGTTCCCGTCGCGCTCGATGTTCTTCGCCGCCTGAAAGCGATGGTCCGCGACGATTCCATCCTCATGGCTGGCGTCACCGGTCCGTTCACCCTCGCCGCACGCATCCTTCAATTGGAAACTGAGGGCGCCTGGCGAACGCAGGAAATCTCAGAGTCCGCGGTGGAGCTTGCGGCTTCGGTGGTCACGCGGATCTCCGGCGCCATGGTCGAAGCCGGCGCTAACCTGATCATCATCCGGGAAGAAGTGCTTCCTCTCCTGTCGGAAGAGCGTTGTGCCGCCTGGGCGTGGGCGCTTGAGCCCGCTTTCAACATCATCCGCTTCTATGAAGCGCTGCCTGTGCTGCAATTGACCGACGAAAGCAATTTCGCCGTGAACTCCACGGAGATATTGCAACGCAGCTGGAATTGTGTCCTATGCCCCTCGCTCGATGGGATCGCTTCGCAACCCGTGGATGCGGCCTCCCAATGGAGTTCCGCGACGCTGGGCCTGGCCCTGCCGCTTGAAACATTCCAGTTGGACGATGCCGCACTGCAAGTTTCTTGCGAATCGCTACACAGGATGGTTGCGGCCTTGCGCCCGGTCATATTGACCACCGCGGGCGATGTCCCAGCGGGGACGGATATGAAGCGCATGAGTAAGGTCCTGGACCAAGTTTCCAGGTCCTTCTGACCGGAATGGGCTCTTGTCCAAATTACAGTATACGCATCTCGAAAATAGTCAGTGAAAGGGCGATGACGACGGCATGGTGACCAACCGCAGAGAAATCCATATCGAATGGGGAGATTGCGACCCCGCGGGGTTTGTCTATTTCCCCCGCTATTTTGAATATTTCGATTCCTGTACGAACTGGCTGTTCGAATGTGCCGGGCTGCACAAACCAGAGATGATGAAGACCTATGGCATCGTCGGCATTCCCCTGGTTGATGCGCGTGCACAATTCCTGTTGTCTTCGGCCTTCGGCGAAACCGTAGTCGTCGAAACCTGCATCAAGGAATGGGGTCGCACCAGCTTCACGGTCCAGCACCGGCTGTACAAGGGCGACGTTCTCGCGGTCGAAGCGTTTGAGAAGCGTGTGTGGGCAGTGCGCTCGGAGGACATCTCCAAGCGAATTAAGAGCCATCCGATCCCGCAAGAAGTGAAGGATCGATTCATGGCCGAATCTCCGAAACAGCAAGCGTAATGAATGATACACGCTCCCGCTGGAAGCAGGAACACGGGCGGGCGAATCGGGCGGTAGGAGAAACCATGGCACGAAAAATCAAAACGACAGTGGTTGGCAGCTATCCCGTTCCTTCCTGGCTGGTGGGGAATACGTCTCGCTTGGTGTTGCGCGATGCGGTGATGGCGGTGATGCAGACGCAGGAACTGGCGGGATTGGACCTGGTGACCGACGGCGAATTGATGCGCTTCGATCCGAGTCACCCGGAAACCAACGGCATGGTGGATTATTTCGTGTCGCAGATGGATGGCATCCGCAAACATCTTTCGCTTTCGGATTTCGAGCGTTTCCGCGCGGACCGCTCTTCGGATTCCCGTTTGCTCAGCGCCGGGGTGGTGGTGGACAAAATCGGCGAAGGAACTTTGAACCTCCTCCGAGATTGCGAATTTGTCAGCACCCTCACGAAATCGCCCCTCAAGTTCACATGTACCGGTCCGCACATGCTCTCCAGAGTCCTCACCAATTGCTTTTATAAGAATGTAGCGGATCTGGCGATGGACATCGCCGCCATACTCCGCCGCCAGCTCGAACTGGTCGAAGCGGACGTAGTGCAGTTGGATGAAGCCAGCATTGTTGGCTATCCGGAGGACTCCGTGTGGGCTGCCGAGGCAATTAACCACGTCCTCGACGGCGTCTTGAATGAGAAGGCGGTTCATATTTGTTTCGGCAATTATGGCGGACAGCCCATGCTGCGGGGCTTCTGGCGTGACTTGGTCCCTTTCCTCAATTCTCTGCGCACCGACCATCTTGTTCTGGAGTTTGCGCGCCGCGGCTATGAGGAATTGGATGTCCTTGCCGATCTCAATCCGAAAATTGCCTTGGGGATTGGCCTGATCGACATTAAGGATAACGAAGTGGAAAGTCCCGACCTGATCGCATCACGCATTGAAAACATCGTGAACGTCCTTGGGCCGGAATGCATCCACTACGTTCACCCGGACTGCGGCTTCTGGATGCTGCAACGCAGTGTTGTGGACCGCAAGATGCGAGCCCTCGTCGAGGGAAGAAATCTGTTCGAAGGCCGGGCGTAGGGAACTACTGGATGTGATGGATACCAAATGATGGGTAGATCGATGCTATATGACGAAAAGGCCGAGGTGCGGGCCGCTCTCTTCGGCCACTTGAGCGGCATCGTCCTCGCTCCTGTCATTAAGGCGTTATTCGACCGCAAAGTGTTTGAGCTTTTCGGCAACTCTTCCGCGTGGCTGGAACTCGACCGGATTGTCGATCGCACGCACGCCAACCGCGGTTACCTGCGCGTTGCTCTCCGCCTTCTGGCTTCGTGTGGCTGGCTTTCCCAACGCATTGCCGAAGACGGACTTTCTCCCAGGTATGCGCTCACACCAGAAGGTTCGCTCGCGCTGCGGATCGCTCCGCCGCTCTACGAGGAAGTCCTCTCGTTTCTCCCTAAGGTTGTTTTTTTCGAAGATTTTCTGTTCGGGAGATCCGATCACCCGCTTCTGCCATCCTTGGAAGCGCTGGTTCGACGCGCCCAGGACCGCTGGGGTCTCGGAGTCGAAGACGAAGCTGGTACGGCAGAAATCCGCGAACAGCTTCGCAGACATCTGGACGGTATCCTGGTAGGCCCCGCCATGGTAGCGCTGGCCCGCGGCGGAATATTTGCGCAACTGGGAGCCGGGCCCGTGGAAATTCAGAATATCCATGGGAATCAGGGCATTTTGAGTTGCGTATTCGATCTGCTGGCGACTCAGGGTTGGGTGGTGCGCGAACAGAACATGGTGCGATTGACTTCGAGCGGCGAATACGCGGCGACACTGGCTACTTCCTACGGCGTGACAGTCTCCTATGTGCCTTTGTTTAATGTCGTCAGTATCTTACTGTTCGGGAACCCACGCATTCAGCGGGTGGACGAAAGTGGCGTCGAGTTATTGGTCAACCGAGGCATGAACGTCTGGGGAAGCGGCGGGGCCCACAAAACGTATTTCAAGAAAGTGGATGAAATCGTGGTGGAGATCTTCAACCGGCCGATCGCGCGCCAGCCGCAGGGGATTTGCGATATGGGATGTGGCGATGGCACATTTCTGGAGCACTTGTATTCCGTGGTGAAGACGCGGACAGCTCGAGGACAAGTACTCGATCAGCATCCTCTCATATTGGTTGGGGCGGATTTCAATAAAGTGGCCCGCCGTGTGGCCAAGCAAACGCTACGCAATACGAACTGCCCGACGTTTCATGTCATTCAGGGCGATATCAATCGCCCGCCCCAGCTTGCGGCCGATCTTGACGATCTCGGTCTGGACATTCACGATTTATTGCATGTTCGTTCCTTCCTGGATCACAATCGCCCTTATTTGCCGCCCATGAATTATGTCAAAGGAACCCGGCAGGGGAGATCCACCGGAGCCTTCGCTCGATTGGGGCAGGAGATTGCGCCCGATGAATTAGAGGAGAACCTGGTCAGACATCTGCGCCGCTGGGCGCCCTACGTCGGGCGTTTCGGCCTTCTACTGCTGGAGTTGCACACGCTTCCCCCAGAGCTGACTGCGGCCAATCTGGAGAAGACTCCTGCTGTGGCATACGATGGGACACACGGTTTTTCCGACCAGTACTTGGTGGAGTTGCCGGTATTTCTGGAATGTGCGCGGGAGGCAGGGCTCCGCGCGGATCCGCTTCATGCATGCAAATTTCCACCGTCCGAACTGGCGACTGTCAGTCTGAATTACTTTGTCGCGTCCAATAGTGAATGATCGGATTCGCTCCGCGAGTAGAAACAGCGTGAGCCGGCAAGGCGCGAGGCCGCCTGGCGGAAGCCTCAAATCTTGTGCGCTTTCATCTCCCGGCTGATGTACTCCGCTTGCCGCAGCGCCAGGGCCACAATCGTCAAGGTTGGGTTGGCTGCGCCGGCCGTGGTCATGGCGCTACCGTCGGAAATAAATAGATTCTGGATGTCGTGCGTCTGGCCCCAGGCGTTGGTCACGCCTTCGCGCGGGTCGGCGCTCATGCGGGCGCTGCATGTGTTATGTGTCGCGGGTGGGGTCGGCCCGAGCACCACTCGTTTGGCCCCGATGACTTCGTATACTCGGGACATCTGGGTCTGCGCGTGTTTACGCATCGCCTGGTCGTTCAGGTGTTCGTCCACGTGGACATTGGCTACTGGCAGGCCGAAGGCATCTTTGACGTCCCGGTTCAGCGTAATGCGATTTTCCGCGCGCGGCATATCCTC
>JAIQFG010000127.1 GCA_020073375.1 Terriglobia bacterium | reverse complement strand
GACATGTCGTGGCGTTAGGTCGAGCAGTGAGGCGGCTCTGGCACACGCCAACTCCCCCTTCACGCAAGATGAAATCACCGCTACTCGTTGCAATTCCTTCTGGCTCAACGTGTATGTCTCCATAGGGTGACATTTTCACGTAGCCGTTAGGGGGTGACATTATTATGGAGCTAAGACACAGGCAAGAGTGCCTGTCCTACGGGAACGGGCGGTTGCGCTATACTGGGGACGAGGCCTTGGGCGACATGCGCGGCGAAGGATTCCAAATCGGGCGGATCAACGGAATACCGATTTATCTGCATCCCAGCTGGTTCCTGATTTTCGCGCTTATGGCGGCCGGATTCTATTCCGGTTTTGAGGCCCTGAACCTCAACCTCACGGGTTCGCGCTTGCTGGGCCTGGGAGTGATGACCAGCCTGCTGTATTTTGGCTCCCTCGTGTTCCACGAATTGGCCCACAGCATCGTCGCCAAGCATTACAAGATACCGGTAGTTTCCATCACGCTATTTGTGTTCGGCGGAGTATCGCGAATTGCGCGCGATCCATCGCGGGCGATCGAGGAATTCAACATCGCCGTGGCCGGGCCGATTTCCAGTTTCCTGCTGGCAGGGGGCTTCTGGCTGGTTTACAAAAGCGCGGGTTCGAATGTGGTCCTGAGCACTCTGGCGGGATGGCTGGCCTGGATCAACATTATCCTTGCAGCATTCAATTTGATTCCCGGATTCCCTCTGGATGGCGGACGCGTCTTCCGTGCGATTGTTTGGGGAGCGACAAAGGATTACGCGAAGTCCAGCAGGATCGCGGCACTGGCAGGGCAAATCGTGGGTTATGCGATGATCGGGGGCGGAGCTCTGGAGGCCCTGATTGGGTATAAAGGGCAAAGCAATGCAATCAACGGGATTTGGCTGGCGTTCATCGGCTGGTTCATTCTGAACGCGGCGCGGCAGAGCCGTGCGCAATCGGATGCGCGCGGGGCGCTGGAAGGTTTGCGCGTGGCCGACATCATGACAGCAGAACTGCCCACAATCGGGCGCGAAATTTCACTGGAGGATTATGCGCGGGAGATGATGCGCACAGGGCGGCGGGCGCATCTGGTGGTGGCGCACGAGCAGTTGGTGGGTTTGATGACCACGGAGGCCCTGCATTCGGTACCGCAGGAGGATTGGGACGTGACTTCTGTGCAGGCGGTGATGTTGCCGAAGGACAAACTGCACTGGGCCGCGCCCGAGGAGCCCGCGCTATCGCTGCTGGACCGCATGCGCACGATCGGGATGCAGCAGATGCCGGTGATCGCGGGCGGGAGCGTGGTGGGGATCGTTACGCGGGATTCGATATTGCGCGTGCTGCAGGCGCGGAATGAATTGAGCACTTTCGCTCGGCAATAAAAACACCTCTTGTTCCAGGCTTCCCCTCGTGCGGAGCATTCCAACCTGTTGTGATTCCGTTCACGGTGCGCGCTCACGGTGAAGCGAACCCGCTCCCGCGGGTGAGGAATCTTTCCTTTCTTGAATCTAAACCGAAGAGGGATTCCTCACTCCGTTCGGAATGACAACGTGCATCGTGGTATTTGAAATGCCAGCCAGGATAAGAAGTCCACAGCACATTATCGCAGCAACGAATTTACTTTGCGCATCTGGGCGGCGAAATCAGCGGGATTGTAACGGGAAGGATTTTGCAGCTGCTGGAACAGGGCGTTGATTGCGGCGCGAACGTCCGCGGCTGAGGCTGTTTTTTCCGTGCGGCTGTAGGCGATGAAGAGCGAGTCCAGGGCCATGGCGGTTTGCTCGGCGGCGCGCTCGCCTTCATTTGAGATTTCATCCGCATCGCTCGAAATTTTTTGCAGCAGGCGCAGGGCGATCGCGGCGTCATACGGCTGTGCGGCGATTCGCGCGGCGAGTTGGTTCGACAGCGAAGCGGCCCCGGCGGCGGCCAATGCCACGGCTTCGCGATCGGGATTCAGCTGACTAAGCGATTTCGCGATCTGCGCAACCTGGTCGTCCAGGCGCGATGCGCCGGTATCGTCGACTTGATGCGCGAGTTCGCGGAAGACGGCGTAGCGCGAGGCGTTCCACGGTGGATCGCCAGGGCGGCGGCCTGCGTAACCGCGCTCCTGGCGCCAGCTTTGTTCCGGTGAGGTCAGATCGTGGTGGCAAGCGAAGCACTGCAGTTCGGAATACTCGGGCCAATTTTTGCTTTTGGCGCGCCAGGCGATGCGCTCCATCGAAGCGCGCAATTGAACGGCTTGCCCGGTGCCCCAATCGCGCACGCCGGACCAGGCGTCGTTTTCCGCGGGGACGCCCGGGGCGCTTTCGCGCGGCGTTTTCCAGTGGCGCGGCATCACCGAGGAAAACGAATCTAGCTCAAAATATAAATCGGGGTGTCCGGCGGCGATCATCTCGTGATCGACGGATTTTTCCTGCGTGCCGAGGTGGCAGGAAAGGCATTTTTCCGTGCGACGGACCAGGTTGCGCGTGTCATACATTCCGGCGGCGATGGATTGCTCGTGCGTCCAGTTGCGCGTGGTGTGTGGGCCGAGCCACGCAGACGCAGGACCGTGGCAGCTTTCACAGCTGACGCCTTCGCTTAGCTCGAATGTTTTCGCGCGAGCATCAGCGGGGACATCGAGTGAGTGGCAGGCCAGGCATTTCGCGGCCTGCTCGGATTTTCCCAGGCCCAGGATGCGTCCCATGCGCTCGCCAACCGGGCCGGTGAGCGCGTCATAGGCCTTCGCGTGCTTGTCCTTGATCACCCAGATGCTGTACTCGTTTTGAAAAATGCGGCTGTCGCCGCGCGGCTTCACGCTGCCATGGCAACTGGTGGAACTGCAGGAGCCGGGGCCGGTGTACTTGCTGGATTCGGCGGGAGGGTATGCAGGAGCAGCGCTGGCCGCGAAAGCGGCGGCAAAATAGATCGCGCAGAGGCCGGCGACGGCGCATCGCAGCGCTTCGCGCTTGCGTTCGGTCCCGATTTTCATTCGGCGGCTCGGAAGAAGCTCATCCTTAATCGCGTGAATTGCCGTGCCTGCTCACGTCAGAAATTCTTATACTTCCCGCTACCCATGAAGTCAACGAATGTACTTCGGTTTGTTTCCGTCGCTGCGATGGAAAGCGGTGCGTCGGTGAATGTGGACTCGCGCACCCGGGTCTGCTATATGAATTTTGGTGCGCTTGGCTGTACAACCGCCAGGCCCGCCTAGCCGGGGGGGGGCGCCGCATTGATTTTTGAGGAGCTGAAAGACATCGCGCGGCAGCCGGACGGGACGCCCGTTGCGGCCGAAGACCTCCTGCAGCTTCCGGTGTTCAAGGAAGCGTCCCCGCAATTTCTGAAGAAAAATCCGAACGCAACCATCTGGCGGCATTTCAAGCGCGGCGAAATAGTGTGCCGCGAGGGCGAATTCGGCTCGACCGCGTTTTACATTCTGGAAGGGACGGCCAGCGTGCAACTGGCCAGCCCGCTCGCGCACGTGAAGGCGCAGGGCGGGCCGAGCGGATTTTTCGGTCGGCTGACCAGCAAGCTTACGAGCCGGCTGGCCGCGCGTCAGGATGACCGGCGCGAAGAGGAAGCGGACCGGCGGTCGATTCCGATCGATGCGCCGGTGGACCTGGCCTACGACCATCCCGTGGCCGAGCTTGGGCCGGGAGAACTCTTCGGCGAGATGACGTGCATGAATTATTACCCGCGTTCGGCAACGGTGCGCGCGGAAACCGATTGCACGATGCTGGAATTGCTGCGCAACGTTCTGGACGTGCTGCAAAAGAGCAAGACGTTTCGCGCGCAACTGGACGAAACCTACCGCCGGCGCGCGCTGGACTCCCACCTGCGCAATGTTCCAATTTTTCGCGGACTCACGCAGGAATTTATCGACCACTTGCGCGACCGCGTGGAATTGCTGAGGTATGCTCCCGGACAGACGATCTGCAAGCAAGGCGACGCCTCCGACAGCTTTTACCTGGTGCGGCTCGGGTTCGTGAAAGTCTCCGAGGATTACCCGGGCGGCGAGCTGGTGCTGGCGTATCTTTCCCGTGGCGATTATTTCGGCGAGATCGGGTTGCTCGGTGGCGGAGGTCGCACCGCATCCTGCACGGCGCTGGACCATGTGGAACTGGTGCGCATTTCGGCGGAAGATTTCCGTGCCATGGTCCAGCAGTTTCCGGAGGTGCGGGCGGGGCTCGAGAAAATTGCCGCGGAGCGCCAGGAGGCCAATCGAGAAAGGCTGCGCATGGTGCGCAGCGTGCCCCTGGAGCGATTTCTCTCGCAAGGATTGATGGAGGCGCAGAGCCTGCTGGTCCTGGACCTGGAAAAATGCACGCGATGCGACGCGTGCGTGACGGCCTGCGCCGATTCGCACGACGGGATCACGCGGCTGGTGCGCGAAGGGCTGCGATTCGAGAATTTTCTGGTGGCTACATCCTGCCGGCAGTGCCGCGATCCGCTGTGCATGGTCGGGTGCCCGGTGGGAGCGATCCGGCGGCGCAATTCGCTGGAGGTGATCATCGAGGACTGGTGCGTGGGCTGCTCGCTATGCGCCAAAAATTGCCCGTACGGGAATATCAACGTGCATTCGTTCACCGCGCTAGCCGACGATCACGAGCATCCGGGGCAAAAAAAAGCCGTGGTGCAGAAGAAGGCGACCACCTGCGATCTGTGCACCGAGCAGGCGGAGCCGAGCTGCGTGTATGCGTGCCCGCACGACGCCGCACACCGCGTCGAGCCGCGCGATTTCTTTGCCGGAACGCTGGGGCAGCGCGTGGGCAGATCGGAAAGGCTCTAACGTGGACGCGCGAGGCGAGAGAATCCAACGTGCGCATTGATCATACGCATAAGGGGTGGCTGATTGCGTCGCTCGCGACGTTCGGCGTGTCGGCGCTGGTTTACGAAGTCAATCGGGGCGCTGCAACCACGGGCGCATCGATGGGCGGCACACGGCTGGGTTTAGGGTTTGGGGTGATCGGCTTCGCATTCATGATTTTCGCGGGATTGCTGGGGGCGCGGAAGAAAGTTCCGGTATGGCGCGTAGGTCGCGCGCAGACCTGGATGCGCGGGCACCTGTGGCTGGGATTGCTGAGCCTGCCCATCCTGCTGCTGCACTCCGGATTCCGGTATGGGCATGGATTGACGGCCGTGGTGATGACGCTGCTCATCATCGTGGTGGCCAGCGGGATTTTTGGCGCGGCGCTGCAGCATTACATGCCGCGAGTGATGACGCGCGAAGTGACCATGGAAACGATTTACGAGGAAATCGGGCACGTGCGCGCGCAGCTGCTGGAGGAAGCGGAAGAATTAATCGCCAAGGCCACGGCCGTGCCGGAAAAGGCCGCGGCCGCTGGGGCCGGCGATCCGCCGGCTGCTTCGACGGCCACGGTTGCGGTTTTGGATGGAGCGTCGCCGTTGCGCAATTTTTTCGACAAGGAATTGAAACCGTTTCTCGAAAAGCCGGGAGCCCGAGGAAGCGCGCTGGGCGATGCGGCGCAGGCGCGCAGCGCGTTTGTGCAATTGCGGACGCTGGTTCCGCCGGCGCTGCACGGTGCAGTCGACGACCTGGAAAATATTTGCGAGGAGGAACGGCAACTGACGTTGCAAAGCCGTCTTCACCTGTGGCTGCACGGGTGGCTGCTGTTGCACATTCCCGTTTCGCTCGCGCTTCTGCTGCTTGGGGCAATGCACGCGTTTATGGCGTTGCGATACTGAACGCTGCAGAGGCACGGCATTGCCGTGCCCCTACGACGGTCAAGGATATCTTGCGCCGCGATCTTGTTCGCATCCTGAAGGAATTGGGGTTGAGGGTTCAACGTGCCGCGAACACGCACAACCAAAAAACTCGCGCAGCGGATCGACCTGGAATATTTCAAGCGGGCGAGTCCGTTGCGGCGGTGGATGCTTTGGCTGTCGGCAGCGCTGCCGGCGATTGCTCTTGTGTGGCTTGCCTGGCATGGGTTGCGAGGCGACCGCCGGGTTTACTCGGCCGGCGCGCTGTCTTCCTCGCACGCGGTGCTGACACGGCAATGCGCTGCGTGCCACGTCACGCAGGCGGGATTTTTCAGCGAGAAAGTCTCCGATCAAAAATGCCTGGCTTGTCATGACGGCGCGGTGCATCACGCGGCGCAGGAATTTGCGCCTTCTTGTGCTGCCTGCCACGCCGACCATCGCGGAACGATTCGCCTGGCGGCCACCAGCGACGCGGACTGCACGCAGTGCCACGCGAATCTGGCCACGCGCAATGGCGCGTCGGCGTTCGCGCGCAACATCGATCGCTTCGACGGCAATCACCCGGAATTTGCCGTGATTCGCGGCGGGCGCGGCGATCCAGGGACAATCCAACTCAATCACTTCCGCCACCTGCAGCCGAATTTACTGGGGCCAAACGGCAGCCGCGTGCAGATGGTGTGCACGGATTGCCACCGTTCCGCAGCCGACGCGGGAGCGCCGTGGCCGTACGGAGATGGAGCGAGCGGCGCCGCGGCGGCGAAAGACTCGGAAATTGCTGGAGTAAAGCCCGCCGTTTCCGTTGCCGTCTCGCCGCGCGCGTACATGGCGCCGGCGACGTACGCGCGCACCTGCGCCGCATGCCATTCGCTGCAATTCGACAAGCGGCTACCGGACGCGGTGCCGCACGATACGCCAGAGGCGATTCATCCGTTCATCGTGGCCAAGCTGCAAGCGTACATCACCGCGCACCCGGCGGATTTGCGCGTGCCGCGCGACCCCAGCCGCGATCTGCCCGAGCATCCGATTCCCGCAGACTACCGCCTGCTGACGCCGCAGCAGTGGGTGGGCGAGCGCACAGCCGAAGCCGAGCAACTCTTGTGGCGCAAGACATGTAAGGAATGCCACACGCTGATTTTTGGGGGAGACGCC